>DASSIM010000116.1:0-37810 GCA_035691865.1 Candidatus Nitrosopolaris sp. | reverse complement strand
GAGCATAGACTCGATGTCGTGATGTACTTGGATAAATATAGTAAATCAAGACAACAGAATGATATACTAACACTTCCCATCTATGACGCAACTATCAACGATGTACATACTTTCTCAAAATATTGCCGTGATGTTCTTGATATCCTGTTTGAAAATCAGAGAGGACTCTTGAAAGCAGAAAGTACATTATTAAATAATATCGAATTCGCTTTCCTAGAATTCGTAGAGCCAGTCTCCAAGGTCGAGAAAATGCGGTTCAACATATGAGTACTGAAACTCATATATACTAATTTCAACTCGTCTAGGAAGCCATTAAGAGATAACAAAATATTATCAAACATTGGATGCAATTGTCCAGATCCACGCATTATGAAATCGCCAGGCCACAATACCCTATCTTGAGTTGCCTTACTCCCAACGCATCAAAATACGAGTAAATTGAGCCTTTGTGAGATAGATCTGCGGAAATCCGTATTGTCGAAGGATAAAATTAACAATCTGTCTTCCAAGTCTGCCGTTAGCATCTTCGAATGATGTATTGCCTAAAATTTTTTGGCGATCTGAACTTAACAGATTTTGCATACGTTGATCATTTAGAAATTCGGTTTAGTGTTCTCTGATGAAATGATCTATTTTCAGTTCTTGTCATATGATTGTCTTATCAATGATACTGCATATCCTATATCAGCAAATTCCTTGACTATAAATTCGTAATTTCCACTTCCCCAATGAGCCACTTGTGAAACATCTCTGGTAAGATTGGATGGATCACTTAGTGAATCTTTTTTCATATTTAAGAATAGTGTAATATTCGATTTCCTTATCACGATTTCCACAAAATTTGTTTTGCGAACAAAAGCAATATACATCTTCTTTGGTTTTATACTCACATCTGGCCCCATGGAAAGGATTGCCTCCCTAAGATCCTTGTAAAGAGATTTTATATTGATATTAGAATTTTCAAGATGACCATCTTCAGTAAATACGTGCACTTCACGGCTGACTGATCGTACAACTTCACTCCTTTGGCTAATTTTAATTATCGATTCACTTTTTTCAGGAGATTGTATTTGATTGAATAATATCGTGTTATTTGAACAAGGATAAGGCCTGTATCTTTTCTCTTCTATCTTCTATCTGTTGGGAAGTAGCCCATGCCTCTCTTACGAAGGAGAACCACGATTTCTTTGCAATCTGTTGCGTAAACCTCTGCTATTTTTCCTGTATTACCTCCCGCATCTTATAAAATATCATCAGGCGTAAAATCTGTATGCTGTTTCATGATTTGGATTCTTTTCTTCGCCCCTAAGGTCAAAAACGATTCTTGTAAATTAATAACGAATTTGTTATACGGCTCCTTGATATTTGCCATACTGTCGATTTGTTCCTCGATAGTGTTTAATCTTTGTGACATTAAATCCCAAAAGGATAAGCAATGCGGGTGCTGAAGTAGTAAAACTAGCAAGTAATACTACCACCCTCGTCCAAGATCACTTTAGATTTGTGCCAGGCCCCCGTCGACGAACAGTTCGATACCGGTGACATAACTACTGTCATCAGACGCGAGGAATGAGGCGACTTTCGCTACTTCGTCAGGAGTTCCCATTCGACCTAGAGGAACGGTGTTCACGAGGTTCTTCTTTAATTGCTCGCTCTGTTGCTCGCTCTGTACCAAGCCACTGAGGCTGAGGCGTGAGGCCGGTGTGTCGATCGGACCAGGACTGATGGCGTTGACGCGGATCTTGCGTGTTTTCAGATCGACTGTCCAGGTGCGCGCGAACGACCGTACCGCGGCCTTGGTTGCATTGTAAATACTGAACCCCTCGACTCCTTTGGATGCAGCGGTCGAAGCAGTTAAGATGATCGAGCCCCCATCCTGAAACATCGGAAGCGCTTTTTGTACGGTGAAGAGAAGCCCTTTGACGTTGATGCCGAATGTTTTGTCAAAGTGCTCTTCGGTAATTGTCACCAATGTAGCGAATTCCCCAACACCGGCGTTGGCGAACAGAATATCGATGCGGCCCTTCTGGTCCTTCACCGCGGCATACAACCGATCAAGATCTGCGAGATTTGAGACGTCACTTTGAAAACTGGTGACGTTTTTGCCGATCTGTCTTACTGCTGCGTCAAGTTCGCCTTTACGGCGACCGGTGATGAAAACATATGCGCCCTCTGCGACGAATCGCTGTGCCGTGGCGAGGCCTATGCCGCTGCTTCCGCCCGTGATGACTGCAATTTTTCCTTCAAGCCTTTTCATAATTGGTGGTCCTGCTGATAGGTTTTAAGTTTTTGAGGGTTGGTGGAGACACTGTCCTTCAAATTAGATGAAGATTTCTCTGGTCTAAACCTAATAGCATCATCAACAACGGTGGCATTAGTAAGTAACTCCATCTTCATAGCATAGGCATCTTTGGCTAACGATAATGCTTAATTTTTTCTCTTCTATCCTCAGTGTTTAGTACCGC
The DNA here is from genome assembly GCA_035691865.1 of Candidatus Nitrosopolaris sp. Lineage (GTDB taxonomy): Archaea > Thermoproteota > Nitrososphaeria > Nitrososphaerales > Nitrososphaeraceae > Nitrosopolaris. The sequence goes on along the minus strand of DASSIM010000116.1, from coordinate 35,345 downwards.
AAAATAATATTTACTATCCATTAGAATCGCAAACCATGATCGAAGGTTCAAAAACACTCTTTACAATTTGGAACGTTGGACTTTAATCGTCAAAGTAAGAACGCAGAAAGCGGAAAGAATAACGAAATGATTCCTGTATACGGCTATCCGCCAGAAGGAGAACTTATCGCTCAATTGATTTCCTATAATGAGAAGAAGGAACCTGATCACAATAAAATACTGATAAGAGATAAAATATTAGATATTATACAGCGTCTTCTGAGCAGATATGATTCGTATATCGCTGATTTCGTAGTGAGGCTTTATTTAAACGCTAGAGAAAAAGGATTTTCAGACAGCATAATTAAGACTTTATCAAAAATATTACATGATAACGTTAACGGCCGCAACCGATGCACGAATGTGATTGGTGCTCTCAACTTATGCTTGTATCATCATCTTGAAGAAGAACCACATAAACATGCATTTTTTGATCTGTGGGTGAAAACTATTAACGACTTCAACCCAGAAATAAGAAAGATTATTTTATACCATCACAAAGCAGAAAATGAAAACCTTCTCGGTCTATGTCAACCCCCGAAATATTGGGAGAAAATGTGGTTAGAGAACCTCCATGACTTTTCTAAAATAGTATTGTATGGTATATGTGCAAAATGTAGGGAAGAATATCCGCTCATTGTTGATTATTACAAGTATCAGAGAGAAAGAGTAACGGATGGTCATTTACGAACTAATTGTAATAGATGCAGGACTGAAGGTAGTTTTTACGTCTCTTCAGACATCCTTCGAAATCCCCCTCGGACATCTGCACCATGCAGTTTTTGAAAACACTCGATAATTGCAATATTTCCTCTCTCTAGTAACATCTTGGAGTATGCCAACAACTCTTTATGATGTGTATTATCAGGACTTTATGATAACGAATCAATACTTGAGTTATCCGCAGTATGGAGATCTTGTTGTGCCAGTGTATCGTTATTATGATCATACCCGCAACCATAATCTCTTATCGCATTTATCAAAGGCAAACATAGTTAACGGACTATATCATCGAAGTAAGCAAGTACCATCAGAATAGGCAAGATGTTACCAAGTCCTCCTCATCAGCGTCAACCTAAGGTAAGAAAATCAATGGACTAAGTGCTGGCTACTGATGTTGGATTTGTCTTATTGGTTTGTGGTTTGGCTATCCTCTTTTGTTGGATTCGTCATACTTCCCGTTTCTTCTGTAACCATTCGTGAGTAAGCGGGTATATTGTCCTCATACGTGACCAAACTTTGGCCGGTAAAGGCCGGTAAGACTTCGTACAAATTACCTAGTGTGATTGTCAATTGATGCAATTCTCGTAGACAATCCATTTGCACGTATGGCTTGTTTTGGTTTACGTGGTATACGGCCCAACATTCCTTTTGTAGTTTTTCGATTTCTGCTATTCGTCTGAAGAATTGTTCGATGTATGCTACTCTGTGCTCTCGTAGGTATTGCAGTTTTTGGATTAGGCTTTTTTTGACTATGCGCTTGGTTCTATCCATGTATGAGTCAGATATGGGGATTTTCAGTTTTTCATGGATGTACGCCAATGATTCTTGTCGTGTGAATCTCTGCACTTCACATTCTAGGCTCAGTTGTTTGAGATAGTCGCGCTGGTAGTTTGTGAGGAAATGCTGTAATCCCATTTTGTATCCCTATCTGTATACTATTAAGTGATTAGTTCGTAGATTTCAGTGTTTCGAATTGGCTATGCTTAAAATGCCCGACAACATTAGGATGGGGTCACCTGTATTAAGAGTTAAGAATATTGAGAAAGTGTCAGCCTTTTATGAAAGATTTGGCTTGCAAATAAAGAGAAAGTATCAGAACGAGAAAGGCGACATACTATTTGAACTTGGTTTTAGGCACGGAACTAACGACCATGCTGACAGACTCCAACCACTTGTAATACTACACCATGATTCAAATGCAAAATATGCACCACGACATTCAGCCGGACTATTTCATTTTGCAATACTTGTCCCAGATAGAAAGAGCCTTGCTTCAACCTATTTAGTACTTAGAGATTCAGGTGTAGAATATGATGGATTTGCTGACCATTTAGTTAGCGAGTCATTATACCTAAGGGACCCCGAAAACAATGGAATAGAAATCTATCGCGATAGACCTAGTAAAGAATGGCCACGAGATTCTGAAGGCCATATTATGATGGACACCTTGCCATTGGATCTGGATGCTCTAGTAACAGAGGAACTTAACCAAGAAGAAAGAGATAATGCGAAAGCGTTTCCTAGAGGGGCAAGGATCGGACACGTGCACCTGAGAGTCACAAACCTTGAAAGGTCAATCAAATTTTATCATGAAAAACTGGGGCTTGATATAACCGTGAATTGGAGTACGATGGGTGCTGCCTTCCTTTCTGCAGGAGGGTATCATCATCACATTGGAATGAATACTTGGAACAGTTTGAACGGCGAGGCTCATATTAATGCTGAGGCTGGACTAGAATATTTTACAATAACGATGACTGATAAATCTTATCTTAACAAAGTTTGGTCCATTATTTATGATTCAGTTGCTCCGAAGCAGCAAAAGAAACATTCAGAAGAAGAAGAGAAAGAGGTTAATAACAAGAATCAAATCCTAATTAATGATCCAGATGGAATACAAATTCTAATCAAGTCAGAATAATTATTTCTCTCAGAATACCCGATTTACTGTTGTTGTCGTCATTATACTAGACGGTTATTGTAGATACTCTGTTTCTTTAGTTTCTTTAAAAATATCAGTCACACTCTTGTTTGCAGCCGCCCATGCTCTTGTTCTTAATTCTGATGCTGACGACATATTTGTCGTGTTTTTGTGGTATCTATATCATCTATTATCGTAGTATTGGTAATAAGGTCCAGTTTCTCTGATTTTAATATATTTTTTCTTCCTTATTTCTTACTACGATACCCATATGGGATCTGTTTTTTTCATGACAGAAAGCCAACCCATATCCGGTGGTTGGAAATTCATTTGCCAAAGCATTGCGATTATTTCCCCTCTGTGATGTAATTCTTCTGTCAGGACATGAATTAGCACGTCTCTAACTATTGTGGTTCTTCTTATTCCATCCTTGTTAAGTCGCGTTACGGGTCTCGATAGATCGTCTGCCCTAAGCGAAGACAAATAGTTATTGATCTTTAGTGTAGAATTAAGGTTATACCTATCAATTTTATTCCACGAGTCGTAATTAGAATAAGGGAATGGCCTATTAGGATCTTCTAGACCTTGAATAGAATAATTAATCCATGAGTCTTCAACCCAAATTATGTGGAGCAGTGTGTCTTTCAATGATAACCATCCGGTTTCCCGGTTCTTGGTCATACCTTCCCATGATAATTTTTGTTTAAATGTATCAACATAATTTTGCCTTACTGTATGATTATAGTTGAACAATTCTTTGAAGTCAGATATTTCCATTGGAATTAGTTAATCGTAAATTTGATACTTAACTAATAGTTTGCCCCATAAAGTGAAGATTTAATGATTTAATTATGATTTCTTGATTAACTGCATTTTATTGGGGGATAGGGCAATACTTTTGTGTATGTTTGTCTTTAGTAAGGCAAACGGTACCGTAAACTACTAAACCAATAGTAGTAAAGTCTACTCTAAACTCCTGTTATTCACTGATGATTTCAAATTCTTGGTATTTCCTTTGTGACATATGATATATAGTATGACTGGTATTACTATCACCAATAACATGTTACATAAATACATCGCAAGGATAATGATTTAGTACTACCTATACAACTTTGAACAAACTACACCAGTTTAGTATGTCTGGCAATTCTAATCTCTCCATTATCATTGACTTCAACTATTCCAAGGTTTTTTCTAATCCATTTAAACCATGAGATTATGGTCTGGGCTCGTCTTCCAAGAGTAGACCCAGTCAAATTTGAGTTTTTCTTTAACATTCCAACGATATGTTGTCTTCTAATTACCTTGCGAGTGTCTATTGAAATATCCAAGAAAACTTCATTAATGATAGGAAACTCAAGAAGGAGTTTGCAAAGGCAGTGGGATTTCTGTTGAGAAAGAAAGATACAGATATTCTTCTCCCATGTCAGTAAGTTTGTATCTCCCATTATCTCTTGAAAGTAATCCAAGAATTTCTGATGCGTGTCTATAGTACGAACTCTGGCGATTAACAAAACCAAATGCATGTTTTATCTTATCCGCGGTATCATATCCTTCGAAAACTCTAAGCAAAGAATAGATAGAAGTAGTATGCAATCATATCATATTATGAGAATTAAAGGAAATACTACGTCTCTTCTCATTACTACTGGTCTTTTGCTCTCACTTCTTATTCCTGGTAGCATAAAAATGATTGCTAACACTTTCTTATATACGACGACAGTTGCATATGGTCAAGTGAATAAAATGAATTCCAACAGCAAATTCTCTAATACTAGCACAAAAAATTCCCGGAGCATGGCTTGTCCAAATCAAAGGAGGAGGCCATGGAGTGATGTATCAATATCCTGATAAGTTTAGTAGAATAGTACTCACATTTCTTGAAACATAGTTAATAACAATCAGTATTCCATGAATACAGAGTATGCGTATTAGAAGTGCTGACTGTGGATGGGTTACCAGAAGAATGCAAAAATGGCAGATCGCCAGGTGAGTGTCCAAATTGTAGTTGGAAAGAGTGGTGCTGCTGGAATAATATTAATTAACGAACACCAACGGTTTTTCATGCACAGGATTCAACCTTATGCTTCACGTATTGTCTTTTTCATTTCTGTTTCATATTCTGGAAAGTACTCTGTTATCTGTTTGATGTTGAATTCCTTCAGTATGGAATCTTTATCTTCTCTCTTCGAAAGAAACTCGAATGATTTTTTAACAAAATCTTCTGGGCCTATAATTCCATTTGAAATCTTTTCATAATATTCTTTATCCATATTTACATTATGTCTAGTTTGGGAGCCACTACCGTCACTTTCAGTTACTTCAACAAGATATGACCACTTATTATCGTCAAGAGGTGATAACGTACTAACTATAACTCTGACCATTTATCTCTGAAAGTATTTTAGCCTAAAATGCGTTTGCATCGACATGGCTTTCTCCTCTGGTACTATTATCTTTGTGTAGCAAGAACTTTCAATATACCAAACATTATCATTAGGCCTGAGGGGTATCGCATATTCAAATAATCCACTACATTCGAATGTTCTACAATATTACCATTTTCTATCCTGTAAAGATCAGCAGGACTAGGAGGATTCAAACAAATGCTGAATAGACTTTTCTTAGCCTTTCCTGACATTCATGGAATTACAACTGAACGGGCTTTTCTTCAATTGAAGTGGTGATAGCATTGTATCAATCAAGGAGATTTAATATTTGATTTACCTATCTTGTGGCTGTTACAAAATTATCATTCATAAATGAACAGATTTTTCATATCATTCTAACCGCATAATTTGAACATACCACTTACCAGCAGAATAGATCCATAGACTATTCATCTCTCATGTCATGGACGTTTTTCATCCTTTCTTAGCGCACTTTCGTCCATGTATATTATTTCCCACAGATGTCCGTTAATGTCCTCAAAACTACGTTCGTACATCCATCCATGGTCTTGCGGCTCTTTAGGTTCTATGCCTCCGGCTTCTATCGCCTTTTTTATCATCTGATCTACTTTTTCCCTGCTTTCGGCGGACAATGCCACTATTACTTCTGTATTTTTTGCAGTATCGCAAATTTCCTTTTGAGTAAAAGTTTTAAAAAATATTTCGACCAACAGCATAACGAATATATCTTCACTAACAATCATGCATGTTGCATTTGCATCAGAAAATTGAGGGTCAAATGTGAAACCAAGTTTAGTAAAGAACCCTATTGTTTTATCGAGATCTTTTACCGGTAAATTTACAAAAATTTTTGTTGCCATTGTATCAGAATAAAGATTGAAGACTATAAATGCATTGAATTATCAGAAGTGAGAAACAAGTATTGATTAAGTAAAACTCCGAGAGAACATAAGATGATTTCTAGTTATGTTCCTTCTACATGAGAGTTGGAACGAATTGTAAATGACTAATATTCCTAAACTGAATATATTGGTCTTGACTTCTAACTTATTGCTAGGTTCTATTACGACCATTATCACTGGTACTTCCTATAGTCATTCATTACTATTCCCTTCCTTCAGAATACCAGAAGAATATAGTGTTTGTGCTATCGCATTTACTTGACCTTGTTCTGTGATTTTCGAAAGTGTAGATACCAACGATTGCATTTGCCTCTCCAAGACAGATACTCTATCTTCCTTTTGCTTCTCTGACTCGAGTGTTTCACTATATGCGTCATATGTTAACACCATCCTACATTTAGCACAGAATTTGCTATCTGGTTTGTTTGGTTTATTGCAGTTAGGACATTGCTTTGGTCTCAATGCCTCTGATAACTGTTTATCCTTGGAAATTATTCCGTATGCTTCAAGTATACTGTCATTTGATTCATTGCCAAAATAATGCAAGTATTTTAGATGCATGTTAGAGCCAGGAGACCAGCCTGCAAATTGACGCAAAGTATGTTCCTTCAATATCGTGGATTTCTCGGTTAATGATGAATGCCTTCTGATGTAAGGGTTCCACGGCTTCTTTAACAATTCTTTGATCTTTTGTTTGTCTTCTGGTAATACGTTTGGACTGTCTAATAATTTGGGGAAGAATTTATTTCTATAATCGTGATATATTGTGTTAAGACTACTTTCGTCTATTATTCTGTTAAGGCTCTTGCCAAAGCCATAGAGCAATATACTATTTGGATTACCACCTTGAGGATGTTGATTAGTTATCCAATCTTTTATGAATGGTATTGGATCGATAAGTGGTATATGCCTCGTTCCTGTTTTTCCATTGACTAGAATTTCTGCATATTGTCTTTTGTCGGACGTGTATTTGAACACTACATCTTTTATTCTTAATTTCAACAGTTCGTGAGTCCTTGCCGCTGAATCTCGTGACATAGCATGATAACATCTATCTCTAGCATTTGGACAGTACTTTAAAAATAAAGAATCATCTTCAGGAGTCCATAAATCGGTAGGCTTGTAGATTGACTTCTCTTTTCTCTTAAGTTGTGGAACGTTTTGTATAATAGATGGTGTCGGCCGTTTCTTTTGTTCTATATCAGGGCTATATAACCATTTGAAGAAACGCATTAGTTTTACTCTGTATGTATTGTATGTACCAACCCATTTATGCAGAGGGTCAACACTTTCAATCTTACGAAAACTGTTTAAGAATAATAGTATGTCTTCTCTTGTTACTTCCTTGAAGAGTTTGGCGTTCTTAAAATATTGAAAATGTGCAAAGATCAGAGTATTTTTTCTATAATGGTCTGAAGGATTGATCTCTGACTTTAGAGAGGAGATATAATCGCAAATGACCAAAGCGATCTACTTGTTCGCAGGTAATACTTTGTTATGAAGGAAGTTAAAGCAGTTAGATGACAAGCCCTCTGTTGCGGATTCTATTTTTCTTTCTAACGATGAGATACTATGCGTATCCGCAGCGTGGATTATCTTAGGCCTTAAGAGGCTTTTTATCATACTTATAGGTGCTAAAATATCTATATAAGTTAGTATTATATATGAAATCATGACGGAGGAAACTATTATTATCATTACTTTTGGAGATGACTGCTAAAAAGAAAATTGCTGTTGTGACTGGAGGTAACCGAGGCCTAGGATTTGAGACTTGTCGTCAGCTAGCAAAATTAGGTCTTACTGTCATATTGAGTGCTCGAGACACGACAAAAGGTGAGTTAGCCGCCAAACAGTTGATTGACAGGGGACTCGACGTGGTGTTTCACCATCTTGACATATCAGATCATAGCCATCTTGATCGTCTAGTCTATCAATTAGAGCAGCAATTTGGAAGAATCGATGTTCTTGTCAATAATGCTGCAATCCCCTATGATACTTGGCAAAGTGCTTTCGACGCGGACTTGGATACTGTAGTCCAGGCTATAAGAACCAATCTATTTGGACCTTGGAGATTATCTCAAAAATGTATACCTATTATGAAGAGAAACAAATATGGACGCATCGTGAATGTGTCAAGTGGAGCCGGCTCGCTACATTATATGACTGGCGGAACACCAGCCTATAGCGTCTCCAAGGTAGCGCTGAATGCACTTACTAGGATTATGGCAGCAGAGCTTCGGGGTACTAATATTTTGATTAATGCTATTGATCCAGGGTGGGTGTCTACAGATATGGGTGGCCACGGAGGTCGTCCCGTGGAGGAAGGAGCTCGTGGGATAGTATGGGCCTCAACACTGCCAGACAATGGTCCAAGCGGAGGATTTTTCTTCGATGGTAAGCCCTCCCTTTGGTAAGTTCAAATCTCTTGAAAGCTCGAATTCAATCTTCTCTTGACTAGTATGTGAAACAATATTAAGAACAGGTAATCCGAAGTCCAAGAGTCGTAACAAGCAAAAATGTAAATGTATAACAAATCCTTTAGGTATAATTTGTATGCGAACATTTAAAATGTTCGATCAACTCATTATATCCTGTAAAACTATCCGAGGGTTAGATGGAGCATATTTATATTGTCGAATTCATTTTTTCTTAGTCTGACAAATACCCCAAACTCACAATCAGAAACAACGGAGATATTAGGCGGTATTGAAAATGCAATTAGCAGGGAAATTCAATTTATGAAAAGTGCAAAGAAACGGATCGATCTTTTTGGTGATAAAAATGGGCTATCCATAATTATTGAATTTCCAGAGATATATAAAAACAACTATATTGAATGCAAAAGATAGGCGAAGTCTTTAGCAATTCGGATTCGTTTAAATCAGACATCACGTACGCCTCTGGAAATGTTGTTTACAAGTAATGTATTCTTCTGTACTCAGCTTTGTCTTTTTGTTATTTATATATAGACATTATCTATAAGTTTTGATGCTAATTGATTAAGCCTCAGATAAGAGTAGATCACGTCATCTCGTTTGCTGATGCCATTTTTGCATTCTCTATAACTTTTATGGCTATTTCAATTCACATACCAGAGATAGCACAAAACCTTAACCAAGCGCAAGTTTTTGACAAATTGTTAGAATCAATTCCTGAATTTGAGATCTATGTGATTAGTTTCTTCGTCATAGGTGTTTACTGGATTGCATATCATCAAATCTTCAATCATATAGCATGTTCTCATTCGACTATAACATGGTTAACTATAGTATTCTTGTTTTTCATAACGCTTATCCCACTTGCTACTAATCTACAAATAGGTTTTGGCCAGTATCAAATTATATTCGCATTATATTCACTAGTGTTAACCATTGCTGGGTCATTGCTAACAATAATTTGGCTGCATGCTACAAAGAATAAGTTAATAGATGAGAATCTGAATCGTAACGAAATACATTTCATTTTATTAGAATCTATTCTTTCTCCTGTTGTATTTTTATTATCAATTTTGGTTTCCTTTATTGACCTCCGATTTGCATATTACTTTTGGATAGTGATAATACCTGCGAAGATGATAGTGCGCAAGAAATATTATTCTTAGTTATCTCTATTGTATTTGAGTTAAATATCGAAGTGATAGTACATAGACAAGGCTTTAGGTACTTATTCTTATGTACTTCTCATGTACCTTAATTCAGATAATTATTGATTTACAATGGTTCGGGGGCCATTGAGTCACCTACTAACGACATCCATAGACACGATTTTATTATTCATGAAGTAATAGATTATGAAGAACAATTGCTGAACTTCCTCCTAGTCTTAATCTTGTAGTTAATATCGGTTTGCAAATTGTTCTTTTAAAGATCTGTCCATATTTTTACAATAGTTCTTGTGCAAATTTATAATTCAAAATTTGATAAAGATGGTACTTCTTTCCACAGGTAACCGATGTTATTGTAGCACAGTTCATTTTCAAATTATTTGTCTTAACACATTATTTCTGATAAATCCTAGCATGTGCGATTCGTCTGCTAGAATATCGACAGGATAGTATCTCCCTCTCCTTCCGCCCGATCTGTCGACATGCACTTTATATATATTTTCCAATATTCTCAGATGATATTCGAGTGGGCCATTGTTCAAACTAGTTAATCTCTAAATTACCCTGTATCCTATTCCAGGAGTTTCGCCGATATGTTTTAAGATTAATAATTTAGTACCGACTACCCCTCTTTGTAGGCATATCATGATCCTTACTTGTTGTAACCCGATCTTAGGTTAGCCCTCCACTTTGCTTGTTCTTCTTTGTGTTGTCTTATCACAATTGCAAAACCTATGATTATTCCAACTTGTGGACCTTGGAAAGCATATCTATTGTATTAGCTTCAGCTTCTAGATCAATCTATGGAAAATTTATATTTCTACTAATTATATACAGAATGATTATTCCCAAGGATCCCACAGCAGATACGATGTATGGTATTTTACTATTACGTTCATTCGTTAGCATCCATACAGCCACAAACACTAGAAGCTACGCCAACTATTATAAGAAATATATTTTGGCCTCCTGATATCCTAGCACCACCACTTTGTGTTTACTCTAGATACGGTGTCGCACAACACTTGATTGATTAATATTAGACGATCTCAGCAGACCCCTTGCCCCTAGTTCTAAATAAACAATCGACGTACTAATCATAAGAGCTATCACACAATATACAACTATTTGTTCTCTAGATATCTGTAACCCCTTTATTTTACTCACATTATTTCACCATTATGACTCGAGAGCTTTCTTGTTGATATCGTAACAAATTGTAGTCATATCGATTTTTGGGGATTATATCGGAGCTTAACCTCTAAAGCCTCCTCTGTGTTCGCCATAGTAAGCTCCTACTCCACCTTTTCCAAACATAAATGGATGGCCACCCGATGAAAATGGTGTTAGTGCCTGGTGATATAGAATATGTCCATTCCCTGGATCCACTATAACGGCAAACGTTGTCTTATTGGCATTGTTAATTACGTGTATGTCATATACAAGATATCCCTTTAACGGACGCAAGTATCCTAATATCGCTGAAGAATTTGATCCTACCGCCTTTTGAGCTGTCAATACAGCTTCATTGAGTGGAGTTTTAACATTCGATGAAAAAGCATTAGTTATCGTGGAACTAAGTGGTATGGATCCTGTGAAATTAATAGGATTTGCAACATTATGTTGGTTTGTTGTTCTTGTCGTGTTTTTTGAACTAGTAATATTGAGCTGTCCCGATACTTGTGAATTGAACGCACTTAAGAGCATCCCAACTGTTAATCCTGTGATTGCCAATACAGCAATTCTTGACATTAAGTTCTGTTTCATTAATGCGTACATGGTCACGAGAGTATATAAATATAGCGACACATTTGGCATTATATAGACATCTTTCAATAGCAGTTACTTAAAATTAATTCGCAGTTATAGTGCCAATATTGTCATGGGTTTTATATGCAAGTAAAATATAAGATTTGTGACATGATAGTACAATGTTGGAAGTTGCAGCCAGTTTCATCGACTTCTGTTCGCAGAAAATGTACCGAAATGGTGAAGCTAACGGTGGGGTCGTGGTTCCTTTAATAACGTAGCAACTGGCCCAGTTGTAATTTTGGATTTGCTGCTACGCGGTTCAGCTAAGGTAAGCAAAGGACATGAAGAAGACGCTGCAAAAATAGGAAGAACATCTATAGATGAGAAATCAAGAAAATTACCACTAGGACAAGGAAAATATATTTTATCTGCAAGCCAAGGTGTGAGTATCAACCTAGACTGCAGAAGTTGATACCAATTTTCATGTGTGCTTTATCTTCAGTTTTACTAATTGAATTATGTTGCCTGTCCTCCCTTCAGAATTTCAACTACTTTTTCACCCACATTAGTAGCTGATTCAGGATTCTGTCCCGTGATTAATCTTCCATTGCCACTTACAATAACAAGCGGTTCATGTACATATACTTTCTCATAAATTGCTCCACGCTTTGGAAGTTCATTTTCTAAGAAGAGAGGCAGCACATGTTTCTTGCCGATTAAAATCTCTGTTATTGCCTCTTCTTCATTAGAAAACCCGGTAACCTTCATTCCTTTTATAAGATATTGTCCATTGGATAGCGTTGCGTTTAAAAGAGCTGCAGGACCATGACAAACCGCGGCAACAATTCCTCCTTGTTCATAAATAGCAGCCGCTATTCGATTAACATTCTTGTCCCAAGGAAAATCATATGTTGCTCCATTTCCACCTGGGAATACTACTGCAGCATAATCCTTTGGATTAATAGTTGAAACAGATACAGTATGGTTTATTATTTCCACATCAGCTGGTGTGTGCAAGAATTTTTCTGTGATGGGATCATCTCTGTTTGTTCCTTGTGGGTTTGAAGGAATGCTATACGGATCAATCGGCACATTACCTCCATTGACACTTGCAACAGTTATGTTAAATCTAGCGTTTTGTAAAGCAGAAAATGGATGTGTCATTTCAGGTAGCCATACACCTGTGGGATAGCCTGTCTTTCCCAATACGTTATGACTCGTTGTGACTATGAGCACTTTCTTGGTTGGTATATTTTGGGCTATAGCTGTGCTAATGACAGGATTAGATATCGCATAAGTTATCCCGGCGCCTAGAATTAGTCCAACTAATAAAACCGATATTGCTGTTGTTTTGACCTCCTTCTTTGATTGATTCTGTTTAAGTTCCATCAACAGATACTAGTGATATTCTTTATTATGTAGGACGTTTACAATAGTGACAGATGCTTATATTGTAATACATTATATTATTCATCTGGAAGTAATTGATCTCATCAGCAAAAGGTAAGACACTCATAAGGAGTATCCGTATCACAAAAGAAATTGATGATCTGTTACAAAAGGACGCCAAAGCGAAAAGGATTAGCATCAACTCACTTATTGGAACCATAATGGCAAAATATACAGAGATGGATAGGTACAATGAGAGATATGATACAATCACTTTAAAACAAGAGAGCTTTAGCTCTATCATCCAAGTAGTTGAAGACGACCAGCTTGTGAAAGTTGCCAAAGAAATAGGTTCTTTAATACCTAAACAATTTCTGTTATTTTGGTTCAAGAGATCCGATCTTGAGACATATCTTAGATACCTCTCTTTAGTATGCAGATACAATGGATTTGGTGAATATGAAGTGGATATCGATGAAGATAGAGCAAATTACACAATCACTATAATCCATAATATGGGACAAAAGTGGTCAAACTTTCTTAAGAACTGGCTAGAACAAGGAATGAAAACTACAACCGGCATAATACCAAAGATTGATATCAATAAGAATACATTAGTTGCCAAATTCCATATGCCTTAATGACGATAGATCTAACATATGTTTCTGTTGCTTAACTAGATTCTTTTGACCAATGATTTTCAGTTTATCCAAGCAGACAGTGGTGCACAAGTCATCCTTGGAATCCAATCTGACTTGCGCTAACACAAATTACGTTTGGTTCCTGTTGTAGTTCCTGCGCCTGATCCACTAGTCTCAGTACCACTCTGTGTTGCTGTTTTTGATGTTTCTGCTGAAGACGGTGGTGTTATTGCAACTGGGAAACATATCTGTCCTGAAGGATCTAGTAAATTATCGAGATCATATCCCGCCTGAGTACTTCATGGAAAAGGACAAGGAGTACTAATGGCTGGAGATCGGAGATGGTCGCCTATACTGGTGAGGCAGTTGGAAGAATTTCTTCTTCTGGCATAAAAATGGCGTGGTGCTTTATTCTACGGAACATCGTCTACTGATAGATTGGCATCCTTAACAGTATGGTTGTGGTTCTCGAAGCCGAAGTCGACACGGAGGGAGGTTTTTCAGAGAAGACCGGGGAATGGAAGTAGTGGACTTCACTTCTCTTTTTCTGTTCAATTTCTATAAAGCGGTATCTTTTATCTCCATTGATTCTCCTGAATTGAAAATAATAATTGTTGTTAATTCCAATGGATGGCATTGGTGTAAGCATCGAATTGTAGCACTAGAAGATATCCTTATCTATCTAATAAAACAGTGCTACTTATTCCTGGGAGCCCTTTTTAATTGGTTGAAACGAATGGCTTTATTACAAAGATTCTTTAGATTTAGAATTAATAATAATTAGCACCGTCTTCCTAGAACTTCCCAAATATTGGATATCCCACATTCCTGAGTTTGTTGTATTCTTTTGGGTTGCTTCATAATACCTCCACATAGTTCTCACCGATGTCACGAAGTGCAGGTACGATACGCGTACCTATTAATTCGGTAGCTCGCATAAGCTTCGCGTGAGGTAGAGAGGCTGGGTTCATCATAAAGGTGATGCGAGATATGCCGCCTAGCGCTTGGCTGTGCCGGATGATCTTCTCGACTACCTCATTTGGATCGCCTACGAGAAGTGCACCTTGTGGACCTCGCTGGGCTTCAAAACCCGCACGCGTTACCTTAGGCCATCCGCGCTCCTTCCCGACCTCGGTCATGGTATGTGCATAGCCTGGAAAGAAGTCATCGACTGCATCTTGTGTACTCTCTGCGACGTAGCCCAGCGAATGTACGCCTACTTTCAATTGATCGGATGAATGGCCGACTCGCCTTCCAGCCTCCCTGTAAAGATCAATGAGCGGCCGGAATCTGTGCGTTTCGCCGCCTATGATTGCGACCATCAAAGGCAGTCCAAGCAAACCAGCACGGACGAATGATTCTGGAGTCCCACCAACGCCTATCCATAAAGGCAAAGGATTCTGCAAAGGCCTCGGATAGACTCCCTGTCCATTCAGAGTAGGCCGATATTTTCCAGACCAAGAGACATGCTCATTGTCACGAATCTTCAGCAGCAAATCGAGCTTCTCTTCGAAAAGCGAGTCATAATCTTCCAATCGAAATCCGAACAGGGGAAACGCCTCGATGGATGATCCACGACCCACAACCATCTCCGCCCGACCCTGTGACAAAAGGTCCAAGGTCGCGAATTCTTGAAACACCCGTACCGGGTCGGCTGCACTCAGTACGGTCACTGCACTCGTAAGACGTATCCGTTTCGTCCGCGCAGCTGCCGCAGCTAGGATGACTGCAGGAGCCGAATCGAGGAACTCCTGACGGTGATGTTCACCTATTCCGAATACGTCCAACCCAATTTGATCGGCGTATTCAATTTGTTCGATCAATCTTGGCAAACGCTCAGATGGGCTGACTGAGATGCCAACATTATCAAACGCTGCGAAGCTATCAATTCCTACTTGCATTTAATATGCATTTAGGTAAATGATTACTTAAGTATAGTAGTAATTCATAACTTAGTAGGTGTGAACAACCACATTTAGTAAGCAGAAATTTACTTAGATGTACTAATGATACTGCTACTGTGAATCTGCAAAGGAGCACTACGTGGATGCAATTTCTAGAGATATGAAGTTATAGGTAGGTACGAGGACGGTGAAAGCATTCATCGTGTCTGTGGTATTTTGTCTCATACCAATCAGTTAATGCCACAAGTTAGCCTCTTCTTTCTTCACATTTGTAAAGTTATCCTCAAACTACAGTGTCATATTATCAATTCTTCTTTGACACTTTCGTTCCAATTTTCTTTACAATTTTCTTGGCTGTTTTTCTAAGCTCAATGCATGCCTCAATTCCCTCTGGACGAAAGTTTGTTTTCCTAACTTCTTCGAGCGTTCATCAGAGGATCCCTTCTCGCTAATTGCTTGTTCAGGTTTAAAAAATTATGATGGATAATCGAGTCTAAGGTGTTATGATTTGTTCTTTCTTTTTTTCATGAATAGGCACCATGACCGTCTAGATTGGTCTACAATTACACATGCTCTTCATCCTTATAACACCCAGCGATAACACTTGATCCATCGTTGAATTCCTGTAGAAAGTTTTAAATGAACGGAACTTTATGCGACACCATACAGGCAACTTTAGACAAGAAGTTTTCCTTCAATAAAGATATCCAGATACCACACAAAACCATGTGGGTGCCGACTTTAACGCGCTAAGGCATATCCAAGTAACATGATATCTGAATTACTAGAACAAGGGATTCCCTCATACTTGTAGAATATTTAAAAACAACATCATCGGTTTATTACTGTAGTTAGATTATGTCAGAAGAAAGCAACATTCCAACTAATCTGGAAGAACACTACTGGATACCTGAAGGAGAGAGCCAGCCTGAAGAACAACAACAGCTACCAGTTGCTGAAAGTCATAAAACACAAGTGCTCCAGCAACAACAAGTAAAAGGAGAGAGCGCTAAAAAAACCCCTACTACTTCAAAGGCAATGAGACTAGGAACCATCTCCAAGTTACTAGAGAAACAAACAACTCAATTGGATAAAATAGGACAGATGGTTCAACCACTAGAAAAGCAGCTAAAATCAGTGGAGAGACGAACTGAAGTCATCAAACTAATGTCTTCCCAGCTTAAACAATTACAAAAACAAATGTCGCAAGTTCAGAATGAGAGTCAGAAGATAAGAATAATATTGAGCAAAAAGAAGACAACTTTTACTAAAAAGAAGAAGATTGCTTCTGCTAAGAAGAAGAATATTAAAAGTAAGAAGTAGACCGAGTGAACCTGGGAACAAGTGCTCACTTTCATTGTATAAGGGACGATAATAATGGAAATCACTGTCCCGTTAAGTGCTTTAGTTCAATGGCACGGGACTCTTTAGTGAACCAGGCTCAGGCGGAGTAGTGGTTGAGGTTGTAGCCAAAGGTTGGGGACCAGCAGACTGATGGATATCGAATCCATACCTTCTGGAAGCAGCTGATTAGCTATTGTCTGCGTATCATCGAGTTCCTGTTATGATCAAAGTAGAATTGGATACTTGTGCGAGCTCATCACAAATGCCACTCCAGTGGGTTGCTGTCCGATTTTGCGATATGTCGTAACACTTGGAGCAAATCTATATCAAATAATGATATAGTCAAAACGCAAACTTGGTTCTCTAGCCTTAAAGATCGTAAGACAGAAACCAACATCAGCTGTTTTTGAGGCCAACCAATAAGACTATCAGGGTTATGGCATTTCATACATTCATCTTATGGGTAGCAGAATAAAAATCACGCACCCCATCGTGATTGATTTTTCTTATGCAGTAATCTGAAAAAATCGATATATATAAGATTTTTTCATTGCTTCAACAAGAAATGAAAAAATATCTATTCCGTGTTGTAGTGCAAGTATCGTACAGTATATAACGTGCAATTCAAACACAGTGTAAAAAATCACTAATGGTGATCTTATGGCATGTTAATGACACAATAGCTGGAAACATGAAAGTTGGCAACCCCGTCTATTCTATCGTCATAAATAATAGTAATCATCTTGTATAATTTCTTGCTTAACTTCCTCATACTCATCGTAGTGTGTCGGGCAAAATCCTAGTTTGTCACGAATTCCTATATTATTACATTCAAAAATCCGACATTTTTGACTTTCTTCTTCCAATTATGTCAGTCCATGATCACGATACGGTTGATCCTAATGAACCATAGCATGATATAAGGTTTGTCAACCTTCACATTTCAATAGATTACTGAATATGACCAAGATCGGTGAATAATAACATGAACTACAAGTGGATTACTCTAAGTAACACAACCCTTGGCACATTGATGGCTTCACTTGACCGAAATATAATTCTCATAGCATTACCTACGATTGCATCAGACCTTCATACATCTTTTTTCACACTGATGTGGATAGTTCTTGTCTACTGGCTAGTAACAGCAGCTGTACTCTTAAACTTTGGTAGACTTTCAGATATGTTTGGCAGAGTCAAATTATATAATATGGGCTTTGCACTCTTCACATTTGGCTCTGGCTTATGCAGTATATCACAAACTGGAGAGCAATTGATATTATTCAGGATTATTCAGGCATTAGGTGCAGCATTCCTTTTTTCTAATAGTGCTGCAATAATTACTGATACATTCCAAGAAAATGAAAGAGCTAAGGCACTGGGATTAAATCAAATGTCTATAGTTGTAGGATCCGTAGTGGGACTTGTCTTCGGAGGATTTCTTACCGCATATTTAGGGTGGAGATCTATTTTTTGGGTTAACATACCCATAGGCATATTCGCTACCGTTTGGTCCTATGCTAAGTTGAAGGAACTGGGAACTATAAGAAGGGAGAAAATAGATTGGCTTGGGAATGCTACATTTGCCACAGGATTATTTCTGATCCTATTCGGAGTAACTCTTGGTGCATTTAGAATTGTCAGTCTCTTTGAAAATTCGTTATTTATAATTGGAGGCTTTTCTTTGTTAATATTCTTTGTCTTTATAGAGAAACGAGTATCCAGACCAATGTTCGATCTATCATTGTTCAAAATCAGGATTTTCACTGGGGGAAATATTGCAATATTTCTTAATGCCCTTGCACGAGGGGCATTTACATTGATCATGTCATTTTATCTTCAGGGTCCAGCCATGAAACTTAATGCACTCAATGCAGGAATTTATCTAATTCCAGTCTCTATCGCATTAGCTATCTTCGCACCTTCAAGCGGGTGGTTATATGATAAACATAAACTAAGAATTCTTGCACCGCTAGGTTTACTAGTATCAGGGATAGGCTTTTTTATTCTCACAACTATAGGAGTAACGGACTCTTTCTACGGGCTTTTAACGCCGCTTCTTCTAGTGGGAGCCGGTATGGGTATTTTCGCATCACCAAACAGAGCATCGATAATGACTTCTGTGCCAACTTATAGGAGAGGTGTGTCAGCAAGTATTAGTACTACTTTTGTTATGACAGGGAATGCATTCAGTATTGGTCTAGTATTCTTAATAATGACCAATTTTATCTCTCTACATGCTGCTGAACAATTATTTTCAGGTTCATTCGGTGCATCATCAGTCACTATCTATAAGCCAATAGTTGATAGATTTTTGAGCTCCGTTCATTTTATCTTCTTTGTTTCAGGGATTATGATGCTTGTTTCAATTATTCCTTCAGTAATTAAATGGAAGTAAAGATTGATAATTCATCTCAAATGCGGTGGTAAAACGAAGCTTAACTTTGTTGTCTATTCTTCTAATTTCTTCGCGTAGCTTGAATACATCCATTTTCGGCATTACGATGTCTATATTTAGCAGATCATACGATCCTGCCATGAAGTTCTTCAAAGATAATATAGGATCTTTAGTTGTCTCAACTTGTTAGAATACCTTTCTAGTTAAAGTTTTTTTAAGGACTACTGCTAAGCTAACTATTCATATATCTTAATTAGCAGATAAATTCGTTGGTAAATCAATAGATAGATTAGAAAAGTAACATCAGAAACGGCAGCGTAAGGGGAGGGGCATTCATTTTATAGCTCTACAACGATATCTGTTCGGTTACTGGCAAGCTAACCGTAAATGTAGCTCCCTTCCATCAAGATTATTCTCAGCCCAGATTTTTACCCCCATGAGCTTCTATGATGCTTTTAGAAATAAACAATCCTACTCCTGTCCCTAAAGTCGAACTGTAACATATTTTGAAAATAGCTTTGGCATAAGCTCTGGTTATTTTCCTAAGCCAGTATCTTTGATACTAATATATGCTAAGTTTGTCTGCGTTTACGATGGTTGGTTTTTTCTGTGACGATCTGAACACAAGCTGCATATTCTCATTCGATAACTTATTCCCAAAATCATTAATCACATTCTGTATTTTTTCGATTAAATCAAATCTTTCTTTCTCTAGCACAGGCCTTCGATTTTTGCTATATCCAAGATGTTCTTTTAGAGTCGTAACAACCTTTTTTGCATTTCTAATAATGATGTCAAGGAGTTTATCGTCGGCTTCTTGTTTACTGATTCTACTATTACTACTTCTGAGACCTCTTTTTCTATTCCGAAAAACCTCTGCTAGGCAATTGCCTCAAATGCTCCTCACTCTTCTCATGTTGTAACATGTATTCAGCTTGTATTCAGCTCCTAAATCGGCATACTCACACATTACCTAATCCAATTCTGATCTAATTCGTTTAACCAAATAATCTATAGTGACTGGCTTTCTGATAAAGCATCCTAAGCTTATTGCTGGATATATCTCTCTTAGCGCCTCACGGTTTATCTCTCCAGAAGACATGAAACAAACCTTGACATTAAGATCAATAGCCAATATCTTTTCACATAATTCAAATCCGTTCATATGTGGCAGATTAATATCAACCAAAAGAAGATCATAGAAATTTGGTTTGAATTCTGACAATGCTACCACGGGATTGTTAGATGTATATACTTCAATTTTTTTGTTGGCATCGTTATTGTTATTGCTATCTTCTATCCCTGTTTTAAAAGTCATAGTGACATCGGAATCATCGTCTATAATCAATATTCGTTTCCAAAATGGTTTTTTCTCAGGTACTGCAATTGCCGCAGTGGAGAGATTTCCTGTAGGATCAAAAAGTTTCGTTGCCGTAAAATGCGTCATTTTTCGCACTCCATACTATTTACATCTAACTCGTATAGTGGTATCATTGATAATTTCATCTACCTTGCTTATTAGCTCTTCGTTCCCAATCGGCTTTCGTATAAAATAGCTTGCAGGTAATGAAGAAAATATATCTGTATATATTCCATAATACATTTCTCCCCCAGTAAGAAAACAGATCTTACAATTCTTGTCTAATTTCTTAATTTCCCTGTAAAATGAAAACCCATTCATTTCCGGCATCTTAATGTCGAGAATTACCAGATCATACAATTGGCCTCTGAAGTTTCTTAAAGCAAGGAGAGGATCGTCATATGAATCAACTATGAATCCATTATGTTCCAAGACTTCACGTAACGCTATGTTAACGTCGCGTTCATCATCAACCACAAGAATTCTGCACGGTACTACTCTTGGCAGATATCTGCCTTTTTCCATCTGGCCTCTGTATTCCTCCTTATTTCGCATAATCTTCTTTTGTCTGCATTGCATTTAGTAGGACTAGCTTAACCTGCTTGTAAATACACGGTTTTATTCTCTTGTCAGGAAGTCTGCATGCCGTGAAGTGCCATGCAGCTTCAAGTGCAAGGAGTGTCGTAGTGAAGCCAATTACAATCGAATACATTAGATTTTCAAACATATGATATGAGTTATTAACGGTTGTTATTCAAGCCTAATAAATAATGATTATGATAAATCATAATAGCGATTTATGAAGCTAGACGGTCGAGATTCTTTTCCTCTAATATTCTGATAATTCTATCTTGCTCTCCTAACTACGCTTCAGCATTTCCTTATCTCTTTCACCAGTTGATGATGTTCTCAATGCCATTTTAATCTGTTACCAGGAGGTTACCATACAACTTAATATACATTCAGAATACTCAACATTATGGTGGCAAAAACACGCAAAGAAAATTCGGTAGGAAATATTACTTATGACGGAGAAATTTCTCTTGACGATGGAATCGTTGGAACTAATGATACGGTTGCTCCACACTTTCAAGAGATACTTTTATCTCTTGGCTGGTTATGCACCACAAAAGATTTCATCCTAGCGATGAACTAATAGGACCGTAGAGAAGGAGTATTATCAAGTGGTTCACCACTAGTTAATTATTTTAATACCCTTGTTTAGAGCTGGCAATATTTTAATAGGAAGTCCGCAGTGGAAAATCTAATACCTTAGAAGGAATTTGGATATGCCAGAGGTTCAAAAAGTGTTTTCGCGTATGCATGAAACATTTATCCAACATGATTTTCTAGTGATGGTTGCGTACCTCCAAAGCTGCCTTGCGGTCGAGTGTGCAATTAGTTGCCTTTGCCCTTCAGTTTGGCGCTGACCTGGCATAGCTGCTTTTTGCAGGCCGAGAACGCTAGCAGAAAAAGCATAAGGGCAATGCAACATGCATGCGTATGCATTCATCCATGGTCCAATGCTTGTTATGACGGGGAGCTGTTCGTAAAAAAAAAGTTGCGGGTCTCGTTCATCCAAATGCAATGTGCCCGATTGTACCATGTCACCCAAAATCCAGATTGTCGTCGCTCTTTCCAGCGACATACCACTAGCCACGATAGCTACTGGTGAGCTTGCGGCAATGTTAGCAGGCGTGACGTCATTGCGATCCAAGAGACTTACCTGCAAACAATATTTAGAATAGTTATCTGCGATACTTGATTGGCAAGAGTTCCTAATCCGCACCTAAATCATACTACGTTTGTACAAAAATAAGGCAGATTCCCTAATGCATTCTTTTGTCTATCTTCTTAGAGCTTCTAGCGGTGATAGACGTGATGCTTTCCATGCTGGGTAAACACCCGCCACTAAGCTTAATACTACTGAAAGAACCCACACATTCAAAAGATCATTTGGCATGAAAATTGGAATGATGTGTGCGGCTGCTGCTCCACCTCCTCCAAAGCCTGGAGTTCTTGGAGCAAAATTCGTCATCACGTAAGATCCGATCATACCCATAAGAATTCCCAATGTCGAACCTAAAAGACCAATAAGCAAAGCCTCACTCATGAAGAGAGACAGGATAAATCTGTTCTTAGCACCAATAGCCTTCATGGTTCCGATTTCTTTTATTCTTTCGTTAACAGAAGTGTAAAGAGTAGTAATGATTCCAACAGCACCTACAAGTAGAGCAATAAAAGCAATATCCAAGATAAATGAGCTGTTTCCACTTTGAAACTGCTGCCTCGCTGCTAGTATGGCCTTAGGAGTAACGACTCCAATATTATTACTTCCATAAATATTAGTTATTTCTTGTTGTACAGCATTAACATTATCAGCAGACTGGGCAGCTACTACGATTTGATCAAATTTTCCTGCTTTGTGAAATAGAGAATTAGCAGTACCTTGATTAATTATGACTGTTCTGTCTAGCTGGTTGTTTCCAGAGGGTTGCATCACACCGGTTACTACAAAACTTCTGGACTGCTGTTGTAGCTTTCCTGACTGATCTGAAAAAGAATATGTCGCTTTGATATTCTGACCGACGGTTACAAATGGAGTCGTCATACCTGGGGGATTCGCTATACTATCGCCTACTAGAATTGCAGAGGGATTGTTTGGCTGTATTGAAGAACCGGCAACTAGCTGCAAAGAAGGATTAACCAGATAGACTTTTGAAGCATCCATTCCCATAACCTGCGAGTTTATGACATTTCCTTGAGAATTTAACTGAAGCTGGCCTTGAAAAGCTGGGACAACATCTTGAACAAATGGAAGTGACTTTAATCTATTCACTACCTCAGCATTAAAAATAATAGTTGGTGGTCCGTCTGGTCCTCCACGAAGATGCTGACCGGAGCTAACAAACATTATGTTGGGTGCCAAGGTGTTTAATTGTCTATTGATAAAAGCTGTCTGACCTGCACTCATTCCATTAATCGCAATCATCAAACCACTACCTACTACAACCATCAATATTGTAAGTGCAGATCTTGCTTTTCTTTCTCTAAGAGCATCAAAAGATAGTATGAAAATTTGTTTAAGATTTTTATTATTATTCCGTTTCTTCTTCAGAGCCACCGAATTAACAACAGAACCAGTGACAGATCTTCTTATCTTTATTTTACTTTCAGACGTTGCTCTTTCATCTCCATTATTCTTAAGAGCATCTCTAAGACCCACGTTTACTTATATCACCTCTATAATATTATCATATCGGCGGCTTTGAACTTCCTCCCTCTTTCTTTGTATCTGAAGGTTTATGAGAATTGTCGATTAGCGATTCTATATCCTCGTCACTATTTCTTATATCTCCTTCCTCTTCCGGGCCATTATCGGCAGTAGTGAGAGCTGCCTTCGAACCTCGTCGTCTTCTTATGAGGATAAAAGCTATTACAATAGCGGCAATGATTGCAATCCAGAATAGAAGTGGAATCCCAAGAAAATTGCTACTGCCACCAGCACCGCCACCCCTTCCATGAGAAGCACCACCAGTTAGAAATCCAAATATTCCTCCGCCTTGACCATTACGTGCCTTTGGTTGTTGTGGTGCAAGCTGAACTGTATTATTTAATATCGTTGTATGACTATTTTTCAAATCATCACTATAAGTAACTTCAAGTTTAACAGGATAAATCCCAGGGGCGGTATTGTTAATATTTGCCGTGAGAGGAATACTGAATGGTAAAGGAGAATCAGGCTGAAGGTCACCAAGGTATTGTGATGGAGGTAGAGTAATTGGCGCTTGATGCTGGTGATGTGGCTGTTGCTGTTGATTGGTTGTTGATTGGTTAGCTGTAGAGAATGGCTGATTTATCAGCTGTACAGTAGAATACAACCCTATAGTATTTCCTTGGTTCAAAAGATTTCCCACTAGATTGGGAACACCAGCAATATAGTTAATACCAATGCCGCTGGCAGTTACGCGTATGCTACCAATCACCGTTCCACCTAAAATGAATGATCCCACCTGTGATTGTCCACGAGATATATACTGCATTGTAACTAGAAATGAAACTGGCTGAGCTATTAGAGATGCTGAAGCAAATATCTTGGTAGAGAACTGATGGGTAGAGTGTGGACCCAAACTTGCCAAACTCCATAAGGTATCTCCTACGATCTTGAGTCCGTTAGATTGGGAAGCAATTGAAACTACTGCATTGGTAATTGGCACGTCATTATTGTTGGCAACACTAAATTTCATGTCTTCCGTATTCCCTGCAACAAGAATTAACGAAGTACTATTTAGTTGATTGTTGTTGCTACTTGCAGTAGCGCTCTTACTAATAGCTGCACCCGATCTATATGAGTGAGCATTGCTAGAAGCATGAGCAACGGTAGCAGAAGTGGTTGTACCAGTGTTATTACCTTCTGCTATTTTGTAAACAAGTGGGACTATAGGTGTATTATTGTTAATTCTATAACTATCAGTAATAGTCTGGGGCATACTTGATGAGGTGTAAGAAGAAGGAGATACGGTTATGCCGCCTGAGGATTTACCGCTATTTCTATTATTATTTCCAGAAATATCGCTAGGACTGGTAGTATTTGAATGGAGTGAGGATGACAGATTAGTGGAAGGAGACATAGTAGTCCCAGTATTATTATTACTATTACCAGGGATAGAATTCGTGTTCGTGGTAGATGAATTGTTATTATTGGGTAACGTCTGACCAGCAAAAGGTGTAACGGTTATACCAGCCTGAGGAGGAGTCGGTAATACTAAAAATCCAACAGTATAACTTGACGTTACAGTACTACCTACTGCGTTAGCATAAGATATCTGCAGATTCAAGTTTTGCAATGTACCGCCTGCTGAATACGATGGATACATGATAGTATTAATCTCAGCTCTACCATTAACTGGTATTGTTCCAATATTAAATGTCCTAGCACCAAGATTTACCGTGGGAATGGAAGATTGGGGAGTAATCGTTGTTATCTGTGCACCTGGACCAGTAGTAGAATTCACGCTATTACCTGAAGCGGTACTACTACCCACATTACTGCCACTAATACTATTGCCACTAATACCTGTAACAGAAACAATAACACTGTGCGCTTCTGCAGATCCTTGATTCTTTATCTCTATTCTTGCTAAATTAGAAACGCCAGGATTTAAGCTCGTTGTACTCGGAATTGTGTCCAGAATAACTTTACCAGGCAGCGTAAATGGTACTGTAAATGCCTGTGAGCTATACTGTCCAGGCTCAAGATCAGGTACTTTAAAGTAATAGACTCTAAGGAACGATAAGTGGTTTCCCAATGTTGCCGTCTTCCCAACATTCACTTTGAAATAAAGTGTATATGAGTGACCTGCCATCACTGCACCTAAATTATTGGTTGCAATAGCTACCTGTTGTCGCGGTTGCTGTCCTTGAATTTGTGCAGAATTTTCGCCAATTGAATTAGTATTGTTATATCCTATGCCTCCTGTTGCTGAGCTAAATCCTGGAGGTAACGTAAGATAACCGATTATACCGTTTATATTTGAAAATTCGGTATTGCTTAATTGCACAGCAAGGATAGATTGACCCTCTCCTGGGCCAACTTCTTGTTGTTGAGGTACTGGTGTTCCTTGCATGGATACGGTGCCATTAGTATTTGAAACACGTGCTGTATTTGATGCCCAATAGGCATCTACAAATCCATTGTTAGAAGTAAGTTGTGGATCCGGCTGGGGTCCAGAAGAGCTATTACTCTCTTCTAGCACACTAGTTGCTGTTGTTGAGCCTCCAGCTTGTTGAATTGACGATGACTGAGCACCAAAAAGCTTGATAATTACTTCATGGTTGTTTTTCAAATCATCAACATAAGTAATTTTAAGTGAAATTGGGTATATCCCAGTAGCTATGTTGTCGAGTATTCCTGCAAAATTTGTGCTAGTGGATTGATTCAATCTAGCTTTACTTAACAGTGTTGATGGTATGCTCCCTCTTGAAATATTGTTATCAGCAGCGGTAGCATTCAGTTGCTTCTCGGCTTTTCCTAATGGAAATTGTACTGGCTGGAATGGAAGATTAAATGGTACAGGAGAATTTGTTGCAATATTGCCAAGGTATTGAGAAGCACTAGAGATTAGATTTTTTCCAGGATTGCTATTTGAGATTGAAGGTAATGTCGTCTGGTTTTGTCCTTGTCCTTGGGTTAACATTTCTACGCTGGCAAATTGTGCAGGAGTATTTCCTTTATTCAAAATATTTCCGACAAGATTAGGAGTATTACCAATATATCTAATACCTACATTATTTACACTTAATTGGATATCTCCAATTACTAGTGCACCCAAATTAAACGAAGTAGTCTTCACTTGGTGGCTATTTTGAATATATTGGATATTCACTGAGAAAAATACAGGACTACCCACAAGAGTTGTAGATGCATATACCTGAGTAGTTAATTTTTGTACTGATCTAGGCAAAATAGTAGGCAAGTTCCAAGTCGAAGGACCCAAAATTCTCACTGAATTATTTTGGGATGTAAGCGAGACTACCAAGTCTGTTAGTGAGGTTGGGAGATTGAAAGGAGCAGGAGTAGCTGGCAAGTTATTGTTATTAATAGTAAAGCTTAGATCTTGTACCTTACCGCCTGTAATTTGGATAAGAGAAGCATTCGTGGAAGAAGATAAAGCAGATGAGCTTGAAGATGCAGCTATCGTGGATGGCGGAGACGGTGGATCAGAACGGGTATCGCTCTTGTGGGGATGGATAACGAAAGCCACGTCCGTCACCCTGGTTGTGGACAAAGCCAGCGGTGAGGAGGATGATGAAGTCAAAAACGAATAGTGTATCGTTTGGGCAAACAAAACTTCAGGTCCTAACAAAGTACTTGCCAAAAGAATAACGATAAGACTGAAAGCAAAAACAATATTATTTCTATTATAACCGCTCAACGTTAACTATCTCCTTCTCGATTTTCCCATCTCTGATATGTATGGCTCTATCGGTCGCTACCGCAAGTTCTGGATTATGGGTAACCATTATTATAGTCCTTTTGAATTTTCTAGACAGCATTGTCAGTAAATTAAAAACATCTTGTCCGGTCTTTGTGTCCAAATTTCCTGTAGGTTCATCAGCAAGAATTATTTTCGGATCGTTCATAAGTGCCCTTGCTATAGCTACTCTTTGTTGTTGACCACCGCTTAGATTAGATGGTTTGTAATTAGCCTTATCTTTGATTCCTAGGAAATTCAATAGCTTAGAAGCACGACGCCTTCTATCACCATCACTCATACCACCGGTAATCCCAGGAAACTCTACATTCTTCAGTATAGTCGTCCTGTTAATCAAATTATAAGATTGAAAAATAAAGCCTACCGTGTTATTCCTAACAGTTGCGATTTGAGAATCATTTAACGAACAAATATCGACTCCATTAATGAACACTTTACCCGAAGTAGGCCTATCTAAGGCTCCGATCATATTCAACAATGTAGACTTCCCGCTTCCTGAGGGACCTACTACGGATACAAATTCACCCTTATTGACTGAAAAGCTAACGTTTCTAAGCGATACTATCTTGCCCATTGAAGAGACATACACTTTCGACAGATTTTCAACCGTTAGAGTGGCCTCTGAACTATCGCTACAATCTCTAAGATTACTATAACTCATAATCAATGTATCTTACCTTTCGCTTCTCTGCAATAGTCGTTGTTCAGATGACATTATTTACTGTTTCCTCTAAAATCCTCGCGTGGTCTTTATTGTTATAAAAGATATATTATTAAAGATATATGATACATTCGACGAACGTACCACTAATAAAATAGATACTCTTTTTTTAAGGATCTGCCAACCGGACAGACATCTAACAAGCAGTGATTCTGTCGATATACCCAAAAACCGTTTATGTTTCGGTCTTGTTTTTATGTAAATCATAACGCATTGATACAAAGGTATCCAACACTGTATTCGTATTGTTATTAGGTACCCTTTCTTTAAAAAATTAAGCGACTTTCATAATAATCATGACAATCATTATTACGATAGTGCGACCAAAAGGGAGTGACTATTATCATGGTAAGCATAGCAGGAATAGTAATATCGCTTTTGCGATATCCTATATCATAGTTCTTTTGACATCCAGTACTTTAGCTGGATCGTCTATGGGAAAAGTTTCGGCTATTGAGTCATTCGGACAACAACACCAGCAAGGAATTCCATTAAGACTCTGGACCGTTGATTCAGTTCCCACTGAAAAACAACACAGAGCTCTTCCTGCTATCGCCGCTTCTCGAATATCAGTTCATGATAACAATATTGCAATTGATAAACCAACCACCTTTAAAATCAACCACTTTTCCGACAAAAGATCAATTTCATCATCAAATAATTGCACCTGTCCAAAACCATCTAATTC
Organism: Candidatus Nitrosopolaris sp.; assembly: GCA_035691865.1. Lineage (GTDB taxonomy): Archaea > Thermoproteota > Nitrososphaeria > Nitrososphaerales > Nitrososphaeraceae > Nitrosopolaris. The sequence goes on along the minus strand of DASSIM010000116.1, from coordinate 6,550 downwards.
TACAAAACCGGCTAATGTAACTACGATCCGTATTGTACAGAATTTTTCAAATATAAAAGGGCCAGTTAAAGTTAATTTTGTTAATTCTTATTGGACTTTTAATACAGCGCAAGACCAGTTTGTTGCCGGCACCACGTCAGCACGCACGCAAGGACAGAGTATACTACCTGTGATCAAGCAAGAAGTAGGTCCAGGAGAAGGCCCGTCTATCCTTGCAGTAGTATTGATTAATGAAGGTTTTTCAGCCATTACTGGCATAACGAGTTCATTACAACTCCCTTCTGGATTTGCACCTCTTATTACCCCTCAAAGTAGTAGTATTCCTGGATCGGATTCACAAACTGCTTTATCTAGCTACGATGGAACTGTTGAACCTGGACGCACATTCACGCTTTATTTTGGGGTAAAGGTATTGGGAAATGCTCAGGTAGAGAAGCAATATAATCCTGAATTAAAACTGGGATACGTTAAGATCACTGAACTGAGGCAGAAACATTTTAGATCAGAAACAATAACAGTACCATTCACGATAAGTGGAAGAGTAATATTAGATGCAGTTTCTGCTTCACCTTCATTATTATCATTATCGAATGTTTCTTCTTTAACCAATTCTTCATCTTTGATTCAGACGATAAACGTTATTCCAGGAATACCTAATGCAGTAAAATTAACAATTAGAAATGATGGTTCTGCAATTGCTCGCGGAGTTATTGTCAATATTGCCGGCCTGACAGCTGCTTCTGTTGGTAGTACAACTGTTACTGTTGCCACTAATGTTAGCTCTGGAGTAGCTGCACAACCTTCATCTTCATCTACAGTAATTCTTGGATCTAAAGTATTTAGTATTGGAACTATTTCACCCAGTGGATCGCGAATGATAACTCTCATTATTTATCCAAGCATTGCAGCTGCTGGTACCGTACAAACTTTGAATTTAGGACTATCGTATGACGATGCCTATGGCAATAGAAAGACCACAAGCCAGCTAGTAGGGCTGCAAATATTACCTATCTCTCCTCAATCTGGATTAAGCGTATCGCCATCCCCATCCTCTCGATCTTCAACATCACCATCATCATTTTCGGTGTCACCTGCGACATCGTCGAGAAATGAAATGCTAACTAGAGTAGCTTCCTTTGTTCATTCCCCTTCTAATGGTATTAGCACTAATGCTAATAACAATACGAATCCTAATGTCGACCCGTCTAATCTGACCTCTACAAATCAATCCCCATCTTCATCTTCGACTTACAATTCGACTACCTCGCCTATCCAAATAGCGGCTGGTAAGATACAAAATGTAACCTTTACCATCAACAACGATAATGCCGTTTCCCCAATTACGAGCCCTCTTCAAAATTCAATAACAGACTTGGCCGTTTCCCTAGTCTCCCAATCTAGCTTAGTCAGAATTTTGGGTCCTTCAAATTGGAATTTACCTACTATTTCTCCAGGAACGGGTCAACAATTGACTACTCAGGTATTTGCACCTACATCTTTGATGGGCAATCCTGTTGTTTTCACTGTGGTGATACAATATATTCAAAATAGCCACCAAGTGAAGACTACTTCGTTTAATTTGGGTGCAATGGTAGTTGGAGATATCCAGCTGAGGGTAAGTAATCTCAGTGTTAGATACAATGGCAATACTCCTACTCTAGTTGGAAAGATTTTAAATGAAGGAAATTCGGCTGCGTTATATGCTAGTGTGGATATGGCACAGATGACTCAAGGACAATCACAAACAGAAACGCCTGTATCATTATCTTCAACATCAAACAATAACTTTGGAACTATTCTCACACCGAGTTCTTCTCAATACCTTGGCAATATTGCAACAAATCTCGCAATGCCATTCAACGTTCCTTTGCAGGCAATACATGTACCAATATCGAAAGATCAGCAACAGAATAAACTTACTAGTATCAATAATGTCAATGAGAAATCATTGTCGTTAAATAGAATTGCAATGAATTCAGCTGATACACAAGCCTATGGTATGGGAACAACTAACAGTACAACTACTGGGATTTATCCTGTTTTGCTAATGATTACATATAGTGATAATTTGAAGAATATGCATAAAATATTTGTAAATAGCCCTGTTCAGATTAAACCAGAACAACCTGAAGGATCTTCTATACAAGTTCTGAAATTGTTTAGATTTGTAATTGTTGCTGCCGCTATTGGCATTGTCCTGTTATTTATCAGAATATGGTTAAAGTCGAGCAGGAATGAGAACCGTATTTCGAAAACATACAAGCAGATATTTACCAGAACGACAGTAGATGATCGAGAGGCTGTTATTCATACCGCTCACCTTCGAGATGAAAAGAATGCAGGAGCTCCATTTCACCGATATAGTATTTTGGAAAGATCGAAGTAAATTTAGCCTTAGAAAAGATGATAGATGGACGCTGGACCTGGGAGGGATTAGTATCATGGAAAAGAAGCCTGAATATACTACCCTTTTTCCTTTGAAGGGAATAGAAGCATACAGAATAACAAATCTTAATTACTCGGAACAAGACAAGATGTTCTGAGCATGGAATAAAGCAATTTGTACAAGCCCAAGTGGCACCTGTTTTACAATTGGGACATCTGCCCATGTCTGAGTTCAAGTTTTTATCCTAGGTTGAAAAGCGAAAATTCGTGAATCAAATTATGTTCATTTATACCTATTTGACAAATCAAATTTGTACTAATATCCACATGATCTCCTGTCACAATTATTCATCTAAAACCAAATATAGAATAGATATAAAACTCAGCTATGATGAAAACAAACCAAGTTCCTATAAAGGATAGCCTCTAGTCGTCCTAGTACATGTACAGAACATCTACAGCACCAAGTATATTTGCTATCGCGATAATAACGGCACTGCTGACATCTTTTACATCCGCCTACGCCACTAGTGACTATACTCATCATCGTCACAGCTCTAACTTAAAATGCACGCCCACCCAAGTACATTTAACTGATCAGTCAGTAACAAGTATTCAATATTTATGTACGGTGCCAAAGAGCCATACTACTACCGTCCATGTACCCGACTCGTTAGCCATTGGATAGTCCGGAGGAATTTATATGATGACACATGCTATTATAAAATATTATGAGATATTATAAAATATCGGAATATATTGTCATCCATTTGTAACCAAGGACCTATTCAGTGACCTCAGCCTTTTAGTTCATACTTTTCATTTCATTCCCTGTTCATAAGTTGTAATCAGGCACGCACAACCTTGGATCCCCTCGAGTATGTTGGTCTGATCCTACTACAACACATGTTCCTTCCGACTTGGATGCTGAAGAATCAATTACGTTTGAGGAATATCTGCTTTCCTTGTTACAAGCCGTATCACCATGTCTGCCTACTCACGCTGCTCAAGCACTAGAAATCAAAAAAACGATTGAAATCAATTGGAGGATAAAGAGTACCTGTTGCAGACTCTATTGTCGACCTAAAATGCAACTAGTTTGGCCGGCTATTTCGTTGTCCAGGAGTTCTCCGCCGGCGAATCTACTAAGACTGAAGGAGCCAGGAAGTTAGTAGACAGAAAATACCGGAATGGCATTGTCCTGATCACCTTAACGCTATGCTGAACGCACTTGAAACTGAAACTCTGAATGAGGATCTTGACCTGAAATGGAAGTGCATTGTATGATAATAGAAAAAATAACATTTTCCGACTTTATTTACGATCAAGAATTGGTGCAAGAGGAGTCCTCAGATTGACTGTAGCGTTAAATTATGGAATTGAGTGCGCAAATTTAATTCTCAAAAATAATGCAAGCTATGAAACCGTTACATCAATGAGATGGAAGAATTATCAGGCCAATACAGACACCCCTCGGGTGACCTCCAGGGAGTCTACTAACGATTATACCATGTAAAACCATTTATTCCTCCATTTCCATTTTTTCATGCTTAAAACAGAAATTACAATATACTTCAGGCACTCCCACATCGTTAGCGTCATGCCAAGCTACATGATTATTACACGAGTGACATGATAAACTCTTAACTTTCATTTCTCAATTTCAACCCACCTATCCCAGCCGTCATGTTGCTGCATAGTAACAGGAAATAGATCAACGTATTTTCTCTTAGGACACATTAGTTTTAGCATTTCATAAACTTATTCTCCCTGCTCCATATGTTCATTCTCAAAATAGTTGTAACAGTATACTATTGGTATCCCAACGTCATCCACATCATACCAAGCCACTGGAGCGCCACATGAATGACATCCCAAGGGCTTAACTTTCATTGCTTAATATGCCATCCATATCTATAATGTCTTCCTCATATTAATGTCTCTTTATCTGTTTACTTTCAAAAATCAATATATCTTAATTGTTTGACAATTACGACACAGGCACTACTACAGCCTGAACGTATGGTAGAGTAGAACCACCAGAATATGTTGATTTCTCGCTATTTTTGGCACGTTTTAAGGAGGTTGGTGCTAGTCGATAAAGTCAACAACGACGGCACATCTACCTTCCTGTTTGGACACCGGTACTGATCTTTATTTTGGAATTCCATCTGCGAGCCCAATTCCCTAATGAGCCCAGAACAATCCGAAGTTCTTTGGCACGAGGGGTTAGAGTGTATTCTACTCTTGGAGGGATTTCGGGGTAAATTTTCTTGGTTACAAGACCCTCACGTTCAAGTTCTAACAATCGATCTGCTAGCACAGTACTGCTAATCCCAGATATCATTCTCTTCAATTCATTAAATCGAATACTTCCCTTGGCGTTCAAATTCTTTAATATCAATAGAGACCATCTCTTACCTAGAAGTTTCCAAGCATCCAATACTCCCTTACACTCGACATTATTGTCGTGATTATGATTCATATTTTTGCTAATTTCCTTACCAAATGCTGATCCCATAGTTATCCGTGGCCTTCATCATGACTGTAATGTATGGTAATTATTAAATGTAGTAGTCATTTCTTACTGAGTTAGTAAGTGTGATGCTATCCAGTTAATCAGATATTACTACTGGGTTTAAATAAATTCAGTTCTGTAATGTCTTTCAATATCGAATGACGGATAACAAATTCCCAGGGTGATTATTCAAAATATCATATCATGGTCCAACACCATGTTGTCACGAGTCAATTGATTGGTCCAGCACTACTGACGGTGCACAGACAACAGCTGCCAATATAAAGACAGCAAATGAAGAACAACATAGTAGTAATTCACCTTCCCAATTCAATAAAGTTCTAGTGGTAGGCCTTGGTCAGATGGGTCTGCCAGTAGCAAAGTAAGTAAAAGATAGAGGATATGATACTTATGGGTATGATATAAGTCCAAAAGCTATGGAGATGGCACAGGCGACAGCAACGATTGTAAAGCTGTTAATTTTGATGAATTTGATATCTTTATCTTTTGTGTCTCTACTCATAAAGCAAATGATATGTTTTCACCTCAAATAGATGGTTTAATGTCGGTGGTTGAAAAGATCTCAAAGGAAGCAAAGAGTGGAGCACTTGTATCAATAGAAAGTACCATTCCTAGGGGGACATCGAAGAAAGTTTTTGAAGTGCTAAGCCATAGATTACACGTAGTTCACGCTCCACATAGATGGTATGCTTTAGAAGAAAAGGTACACGGTGTAAATCAATTGCGTGCTATTGGTGGTGCATGCGATTGTTGTATCAAGGCAGGTATGAAGTTCTATGGTGGCGTTGATAATGTTCATATCGATGGGCAAAGTCATTCATCATCCTCTTCACGCAGAAGTCTAGGAATACCTATGCATCAGGTAACAAACATAGAGATTGCTGAACTAACCAAGGTTGTTGAAAACGCGCACAGATATCTACAGATAGCCTTCGCAGAAGAACTTTACCTATATTCTCAGGCAAATAACATAAACTTTCCAGAACTGAGTGATGCTCCAAATACAAAAAGGAATGTCAACATTTTAGAACCAAGAGAGGGAATAGGAGGACACTGCCTTCCAAAAGATCAAAGATGTTTCTAGAATCTTCGAATCGAAGAAGCAGCAAGATATTAACAGCAGCTATGGACGTAAATGAAGATTACGAAAAATTTAGAGCGGAACTGGAGAAAGTGATCAAGTCTGATAGGGGTGAAGGAGTTGGAATTCCCAAACGCCAGTGATTGTGATGGATGATTTAAACAAAGACAAACTCACCCACGAGAGAGATATCCAGAAAAAACTCGCACAGCAGCCTACATCGTCATCAAAATCAGAGTCCCAAGAAACTTCCGGGAAAATTAGAACTTCGGCGTGGATAACTCTTGCGATTCTAGGATCTACGGTTCTTGTCACATTCTACGGAGAGACTATGCTGCTGCCTGCTATTCGTGATTATCAGAGACTTTGATATTTCGTATACTACGTCGTCTTGGATACTCACGGCATATCTTATCTCAGGTGCTGTTAGCACTCCTATTGTTGGAAAGTTATCTGATATCTACGGACGAAAGAAAATGGTGGTAATAATACTGATAATTTATATCATAGGAATTTCTGCAGGAGGACTATCAACTAACATATCT
>DASSIM010000115.1:0-5004 GCA_035691865.1 Candidatus Nitrosopolaris sp. | reverse complement strand
TGTACCTGGAGGAACCTTGATTATGCTTCCAGGGGGAAGTGTACCGGTGTTATTGTTTACTGGTAGTGTACCTGTATTGTTACCTGAAGAAGGAAGCGCAGTTCCTAAGTGATCAGGCTGGCCAGTTTGTCCGTTAGGTATTGCCCCGGTGTTAGGAAGCCCATTTCCAGTTTGAGTCGGCCCTACCGTTGTGTTACCTCCTCCATGTGCTATAAAGCGTGGACCACAGTTGCTAGGCGGATCTGTATCATCGCAATAAGTACAGTATGTAACCGTTATACCTTCTGAATCTGTCGACGTCTGGCAACAACGGACTTGTTTAATGGTGCTTCCCTCTCCCCCTCGAGTAAGTCCACTTGGTGAACACGCAATTGGCCCTTTAGAACTTTTAGCGGACACTGAAGGTATAGAATATAAACTCAAAATTACTACGACAGTTAAGAAGCATGCAACTCCAACAACCACCGTGTTAGTGGGCATAGGATTGGTTCTCAATATGTCCTATTAAGGTTTTTCAGAAAATCAGGTCAGATACTGGAACTTATAAAATTTTTACCAATTTACACTGATTCGTATATTTCATTCAGCAGAAATGGTACAATAAATCACAATGCGGTACACTTAACGAAAACCAACCATCTCACATGGACGTGATTACATAAAACAAAATAACTCTACTTCAATTCAATTGCTGCGTCTTTTGTGATTCTTCTAATAACGTAAAAGACGGCTTAAGACATAACAAACGCGGCATGTTTGCATACCATTTCTAATGATTTTAAGGGATCACGCTGTCGCTCTTTATTGCTCCATGACAAGTACTTCTTTCAACTGTTCCTTAGTCTCTCTATATCCATTTTGGATTAGCTCTTGGACTGTAGTTTTTGAAAAATCAAATGTCTTGTTTGAAATAGTATTGGCGTCGTTCTTTCGTTCCAAACGAGCGACAAAATCAACATCTACTATACCCCTCACTAAATCACCATAACTTCCTTGCTCGCCAGTGGAGAAAAAAATACCTTTAGTTTTCTCCTTCAAGATCTTTTGCAGTTCCTCATTACTTGCGCCCTTTTCTTCGGCTAATTTGATTAGAGAATTCGCTAATGTCACGAGATCAGACATAAGAACAGCAATATTTTCATCAAATTCGGTTCTGTCATGATATATGATGTCGTTCTTTCTGTCAACAACACCGTCGTAGTCAGTAGGAAGATATTCCTGTTTAGCAGGATGAAGATTGATTATACTGAATCTGAGTTTGGGTACGTCTTCTGATTTCCTCACTCTACGCCAATAATCGATGTGAGCAATATAGGTCTGTCTTAGAGGGGTATTAGCCAATAGACCACCATCCCAGAAAGAGCACAATCTAGTATTGCTGTTCGAATAAGAAGTAAGCCTATTACTGTCCTCCATAGCTGTGTCATTGCCTCGCCCTTCCACAGCTAAAGTACGGGTTTCCACATTTAGTCGAGTATAATCATAATTCACTGGAACCGAACAGCTTGCTAGAACGAAGTCTGACTTGATGCCATCTTCGTATCTTATAACGTGTTCAAATGCCTCTTTATCCTGATTTTTCGCCGAACCATCAGATTTTATTCTACCGTATCGCCCGTACTCTGACTTTCTTGTTTCATCTTCCTTTTCATAACTATCAAAAACAACAGGAGTAGCCTCCTGTACATCCACTGCAACTAGCAAGAGTCTTGGTTCACCCTTTTCGAAGCTTGTGGAAATAGGAAACTTTGCAAACTTTTCCAAGCTTTCTTTTAACGGTTTATTGTCATAGATGTACCAAGTATTTAATGGATCAAAAAATCTCATATCTAACAAAGGCATCTTTGGTACAAACACGTTAGGAACTCCTTTCAAAATAAATTCCTTAGTGCTAATATATCTCCTGGCAGACTCTCCTGAAGCAATTCGTCTATCTAAGCTATGCCAAGAATCCCAATAGTGCGTGAAGTAAGGTATTTCTTCAACAGATGACTGCGTAGACAGATATTCCCAAAACTCAACAAGCCTTTCGTCAGATCCTTCCCAGGTTTTATTCTCCTTCACATAGCTTACCAATATAGCAGCGTTCATCGCGCCTGTCGAAGTTCCAGCTATGATATGAAATATTGGTTCGTTTCCCATCCCTCTTGCTCTGCTGTATTGTGAAAGTTCTTCTTTGAGAGCTTTGTAAGCTCCGGCTTCATATGCTCCAAGTGAACCTCCTCCTTGAAATATTAGGGCTCTATTTACGCCGGAATTCATAAATCTCTTCACAACATGCTGTATGTTTAGTATTTATCGGCTGCTTCGGAGTTCAACCTTATCTATTCACACAAAGTGGCTATGACTTTGTAACACATCTTGCTTAAAGTTTATCTATCGTTACAAATCAACACTATCTTACCTTCGACTGAGCCGCTGACCAGTGATTCATGAGCCTGGGCAGCCTGATTCATAGGCGTCCTTGCTGCAAGAATAGGTTTGATCTTTCCTTGCTTTAGTAAGTTGAATAATAAATCCAAATCTGCACGGAACCAGTCTGGCTTTAGCCTTTTTAGCGTTTGTATGCTGTACAAGTTAAATTCTCTCGTGTCGGGAATCAGGTTCAAGGTAAACATCATCAGCCAATATTCTATGTCTGTAGGTGAAAAAGCTCCATAAGCGATTAATCTACCGCCACTACGAAGCATTTCGTATGAGGATTTGAACGATTTTCCTCCAATGGCATCGAATACAGCATCTACGCCCCGTTCGCCCCCATCATCACGACCCGTAAGATTGGTAATCTCTCGAACTAAATCTACCGATTTGTAGTCTATGGGAATACCACCTAAACTAGATACAATGTCATGTTTGCTAGATGATGCTGTTCCATACATTTTCAGGTTCTCAAGCTTCCCCAACTGAAGTAGTGCTGTACCAACACCGCCAGCAGCGCCATGAATTAATATGGTTTCGCCAGGTTTTATGTGAGCACAACGGTGGAGCATCTGATAAGCGGTTGTGTAATTCAATACTAAACTTACAGCCTCGCCAGGATCAAGTCCAGGTGGAACTGCTACCAGCTCATCTGATGACAGTAATATATATTCTGAATACCCTCCGACTATTGGTAAAGCAGCGACCATCCGACCTGTTTGCCATGTTGATACATTGTCTCCTAATTTGTCAACAACGCCAACAACATCCCATCCTGGAGTAAAAGGTGGTCTTCCATGGATCATAGATTCAGGATGAAGCCCTTCTCGCATAAGAATATCTGCGAATGATACTCCTGCAGTAAGCACCTTTACACGTACTTCATTAGCTCGTGGTTCAAGAAGCTCATCCTCAGCTAGTAAGAGATTCTCCGGTCCACCGAACTTAGGTATCACAATATGCTTATACTTCTTTACTAGACTACTGCTGCTTTCTGAAAGCCTTTCCATTTCTATTCACAAAAAGATTCAATACAGCTAGAATATAGGTAGTAGGACTGCAGTGCATTGCAGAGAACTTCAGGCTTTATGTCGGAGAACTTACCTGTTCAAAATTCATTTTGGTATATGTTGTAAACAAACAGATATTTCTCTGCCTCCCTTTCATAATACCCAATACTTGATTAATTCGCGTAACCACCGCCAGAGATGTCATTATTTTAATTGAAAATCGTCTATTATAGCAAGTTTTTCACTTGTTGCTCACCAAAAAATCACTTGACAGAAAAAATGATGATAAAAATGAGTATATCCTTAGGTTATAATTCCGTTTAACATACTATTTCAGAGAATGGAACACGTATGATTAAGGTAATTTTACTTTCTTTAACTAGGAATAACAGCCATGTAAAGGATGTACTAAGTAGATTAATGATATGGACTATTTACGTTACTGAAAAATAAGGAGAGAATCTTGATGAGTCTTCTATTGTATGGTCAACGGTGTATATCAGCTGAATTGTCGCCTTGGTTAAGACATACGGTACTACTGCCAGTACCATCTAATAGCCTAGGAACTTCTAGTGGTGCACCTGTGCAGGCGTTTTCCTGATTGATCTGTTGGTCAACTTTTATGCTGTTTTTATGATTGTTGTGATTGTGGTGGTGTTTGTACGCTAATGCTTGCTGTGGTATAGCGAATGCTACTGCTGTCAGAGTCATAGCTGCGACGATAGCTACGATTGCTAAAGTTACGTTGTGGTTCATATCTCGCAAACCAGTTCTCATTTATACTTTATTAGGAATGCTTCACAGCAACTGCTAGCAATTTAGGAGAAATTCTAGATATATTCAACGTCTGATATATTCATCAGAAAGATTATAGTCAGAATGCCACTATGATCTTTCTATTCTTCTTGGCGGGATAAAGTTTCCTGAATTCAATCGAGAGCTCTTGGTAAGTCCTCTGTTCATATTCGGGCATCTCATGTGATCCGGTCACTTGCTGAGTGTGATAAACTTCTCTTAATTATCTTTAACGAATTTGCCTACACAGATTTCATAAAATGAACCTTTACATCAACCTGACCTGTGGCTTGCGAAAGGCAATTCACACATTCGCATAGCCCCGCACTGTTTTCCGAATTTAACATACACCGTTTCTTATCGCATAGAAGAGAGCATACGATTGATTTGCCCACATCGCAATTTCTACTTACCTAGAATTTACTTGGTTTGAAATTATCATTTATTGCCTTTCACTAAGTCATACTGGCAGAATATACAGATGCCTGTTGTCTTTTCAGACTCTTCCAAGAGATGCTCACACGATACACATTTCTCTTGTAATAACAATTCATGATCAATACTAAAGCCGCAGTTACGGCAGGTAATGCCAGCAGTATGATAATGTAGTGTTGCACTACAGCTTTTGCACTGCATTTATGATAGCACCTATTCATTCCCACCAATTTTCTTTGAACTATATTTAGAACTCGGCATGGTTCTTGGCAGACCAATATATTGTTCTGGTGCAGCTTCATCTTGATCGAGCCCCTGTAATTCGGAGTAAAATTGCTTGTTCTCT
>DASSIM010000114.1:0-3511 GCA_035691865.1 Candidatus Nitrosopolaris sp. | reverse complement strand
TAAAAGCCTTTTCCCCCAGGGCCTGTGTTCATGCTGACATTATAATCGACTCTGATCAAGACCCTCTTCCTGTCCAGTCTGAGATAACTTGCAGCAATTCAGTGATCGAGCTTCATAGGAGTAGCAGCAGGCTGCCTTGCGAATTTGCTGTAGCGTACATTAGCAAAAGCGCAACGGCAATGAAGTGTGATATCTAAACGTAAATCTGCAGTCTTGTTTAATTCTAATCATTCGAGCCGAATTTCAGTTTGAGTTCTTCGTAGATCTGAGCATATTAAATAGCAAAAACAGAAAATGAACGTTTTCGAGAGATGTACTCGCAGCGATTTGAAGTAATGTATGTCAGAGACAGGGTTAGGCCTCGCGAGAAAAGCCTGCTGGATGATCCCGTCTAGCGTTCCACATTACATTTTACTCGCAAGAGGCATGATGAAAATTAATCGACATACCTAGCGGGTCTACTCTCGGTGCGGTCAATTCACTGCTGCACGTAATAATGGAGGCAAAAATAGTAGTGTGCCACTTGGTCGAGGTCATTTCGGAATTATTTGTTGATAAAGTCAGAACTATTGTGTTTAGAAATCATGGAGCAGTTTCTACTGGAAAGGCTATCCATCATGCACGAGCTGCGATCGAATTGCCTATGAATGGACGAAGGTATTGACGGTTTTCAAAATCTTAGCTGGATAAATGGGTTTCTTTAGTATAAACGCAGATCCATCCGATGGTCTGATCGTACCTTGCAAATTAAAGTGAAGGTCCAGATCTCTCACCATTTACTTAAGGTAGGCCATAACGACCACATTGTTCCATCTAGTCGATCTGGCTAGATGTTTAGAAACCCCGAGCCTTGATATTATGCAACATAACGCACAGAATTAAAGCCTTTGACGTTACTACCCTGAAGTCTTGTTTGAAATAGCTTTGTAATTTGCTCAAAAATCTTGCATGAGCCTACCATTGCCTCGATCTTATCTTCATCTGAAAGTGCATTTGTCTCTATAATAAGATGATTAAATATTATTCTGACGTTGATTTGAAAAGACCTAGCTTCACTTATCCATTGCAACGTATGACCGATTTCGCTTTCCATTAACCCTATCCACCTAATTCGGCTAAACCACCTGCCGTTTAGCGCCTGCACTATTTCTTCCGTCTTTATGCCTGTCGGAATATATGTTTCGAGTAGCTGTTTGTAGTCGTTACGCGTTTTATTGTCAGGCAAGGGCATAACCGGAATATGATGTTCGCTTTTGTTCAGTTTGTAGCCGTTAACGGATCTCTGGATTAGCCCAAGTTCTTTGAGTCTGCTTAGTGATCGCGAGAGGCTCTGTTGGTGTAAATTCAGTTTTCGCATTAGCCCCTTGAAGGAAAAATAAGACCCTTGTTGTTGGTTTAGCAGTGAAAGAATCTTATTGTCATTGCTACGGAAGTCTTGTATCAACTGTAACTCACTAGGCATTTGACTCTGTATATCAAGATGCAAATCTTGAGATAACTCTTCAGATGATGACGATACCTCCTCGAGATCTTGAAATTTTGTATCCCGGGAAGGAATATTTTCTCCTGTGTTTGCCCATACTCCAGTACTGTGACTGATTCTATCCGTCTCGAATATCTTGTCCACTTACTTAACTCATTTACCACAATCCAGATATAAAGCAGGTGGTAAGAACTTTAGAACTAAGTTAGGCATTTTTAACTAGTTCGAACCTTCGACTCGAAGTGTTAAATACATTCGTGCCTATTTTGCATTATTTTGAACAACGGGGATGAAGGTGCGCGTGTATCCCAAGTCAATAGCTTGATCTCTCTATTCAACTTTGCGTAATCCCAGTTGCACTCATTTTTAACGGGGCATATTTTTTTATCCTTTTAGACAGCACGAGCAAAACTGTAAACCCCGGAATCTAAGGAAAAAAATATTCACAAAAATGCCAATATGGCCTTGCTTCTAGATAGTGAGCTTAGGAAGTGCTTTGGTTTATCATGATTACTGGACCAGCAAAGGTAGTTGGAAAGAGACCATCTGGCTGTGTTGAAGTGACTCCTAAAATCTTAATCACAAAATATCCCCAACACAATAGTCTCGTCATAAGGGAATCACGTATCAAAACAAAGCCAACCGAATTCACTTTCTGGAAGAATGCTACCAGCAGCGGATGTATATGTGAATGTAGATAGTCTATTCAAACCTAGGAAATTTTATTATGTGGTATTTCATACTCAGTTTTCCAGGTAATTCGACAATCAAACTCATTACCATCTTTTCTTGAAGATAGGATGATCTGCAGCCAATATTCCTAGGCTAGTAAGATAGAAAAAAACCTTGCTAGTTCCACCCATAGTTGACGCGGGTTATGTTGTAAAAAGAAGAGGAAAGAGTGATTAAACGGTAGTTCTACTTCTTGGCCGCCATTCTAAGTACGTCTACTTGACCGCTGTGAAGCCAATCTTTCAGCTCTGCATGAGACGGCTTGGCGTCATGCTTGCCGGCCAGATGGAGATGCAACAACACATAGTTAACTTGATTTAGCAACGGCTTGTTTTGTTCATCACCCTTCCGCGCTTTCTGTCTCAAATCTGAGGGAACACTTCCCCACCACTCATCAAAACTTCTCTTTCCATTGTTTTCACTTTTTGAACCGAATCCTTTTGGCATTGTCATGGCATTAAAATATATTAATTCAATCTTTTTAAGGGTTTGCTTAAGTTGGGAGGTAAATGTAGTGACATTATCATAGTGACGCGGAAAGCAATCCTTGAGAACCTGTTTTTGACATACCGGAAAATAGAAGTTCGCATGCCAGTTCAAAACAAAAAGATATGCCGAACAATGGAACGCAAAAATACTGTCAGTGTATAAGGCCTTGGTTTCTGAACAAATTCTTAGCATCATCGATGGATATGTCAGCCCCAGGAACAATAATATCAGATTGAACGATTTCTTTATGCTCAAGTGGTAGGCCAGCTTTTAATACCAACCGCACCACCTCTGCTACCCTTCGAGAGTAATCCTTTTCACCTTGTTCATGCGTTTGAATAATTTTTACTAGTTCACGATCTATCTTAGATATCATCCTAGCAGTGCGATTATTTATCCTGAACTGGCCTTGTCCCATGACTCTTACAATAGCATGTTTACCATTCTTTATCTTTGAACGGTCATGCCGCTTTTTGATCCTCTTGTGTTTGATATCTCTCACCATTTCCCGATGGCTGCCATCTGGGCCTGTTTTCATAGTCTTTGATGGGCCATTCTTCTTCATTTGGCAACCACAGGCTGTTCCTCTTGCTCAGCTTTACTTTTTTCTGTATTACGTTCCTCGCACCCTTCTGGTTGGTTTTTTTTCTTTTTGGCTGCCTTAATCTTTGCTAATTCATCATTTATCGAGCTTTTTACCGTCATTTTCTGCAGCTCTCTCTCTATATCATTATCACTACCACTTGTTGATGTATAATCTGTAAGAACACCTGAATCAATCATTTCATCTAATGCCTGGGCTTTTGC
>DASSIM010000113.1:0-12691 GCA_035691865.1 Candidatus Nitrosopolaris sp. | reverse complement strand
ACCGGCTTTGCACAACTTACGTAAGAGTCAATCGATCCCCGCTCGGTGCCGGTGCTATAGGGGGGTCCATGATAAAACTTGACAGGCAGAAGACTGCCAGGCTGCTTGGGTTTAAGGGGATCGTGACAAATTCCATCGACGCTACTAGTTCACGTGATTCGATTATCGAGTATGCGATGGAACTCACGATTATGATGCTAACGTTAAGTAGAATGACGGAAGATTTCATAATCTGGTCGACCGATGAGTTCGGTTATCTGGATATTTCAGATGAATATAGCTCATCCTCCAGTGCAATGCCTCACAAAAAAAATCCTGATCCTCTCGAGCTACTAAGAGCTAAGACAGGGACAGTGTCTGGTAATTTGTTTGCGATGATTACGATCATGAAGGCTATTCCATCGGGATATAGCAGGGATCTTCAGGAGATAAAAACATCACTGTGGCAGGTATCTGCTACGACGACTCAGGCACTGAAAATCATGAATCATGTTGTGAAATCGTTGATCATAAATAAGGAAAGGATGCTGCATGCATCGAATTGCAGCTATGCTATCTCATTCGATCTTGCAGAAGTACTGGCGATCAAGAATGGGATACCATTCAGGATCGCCCATAAAATTATGGGATTACTAGTGCAAAAAGCGATAAGTAATAATAGACAACCCCTCCGAATGCTTCGAGAGGAAGACATCAAAGAAGCGCTTGAGATCTCGTTATCTAAGGTGTCAGCAAAAGAAGTGCTGAAAATCATACAAGAAACCAGCCCACATAAATCAATAAGTTCACGACAGTCTTTGGGTTCCCCGAATCCAATGCAGGAAAAGGATGCGGTAAAACGTTCGAGAAAAAGATTGTCGAGCTATTCCAACCTAATTGCAGAACGCAAGAGACTTGTGGACCAAGCGCTAAAAAATCTTACGAGATTGGTGAATAACTCTACAAGAAAGACCTGAGTAAAGCAAGCGTAGTCATAGATTGTTGGATCATACCTGCAAGATGGCAGCATCGGCAGAGTTGCCAGCGGGGTCATCACATATTCATTTCTTTTCTGATGGGCAGAAATGGATCAGTTCAGTCATCATTATTGCGCGGCTTCATTGAATTTATCGAAAAGATGATTCAAAAGAATAGCCCGGCCCAGATTCGAACTGGGGTCAAAGGCTCCAAAGGCCTCTATGCTTGGCCACTACATTCGGCAGAACTGGCAGTCCTCTACCGGGCTTCCGGGCGTATTTTTCCTATCTATTACTATCTTTAGAATGTTGCGTGTTTATATTCAGATACGAGAATAGTTTGTCTATAGGGTCTTCCATTTTACCGAAAATACATGCCGCCAAACTTCTCTGTTTTTTCTTATAACTCTTATCCTCTAGCATCCTGTTGGTTAATCTTACTAGTTCGATCGAGTTAACTGCCCTCTTCACCAACCCCGAAGATACGAGATATTTCTCCACATAGAATCGAATTGGTGAGATAGAAATCGTAGGCGTTCCAAGAAACGAGGCTTCGGCAGTCATTGTTCCTCCTGCCCCTATGAATACATCTGATGATGATATCAAGGGGATTCCGTCAACAACGTTTCTAAGAACGAATGCCCTATTTTCGTATCTTTCCATTAACTGTCGTATTTGTTCTTCGTACCTACATAGAATAACTATATTGCTCAAATCGTGCAAGTTGTGCACCAGAGCGTCCACCATAGTAATACGGCTTTCCAGCATCTTGTCTGCAATGTATGATGCCTTCGTTTCTTCGAGCCGAATCAAAACAATTTTTTTCTGTGGGTCAAGGTTCAATTGTCTAAAGCTTGCCGGAGTCGCGGGTGACAATGGGGTCGGATCTCGTTTTAGCCATGCAACAGGATCCAGAGCCTTGTACTGTGTGATTTTTGTTTTTGAGATACCGAACTTAAGCCAGGCAGAGATGGGGATTATCCATGGACTGAAAAGATGCTCGGTGAGTGGAATAGTGAGCCTCGAGACCGCTTCTGCATGTGGAGAATCGTTAAATCCAATATGTTTAATTCCAAGGCCATATGCCACTCGAGATGCTTCAGGAGATGAAAAAGTTATAGCGAAATCAGGTTCAAACTTATTCACCAAACCAGCGAGTTCAAAAATCCTAGACGCACTTTCTCGCAGCTTTTCGTATCTCTTTCCGCCGCCGTGCCTGCCAACAATTTTGAGTTTAAGCTTTTTGACTTTGGCTAATTGCACGGCCTCTCTATAATGTCTAGATGTGCAGAGTAACTCGTGATCGGACTCACGTAACAAACTTACCGCAGGACCAAAAAACATCACCTGCTTGGGTGTCAAGATGTCAAACCAAATTCTCAAAGATAACAGGACTTAGTGGGAAAGGATGGAAAAAACTTTTCTTTAACCGTCCTTTAGATAGCTCTGGAGAGAGAAAAAATTCCATTTATTATTTCAGGGGAGGCTTTTGGAACGAAGTGACTGGGAACACATCGCAAATATCGACAGTCGTTTATGGACTGAGCACAGAAGGATATCGAATTGCCTCTTCAATAGCCGTCAAAGGTTTCAAGGTTGCACTGATAGACGAGGCAGCCAGGATGGCTATTTCGCTAAAGCCTGATATTGCCAGAACATACCCGGATGTAAGCTCGCTGATAGAAGATGAACCTCTGCTCGCGTTGGAGCCCGTGGACGTCGCAGTCAGTGAGGCATCATACATTTTTTTTGCACCCAAGATTCGAAAAGTAGGACAAGAAGTAAAAAGTGATGTTACCTCTAAATTCAGAGAGGCGATTAAGGCAATCAGAAAGGGCACTTCAGTGATCTACGCTCTGCCTACGGGAATTGGAGGGAATAACGAAAACATGGGCTTGATTGAACATGTTACGGGAATGAGTGTGGGAAAAGATATTTTCTATTATTATATGCCAACTAGCCTAGAGCTCATTTCATCTCCTGAAATCTTTGTTGGGTCTCTGAACTCCAAACAAGATACTGAAATTGCTAAGATGGTGTACGACCCAGACATAAAGGGTCGGCTAAATTACATCGATATTGTTTCCGCGGAATTTATGCATTCAATTCGCATCTTGGGGCAATATACGCATATGGCAAGCGTGCTAGAGATCTGCAAAAACCTTAAAATTGCCAATATCAAAAGCGAGCCGATAAATCGAGCATTCAGCGACCTTTACATAGACGACATTTCCAACGGCCTTTATGATCTGCGTGCCATAGCGTCCTCACTTGGGGGAGCAGGGCCATTGATGTATCTGGTTAACGGGAGCATAAAGGGGACTGAAGGTTACATTAAACATCTAATAGACCAGATCCGGGACTTGTTGAAGACACGGGATCTAAAGGCTAGCAGAACCAAAGTAGCAATCGCGTGGACGTTGGATCCGTATGAGATGCGCGGAGATAAGATTGAACTGTTATCGTCTCTCGAGTCTAAACTGAAGGATTACATAGGAGATGTGGAACGCCAGCCGTGGTCGATATTCGATTTATATCCAACCGAAAAGACAAGGATAGTGGTAGCGTGCTCTAAATCAGATTTCGCTAGAATTATGACGAAGAATAAACAGAATCCAGATTTTATTATGCTGAAGGCTAACCCTGTTTGTGAAATCATGGGTTAGATATTAGATTGTCCTAGTTTAGAAAGCATGGAACTTTAGCTATGACTAGATATGTTTAATTCGATGCTAACCACTCGGCTTTTTTCTTGTCGTATTCTGCTCTTGAATACTTTACCCTTGCAGGGTGCCCGATCACAACCATTCTTGGTGGCACATCTTTTGTTACCACTGCCGCCATCGCTACGACGCTACCTTCTCCCACCCTTACTCCTGGCTTTATAACTGCTCTTCCTCCAATGATTGCTCCTTCTTCTACTATGACGCCGCTCATTTTAGGACTCACAGGATAGGGATCGTTGGTGAAAGTTGCCCCAGGTCCGATGAAGACATTCTTGCCGATTGTTGTTAGAGGTGGGATATAGACAGATCCTTCGATTCGAGTATTTTCGCCTATTTTTACTTTATAGTCAACATGTGACAACGAACCAATCATCACGTTGTCTCCAATTTCGGTATCGTCACCTACGTATGCAAAATGCCAGATCTTGACGTTGTGGCCAATTTTGGCAGATTTAGAGATGTAATTCGTTATAGTTGACATGGATTCACTTTGGCTCATTCAAGAATTCCTCTATAAATGCCAGGGATTGCCGGACTTTATAACTTTGTCAGGGATCTTGTTTCTCCACTTTTGTAAAAAATCAATTTCAGATCGCCTTTCGCGCAACTCGTCTGGCAACATTATGGGAATTTCGTCCACAATGGGGAAGAATCGAAGACATTTGCCACAAAATAAAATACCCTCAATGATGGCCACGTCTTTACCTGAGCCTTCTTCGGGCCGGGTGTTGAGTTCAAATAATTCCAATGGATAATATTTATCGATAGGACATGCCAAGATATCAAGCATGGTTTTTCTCATTTTTATCTCAGATCCAGATAAATCGGTGATCCAGTATTGCTCGACAAAAGTGCTGCTTCCGCTACCTTGGTAACATTCGTTGCGTCTTCAGGAGTTACTATAGGTGCTTTGATTTTTCCGGCGATAACGTCAAGAAAACTTTGCATTTCTAGTGTTAGTGGCTCTTTAAATTTATCGCGACGAGGTATCATAGTAGCCTTTTCATAATCTATTTTGATACTTTGGGTGATATAGTCTCCGGTAATGATACCCTCGGTGCATACTGCGCTAAACTTTCTTACCCGGTTTGGTGTGATCCAATTTGATGCGATAATTGCGACCCTCTGCTCGTCAAAACCGAGCATAATAGTTGCAAAATCCTCGTACGAATGAAATTTTGTACCGGAACGCGCAAAAACGACATGAGGGGTGCTATTGAACAGGTACATTGCAGTATCAATATCGTGGACAGATGTATCGTAAATTATGCCGACGTCTCGGATATGCAAGGGCATTCTGTTCTCTCTATGAAACTCCATCATTAGTAGATCACCGTATGTGTGATTATCTATCAGCTGCTTGACATCCTGAATGGCGGGGTTGAACCTTTCAATATACCCTGACGTCAAGATCACATTTCTTCTCTGAGCTATTTCGATCATCTGTTCACATTCGTACGAGGAGAATGCTAAGGGTTTCTCGACAAAAACGTGAATTCCCTTTTCCATTATTTTTTTTGCTATAGCAAAGTGCGTCTTGGTGGGAGTCGAGACTATACAGCCGTCTAATGAGACTTCATTTTCAAGCAATTGCTCGAGAGAAAAATAAGGCTTTGCGTCATAAAGCCTGGCCAATTCTCTTGCTCGCAATTCGTCCTGATCACATATGGATGCCAGGACGCCAATTTCATGCAGGACCCTCGCATGATTCTTACCCCATCCGCCAATTCCTATCACTGCGAATCTTTGTTTGTCCTCTGTTTTCACCATACCGAAGTTAACCACCTAGTGTACTCTGCGAGCTCTGCGGTTACGATTTTTGAATAGGTAGTACGAATTCTACTGGTCACAGGACCCTCCTTACCATCACCTACCAAGCGACCATCAATCTCGATTATAGCGACGATTTCGGCTGCAGTACCTGTGAGAAACAGCTCCGATGCCATATACAATTCGGTGCGAGAAATGGGGCGCTCTATTATCTCATATCCTAGGTTCTCTGCTATATGTATTGCCGTGGCACGTGTAATACCCTCTAAGGCAGATCCGGCAATATACGGCGTATATATTTTGTTGTTTCTGACGATGAATATATTTTCTCCTGGCGCTTCACTCACATTCCCATCTCTGTCCAACATAACTGATTCGTCATAACCGTTCCTATTGCTCTCTTGCGTTGCAAGTACTGAATTAAGATAGTTACCAGCAGCTTTTGCCATCGGCGGTGTAGATGAGTCATGAATTCTGCGCCATGAAGATATACAGGCCCTAATGCCTTCTACTTTAAAATACTTTGCAAATGGGAATACTATTATTACAACATGCGTAGGAGATTTCCTCGTTACATTCAAATCAATCCCGTGCTGCCCAACAAATGCTAATGGTCGGATATAGCAAGATTCTTTCATCTGATTTATTTTCAATAACTCTAAAGTTGCCTCCTCCAGATCCTTTGTTGAATAATTCAGTTCAATAGAATAGACTCCTGCCGAGTGACGGAGTCTCTCCATATGTTCTCTCAATCTAAATACGTGAAGATTATTGTGTGATGAATATGCACGAATGCCTTCAAAAACTGAAGTTCCGTAGTGCAGGGCGTGCGTAGTAACCGGGACGGTCGCTTCTTCCCATTTTACAATTTTACCATCAAACCAGATGAAGTCCGCGCCTTTTACTCTCATTTATGGCAGAATCAATTCGCGCATTATAAAAATCTTCAAAAGTTAAACAAAGCCATCTTTTGGAATTTTCATTCCCAATATCCTCAAAGTGCTGTCGGATGATCTTGCAAATTTCTCAACAATTTGCCAGTTGTGCTCGATCAAGTCTGCGACTCCACTTGGAACCATATCTCGCCAATTTTGTACTTGTTCACCGCGCGAACGGTTAGAAAACTTGGCATTAATTTGGTCGTAGAGCATTTCCTTCACTGCCGAAGCTGAGCCTGCAAATCGACGAGCTTTTATGGGATTAAGCTTAAAGACCGACAAAGTAATTCTTTCAGCAATATCCCCTGTATATGTGATGAACTTTTCTTCCCTAACATTTCGAAGAATTTGATTTCTCAACATCCAGGAGAAAGGAGAAATTAGGGGTGGCAAATATCTTACGAATGGCGAGACTAACGAGTAGTCAGGAGAAACAGTGATGGACTTGCTATCTCCGAAAACCGATTCAATCATTGCCTTTCTAATATGATAAGGAAAAGGGAAACTGCGTGTATTGATCTCTTTATGATTTTTCAAGAACCTTACGGGATAAACGTAAACATTATAGTCTCGCTGAAGTAAGAGAGAAATGATATGTCGATGGGTATTCGTAAAAGGATTCAAGTGTGCTAGGTAGATCGCCGCCACTCTCACCATCAATAATAGTAAGCTCCAGCAGACATATAAATAACAAAAAGGGTCTAAAGGGCCCCTATGACGCTCGCTTTACTTCTATCTCGATTGTGGAGACATTCCGCGTTCTACCGTCTTCTGATTGCACAGTCTCAGACCCAATTCTTACCTCGCCTACTTTGTAACCGGCGTTCTCCATCCTCTTTAAAATAATCTGTGAAACATCTACAGCTCTGCCAATGCTTAACCCTCGCGCCTTGATCGTTACCGACGGCTGATTAGCCAGTTGGATGAGTGTTGAGGTAACATATGCCATCAAAGGCTTCTTTCCTATGTATACTGCGTCGCGTGGACCATCTCTATGAACTTGTGGGTTTTGTTGTGGTTGTGCTTCCGCCATATGAAGTTTAGTGGGTTGGGATAATTTAAATCCAGCCAGTTGAGCTTGTGCTAATCTGCATATTTTACTTCTCTTATGACTAATGGGGTCGGCCGGATTTGAACCGGCGATCTCCAGCGCCCGAGGCTGGCATCATACCAAGCTAGACAACGACCCCTCGGTTTGCACAATCATGGTGAATCTTTGCTAAAAAACATTAGCTACAACAGGATGACTTATTTTTTGCCTGTTCCAATTGACTCATTACTTGAACCTATGCCTCTTCATCATATCAAAGCCGATTCTATCTGGAAGAATTCCTTTTCTCCCTTGTATGATTCTCCGAACTCTGATTGTATTATTTGCCATTAATACATGCTCATCAAAAGGTACAAAAACTTGGAGTTTCAAATGTTGAGTGAGTAGTTGGAGTGATGTCACCCTTGGGTTGTATCTTTTATCTGCAAGCCGATTAATCCGTCAAAGAATCAAATCATATTCACAAAGTAGTCCAAAAAATTTAGAATAACAATAGGAATAGCTGTCAGCAAGTTTGAGCACTGGTCTGAATTAGGATGGAGAATATTTGATATGCATCGTCTCGATATTCTGCCCTTATAATAACTCGACGCAGTCTTCGGGCATAAATATTTTGGTATGAAAATTTTAACCTTTCATTAGCCCCGTATTGTGAATGTTTGCATCGGGTGCTTTCTTAAACGTGACGTACGTATATGCGCCGTACAAGTCGAGTTAAAGGACAAGGTTTAAAAAACGCCCTTCTCTCAATTATTTGTTATATTTAGTAGAGGGGGCGACGACTATAACCGTTGATGATAGATTGGTTCAGTTTTTGAAGGAGGGGAAGGACTGGGAGAGGAAAGCAACTAACGTACCAGGAGTCTTTTTACTAAAATTACCTTCATTCAAGGGAAGATCCTCATCGTTAGCGATTGAAGTCAATCCTGTCGGGTCTTCTGGCGCAGCGACGAAGAAGAGGGGCGTGATAGTAAAGTCAACCACCGAGCTTGAGGAGATCAACAAGTTGCTTGCGCATCCAAAACTCGTGGAACTTGCCAAAAGGGTAGATGAAGTGAATCCGGAAAGAAAACTTGGAGGAGCGAATACTGCCGAACATGATGTGTTCGAAATTTAACCCTGAGTGCACCGGCCGGTTGACTTACAATAGCATTATATCAGAACCGGCCATCAATATAGCGCAAGATTGATTTTACATAATATCGTATGACTGACCATGCATCTGATTAATCCAGACGAAATTATCAACATGGTTTTAGCTACCTATTCAGGATTATTGTCCTATTAGGTTGAGGCTAATTCACTGTAACGTTTAGAACAGAAGCTGAATTATCGATGGTAAATTTTCGTGCTTTACACCGGCTATGCCATAAACAGAACCTATGATTTTGGCAAGAACGTGAAATCAGATATAGAAGTTTCGCAATGCTGACGCTATTCTAAGAATTATTGATATATGGGTTTACAAGTTTACCAGTTGGCATGGGCCCGTAGCGTAGCCAGGATATCGCGGCGGTCTTCGGAACCGCAGGTCGAGGGATCGAAGCCCTCCGGGCCCGACTAATTTTGATTTTACTTACTCACAGAAGCTGATGCACTCGAATTCACAAACAATGGAGACAATGACCTGTGTGAGGATAGAAACCAATGGATTGTTGGCATCCACCCAAAATGTGCATTGTTTAGGCTTCTGGTAACACATAACCATTTATCTTGGTAAATTTCCCTTACATCTGATCCCTCGATTGAAAGTATCTGATAGAACTTCTGGAGTAGAATATGTTATTCGCGATATAATTTCAGATGCCCGAAAATATGAAAGTACAGGAAAACAGATAATATACTTGAACATCGGAGATCCCGTAAAGTACGATTTCAAGACTCCTGGCCATATCAAAGATGCCTTAATAGATGCCATAACAAAAGACCAAAATTATTATGCCGAGTCGGAAGGACATCCGGAATTGCGGAAAGCTATAGTAGAAAAGGAATCCCACAAGGGCTTTCCAGTTGCCGACTCAGACGTCCTAGTCACCAATGGGGTCTCTGAGGGTCTCGATATGACATTAGCCTCAATAGTCGACCCCGGCACCGAGGTGCTGATGCCTGGGCCTTATTATCCGCCCTATTCCTCGTACGTTAAATTTTACGGGGGAAAACCTATCGAGTTTAAGTTATATGATGATGGTCGGCCTGATGTCGAAGATGTGGTATCTAAAATCAACTCAAGATCGCGGGCTATCTGCATTATCAGCCCGAATAATCCTACTGGTGAAGTTTTTGATCATAAGGGCCTACAACAAATAATTGATATTGCAACCGAACATAACCTATACGTTATATGTGATGAAATTTACGACAATATTGTTTTTGATGAACAGTTTACCAGTATAGGCAGAGTAGCAAGGGATGCTCCGGTAATTCTACTAAATGGTTTTTCAAAAGGATACTTGATGACAGGTTGGCGCTGCGGATACCTTTGTCTAAACAGTGATTCCAGAAAGCTCGATGGTCTTAGAGAGAACGTGCCCAAGCTGGCACGGGTGCGCATATCGTCTAACCTGCCGGTCCAGTTAGCTGCTATCCAGGCATTGCGTGGCCCACAAGATCACATCAAAGAGATGGTGCAGAAGTTGCACAAGCGAAGAGACTATGTCGTAAAGCGGCTGAACTCTATAGACGGAATCTCCTGCAAAATGCCACGGGGAGCCTTCTATGTATTTCCAAAAATAGAGTTAGAAAATCGCTGGAAAGATGATCGAGAGTTTGTGCTGGATCTCCTAAACTCTACAGGGGTACTAACCGTACAAGGTTCCGGATTCGGCAGGGAGTTTGGTGCAGGTCACTTCAGAATTGTATACTTGCCTCCGGAAAATGTGCTGGAGGCTGCAATGGACAAGCTCGAGACCTTTGTCTCAAAATCAAGCAAATAATTAAAAGTGGATCTAGGCAATATATTATCAGCCGAAAATGTCATCGATTTCTAAGCCTGCTTGGCAGAAGAGAGATACCGGTCTGACTATTAGAATGATCTTTAGTTTTGCAATCCTTACCTTATTGTACCTTATTTTCCTAAGTGTGCTCGCCTATTTGGGAATTGGATTTATTCCTATAATAATAATCGCTTCAGGAATGATTTTAGCTCAATGGTATTTCTCTGACAAGATAGTTTTGTGGAGTTCGGGTGCCAAGTTAGTTTCGAAAGAACAATATCCTCAGTTACACGAACTGATCGAAAGAATTGTTGCAAGAAACAACCTACCCAAACCTCGCATTGCTGTAATAAATAAGAATATCCCAAATGCCTTTGCGACAGGTAGAGGACAGAAGAGTTCAGTCGTGGCTGTAACTACCGGTTTGCTAGATATTTTGGACACAGAAGAGCTAGAGGGAGTAGTTGCACACGAACTCACTCATATCAGGAATCGTGATGCCCTAGTACTGACTCTTGCAAGCCTGTTCTCAACTGTGGCCTGGTATCTTATGCAATTCGGTTTCTACGGCGGTATGTATAGTGGTGGATACGGTGGCAGGGACCGAAATAGTGGGGGAGCTATGTTAATTATATTATTGGTTGCAATGTTGACCTGGATTGTCAGCTTTCTCATTATAAGGGCAATCTCACGGTACAGAGAGTTTGCTGCGGACAGAGGCTCTGCACAAATGACAGGAAAGCCTGTTAAATTGGCCAACGCTTTGATGAAGATTAGCGGTAATATGAGACGAATCCCAACCAAAGACTTGAGGGAAGTTGAGGGTCTTAACGCATTCTTTATTGTGCCTGCGCTATCTGGAAGCACGATCGGAAATCTGTTCTCTACTCATCCTCCCGTAGAAAAGAGAGTGCAAAAGCTCATGGAGATGGAGGCTTCCATGAGTTGAATTTTTTCAGGAGATTCAGGAAAAATCGTTTCAATTCAAAGGCAGGTTCTGACGTCATTTTTTCATTATCATCTGGATATATCACGTTAGAAACTAAACTAGGCTTGAAGAACACAGGCAGGTCTGCAGTGAGCATCAAAGTGGTTGATGGCATGTATTTTTCCGACATGAAGGAAGATATCCAGCGGTTTCTCGATGCAAGTAAAACGGACTTTGGTCTGAGGTATCGGACAGTTTCAGATTCTTACGGATATCTTTGGGTAATCATCGAAGGCAACCAAATGGAAGATCTTTTGGCCGGAGTGACTGCTATCGGAGATACAGTTGAAGAAAAAGGATTTTCGGATAAGTTACTGGCGGCCATATTCGAATTCAGGAGCATCGTCGACAATAATGATAGCACTCAGTATTTGATTTACAATTATAAGCGCAATAATTTCTATCCTTTCATACCAATTGGCCAAAAAAATCGGGATACCGAGGCTGAGATGAAGATAATATCAGCAGTTGAACAAGAGGTCCGCTTTGAAAAAGATATGGCTTTGTGGTACCCTATGTGGAATTTGCCCCTTTAGATTTCTGGAACTACGCCTTCTCCCTTGAAGAGTTTCTTGGCTTCGTCTATTGACAGATCTGCGCTTGGCAAGATAATATCAGATTGAATTATTTCCTTGGAACTAAGTGGTTTCCCAGTCATTTCTACGATTTTCGTTAACTGCGTTAGCATTTTTTTAAATTCTGTATCGTCTGGTCTGTCGCTGCTTACTAACTGGACTATGGAACTATCGAGCTTGCTTAATTCCTTAAGTGTCTTATTGTTGACTGTGAACTGACCATGTCCCATTATTCTCACTATTCGGAAACTTCTTCGAGTTTTTGTTTTTTTCGCCGATTTGGCGTTATTTCTTTTTATCCTGTAGGTATGGGTAAGAGACTTTGCTCCTATCTTTTTATTATTTTTCTTTTTATTCTTATTCTCGGTAAACTGGGGCTTTAAGGCGGATATCCTCTGCCTTGTGTGCAGTTTGGTCTTACCCTTCTTCCAACTCGTCTTCCCAGTGTGTCTCTGTTTACTAACTGACCTCATGGAGTGTTTTTTAGCCTTGACAGGAATCTTGTTGGCCATTCTTGGAAATCCTATTACGCCCTCAGGAGCATTCATTTCTGAGCTTGCTGTTCTTCCTCAGTTTGTCCATGTCTCTTTTTACGTAGCCTCTCAGCCTTTAACTTTGCTAATTCATCATTTATCGAGCTTTTTACCGTCATTTTCTGCAGCTCTCTCTCTATATCATTATCACTACCACTTGTTGATGTATAATCTGTAAGAACACCTGAATCAATCATTTCATCTAATGCCTGGGCTTTTGC
>DASSIM010000112.1:0-2389 GCA_035691865.1 Candidatus Nitrosopolaris sp. | reverse complement strand
GAAGAAAATAGGACAATATTTTAGAACAAAACATTTCAATTTGAATATGAGAAATTATCTGGTTGGAAAGAAGAGTTAGAAAACTTATGATAATTGGGATAGTTCTAACATGCCTTCATGGTATCTATTGTAATAGTAGTTTTGATAAGTTTCAGTAGAAAGAGAATGAAAAGAAGTAAAAGCAGAAGGTATTGCTCCAGTTGTAGTAGTACTACTACTCTTATCAAAGACACTGCCATCATTCTCGTATCTGCCATTATTGAAGATTACCTCATACGAGTTAGGATTCATTCTCAATGCTTCAACAACTCCGTTGAGAGCCAAGTTTAAGAATGATTCTTCATCTGTCAAAAGCCTATTTACTATTTCTTCAGCAATACCTTTGACTTTAAGGTATTTCTTATTGCTATTTTTAAACCTGAAAGCAAATTGCTCTAGCTGATGCTTTTGATTTTGAAGAACACATATTTTATCTGCTAAGGTATCAAAATTCTGTTGATGCATCTTCTCAACATCAGCTAATTGTATTATTCGGCTGTTGATAACCTGCATCTCCCTTTCTAACTCTTGCTTTTGGCATTGCATATCTTGAACCTTGTTTTGGTGACTTAATTTTAGAGCTTCACAACTATTATAGTAAACTCCGAATTGATAATGAAACGAAATTAACTCAGTCCTTGTGAAATACTTTTTCCTAGGGTATGTCGTAGGACCGATTCCAAATATGGAAAACGAAATTTATATCCCATTTTGATAAGGCGCTCAGGAATAACATGTGTGCTTGATAGGATTGCAGCATTGGATAATTCCTCTCCTAATGGTAATTTTATTATAACTTGGGGAATAGAAAATATTGCAGGTCGTGACAGAACGTTTCCCAAAGTCCTTGTGAAAGCCGTATTTGTTGTGGGATTGGGTGATACTGCGTTTACAGGACCAGTAATAGATTTGTCAGCTATAGCATACAGAATCAGTCCAAGTAAATCATCTAGTCCGATCCAACTCATATACTGATTACCATTTCCTATTCTTCCACCAAAGCCCAATTTAAAAATGGGAAGAATTTTTGCCAGCATCCCACCGGATGATGACAAAACTGTGCCTATTCTCATGTTGACTACCCGGATGCCAGATTCTTTGGGTATTTGAGTAGCTTCTTCCCAATTCTTGCAAACATTTGAGAGAAAATCATTAGGAGAAGACGGAGGTGGACTTTCTTCTGTTAATATCTCGTCACCTCTGTCTCCATAATATCCTGTAGCAGATGCAGACACAAGTACTTTGGGTGGTTTATCAAGGGAGGATAGCAGCTTACACAGAGACTTGGTTGTATTTATCCTACTATTAAAAATCCTCTTTTTCTTTTCCTTTGTCCATCTTCCAAATATGTTTTCTCCAGCGAGATTGATTACAGCATCGATGTTTTCATTGTCGATGTCGTGTGAGTCATTTAAAGACGCTGATGAAGGATTCCATTGAATAGACTTGACATTCTTTGAATTGAAGTTATCAATACCATCGCTCACAGGATGTCTTATGAACCGTATTACTCTATGACCGGCAGCGGTAAGAAATGGTATTAATGAAGAACCAATAAATCCGCTTGAACCAGTAATTCCAATAGTCTGAGGTCTGTTATTACCTCTTATTTTATTTGTAATAGAATGAACTAGGAGGTCGTCACTAGTGATACGGTGTCTATAGTAAAACATTTGGTTTAGTTTTTTATTAATTAGAGATGAGGCAATTATTTCGCTCAGTATGCCACCTGGCAAGGAGTACTCTACATGATCATCTAAAATGGATGAAGAATTTTCAAATGAATTAAACAAATGAGTATGTGTCCACGACGAAAAAAGTCCTTTTATTTGGCTGTCTCTAAATTGCTTGCCCTCTACATAATCAGAATGCTTTACCAGCCAAGTTGTATGAATAGGACCAACAATCTTCATCTTTATCTTGACTGTGCCACCATTCTGGATGCTTCCTTTTCGTTCAATTACCTTAAACTGATGCCAAGGAGGGTTAAGTCGTTCAAATGCACCTTCTCTTATATGCCACAAAAATACTTCATTTGAAGATATTTTATCTATCTGAGTAGTACGGATAAAGGACTTCACTGTATACCTATATCATATACTCTAATAATAAAGACAATATTCCCCCCGGAGAAGCCCCATTCAAATTCTGATTGTACTGGTAATTAATGGCTCTGTTCACTTAGCATTAAGCCTATAGCTTAATATGGTCCATTTCATTTATGACACCATTCAAAAGGAATAGAACGCCTTCAAAATATATCTACTATGCACTACAGTTATACATTTCAGGTCTGTCACTAAGAAAGACATCGCAGAGGTTGTCTCAATTTGTCAAGAGGAATCATATT
>DASSIM010000111.1:0-6995 GCA_035691865.1 Candidatus Nitrosopolaris sp. | reverse complement strand
TCTACAATAAAAGGAAGCCTCATAGAATGTCTTCGGTGTGATAATTTGATATTCATTAAATGGAATCGGTAAGCCGTTATAGATGGAGCTAGAGGAAGCAAAGATCACCTTCTTGACATTGTTCCTTCTCGCGCATTCCATCACATTCATAAACCCTAATGCATTTACCTCGATTCCTTTCCTGGGATCATCTTGGAACATTGGGGACGAGCTTTTTGCTGCCGAGTGGAAAATGTAATCACATCCTCTTGTAGCTTTTGACACCAGCTCAAAATCTAGAACGGAAGCCTCTACAAATTTTACACTCTGAGAAAGATTTTTTGGGTTTCCCAAAGATAAATCATCGAATGCAACCACATCATTATCTCTGCTCATGGTGTTTGCGATATTAGATCCTATGAAACCGGCCCCACCAGTTACAAGCATTTTCATAAATTTACTTGGTATGGAGTTGGTATGTGCCATAATTTTTGTTATTCTATTATTCTAACATATTGCCAGTCTTTCTCGCGAATATCAAATATGTGGTATGCCCAATCATCTTCATCGAAGGTCTGCTCATTCCTTCTCTTGCTTCTATATTTCTAATCATCAACTCAACACACTCTATATCAATAAAATTATTTTGTTTTAGCTCTGTTGCGGACTTTTCCAGCTGATTCATAGTCGGACAAATGGCGACAAATGCACCGCTCGGCTTCAACGCGCGATAGACTTGGCCGATCATGGTCCATGGGTCGCCAAGATCAACTATGGCTGCGTCGATATCTTCAATGTCAAGACCCATGTGTGGATCGTGCAAATGAGTTGTAACATATGGTGTCATTGCAGCTTTTTCTAAATTGCGCTTGGCAATCTCAATAAAATCCGGATTTACGTCGTACGTGTAAATATGTCCACTAGGTTTTACGATGCTGGCCAGAAAAGTAGTAAGAGCTCCACTCCCTGTACCGATCTCCAGTACCTTTGATCCGTTTTTTAATCCTGTACGAGCAACTATATATCCCAAATCTTTTGGATATATGATCTGTGTTCTTCGCTCGGATTTCATTATAAAGTCGTGAATAGTTGGTTCAACTAGATGGATCAGTTTTCCTTCACTGGTTTTAACGATGCTTCCATATTCTGATCCAATAATCGATGAGACATCGATTACTCCGAGATGCGTGTGCACTTTCTTTTCACTAGTAACCTTCGTCAGCCATTTTTTTCTCGATGTATGAAAAAGCATAACGTAGGATCCTTCCTGGATCGTCATTAACAAAAAAATAATACATCTTACAGGAGATAAAAATCCTTCTTGATGAGGAGTCGTTACCCCTGGGCATTGCTGTTTGATAATTAGATATGGTAAATGATAACGTCAGAAGACCACTGTCGATTGACTTCGTGCTGAAAACTGAGGTAAATCCCGTTGATGTGTGCGATATGTATTTTATAAGGTATTTAACCTGTAGTTTATACAGACGATTTAATGAAGGGAGTTATCTTCGATCTAGACGGCGTCTTAGTAGATTCCATGCCAATGCATTGCGAGGCATGGAAGAAAGCAGTTAGCGAGGTAGCAAATATCGAAGTTAACGAAAGGACAATTTATTTGCTTGAAGGAATGAGAGGTATAGAATTAGTCAGAAACATTCTTGAGCAGAAGCGGAGTGAGCCATTTGATGAATTGATTTTAACTCAGATTACAAAAAGAAAAGATGAATATTTCAGAAAAATACACAGTTTCAAACCTTTCAAGGGAGTGAGGGAATTGGTTACAAACTTAAAATGTCGTAAAGCAGTAGTCAGTGGTTCTGCGAAAAAGGATGTTGAGATAATTTTAGGACAAGCCCTTGGATTCGGGAAGGAACAATTCGATGTTGTGATCACCGCGGATGACGTTACGAAAGGAAAGCCGGATTCATCCTCACTGATTTTGGCTATGGAGAAATTGAACCTGAAGACAACTGAAGCGCTAATGGTAGAAAATTCACCTTTGGGTGTTGAAGCAGCAAATAGAGCGGGTATCCATTGCATATTGGTCTTGAATAATACACCTCTTGAAACGACAAGTTTCAAATCCCTAATATCAGAGGAAAGAATTTTCAAACGGACAGAATCGGCGTTCAGCTTCCTGCAGACGTGGTGTAATGAATGAAAGTGATTATATTTTCTCATGAATCTGATCTTGACGGGATATTTTCGGCTGCTATCGGGTTAATTCGATATCCGCAAGCGCGGCCAGTATTTCTAAATTACGGTGCGGAGGGCGTTTTAAAAATGAGAGGATTCATCGAGGCCGCAACGCGGTCCTCACAGGAGAAAGGTATAGTCATTATTTCAGATTTAGGGCTCAGCTGTGACCCCAGTCTGATCGATTCATGTACGGAAACTTTTTCAATTGCCAAGAATAAAGGCTGGAGTATTGTGTGGATCGATCATCATCCTTGGCCTGAAAACGCTATCCGCAGTATAGAGCCTCACGTTGAGCTTGTGTTAGACAGTGTCAGTTCGAAATGCGCCGCAGAGTTGATTTATGAAAAATTTCTTTCAGGAAACCGCGTGGCAGAAAAACTTGCAAGTCTAGCCCACACAATGGATTACTTTACGAATGACCAATATCTAACTCCTACCTCTGAACTAATAAAATACTATCATAACTTCCCTGATTGTTATTCCCGACTCATCGATCTCGCACGGAAGTCTTCGCATGGTACACTTTGGGATATTGAAATGCAATCAGATTATAACGATTATGTGGTATTGCGAGACGAGGCAAAGAAACACGCATTTTCAACGATGCGGATACGAGACATTCATAATTTCAAGATCGCATTTATACAATCATCTCCCTTCATTCAGAACAGCTTATTTTCGGATGAAGTTTTCAAAAAAACAGACGTGGATCTTGTTATGGTTTACGGCACGGATGGCAGAGTAAGCATAAGACGCAATAACAATGATATTTCTTGCAATGATATTGCATCGAACTTGCCTGAGGGAGGCGGTCACATATTCGCAGCGGGAGCGACTTTTCGCAGTAATCCTGGTGATATTGAGTCGGTCATAATGGAGTTGGAGCGCGCAGTATTGACGACCTTGGAGAGAACTGATAAGGCAGATAATCTGTGAACTCGCTCAGGTTTTGATTTGTTGAGGATAATTGACCGAACGTTGACGATCGGACATTTGGCAATCGTCGGAAAGATGATTGTGACCTAATCATAATCACAGTACGTCATTTAGGGAAAAAAGATAAAATTTAGTCCAGGCTCTTTGTATTTGTTTTTCAAGGAAAGTCAAAACAAATGTTGAATACAAGGAAATTAAAGAAGAGCTTGATCCGATCCTCATAATGAGATTTATATAGATTTTGCTAATCAATTGGTTAGATGGAGACGGGTTCTAGAAAAAATAAATATGCGGTCTACCAGTGTTGCATGAGAGGGCACACTTTAAAATGCGCGTCGATCGTAAAGACTGGAGGGGTAATAGTATACCCCACCGACACGGTATATGGAATTGGTTGCAACCCATATTTGGAAGAGGCAGTAGAAAGAATCTTTGAAATCAAGGGTCGAAATAGGGGCAACCCTTTTCCCATTCTAGCATCAACCCTGCAGGATATTGAAAAAATTGCATTACTAGGTAAAATCGGTAAACGATTGGCTAAGATATTCTGGCCAGGCGCCCTTACCATAATTTCAACACTCATTGATACGCGAATTTCCACAAAGGTGACCGCAGGTAAAACAACCATCGGAGTCAGAGTTCCGGATAATAAATGCGCCGTTGCTCTACTGAAGCATTGCAAATACCTTGTCGGTACTAGTGCAAACAAATCAGGAGAGATTCCTTATAATTCATTTTCTGAGGTGATTTTGTCGTCGTTGAGAGGTTTCGACGCGATTTTGGACGGAGGTAATATTAGACAAGGCTGTGCATCAACTATTTTGGATCTGTCAGGACGTGTCCCCAAGATAATTCGGGAAGGAGCAATCTCGTCGCAGGAAATTGCTAAAGTTCTTTCAACAAACTACATTGATCTAGGCAATGGACTTTAATCTCATAGTTTCTACTTATAGACATCGGGAGGACGATGCGCAAAACGAACTTCACGACATTCTTGAACTGCTTGGAGATCCAAAACCAGAGTCTAACATTACTGAACTTGTCGGTATCTTGATAGGGCGTACTGCGCTTGAACCCCTTGAAGTAGTGAAAAGACTTAAAGAACTAGTCAATGACGAACCATGGCGTGTCAGATATATCCTAAGACTTATTCCCGTAGAATTTGCATTTACAGAGGACGGACTGGATTCTGTTAAAGATGCTGCAAAGCGGTTGGCTTCGAAGATGCAAAAATTCGAGACATTCAGGATCACCGTCGAAAGGAGAAATACTTCCCTGCGGTCATCTGACATAATCGCGACAATTGGTTCAGAAATTGACAACAGAGTAGATTTAGAAAATCCTGATTGGATCATCTTGGTGGAAATAATCGGAAAACGCGTTGGGATCTCTGTTTTACGGAAGAATGAAATATTCAGCTCTCTCATAGAGAAACGACAAGGGGGGTTACTTGGTTAGCAAGGCTGCTTTTTCTGAAAGATAGCTCGTGAAGGCATCATCATTTGATAAAAATTTATTCAATTGGACGCCGAGCCTCCTAGAGATAAGTTCTTTCTTTGCGGTGCTGGGTCTTAAGACCGAGTCGTCTATCTTAAGTTTAGTCTTGCATATATGTCTGGTAACTTTTATCAACTCTTTTTTTTCTTTTGACAAAAGAATAAAGCAGCCTGGTCCTTGATTCCGTAAGCCTATGTTTCTCAAAGCTATCGATATTTGATCTGTGCAGGCTATTCGAAGAAGAAGATCCATTTCGGGTCTAACCGCCAATGTGATTTTTCTTTTTTCTGACTCGATAGTGATTCTTAAGACTTTGCGAATGTGTTCTATTCCATACACAGCATCTGCACATACAGCCTGTACCGAAACCCCTCCATTCAAAGTTTTTCGTAAATCGTCAATAAATTCGCCGATATCTTTCACATCTATATTGGACACTCCAATAACTGCCGTAAATATATTACCCACTTTGATTATCCGGATCTGGTGTTTCAGGGGCTTCTACGCCTGACGATATGTATTGTCAGTCATTACAATATCTATATTCCTTTTAAATGTTAAAAAGATTTTCAAAATTAGTTAATACCGAATGTCGATAAATTTGCTAGGTGAATCCAGCTTAATCTTCCAACTTTCAAAAATTGGTCTGTAAGTCTATGCTATGATCAGTAACCAAGAGTTTCTTACACAGGTTTCGGGCTACCGCCATGTACAACTGTTACGATAGTAACGATATCTCCACTCATTATTACGGTATCATTGCCACCAAGTGAGGAAGATTCAACACCATTAACTGCGATCAAAATATTATGGGGATTCAACGCCTCTGGTTCCTTAACCTTACGCCGTAACACCATCAATATTTCAGATAAGGGGAGGGTTGACTCTTCTAAGACAATCGATGGCTTGCCAACTGCCTTTTTCACACCGCCTAGGAGTCTCACGTTTATCATGGTTCATAACGAGTTCATTGTATCTCTGGCTCGATTGTCCCGTCTAGCGAGCCTTTCTCTGCGGTTTCCCTACGAAGATATGCCGTAATGAACCCAGCAATCCTATTTCTGAGAAGTTTAGACTTCACGATTGCTATTTTCTTAAGAGTCGCCTTGTTCTGATCAAAATCTGTTCCGAAATTCTCTGGATATCTTTCCAAAATCTGCACAGAAATCCTTTTAATTCTATCCATCCACCAAAATATTAACAAGACGTAATTTTATCTTATTGAAATAGTAGGATAGAGGCTTTTGTCTGCTGTCGTCATATGTACGCAACAGACAATAAAACCGGTCGTATGGGGACGCTGCTCGTAAGATAAAATAGGGCAGACTGCCCTTTAGGGTGTATGGTGTCAAGAATCCGCCTCAACGGTGACAAAGCCGATTCCTTGACTTCTCTTGCGAAGGATTCTTTGCCTTGGGAATCTTGTGCACTCTTGTTAGGCGAAACTAGCACCGAGAATCTGGACGAAATTGTCGTGACCGACGTGATTGAAGTGAACAACAGCGATTTTTCACCAGTATCTTTCAGTATCGATCCAGAGGACCTTATCAAAGCATATCAAGAATCTGAATCTAGGAACTTGCAAGTTGTTGGAATATTTCACTCGCATCCGGCGGAGCCATTTCCCTCGTCAACAGACAAAAAATATATGAAGCTTAACCCTGTCGTTTGGCTTATTTATTCAACTGTAACAAATGAGTCTCGGGCCTTTATTTTTGAAGGTGAACTAATGGAAGTTGAATTGCGGGTTACGGCATGAGCCGCTCCGTATCCCGAGGATACAGCACCGTTTCTCTGATATTGTCAGAATGAGTCAGTACCATCATCAATCGGTCGAATCCAAGCCCCCATCCTGAATGCGGGGGCATTCCCCAACCGAATACTTTTAAATGGCGATCGAAATTCAGCGGATTTAATCCTATATCTATTAACCTCTTCCGCAACTTTACTGGGTCATGTTCTCTCTGCCCCCCAGAAATCAGTTCCAAATACCCATATTGTAGATCAAAAGACTCACTCAGGTTTGGATTGTCTAGTTTTTCATGTATGTAAAACGGCTTAAGCTTGAGCGGCCAATCCGTGATAAAATAAAATCCCTTATGGATTTCCCCCAGTTTTCGAAGCGATGCATCCGAGAGATCCTCGCCGAATTCGAGCTTTTCTCCTTCCTTTCCTAGCTCTTGTATACACTGCTCGTAAGTGACCCTGTCAATAGGAAATCTTGGGATAGGGATCTTTAGCTGATCCTGTAAGAGATCGCTGTCCGTTCTATGAATTATTTTGTTAATACTAAAAGCATTTTTTATAACCTCCTCGGCAAGATCCATGGCGTCTTCGTAATCTATGAAAGCAGCTTCTATATCTACACTCAAAAATTCAGT
>DASSIM010000110.1:0-31953 GCA_035691865.1 Candidatus Nitrosopolaris sp. | reverse complement strand
TCGTCTGGCCACCACCAAGCACCGTCATAGGGTGGTTCACACTATTCGAGAAGAACAGACTTATCGGACTCCTTGACATGGATCTCTTGCTTATTGTTGACCAGGTTCTTATCGTCATGGTCATATTGGCTCTATACATTGTTCTCAGACGAACCAGTCAATCTTTTATGGCAATCTCTCTGACCCTGACCTTGGTAGGGGTAGCGACTTATTTCGTATCGACTGCAGCCTTCGAAATGCTTTCTCTTAGTCAGCAATACACGGCTGCGACAACCGATTTGCAGCGATCCATATTCTTGGCTGCAGGACAGGCGATGCTTGCTACCTACCAAGGGACTGCATTCGACATAGGTTACGTCCTCGAGGGGGTTGGGCTCCTGATTATAGCGGTTGTTATGTTAAGTAGCACGGTCTTTGGCAAAAGAACTGCTTATGTGGGAATCGTGTTAGGTATAATGTCGTTGGTGCCGCCTACCGTAGGGATGATCGGTCTTTTCTTCGCGCTTGGTTCTCTCGCACCCTTGGAGATATGGGCTATCCTCGTCGCTAGAAGGCTGTTCAAACTCCTCTAAAATAAAAACTTCTAAGGAGTACTCCCCCAATCGATAAGAGTATATTTGCGTCAAGATTACTCAGTATACAACCTTTTGTCCTTTTGAATGAAACCTAGGAACTGTTTTTATTGTCTGTATCAGTAATTATCATTTTTCTTCTTTTGACGAGAAGCAAATCAGCAGCAATTAAGAATGGCCTAATCAGATTAGGGTTAAGGCCTAAATTCAATCATTCATTATGTGTCTATAATCACCAGTACTGAGGATGTTTAATGAAATTACCTTTGTCCAGAGTATATTTTTGACGTGAATTGCTTCATAAAAGGATAAAAATCAGCAATCCTTCGTTATTCTATGAAAACAAAACAAGGACTAATGCCGGCAGTAATCTTTCTTCTAATTGCTGGAATTATATTAATAACAAATACATACGCAACCACACATACACATACAACTAAGACCACCTCATCGCCGTCAACATCTGAACCAACGACTAATACTCCAAGCACAAATTCAGGCACAATCGCAATCAATTAACATCTTAAACCAAATAATCAAAAAATCAGGCGGAAGCACTATAATTCGACAAGGTACCGCCACACAACAAATTATTATCCTACCTGTCTTCGTTCCATCGTTGGGATTTGTGGCTCCGTCTAATTGTAAATTGAACAGCGGCGACAGCAATCACATAACTTGTGAATTTCAAGTCGTGTCTAAATGAAAATGGAAGTCAGAGAAACATACTTGCTTTCTTAACCTTCTCTCTTTCTGTCTTTGTTA
The DNA here is from genome assembly GCA_035691865.1 of Candidatus Nitrosopolaris sp. Classification (GTDB taxonomy): domain Archaea; phylum Thermoproteota; class Nitrososphaeria; order Nitrososphaerales; family Nitrososphaeraceae; genus Nitrosopolaris. The sequence continues at coordinate 30,616 of DASSIM010000110.1, read as the reverse complement.
ATTCTCTTTCAATATCGAGAATACGTTGATTAAAGTGGCCACTCATTGGACATTTTCCTCAATTCTTGAAATCCCAATATAACCACATTTTTTATTAGAACATGTCTTCCAAATCATTTCATTTCTTTGGTTTTATCTCCAGACTAATCATACAAGAATCACAATATCTCTCCATGACAGTAGCGCCTTCCAGTTTGAATAAAACGTCATTTGTTGCAATGTTAGAACAATGAACACATCGTTTTCTTTTATCGTTAACTTCTATTCTTGGTGCAGGTTGTGCCTTACAAGGTGTGATTGATATTATCCCTCTTATCTCGCTCATTTGTTATTTACAACCGACTGCCTTATGATGCTGCAAGGCTTCAAATAAAACAAATTCTTTACCGCACTTATCGCATCGATATAATGTTGTTGAGGAACTCATCTCTTGATTATACACACCATCTAATAAAAAATGTTTTTAATCTAATCAATACTCCATCGGAGTACAACTAATTTAGAAAGTGTTTACTACTTTACAATGTCATGAATTAAGTAGACAATAACACGAATTGCACCTTATCTTATTTTATTCCATCTTGTAAGTATCTATTTTATTCTGAAATAGTCAAGCTACACGGTCATCAGCTATTCCTTACGTTGTTGCCTTGCAAGATCCTCATGCATTTTGTGTATTTCGCCAAGAAGTTATTGTTGTTCTCCCATAACGTAATCATGCAGATCTTGAACCTGATTATGTACAAAATGATCCTCTCTTCTATGCAAAACCAATATGAAGATGCCAAGCAGAAAACCGATTACTATATCGACCGATTTGGCAAAAAGAAATTCGAAGAAATCCATTTATCAATATTGGAATTATATCAGTTCATAAAAAAAACTTTTCACTTTGCTAACGGAGATGATGGGCATGTTCTTTGTTAAGGATTTGATATCATTATAGATTGTGACATGACTTACGTTCAACGTTTCAGACATAGACTGCGCATTATAGTCTTTAAGCATAAGAAACCATACCTTTTCTCTTCCTCGTTAGTTACTTTGATAGGGATTTTTGCCAAAATCTATTGTACAATAGATAAACACACAAGAAGATATACCTTTTTTCTACATTAGACTATCTCATCTTTAGGAGGAGCCTATGGATGTACTCCAGTTAAGCAAGTTCGATTCTTTTCAATCAACAACTCCTTGAAACTGACACAGTTCCAAACTGTGCAGTAGTGGTTCGGGTGTTTGTTACATTGGGGTGGTTACCATGGTTTGAGATGGAAGGCTACCATATGTTATGCGGAGATCCGTAGGTTATTTCCTAAATTCTTGATAATAATAAATGTGTATTGTCCTGGAATGTCAGGTTTAAGTGCACTAGTAGTGTTTCCAAAAGGCCAGAATGTTACTGTCTGACCATTCAATGAATCCCTGCTAAATATTCTTCCATTTGGTTCTATTATGGTCATTTTCAATGTAGTATTTAATGGCTGATTCGACAAGTCTGCAGCGTTACTACTGCTATCTGAGTCTAGATTTATTGAGAAGTAGAGATCATCACGTAAGTCTGTTATCTGTTTAGTCAGGCTTAATGATCCTCCAAGCGGAAGAGGCACACCATGTCTTGTTGTCTCTTGAAATTTAGTCACAGTATTATTAATGGGCTGAACTATATTCAATGTCAAAAATCCCTGGCCTTCTCTAGAAATTACCAGATAGTATCATGCCTTCCATGGTTGGAAATTCCCAATAGCCCTAGTCACATGGACAAGAAATGAAGTTATGTCGGCCAAAAAAGGTCTTGCATGTTCAAATAGCGAACAGCTGCTGCTCTCGAGCTTGAACTATAAACCTCGGCGCGGTATTTTATCTAAATGCTATGCCAATTTACAGTTGCCCCAGTGGTCGACATATTGTTGAAGTTAAGCCATGCTACTCTGAATACTAAAGTACTGGATTCCTTTCCACACAATGATCTGATTGAACTTGGTGCTTCATTCGAGGTGTACAGTACACTAGCTACCTGCGACCACCTACTGTAAACTTTGCTTTCATAAATGGATGGAGCGTACAAAAGTAATCATATGTTTTCTCAGTTAATTTCGCAGTATTAAGAGCAAATGTCTTTTTTGGCATGATAATGGAGGAGTCGAAGGACTTGCCACTGTCTGTAAAGCTTGTCACAGTATGAGGAACGTTGTCGTTATTAGTCCAAATTATACCTCCTCCTGTAGCGACATTCAGGACTTTGGGGTCAAAATTTGGGTTACCTTTGGCAGAAGCACCGGGTAAAATAGTTACCCTCGCTATAGGTGCTCCTTTTGTTAATGTTACATTTGTAGTAGTAGCGTTGTGAGCAGTACTGCTTGTCACGTTTTGTCCAGCCAGAGCAGAAGACTTTGGAGCCACCACTCCCAAAGCATAAAACGTGGAACCTCCCACTAATGCAACGCCAATGAGAATAATTCCTAGTTTCCTGAAATAAGGTGTCTTCCTGTACGATGCTAGTGCAAGAATTGTTACAGGAATAAAAATTATCATCATTAGTACTATGTATGCATAAATGCTTGGAACTCGAGTACTCACCGTTATGGCAGCGGCAATGCCGAATGTCACTAGAAAGCCTAGAACAATAAAAGTCGCCGACTTAGCTCGAGGACTTGAAGGAAAACCATCCTTGAATAAACCTTGTACCAAAAAAATCAGCCCTATAAACATAGCCAAAAGCGATACTGCGTGCATCCCTTCTAGAAAAGTAGCAGCAATTCCTGCGAGAGAAAGCCCAACACCTGCTATTCCTAAAGCAGTAAGACCTATTCCCGGCATCAGTAAGTCCCAGTCAGTCATGCTATATCAGTTAGCTTGTATATCAAAAATATTATAATGTTTCGTGGGCAATCCTGCATGCTGATATGAGACGCTATCATGAATTCCTTGTGATTTTTCGTTTGTAAGAGAACGATTGTTTATCGTCTCTCTGAGAACCTTGCTGAATTTTTTCAACGAGCTTACTTTTGGGTACATACACCTCAGAAACCCAGAGAGGGATGGTTAATTTCTCTATAGGTTTCTTCTAATTTATCAGTGATACTTGGCTTCCATCAAACCAGTAATCTAGAAATTAGATTCTTTTGCTTGCACTTTCATTTAGGAGTAATTACAATTCGGATTTTCAGGGTTAGCTAGCATTCAATAACGAATGTTACCTGTTACGCTGCACGAATCATTATTTTAATATCCATGAGTTATACAATTAAATATCTTATAAATTCACAAACATTAGCTGATGAATTCATCAAGGTGTTCTTTTTTTTTAATTGGCATTCTAATCAGTTCTACTGTTTTCTCTTCAATTCTATTAACTGTTTGGACAAGACCAGCCTTGGGGGATGGGTTAACTCAGGAGCAGTTGACGGCCTCTTTAGGAAATAGGAAGGCTGATCTTCTCATTAAAATGATTCCCACTGTAGTCACAACAGAAACTTTACAAAATGGACAAAAACCTGTTCTGGAATTCAGGTTATTTGATTCGAACACAAATAAATCTTTTAGCCACGTAACGTATTATATTATTATAGAGAAGGACGGTAAACGTCTACTTGCAGACTTGTTTCACGACCATTATGGTGATTTAAGAATTCAAATTAATCCTAGTAACTTGAGTCAAGTATCCATTAGTGGACAACAAGATCCTCTTCTAGGTGCATACTTAGGAACTTCCGATAGCCCTGTGATTGCCTCAGGCCCTATATTTATAAATGGCGGACTATATCATTTTATAGTAAGGATAGCGACGGTAGATTCTGACAGCACTTTGCTGCCTGATAATCAAGAACCAATCTATGATAGTTGGTTGAGTATTGGAAATACCGTAAATAAGCAAATAGATCTCAATGGTAAACAGATCCCTATCAAAGTCATATCTTACTATGACAAATTAAACAGCTTTAGATTCGATGCCAAGAATATGCAGATGCAATTTAATATGCCTTTCAATTGGAATTCAAGTAGAATCAATAACACCAACATTTTCGTCCATGAAGAAGTATACGTACCCAACCCAACTCCTTTCACTGCAAACAAATCATTTGCAGGAACAGTGAATGGAATCGATGTTTCAAAAGACCTGATGTTGGATAACAGTAATCCAAAAAGAGACGTAATTCATGTTATGATACCAAAGAACGATTTAGTTGTGATATCCGACCAAGTTAACAAGAACGCGCAGGCAGCTGATGGATTGATGAAATTTACCTTGCAACCGGCCAACAAGACCACGTCCTCCATGTCTTCTATGTCCTCAATGTCCGGCTCTAACTCCTCCATGTCTCCAGCTGGTACTACTGACTCTGGTGCAACATCTGTTTCAATTGTCAAAGGCGCTTCGAATCCTGGCACTCAAAAACCTTACAATCCTTCACCACTTAGTATTGCCGTAGGCAGAACTGTTTTATGGATAAATAATGATAAAACTGCTCACACAGTGACTGAGGGAAACCCTTCGGGTAACACGCCATCAAATGGATTTGATTCTGGAATACTTGGTCCTGGACAGACATTCAGGCATGCTTTTGATAAGCCAGGAACAGTCGGCTACTTTTGCAGACTTCACCCATTCATGTTGGGGCAAGTGTTGGTAAAGTGAGGATTTGATAGATTGAATACTTGTTTGAAAGATCCTTTTTGGTCTACGTCCAGGTGGTAATGATACACTTCCTATCTACAGCTTGATTCCCGGGAACTCTATTTACTTTTTGGTTCAGTTTGCAAGCTTCAGATAATTCCTATCGTGTTAGTAAAATTCATTCATTCCATTAATCGCATTTCAAAATATTGATAATAGTTGTTGTTAGATTGCTATCAGATTTCAACTGATTCGTATTTCCTTTGGAATTTGATTGTACTATTGGCGTATAATCATACAAACAGGCTGAGTTTAAGAATGTAGCAAAATAGCAAGTGCATTGGGAATAGCAGGCGGATCGCTCCGGATTTCCATAGATAGATAATCACATATCTCGTGCTTTCGACCAAGTTCGTTCTGATCTCCATGAACCCAAGCTATATTGCCGGTGCCAACTTTGACGTGTTGGATGATATCTAGCCAGTTGAACGAAATGTCATTTTGGTCATGTTTCATCCATTGTATGAATTCTTATATGCTTTATCAGGGAGTTCATTATAGTATAACATTTGCGGGCCTTCGAAGATACGTTCATTGTGAATAGTCCTATAGATAGAGTTTGGGAGTTTTTTACAGATATCAAACATCTCGAAATAATAACCCCAAAAGAGATAGAACTCAAAATTACTAATGTCACAAATCAAAAGCTTACTCAAGGATCAGAAATTTGGGTAGAAGGTAAAATAACAATGATGCTTTCTAAAACAAGTAGGTGGCATTCTATGATAACTTCGGTTTCAGTATCTCCACACCAACGTCAGTATGTAGATGAAATGCTAACTGGCCCCTTCAAAAAATGGAGGCATTTGCACAAATTCTACGATGTCAATAACAATAACAAGCAAAATCAAACACAAGTGGTAGATAAGATTGATTTTGAACTACGGTATGGCAGAATAGGAAGATTATTTGATGATTGTGCATATAAAAGTCTTCAGAAACTCTTTTGTCACAGAAAATTAGCTACAATTAGAGTTCTAGAAAATAGCATATAAACACTAATGTTTTTCCTCATGCTCGTTCCAGATCCGGAGGAAAGCAGACAAACATAGATTAGAAATTCAAGAAGTTCTTTTTTTGCAATGTTATATGGTTACCTGCAGGATCAAACGTTCTAAGAAGGCTCCGAGATCAACAGCCTATTTTTTCAAATTAAAAAAATGCCTATAACTTGTTAGACATATTGCTTAATAATCACAATCCACTAACAGTTTATCACTGGCTGATTGTCCCCTATGTACAGGTGCGAGATCAATAAAAAAGAAGAATTTATTGGGCATTTAGATAACCACCAAGAAATGGCGATGAATCATGATATGATGTTCAGAAATCGTACTAACTAACGAAAAATTTACGGAATGAGATTAAAATGTCGTGGTGCATAGTTTGAATGTATTATTTGTCGTGACCTTAAATGCTTGATCAACAGGGTACATTTAGCTAAAGCCTTATGATGTAGTCGGTGCTATTATACAAGCATGGCTTAACGCTTTGTAGTCCTTCATGGTATTTGCATTTTTCTTCCTGATATTCCACTTGCGATGATCTCAATTCCTAATATTAACAAGGCTATTCCTAATATGAGAGAGACAAGAATGGATACAAAAATTGCACCATAGAGAGGAGAAGCCATTATCAATCCGAATAAGGCAATAGCTATAACCCCGGCACCGATGCTAAACCCTCTTGCCCAACCACGACTTTGTTTGTCTACTACTCCACGAATAATGCGTGAGATACCGATAAACAGTAAAGCAATTGCCAATAGAATTACCACGAAGACAGCTGTATGTACAGGATATCCTACAGCTATAGAACCGAAGATGAGAGATAGGACGCCAAGTCCTACGGTACCCCACCGTGATTTGTTCGCGCCCAGCCCAAATATTCCAGTTATAATTTCAAATATTCCTAGAACGACCAAGGTTATACCTAGTATGTATATTATTGAGAAAAGTGTTATCCCTGGATGTACTATAACTAATATTGATAATATGATAGCTATGACACCTAGACCAATCTGCACTGCCCGCATCCAGCCTGGAGACCTTGATTTGTTCATTGACATATTATGATAACAACATCTATATTAATAATTGAAAAATGATTTCTTAATACGTCTTACGTCAAATGTTAAACTAGTTTTGCACCAGTGCATGACAATATAGATTAGTTCTCAATGAGGATGAGGGGACAAGAGAATATGTTTCCTTGTGATTTGTGCACTCCAGAATGCAAGGAGGCATATGAAACCTTGGGTGTGATGATTGTTTCACGTCAGAGTACTTTCACTCTTCTTAGAAATCGCTCAAATTAAATGGATGCAATACCTTGATGCAACTAGTCATACATACACTTTCCCGCTATGCATAATGATGACTCTTCTGTGTGAGTATAGAGATAGGATATCTTTGCTTCGATTTTATAGTATTATGATCGCCTTCTAACAATATGTTCTAGATTCATCTGGCTAGGATTTCGTCTAATAAATTATAATATATATCGCTAAAACCTAGTATTTGGTGTAACAAAATAAAGATATGTTTAGACTTTCTTGGTATATTTGACTCCCAATACCTAGGACAAGTCGCTGCTGAATAACTTAAACTCTTTACTCATTCATTCACTTTGATTTGTTCTCGTTATTTTCATCGTCGTTATTGTTGCCACTTTCGGGTAAGTTGGCAGAGGAAAGGATAAACCAGAATTAGATTATAAACCTGAATTCCACATTGAAATGGAGGAAGATGTTATAAATTGGAACAGGTTCGAAGAGATTTAGAGACAATAAACAATAATGGTTTTTTGTGGACAGATATTCGAAAGCCTAGTAACGAGAATATTAATCAACTGGCTAAGGATTATCATTTTCATGAACTAAATGTAGAGGATTGTCTTTCCAAGGTCCAAATTCCTAAGGTAGATAGATATGAGGATCATGTCTTTATTATACTTCATTTTCCAACTACTTCAGAAGAAGAGAAGAGCTTGCCTACCTACAGTCAGTTATCAATCTTCGCAGGAAGGAACTATCTTATTACTATACACCACAGAGATCTTAAACCCCTTGATGACATATTTCAACTTTGTAAGCAAAGCGATGAACAGCGCCAGAACCTGATGGGTAAGTCATCCGGCTATTTACTTCACAGTATAATTGATGCACTGGTGGACGATCTTTTACAAATATTAAAGAAGATAATAGACAACCTAGATGACCTAGAGGAATCAGTATTTAATGACCGAAAATCAGATGTCAAAACTATTTCGCTTCTAAGAAGAGAGATAACTAGTCTTACGCGTATTGTTATACGACTTAGAAGAACCATGTCTGAAGTGGCCAAAGACATACAAAAGTTCGCGGAAGTAGACCTTACGCCATATTTTGCTGATGTACAGGATCACATTGAAAAGATATTTGAGGAGTTAGAAGAATCAAAAGAGATTGTAGAAATCTACAAGGATACGGACTTTATGTTAAGCACGGAAAAGTCAAATAAGATTCTAGCAATTCTCACAATTATCTTTACTCTTTCTATTCCAACTAGCACAACTGCTACTTTCTATGGGATGAATATTAATCTACCAGGTAGTATTGCTCATCCATGGACATTTCTAGGTGAATATTCGACTATGATATTGATATTGTTAGCGTCCATAATCTCGGGTTTGTACATGCTCTGGTACTTCATTCACCTTGGATGGATAGAGATACCAAGGACGCGACAACAGAAGTTCTAAAACAAGTTAATAGAATATAGAGCCATGATCCTTCTATAACGTTGATAAGGAGCATCCAAAAACAAAGCACAATCCAATATCTTGAACCCACTCAAAGAGATGCCATGAATATCAAACGTATTCCAATTTAGGAACATAAAACGCAATTCTATTCAATTGAAAAGGCAATAAATTATTGTAAGTTGATGTTTTCATGTATTCACTTATAGCAGCGAAGAAACTACCATATCGAGAGTTTTTAGTAACAGGATAGCTATTCTATTTATTACATTACTGCGGGTCTGATGGTGTATATTTACTATTAGACATTCGTGAACTAGGTCGAGCTAGATTTTGAATAGTTTTACTCCTCTGATGATCACTAAGTTAATTAATACTATTGATATTGTCGACGCTGCCAGGGATCCAATCATAGACGCTTGATATGGTAGAGCTCCAAGTTGTAGAAACTGATAAGTGAATGAAAGCTTTGACAGTGAATAGGCAATTTCGGAAATAAAAAAGGTAGTAAATAGTTTCTTTATGTCTGTTTTTATCGTCTTGAAATCTTTCTTTCGCGTTAATGGGTCGATATATCTATATCTGTTATCAATATAGAAAAGTATACCAAATAACGGCATATAAACACTATATTCAGTCGTCAATGCAACTATAGAATTTGTGATATGGCTTATGCTGTAATATGTATGATAAAGCTGGGTAACAAACGCAGCTGAAAAAAAAGAACAAACGCCGGCAATAAGTATATTCTTATTAAAAAGGATCAGATCCTTATACTTGTTATAAAGGATCGTTCTTTGTGTCATTTTAACACCAGCTCAACTCCCTAAATTCTGCTCCAGCATTTCGGCATATAGGTCATATCTATACCCATAGATTGATCTCTTTTGTTTCCAGCGTCTAAATATGTTGACCATCATCATTCTCTTCATTATTGACCACATTTAAGGTATGCAGTTTGCTTATGCCCCGTTCCACAGCTCATGAATCCGTAATCTGACAGCAATAGCGAACATATCGGAGGTAAAAACGTATCGACTGCTAGCGGAGACTTGACGGTTGTGAGTCTTTTTGCAAAGAGAGATATCAAAAACCATAACTAGGAATGGATATCATTTGAACACGAAAAAGAGTCACATTGTGGGATAAGAAAAGAGCTGGCAAGTATCATACAGCTCAGAGGAAGACAAACGTCATTGTTATCATCAGCCAAAGAGTTGTATAACAACAAATATTCAATTCCTAGCCGGTAGCTCAATTCTTAACGAGACAAGTAGGTAATATCCAACACCAATGACAAGAGGATTAAAAGCTAGTCGAACTCATAGTAATCATATCATGACACGACATTTTAAATTTAGTTGAAAGTTATGATGATATTAAAAGGATACCCACTATTCTTGGTATGGCAGAACAACGAACGATGTTCCCGTTGACACAATTACTACATCGTCTTTATTGGCTCAAAGTAAATGGTTTAAGAGTCACTGCTCGGGCTAGAAATAGGTTTGTCAACTTTCATCCAATTAAGCAATATACAGACCTTTGGGACTATGATGGTGTTATAAACAGAAATAATGACATAACCTTTTCAGACAGAACAACGAGAGCATCAGGGTTTGTAACTGTTATAAGACTACGTCGATCTGACACAGGAGCCAATCAAGATCATAAAATATCATGGTTGAAATACTACATAGATAATTTATTTAATAGTAATGTGACGAATCATGGCCTAACAATGAAACCTTGAAATTATTCAAATATCCGAGAAGGAGAATTTGAAATAGGAAAAGTGTTCTGAGTAAATCATAGGAATCAAGGATAAACTACATCAGATAAAATATTTGAATTTTAATGCGAAACAGTTATGCAGTTAACAGAAAGTGGATATAACCATTCTACGGATCTTATTGATGTGGCATTTAGCTAGAGTAGGTAAATACATAATTTCAATATTTAAGCGCTAGATTCGGTTAATGAGACGTGAGCTGTTGAGTATTACTAGTGTGAACACTCATACTACAAAATTGTAATTTATATTTATAATATTTTGGTTATTCATTGTTATCCTCTATAGTGTTTGAGACTTACATAGAAAGAATATTAGCAAGAATGATGTGAGCGCTGAAAAATCCTTTCATCTTGCAGTAGATCATCTAAGAATCATTTGTTAGCAGATATACAGTGGAGCGGGGAGATCAGACTTTTTTCCTTTTCGCAATATTATAGAGGTTGTTATTAATAATGTATTAGGGACTAGCACGGTGTCTCCTGTATCCAATATCAGTCCGGAATATAACAAGCCTATATCAGCGACCCTGCCGCTATTTCCTAAGACTGTAATTCTATCCTCTATTTTGAATGGTCTAGTTATTGTTAAATACATTCCTGCAATCATATTTCCGATCACAGTTTGGGCAGCAAAACCAATCACTACGCCAGTTATGGTAGCAATTGTCGCCGCTAAAGCTGGATTTTGGCTAAGGAATGATATTATGATAGCAACAATTATTATGGAACCCAGAATTCTAATAAGGCTCCTTATTGATTTGGCTGTCTGGTTGGTTTGTTGTGCAGCGGTTACTACCCTGAAAGTTGAGTTACTAATTATTTCCGTAACAATATAACCCATCAGAGCGATTTGTGCTATCTGGGTGTACATCAAAAATTCAGCAGGAACCAAAGGTCCAAGTGCAAAGGTACTGATACTTAGTGTGATTGCAAGTATTACTCCTAGAAGAATTATTTTTTTTAAAATTGATTGTTTAATGTATTTTTTATTTTCAGTACTGTATACTCTTCTAACAAAGTCATTGTTAGTCATTGACACGAAAAACTATATGTCAAATTGCAGATAAACTTATCGTTAGTATTTAAGATCTGCACCAATAGCATCTAACTCATATACACTTGGTATTTTGCTCATTGGCCAATCCAAAGCAACATTGAACAACCTCTTTATTCGCTAGACATAATTAGATTTATGTTTGTGTTGTTTATTTTGTTTGCAATCGTTATCCGCATTACCTTTAGTTTTTTCATTCGACATGTTTCACCTCCTCGATAGCATATTCGCAATTCGTAAAATAGTCATATGGTATTCTAGTATTCAGAGTAAAATATCTTTTATAATCTTCTCCTCCATGTTTTTTGTTATTCATTATTTTATTACTTACTAAATCTCTAATGTAGTACATCAGATTCGCATAATCTTGGATATTGCCTCTTCTTTCGGCTTGACCTGAACGTCTGTTCCTAATAGGTTTTCTTGTCTTTTCACCACTACCCCGTTCCCTTGGCTGGTGACCATTTTGTGTCGTACAACCCAGTTTGCAGCCATGTGATGGTTCTAATTCAGTCAAATCCATTCCAACATTACTACTAAAGAATAATTTCGATATCCAGATCAAAATGTGTTAAGGTTAATACGTCAATTTTTTTAGCTACCTGGTATACTCGTACTCACACAAAAGTTCGCTAGGATAACATTGCAAAGCTAAGAAGATAAAATGTTTTATTATCTCTCTTTTTATAATAGATACGACGATAATTTTTAGTTGGCTCAAATCAATCAATCAAAGTTCGGAACCTACATTGTACTTATGTTAATTCTTGCTCTTACGACTTTTATTTTTGCTAACGGTATAGAAGCAAATACCCTTATTGCCAATATTGCTCACGGTCAAAATAAACCGTCTTCACCATCATTATCAACCACTATATCTAATAAAACATCAAAGCTTCATGCCATAAGAATAACTTCACCTATAAAGGGTCAAGAAGTTCCTGTTAGTAAAAACCTTGTAATTTCTGGCATAACAGCGCCAGGTAATTCTACGACTTCTTCTAATTGTCATGTATCTGTTATAGTGAATGGAATAAAACCGTACCAAAATGCTAGTGGTATAGGTCCTAAAGGACAAAATGATTATTCAAAATGGACATTCCTACTGATTCCAAAGTACACGACCATTAAACAAGGAACGAACAAAATAACCTCCAAATTTTCATGCAGTAACAACCCTAGCCTAGTTTCATACTATAGTCTAAATGTTACCGGCTTAGTTGGCGCTGGTGGAACTTCTAGAAGCCCTGCCCCTGCTGCTACCACAAATAACACTCCTGGAATAATTACCCCACACTAGTTCAAAACACATAAGATAACAAAGGAAGTAGTAACCACTATTGACCATATATCAGCTGAGAGGACTTGTTTCTTCAGCGCTCATGGTTTCGATATAAATTTAGTAGACGACGGTTTCGTCCTATTTCATTTTAAAACACAAGGACAGAAGCATCTTACTCTCATGGTAACTCAAATTGTTGATCCCAATATGCCTTGGAGTTAGATCTTCAAATCTACTGAACAAGGGAATCATAGCTCTACTACTCTTTGCTTGGTAGGAAGTAGAATTAGGAGTTGTCTAGATAAATCGTGGTATGAGAAATTGTTATTTTATTTTGTTATGCCTTTTAGATTTTAATTCATACCAATAAACATTGCATAAGCTTTACATTTAATGGAGTATCTAATATGCTGACGAAAAAGAAAAATGATAGAAACGCTACTTATTTCATTAACATTATTGGTAGTTTTTTCGCTATTTTTATCCAACCAGTATGATCCCGACTTATTGTACATATATGCACAAGGCGATAGCAATCCTTTAAGCAGCGCGTTATCACACATTTTTGGGAACATTACTAAGGCTTTCAACGGTTTAACTGGACAATCAGAATATACAGTTAGTTTGGATGGAAAACAAATTTTCCCAAACAGTACTCTAAAGGAAAATATTGTTGATAAATATCAGCCATCGACATACGATATCAGGAACTTGAAATATAATCTCCTCGGTTTTGACGTAGCTGCTAGCTATATAAAAATTCATGTCAATCCTTCTCGAATAGACATTACAAAGACAAGGGTTGATATACCTTTAATGCTAGCAAGAGATGTAACGGTCAGAAACGGAGTAATTAATCTGAATTATAATCAAGTTGACTTGGGATCAATCTACGGCATCTATGATAAAACAACTGATAAAATTATGATTCATATCCCACTTGCAGTAGCATCGAAGTACTTGCACTTGTAGATTATTCTGAGCTATCTCGTAATCTACTTTTATGCAAGGATACGGGTGACTTGAGGAGCCGACTTGGACTCGTTACAAGTCCAATTCATTCGTTTGCCAGAAGACCTCATCTGCATTGTCGTGACTGATTTAAATGGTTTTTATCAAAGCACGATCTTTGGCAATCAGCCAGTGAATATTCTAAACATCTTATTGCAATCCAACACTAGTTAGATACATTACAAGTATTACTTTGTTTAAATGCAATAAAATTCAAATTGCATACATACATCAAGTTTTAGCATATTTGTAACAATCACTTTTCTTTTTCATGAATAGCAGATATGATCTCAGTAAAGGTGGTTGACGATAAGAGAAAGAACTATCTCATCAGTCAAGTTTTATGAACCCTTTAAAAGATAGACTCTCATTTCATATTACTATGTCATATCCTGAAGATATTTTCTCCAGAATGTACTCGAGAGATAATCATCCTGAACTGTTATATCCAAAAAAAGAAGAGGCTTCAATAGAAGAAGAAAGACAATATGAAGAAGTTGTGCAGACCAACGTTTTTAACGTCATGTTAAATAGAAGGTCTCAGAGAAAGTTTGAAAATAAGTCTGTAGAAGATTGGAAAATCGAAATGATATTGGCTGCAGCTGATACTGCTCCCACTGCCGGAGGCTTTCAGGGGTTCGAAATTTTTCATGTGAATAACTCAGAAATTAAAACGAAACTTGTTGAGGCCGCAAATAAACAACCATACGTTAATGCCCCACTCGTTCTAGTTTTCTGTATGAATTCTGAAAGGGTAAAAATGAATTTTCCTCCAAATATCCTTAAGAAATTCTCTTTGCAGGATGCAACTTTAGCTGCAGCATATTCTCAGCTGGCAGCACATGCTCTAGGTCTGAGTTCAATATGGATAGGAATGATAAATGAAGATAAAGTAATGGAAGCTTTAGGAACCAACCTTGTTCCGGCGACCATTCTATGTTTGGGCTATCCACAGAAGATGCTTCAACCTAAGCCAAAGAGAAGTCTAATCGAATTAATACACACTATTGATTGAGAAGAGGAACAAATGCTCAATATCAAAATAAACAATGCTGCTGCAGAGTTCTAATCTTCTGGATCAGACGTTATTTTTTTCGTTTGACAGCTCAAGGTAAATATAATGTCTTTATAGTCACTCTTAAAGAGTCAGTCCCTTACATTCTCTATGACTTTATTCGCGACGATAGAGATCTCTTCCTCTTCATATTTTTTTGAAACATAGATTACAGTAGAGAATAAACGCACACTACAATTATTAACAGCAGCATCCGAAAGCAAAAACGTTGTTGAAATTTTGAATTACGCGTAAATAAGATTTTTAGGATTGTGACGAACTGGACTAAAACAAAAGCTACCGAATTCTGGATTACAGACAGGAGATGAAATAAGAATGTCACAGACAAAATTTGACCATTAATTTTTAACCTTTTCTTATTCCACTAAATGAAGCATCAAGTATTATTCTCCTCGTGATTTTGATTGTCTCATAAATTGCATTTCTAAGATCACTTGCAACAATGCCGAGCATCCTCACTATTACACCAGAATTATACGGAAGGATCGACGCACCTCCTGAAATTTTCGTAAATTTATGCAACCCAGAATTTATCTCATCCTTCAATTCTTTAACATAATCTGTCTTTGTAAGTATGTAGGTACTTCCTGTCACAACAAAAGCGTCTAATATCCCGAGGGTCTTCAAGTTGCGCTTTTTAGGCTCCAATATGGCAACATCAATGAACCTTAATGTATCAATTTGATTTTTTGCTAAAGTCTTCATGTAACAAATATCATATTGAAATGATTCTCCGCTTGCAATCCTGCCAGGGACTATGATTTCGGAATAGAGCATAGTCCCATTATCATGAACCTTCAAATTAACGGTCTGGTAGAAGCGTGAGTCTCGGTATGGAATTATTTGATCGGGAACAAATTCTAGGTAGGACCCTTGATCAACAAAAATATTTACAATCTGTGTGGCATAATTTCTTTCCATTCTGTATACCCTAGTTGCCCCCTGCGTAGTTACATGGGCACAAGCCTTATTTTTCAATACTATATCCATCCTGTACCTGTCACCCTGCAGTATTCCTCCGGAAGGAGACATTATATGGATATAAGCCATAGAAGGCAGTGATTCCTCCATATAAAGTGCTCTTTGAGTGAAAAGTGGAACTTTAGAATACTGCTCTTTGATCACAGTCTTTCCTCTTTCTTGATCTTGTTCTAATAATAATGTGAGAGCACCGATCTTGCCTGCTCTTCCCACTTGCAGCTGTTTCAGCTCTGATCCGTATGCCTGTACCTCCGGCGGGATATCATCCGGGGTGTAAAACTCTGGGCTACTCATTAATATTCTACGTATCCTATCTCTTCATAACCGCGTTTGGAGGGGCCTCGAAAAGGACATCTCTTATTATATGCCATGTTACTTCCTCAATTCCCTGGCCGTTCTTGCAGTTCACAAACACATATGGTTTACTGCCTCGAATAACCTTGGCATCCCTTTCCATCACATTGAGGTCAGCACCAACGTAAGGCGCAATATCGATCTTATTTATGACTAAGAGATCACAGCTCTCTATTCCTAGACCTCTTTTTCTTGGATATTTGTCGCCACCCGATACATCTATGATGTAAATAGAGTAATCGGCAAGCGCAGGGCTAAAAGTCGTGGTAATATTGTCACCCCCACTTTCAATCATGATTAAATCGAGATCCTTATGTTTTGATTCCATCTCCTCTACAACCGAGATATTCATTGACGGATCTTCGCGTATGGCTGTATGAGGACATCCTCCTGTTGCAAGCCCTACTACCAAATCCTCAGACATCAAACCTCTCTCCGTAGCAAGATTTCGCCTCATCCGTTCAGCATCTTCCCGTGAGACCACATCATTTGACACTATCCCTGCTTTGTAACCTCTGGATGATAATCTAGGAACGATCTGCTCTATCAACATAGTCTTTCCTGAACCAACAGGTCCACCAATCCCTAATCTAGGAATTCTCTTAAAGCTCATACCAATCAAGTAATAAACATTTTTGACGACATTCTTTCGTGTGCTATTTGGAGTATATCTATACCAGGAGTAAACTGCCACATGCTAGTTAATGGCCTGTCAATATTCTTTTCTACAGTCTCTGAGATACTAGGTTTTAACTCATGAATGATCCTTTGTCCATCAAAATGTTGTAGCATGCCCAGTCTTAGTGCCGCTCCTACCATGCTTACGCTGAAACCATAAAGCATCATAAGACCCGCTTTATACTTTGAAATGCCAAGGGCATTGCTACATACCGCCAATGCTACAGGATAAACTCCGGAAGCTCTCTTATCCTTTATTGCTTCATTATATTCATTCATTATGCTGTTATCAATTCTGAATGAGTTCACGCATCTTAATACCTGCTTTCCAGATCTGATCGAAGCATTCCTTACTTCCTCGATAAGCTTCATCGAAAATATTGTATTATCGACATCTACTAGTTTCTGCAAATCTTTTCTTTGGATATGTTCAAACGAACACCCAAGAGCACTACAATCAGCAGGGCCTATCTGATTTTCCAAATACACTTTGATCAGATCGCGCAATTGATCCGCATCTGTAATCTTCTTATTACTATAGTACAAGGCCTCCAGACCACAAGATGTTGTATACATGCCACTTGGAAAAAAAGAATCAGAAAGCTGTAACATGCTTATTTCCTCCATGCTCGCTTTATGAATGCTCATGTATTTCTGTTCCACCTTCGAGTTCTAATACCATCGATGTCCTTTTGATATCCAGATGTTTGCTAATTGGCTCGAAGAGCTTCTCGAACATCTCCAGTTCGGTATCTGCTTGAATTGGAAAGTATATCTTGTTTCCCTCTAACTTTATTGGTCGATGCAGATTACCTATAATGTGACCGACCCTAACAGGTACTTCGACACTCTCGTTTTCGTGCATGTTATTTCTGATCTCTATCATAATCACGTCCTCTGGTTCTATCCCAACAACAACCATTTTGTTTTCTGTTATAAATAGAACATCGCCATTTTTAAGATAAGTACCTGGTGGAAGGGTCAGAGCGACATCCGTCCCCTTGTCAGAGCGTTTTCTCATTCTTACTCGTTGAGATTCTAATCTGCTGATTTTAATTGTCTCACAAACTTTTCTTCCAGTCATTTCATTATATTTTTCCTTGAGTTTCTTGTTGCAGTTGATATTTCCAAGTACCGAATCTACTGTGATCAATTTCTATTGTATTTTGTCATTTTCTTTCGTCTTCCTTGATTCGTGGCTTTTCTTTACTGCTTCAATCATATCAAACAATCTTTGTGTGTAGTCAACGTTACCATAATGCCCAAGAGCTGATCTATCAACCCTCGCAACAACTAGTCCCTGATCACCAATTTTTACTTTGGCGTTAATCTCGAACTTTTCAGCAATAACACATGTTGTAACCTTATGTTCTGGATAATCAAGGTTAAGGTGTGATGTAGGATCTATCAAGCCTGACATTGATTCTATTCTGCCGGCCAAAATCACCACATGTCTTACCTTTGATGGATCGGTTACGGCCAAGTTTTCATCAACGTTAGATTCTTCAACACAGTGTCGAATCAACTTTTTTCAAATCATCTCCTTGTCTCTGATAGAGTCTGTTGGCTAAGATCCTCAGCTGCTAGGTTTCTATCAATTCGCAAAACAGATTTAGCAATCTCTCCAGCAGCCTCAAGAGCCATGGTCTTAACCAGCAATGGATCAAGTACTCCCATCTTCCACATGTCTACTGGATCACCTGAATCGATATCAATACCAAACGTATCTGGAGAAGCTTTAGCCGCCATAACTTTTTCAAGTCCATTGTATCCAGCATTTGTAAGTATTTGACGCATGATACTTTCAAGGGCTGACGTGACAACATCAAGACCAACTTGTTCCAGGCCCCTCAATCTGAGGTTTTTTACCTTCTCAATAACATGCAATTCTGCAGCCCCTCCGCCAGCAACAACACCCTTATTCAGAGCTGCTTCTGCAGCATTTATCCCATCTATAGCAGCTCTCCACCGCTCAAGAGATGTTTCCTTAGTCGTACCAGTAACTATCATTGTAGCCATATTCCCGCATGACCCACTATCTATGAAAATTACTCCATTATCTTCATCTTCATGGATATGATCTGCTCTGCCTAAAATATCTGATTTTTTTAGATCATCCATCATCCTAATAGGTTTAGCACCAGTATAACGGGATAAGTATTCTATCTCTTCTATAGAGATACGTACAGCAAACACTTTGTTTGCTACAAGTAGGTTTTCTATAACCTGATCTACCTCATCAGATGCAATCAAAATCGTGTTCGCACCGGTTGCTAGCAGAGAGTTAACTATCTCCTTTGATTTGGTGACCCTGTCATTTTCCATATTCAGAATTTCTTCGTACTTGTTACTTTCCTTCACCCAAGCTTCTTTAACAGGCTTCAAATCCAACCTTGCGATAATCACTCTTGCCTCGTTAATCTCTAACGGCATCTCAGGATCCATCCTTTTTCTCTCAAGAACTATGCCGTTGACAAGTCGATCTTCCATGGTGGTCCTTCGAAGAACCATTATCGTCTTACCAAAATCGTACGAGCCATTGTTCAAAGCATTGTTTCCAACCGATCTCAATGCCGAAATCACAAGTAAAGAGAGCTTCCCTCCGTCCAGCTTTGATGACAAAGATGTCTTGACTACCTGTTCTAGCGCAACCTCATTCAGAGAGATCTTCTTTGCTTCACTTTCGAGTACCTGGCAAGCTTCTTTGACGCCACCTTCTATTCCTTCGACAACTTTTGTTGGGTGAACCCCCAGTTCCTTTACGAGTCTTTTGCCCTCTTTTATCATTTCCGCCGCCATGACGACGGCCGTCGTCGTTCCATCACCAACCAATTGCTCCTGCCTCTCTGCTATCTCTACAATCATTCTCGCAACTGGATGTATTGCCCTCAGGGAAAGCAAAATTGTTACGCCATCATTTGATATGTGCCTGTTCATAGCTTGATCTATCAGAAGCTTATCCAATCCCTTAGGACCCAAAGTTGTCCTGACGGTATCTGCTACGGCCATCACCGCGTTGGAATTGGATTCCAAGGCATTGAATTCTACGTTCTCGGCCATGGGTCTCCATACACCGTAATTAGGATTCGACATTAGGTACCACTATTTTGTAAAGACCGCAGACAAAAATAAAGGTATATGATATA
The DNA here is from genome assembly GCA_035691865.1 of Candidatus Nitrosopolaris sp. Lineage (GTDB taxonomy): Archaea > Thermoproteota > Nitrososphaeria > Nitrososphaerales > Nitrososphaeraceae > Nitrosopolaris. Next base: position 10,822 of record DASSIM010000110.1, on the reverse strand, counting down.
CTAAAAAAGAAAAAATTTTAGGCTATTCCTTTACTCGCTCTGCATCCATTACCGCCTAAGCCATAAAATACCTTTGTGCTAAAGAGAGTTCTTCTGCTGGTTCGACGGTTGCAATTGTTCCATCCAACCTTACTTCATATGTCTCCGGATCTATGTTTATCTCTGGAGTCTTGTCGTTCCACATCATGTCCTTCTTACTAATATTCCTACAATTCTTTACTGGCAAAACCACTTTCTCAAGCCCTAGTTTTTGTGGTACTTCTAGTCGCACAGCGGCCTTGGACGTAAATGTAAAGCAAGTCTTCTTTACTGACTTTCCAAGTGCTCCGAACATCGGTCTGTAGAAGACTGGTTCAGGAGTTGGAAGTGATGCGTTGGGGTCTCCCATAATTGACCATGCAATGAATCCTCCCTTGAAGACCATTTTTGGCTTTGCTGGGAAGAATGCTATAGGATACATCACAATGTCTGCATACTTTCCAACTTCTAGCGAACCAAGATAGTCTGCTACACCATGTGTTATTGCGGGATTTATCGTCGTTTTTGCTATGTACCTTTTTGCTCTGAAATTATCATTATCTCCGTTTTCCTCTTTCAGTTTGCCCTTCATCTTTTTCATTTTGTCAGCCGTCTGCCAGGCACGAATTACAACTTCACCTACTCTACCCATCGCTTGGCTATCAGACGAATACATGCTCAAAACACCCTCATCATGTAAAACATCTTCGGCAGCAATGGTTTCAGCTCTTATTCTGGACTCTGCAAACTGGACATCCTCAGCCACAGCAGGATTGAGATGGTGACAGAACATTACCATATCAAGGTGTTCGTCTAATGTATTTACTGTATACGGTCTAGTCGGGGTTGTCGAAGATGGCAGTGCGAATTGTTCACCCGCAATCCTCATGATATCGGGTGCATGACCGCCACCAGCGCCTTCCGTATGATAAGTGTGCACTGCTCTGCCATCAATTGCATTTATCGTGTCCTCAACGTACGCGCATTCATTAATTGAATCTGTATGAATGGCGACCTGAGTGTCAGTGGCCTCTGCTGCCTTTAAAGATGCATCTAGCACTGCAGTAGTAGTACCCCAATCTTCATGATCCTTGAGACCACATGCTCCTGCTTCTATCTGCTCCATCAGTGTTGCCAATGATGGATGAGAGTCATTGCCTTTGCCCAAGAATCCATAATTCATTGGTAAATCTTCTACGCTCTCCATCATTCTACTTATGTTAAAGGCGCCAGGCGTACAGGTAGTTGCATTAGTTCCATCTGCAGGACCAGTTCCTCCTCCTATCATATTGCAGATACCGCCACTGATGGCATCCATGTACTGCTGTGGTGATATCATGTGTATATGGGTATCAAAGTGTCCTGGTGTACAGATAGTATGTTCACCTGCAGTAGCTTCTGTGCATGCCGAAAAAACCATATTGCGATCAACCTTGTCCATCGTATAGGGGTTACCTGATTTTCCAATTCCAGCAACCTTGCCATCCTTTATGCCGATGTCAGCCTTGACTATTCCAAGTACCGGATCGACGATAACGGCGTTTGTGATTAGAAGGTCAAGAGCTCCATTTGCATTTGTGATGCCAGGTGTCTGTGCTATCCCATCTCTTAACGTCTTTCCTCCACCAAAGACGCATTCATCTCCTGGTGTTATCAGGTCTTTTTCCACTTCTATGAAAAGATCTGAGTCTCCAACCCTTACTTTGTCTCCGATTGTTGGGCCATACAGCTCAGTGTATTGCTTTCGCGTTAATTTAAGAACCATATCGTATCCTCTCCCCTCTCATGCACCTTTGTAGCCTTGTTTCTTGGCCTTATCAAACGCTGCGTCCCTCACCATCGATGAAGATAACTCTCCCATAGTTAAAGCATTAAATCCGTAAACAATGCGTTGGCCGCCAATTTCACATAGCTCTACTTCTTTTGAGTCTCCCGGTTCAAATCTTACTGAAGTACCAGCCGGTATATTCAGCCTGTACCCATATGCTTTCTGTCTTGGGAAGTCGAGGGCTCTATTTACTTCAAAGAAGTGAGTATGCGAACCTATCTGAGAAGGTCTGTCGCCAGTGTTCTTGACGGTTATCTTTACGGTATTTCTATTTTCGTTGCAAATGACTGAATTCGATGAGAGTATGTATTCACCAGGTATCAATTTGCTACTAACCTTCTTTCCGGTTGGTTTTTTTGCAATTGGAGGTTTAGTGTTACTTTTTACTCTCGTTTTTGACTTACTGACCATTGACTATTACCACCTATTGAATTGGGTCATGCACAGTCACGAGCTTAGTGCCATCTGGAAAAGTGGCCTCTACTTGCACTGTGTGTATCATATCTTGTATCCCGGGCATTACGTCGGCCTTTCTCAATATTTCTCTTGCCGATTTCATTAATCCGGCTAAGGGCCTGCCCTCTCGAGCCCCTTCTACAACATAATTAGCTATGTAAGCAACTGATTCAGGATAATTCAGTTTTATTCCTCTCTTTTTTCGATCTTCTGCTATTTTTGCTGCTGTCCAAATCATCATCTTATCAATTTCCCTCGGTGTTAACATCATTTTCCATTTACCTCAGGCTATAGCGACAGGCCGAATAATTTAAACTTCAAGATAGTGGAGGATATAAATGCAATTCAGTCTATTATTAGACTAGCGTGTATCCTCCACTTTTCGTTAGTGTGGTGAAGAAGATCGAGTGCAGCCGACTAAGTGCTTGATGGGATCGCAAAATTGTCCATCTCGTCTGACGTCTTGATTGTAAGTAGGTTGTGCCCTTATCAAAGTACCACGCATATCCCCCAGCGCCAAAAAGGATAGCCATTCCTGCGCTTATTAGTCTGACAATATCATCATTATATGGCACGATCATGATGCCAAAATCTCAATTACAAGTGTTAAAATTCCATTGATCGAAGAATTGACAAAGGAATCTCAGATATGCCGTTGAACAGAGCATAGAAAAAGTCTAATCTAGGATTTCCAGTCGAAAAATTTGCGGCTCCTGCTAATCCATCGAGGAGAATAATTCAATTCTTATGATGATGGAGAAGGATTTTTCGTCTGTGGACAGAGCTAACTATAAGGATAAAACTATTTTGTCTTTTCCCTTTGGTCATCTATTAGAGTAGAGGGCGTCTGCATGGCCATATTCCGGGTCATAAGAGAATACCCAAATGCGCCAGAAATAATTATCACTGCTAGAACTGGACCTGTTAAAGGAGATAAGATATTCGTTTTGGTTATGACAGAGTATGATTCCATTGCTGCAATTGTCAAGGCGAGTCCGCTCAATGCATATGCCATATACGTAAACCCTTTGGTGTTAAATATTCTAGAAAATGCTGAACGAAGGACTACACTATTTAGTGTATCAACTGGGATCATACCCAGAGCGAAAAATCCAGCTAGCATAAGTGCTACTTGTACTCCAAGCGTTGCAGACGCTGCAACTGTTAATGTTAATACTGATATTTGAGTAGCAGTATCAAATCCTAATCCGAATACGATGCCTGTGATCAGCGCAGAACCAATGGGTCCTAAAATCTGAGTTCTAACTACCACTTTGCAAGCAAGAATAGCTGAGCCAGTCTTGCCCCATTTTTTCATTGAATAGATGTTGATTGCTCCAATTGTTGCTAAAGCAATCGCTCCTATCACACCACCCCAGAATGAAAGCTGGTCTACTTTGCCACTCGTTGTGCTGCCTATTGCATATATTATGAGAAGCATTTCACCTAATACCGATATCATATGCCCCATGCTGAAACCAGTACCTACCCAACGAGCTCTTTTCCCTGCATTGTGTGATCTTACAAGATTATCTATTGCAGTAACGTGGTCAACATCAAGTGCATGGCGCATTCCAAACAAAAGCATTGCAGGGATTGATATGACGATGAATGCTTTTAGGTCTGTTACCATTCGAAAGTTCTCCTGCTATAGACCATCAGTGTTACTAATTTACCTAAAAGTACTACTTATATTTTAATCTGTTATTTTGTCGATGTCGGCATAATCCTAGCTCAGACTTGACTATTAACCTAGTGAGACGAGTAGATCATACTCACAATTCCGCGAAAGAGAATAATACGGAACAATGCTTCTGCAATATTTCAACACATTTTTTTGTTAAATCATACTTTAGTTCGTGGGTTGGCATGCGTCAGTAGCAGAGGATACCATTACTGGTTCGATGGTGTCAGATTTCCAAGATTTTAGCTGGCTTTCTAACACTTCAAGGGCGTTACTGTTGGCATAAATTTTGTTGTAGACTTTGGGAGATTAAACATGATATTGATATTGAATTAGGCCTAGAATGCTAGACCCCAGCTATAATATCCAAAAGGCTATCCAGTACTGAATCCAAAAGCAGATTCCGTAATCGTCGCTGCAAATCGATCCGTCAAGAAACTTTTGTTTCCAAAAGTACCATAAGCTTACCATCAAAGGTTCCAGTCATTTTTATGAGTTGTAAACCGATCTTATCTAGTTCGTTTATGAAGTGCCGATTCATGACCCTTGTTTTTAGCTTAAATCGATTGGTGTCCATATCTTGATCTAAATGTTTTATATCGATGCCTATCAATTCTATTTTCCTTCTCCATAAGTGCATTTCCTCTTGCGATTTAGACAAATGTACTATAACCTCTTTTTACAATTAAGTATCCATTATACATTAAAATGTTGTTGAGAATACGTAATTTGATATTTATTGGCCATTACGTTTTGGCAGTTACATATTATATATTATGTTAAACCTTGTTTTTACGGTTGGGCTTTCACCGCCTTTTGAGGCTTTACACAAAAGTCAGAGATTGTATCTTATCTAATGCAGCAAAAAATACTAACAAAGTATTAGTTTTCAAAAAACTAGGCATACTTGATGGGCCTGTAAAATGCTACGATAGAACTTCGGAATTAGATCCTAAACTAACAGTACCATATATTAACAAAGCCGTGACGCTCTCTGATATTGGTAGGAACGAAGAGGCACTTCCTGTTATTGAAAAAGCAATAGGGAAAGAACCAATGAACTTAGACGCCATTCACGCCAAGGAAGTTGGACGACGTGTTAAAATGCTGTAATCGGGCAGGTAGATCAAGGTAAAACCAACTCCTGGAGCTATAGAGGCAACGTTCTCGTACAGATGAGGCGATATGAAGAGGCTATCAAGAGCTATGAAAAGGCTACAGATCCTTCTTTATTATGACTGAGTGTCGATAATCGCGCTCTCGCAGGCACCGAATGACGGCAACCCATCTGTGTCTAACCTTGTTTATGATATTCTCGATGCTTAATAGTGTAGTGATCGATTGTTAGAATTCGTGCATCATGCTTCTGTGTTCTTCTCTCTTAGTCATCCCCAAAAAAATAATGAAGGGTTATGTACCTTATTTTTACATCAATCGAGTCCTTCGATCAGCGATGTACGTCGGCTGAATTGTTGGCATCATTCAGGCAAGTCGAGTTACTACAAAGGTTTGCTTGGCTTATGTCCTGACTAACTCTTATGCTGTTGCCGTTATGGTGGTTGTGATGATGTCCGTACGCTGAAGCCTGTTGTGGTACTGCGAATGCTACTCCTGTCACTGCTACTATCGCTACGATTGCTGCGAGAGCTAAAGTGGTGTTCTTGTGATTCATTTATTCTCATTACCTAACTTTCAATATAGTATATTTGAACTGCTTCACAACAAGTGCTAATAATACAGTAGAAATTGTCGATGTACTCAAACTCTGAAATATTCATTAGAAAGATAATGGTGATAATGTTGCTTGATTTATTACAGAGAATACTACTCTTGACATGACAGATATCTTATATCGATAATAACTAGATTGTATGATTACTAATTGTATTTTTTGATAAATTGATACTAACGATTCGGTGTAGATAAGGCCGTGAGGAGAGGCTATAGTTTGCAAGAGTTATATGGTTCATAATTCTCCTTTCTATCTAGGCCATCTACACGCTACTTATTGGAAAAGTAACCTAGAGAAGATAGTATGTGTATTAACTATGAAGAAAATTGTACCGCACAGATTTGTCATTGAACTCTCTAGTGAAATGCTACCGTTGAATAAGTTTGTGTTCTACCTACGACGAGATAATTATTTCTTCGAAAAGCTCCCAAATTTCTCCAATCTGCAAAACGAAAAACGTACGTTAACAAATTGAAGGAGAGGTTAGATAATTTATACCTGAACACGGTTAATTTTGAGATGGAGATACAAAAACAATTACTTTATTCATTAGGCGTGTCATCAAGCTCTCCTTCTAATACTGCTAACCGTGAATTCTTTCCATGTACTTTTAACGAAATTGTGTCAGTCCAAGGCATCTTTTAAGTAATATTAGATTGTGTTAGTGATTTTGATCTAATTCTGATTATCGACTCCAAACTAGTATAAATCAAGGTTCCTTGCAAAATGTATCCACCAATTATCAAGATTGCGGCGTTGGCTGGCTTTGAAAAAGTTGTCATCAAATGAATATGGGCTGGAGAGGTACTATTACCTACAACAACTGCCAATGCCAGTGCTATACAAGCATAAAGTGCTTTTGTATAACCTTTCCAGATCAGTACAGATATCGTGATGAACGATAATTCTATAAGTATGGCTTCAACAATAAATTTAGGGCTTCCAAAAGGAATCGCGATTACTCCTAATGCAGATATCGAAATAAGGGTGATTAATACGTGACGATCTACCACCATTAATTTAGTATATTGGTGACTCTACATTAAAGCATTATCAATCAAGTCTGGTTGAGCTGTGGCGCAAACAGCTCGAGGATAGTCCTATTATCGTGATCCTTATCACGATAGTAAAACTAATCTAATCTTACGATATGCTCAGACATGACATTTAGGAGACCATAATTAGTAATCCACTTAATCTGATCTCCGATTAGATTCATGAATTCTTCCAGGAAAAAGAAAGACTTGAAGCATTGTTCACAAGGAACCTCTTGGTGACGTTGTAGCTTCGTTTGCATTCAGTTTACCTTTGAGGCCCTTATCTTGATTAAATTCTAGGATTGTATGATAACTCTCAATGTAAAGCCTCTGATGCAGGGGCTCAATCACGAGTACTTGCTAGAATTTGGCCTTGTCATCGTGAGGTAATTGGGATATATTCTTTTCATTTCAATTGATCGACTGGCTAAGTCTTTAATCTCTTTATGATCCTGATTATTCTATCTTGTTCTTTAAGTCTTAATTGCCTCAGCTTTTCTTTATCCCTTCTACTGGTTGGTGACATTCTCAAAGCCATCCCACAACATGTACAGAAAGTACCTTGGTGATAATAATATACCTCACATCTCCGACAGTATTTCTTACCACCTTCATAACGGCTCTTACCAAAAACAATTTTAGAATACAGCTTCTCACATAGATTCTTGCATCCCATATTGAATTGTAAGATAAAAGCAGGACCGCTAAAAAGATGAGAGCTACTTACAGAGAGTGGGAGGGTAGAAGCAGTCACCAGATAAGATATTCCTGAACCTGTTGTGGTCGAAAGAAATGTTTGTAATACTCTATTCACTGGATACTGCGAAGGTGATACATGACGACCATCTCTGATATGTACAAGCCAAACTCCAGGGATTTTTCCCACAGTAATTAAAGAATTGGCTGTTGGTACAATTACACCAATAGTTCCAGTTATGACCAAAGTAGGATCGGATATTTTTGCAAGCTCCTCACAAACACCTGTCCAGTTCGTTGCTAACCTTCTTTGTACTGCTTTGATCCGCTGCATTTAACCTAACTAAGATTAAGGATAATAGAATACAACCAGGACCTGATTTTAGGTATCTTACAGAGGTAAGTAATTTAGTGTCAGAATAACTCGAAATTCTCGCACATCGTCACGTCTAATGCAAATTGTTGACCACATCGTTTCTACAAAAAATAAAAAAGATAGTCTTTTGGTTTGTATTCATGTTTGCTATCTGACGCCGTTTTCATTTATTGCTATGCTAGCAATAACGTTACTGCTAGCACTGCCGCTAGTCCCGCCATTGCCGCCGTTAGCTGAGCCGCCATTGATGCTAGTCCCGCCGCTGCCGCCGTTAGCATTACCGCTTTTTGCATGTGAATGTACAATAGAAATCGCAGTATTGCTGTGGGACGCATCGTGATTCTTATTCTTACCCGACGCCATCACATGGTTGTATGGAAACACTAGTGCTCCAGCTACGAGCATCGTAGCAACAACCACGGACATTGCTATTGCTGTTGTTGTTTTAATTATAGTAAGTTTCTTCATAACAATATTATAATATATCATTCTAGTATTGAGGAATTCTGAGACAGTGTTCCGCATTGTTGATTTATTGTACCCAAATGAAGAAACTGTTGAATGAAATATACGAATAACTGTAAATAGGTGAAAATTTTATGAATTCAATTCGAATCGTAAGTTACAAGCATTAGATGGTAAGTTTTTTCTGATTTATGAAGATAAAAAAATCAAAAAAGGGCATGTGGGAAAACTCAGGGAGTAGCTGATGGTGTCTGGGCATTCCTGCCGCCTATCTCATCAGGAACACACACAATTCATTTTAAGGCAGTTGCTGTGCAACCGGCTAATCGTTTTGTTATAGACACCACCTATCATCTGACTGTGCATTGAATCAAGACCCTTTTCCTACATACCAAAGTGAATTCCAAAGAAATAGGTTGGACCGTTAAAAATATGGGTGAGTTAACTGCAATGAGTGGGCGGGAAGCGGCAACAAGAAAATTTTGAGACAATTTAAAGCGATGGAGGATGATCAGGAAAAAGCTTTAGGTGACAAGGTTCTATTGGAAAATAATGTCATATAATGACGAAACACTACGGCATTGTGAATTTACGAGAGAGGAATATCTCTTACTAAAACAAACTATCGAGGGCGAAATCAATTCTGTCAGAAGGAAATCCAACTAGCTAAGGAAGATGAGGATTGGGATATCATGGATAAGGAGCATAGTGTAGACAGGGTTGTTGCAGCTTACCATGAATTAATCAAAAAATACCGGTTACCAACCAAGATTGATTTGTAATGTCAGTTAGGGTATAGAGTTCCTTTAAATCATTCAGCTCGTTTGTGCTTGTTGTGGTGATGCATGTCAGGAATATACTTTGTGACTAGATAACCTAATAAGCTCAAAGTGCATATATTTAATCGTATATCTATCTAATCTCGTGCGCAGTAGCGACGTAACAACGTAGACAAATATGTGTTTTTTGTCATGGGATGATTATGCAGTAGAAATACAAAAATTGGAATGAAATAATAGAATGGTCTGTAAGGGAATATGCGTACGTCATAAGGCAATGAAGCCAATTGGAACTGGTCGTTATTCTGCAGGACAGAAACGTTGCCAGATATGCGAGATCTTCTTGAAATGGGATGGATTGTGGTGTCCATGCTGTGGTTATAGATTAAGGACTAGGCCACGAAACTCGAAATTTAAGGCTGAATTGCGAGAAAGCGATGAAATAGATAAAGCTAAATCATTGCGTGCATACGAGCATTCGTCTATACGAGCTCATCTAGAATATATTGCACACAAAAGGAAGCGCTGAGTGTGCGTTTGAAGCCAAAGCTACCAAACATTAATGATTATCCATAATGGTGATAGAATGTCCCGGTGTCAGTACTGTATCAAGATCTTTGGTAGCAAGAAAGACTTTGAAAAGCATCAATCTAATATCCATATTTCACGATTTTTCTCTTCTGAATATGCCATCACTTGTAACAAAGGAGAAGAATACGAAACTGAATAAACCGAGTCGGCACTATTAGAGAATGAAGAAGAAAAGGCGCGCAAGAGAACTCATGGTCAGTACAGGAAATCATGAGGTATGTAATCTGATGATGTGGGAAACATCTAGGAAGCTCATACGTGAATGGAGAGCTGACAAAGATTCTTGTCACCAAAGTTAGCAAATAATACAATTATTTTACATTGTTAAGGTATAATGCATGAGAAAATGTTATATCTGTTATTGAACCTATAAGTTATTGTAGTATTGACAACTTATTGTACCAGATGCGGCAAGAAAATATCAAAGTGGTTCGAAACTTGGTATGCTCAAGGAAATTGTAATTGCCTGTCCATAGAAAACAGCACAATTGGCACACGAGATGAAGTATACTAATCGTTTGCTATTGGGCTACTGAAGTTTGAAGCCAATCTACGTTAATCCATATACCAATTTGATGAATATTGGTTGTGCCATATCTCAAGAATTTGTGGCAAACACCTCCTGGAACTTGGGAACTCAACGGATAGTATATTCTTGAATCCTAGCTGTCATAAGGATGGAGTAACTTGCAAGACTGATTGAAATCTCCTTGCAGTTCAGAGGAAAAGCCCATGAAAATCAGCTAAGACGTAATCGCCATAAATCTATTTTAGGAGGTACTTTTGGATCTAGGATAGTTATAGAGCGTTCAGGAACGTTTGGAACAAAATAAATTAACTGGGGAGTAAAGTCGATATTGTATTCGTCGATGGCAATAACAACTTATAGAGTTGCAATGCTGATTATCAAAGTTAAAAGCATCAACTCGAATATCGAGATCATGCGATTCTCTGAAGCTGAATGTAATATCCCTTTTACTCACATTCCCCTTCCATGCTCATGCTATTGACAGTATGGAGTATCGGTTAAATTCTAGATCTGAAGTTAATAAAGAGATGAATACCAAAAAAGATCCTCCTGCCATTCCATCGATTTCAAACAATGACTTTACTTTTGCAGTAAGAGATGAAATACTAAATAGAGTTCAAAGAGACTACGA
>DASSIM010000109.1:0-8913 GCA_035691865.1 Candidatus Nitrosopolaris sp. | reverse complement strand
TTGTTTGTTGCTGTCCTGCTAGACTAGGTTGCGACAATTTAACAGCTAGAGGCGGCGTACTAGTATTGTTACCTGTAGGAAGCGCATTCGTATGATTGACTGGTGCCTTAATTATATTTCCAATGGACGTTGTACCTTTGTTTAAAGCAGAGTTGTTAAAGGGATTCAAAGTACAGTTTGGAGGGATAGGGACTTTTTTACTGCATCCAGGAGGATTGTCTGAAGACGTCATCGCAATAGGATTGCCAGTGTTATTATTTGTAGGAGGAGGGTTTGTAGCGCTCCCTATTGTACTTGGAGGCACCTTGATTATGCTTCCAGGGGGTGGAGTACCTGTGCTGTTACTTGAAGGAGGAAGCGCATTGGTGGGGGGTAGAAGAGTACCTGTAATGTTACCAGTGAGCCTTGCAAAAGTGCAACCAGACACACAATAGCGATCTGAGCAGTTGCTAGGCGGGCTCGTATTATCGCATATAGTGCACCAGGTAACCATCTGCGAAGCGTAGCCTGGCAGGCTGCTTGGTCTGTCCTGGCAACACATAACCTTGCCAGGCCCACCGAATCGGCATGTTACCGGACCCGCTTGTCGTGGCTTTGCCAAAACCTGAGATGTCGAACTAATAATTAATGCGACGGCTAGAAATGACAATACTACAAGAACCACAGCCTTACTGGGCACAAGAAATGGCTGTTTATACATCTTATTAAGGATTTTTGGAAAATCAGACTAGGGAACAACTAATTGATGAAACTTTCCTTCCTTAGTACTCGACCTATTAGCATCTAGTCATCCCAACCAATAACTGAGGATTAGATTTAGAGCCAACAGCTGAGTCGAAGGAGATTCCTTATTAGGTAAGTCTGGGGCAGAGCCTAGAGCAAAGCATTAGTGCCAAAGTCCTTACGATAGGGTTGTCTTGTATCTAGTTGTATTTCTCTAGCATGATGGTAAGACATCATATCTGCAGAGTATGTCTCGCGTAGCTTGTTTTGTAGTCTATCAGAGTATTTCTTTATGTCTTGAACATTTTGAGCTAGTCAAAGGATCCATGAGTAAATACATTCGGCTTCTCTGCACGCGGCTATAGCCTATCTCCAAACAAAAACACCAGGAAGCGGGTATATCACAAGTAGTGAAAGCTGGTGGATTTAAGCACTTTAGACGTGCTACTCAGCCGCCATTCAACATTCTACATGAGGCAAAGCCGAGATAGAGTATCATTTTGTTCTTTTGCGACTCTTGTCTCAATTTTCCATTTCTCCTTTGAGACCTTGCAAATTCCGTGAAAAAAACCGATATGCGTGGATTCAATTTGTTCTTTTATGTACCTATATATGACTTAAACTCATGCAGAAAAGATAGAAAATCAAGAAGAAAAAGCTTAAACCAATCGAAGTGTTGCTGTTAAGTGAAATGGTTGACTGACTAGTTGGCTAGACTCCTTCTACCATTGATTGCTACAATGTCTTTTGATTCATCAACCAAGCTATTTTACTCATGGGTCAAGGAGGGCCAACACAAACCTGCTCAGAAGATTTACGATGACAAAAACAACAAATCCTTAGATACCAGATCATGTCTACGTTGACAATAACGAATACATTGACACTGATCCTAATCGTGCCATATAACACAAAATTGATTTTAGATATTATCTATAAATCCAATCTTAATAATGCGTTTGCGGAGGAAAGAATGAGAAGGCGGCATGTTCTATTATCCTCCTCCTGCGTTGTGGTGATGTATGATAGATCTTAATAGGAAGATCCTTTTCATAGGACTTGCAATAGCAATTATTGCTTCAGAGTCCATCATTTTCTTTGCGGAAGCTAAGAATAGGGACTTTTACTCTAATTGGGTAATAAGTGTTAATGCTGCAATTGCCGCGTCTCTTGGTTTATTCGTAGCATACAGAAAAAGATTGCATGGACCACATGCTAAAGCCCATGTTGCTCTTTCGATAGGGTTATCACTTTGGCTTTGTGCTGAGGTAACATGGGCAATTTATGAAATAGTGTTAGAGATTATGCCTCCTATCCCTTCCATTGCTGATTATCTCTGGCTTTCTGCTTATGGATTCTTGGCTTACTACCTATTTTCAACCTACAAGGAATTCAAAACAAAATTGAAATTCAGTAAGAAAACTCTTGTTATAAGTATAATTGTAAGTGCAATATTTGCAGGTTACATAATTTACCTTACTACGACGATCTCATTTTTGTCTAGTCAAAGAGATATTGCAATGTTCATTGTAACGATTGCCTATCCTATTTTGGATGCAATATTAATGGTTCCTGCAATCGTGATCTTGTTAGATATCCGAAATGAACCTTTGTGGTTTATCCCATGGATATGCGAATCTTTAGGTCTTCTGTTAATCGCCTTATCAGATAGTTGGTTTGCATTGGTTGTTCTTACATCATTGACAGAACAATTCTGGTTATCTTCGCTATTTTTTGCTGTTCATTTTCTTGTGATGGCAGCAGGATTAGTATGGTATATCACATTTATAGTACTACCAAGTTCGCAGACGGAGGTAACAACAATAAGAAACGATTTGAAGACATCACGAAAGAATGGTAGTAACTATCAGAAAGTCGTTACAGGAAACAATAAAAGGCGGATGGGTCGAGGAACATATGCCATATTAGTTTCAATTTCATTTATTGGTATTGTAATTACGTATTCATTATATCCACCATTGTATAGTCAATTTGCAGGGGCAAATACTATAGTAATACCGGCCCCTAACGATTCTAAACAGCCAGTAACTCTTGGCGCTCTTCTTTCGATCAACGGTGCATCATCTTCTGTAGGTGAATCGGAAGAAGCAGGTTTGAAACTCTCCGTTAGAGATGTCAATGACTATTTTTCCAAAACTAATTCCGATATTAGGAGAGGACTTGTCATAGAAGATACACACACAGATCCTTCAAGGTGTCTAGAAGAACTCAGGGACCTGGCTTCAAAAGGTATAAGAATAGTTATCGGTCCTTCTACAAGTGCTGAACTACAACAAGTCCGAGCTTATGCGGATCGAGCTTATGCGGATCAGAATGGCATTTTGCTTGTTAGCCCATCCAGTACTTCTCCCTCTATTTCCATGCCAGGAGACAACATATTTCGACTGATACCTGATGATACTCATCAAGCTCAAGCAATAGCAGTGCAGATGTGGAAGGACGGAATAAGAGTCCTTGTACCAATCTGGAGGACAGACGTTTATGGTAATGGTTTAGTCAGTACGATGAAAGAGGATTTTAAGAAGCTAGGTGGAACAGTAGTAGATGGAGTTGGATATTTCCCTCCAATTGGTCACTTCTCCACGAGTCTAAATAGAATTAACCTGATTATTTGGAATCAGCAATTAAGTTCATTAAGTTCTAAATTAATTCAAGCAATAGATCAATTTGGAGTCGATAAGGTTGGAGTATATCTTGTCGCTTTCGACGAGGTTGTGCCAATCTTAATTCAAGCACAAGATCATCCTGAGTTCTCAAGAGTGAAATGGTATGGTAGTGATGGTACTGCGTTAAATAATGAACTGATAAAGAATCTTGACGCCGCTATCTTTGCAGAAAAAACAGCTTTTCTTAACCCTATATATAGAGTTCAACCTACTAATACGAATTCCACTAGATATAACGATGTTCAGTCAGAAATCCAGAATATGATTGGAAGAATTCCCAGATCCTATGCTAATGTGGCTTATGATTCGTTATGGTTAGCAGCTCTCACAGAAAATGCCGCTCTACGGACTATGATGCCAAATGATGTCAATTTCTTGAAAAAGACATTCGTACATATTGCCGATTCATACTCAGGAATTACTGGCAATACCGTTCTTAATGCAGCAGGAGATAGGTCGTATGGAAACTATGATTTCTGGGCTATAAAACAAGGGACTAATGGTGCATTCACATGGCAGCTTGTCAATAAAGATCGATCTCACCTCGGTAATAATAATAGTAATGAGATGACTCAAGAGAATAACATCCCTACGTCCTAAGTACCATGTACAAATAGGGAACGAAATCAGGGAATAAGCTACACCTGGCGAACACAAATCATTAACCATACCTTTTTAGGCCACTAATACATTTCATTCTTTAGCATTATCCATCCAATATACATCTGAAGGACTCTCTGTTTGCTGCTGATTTCTAATTTCATACAGATTAATTTTCTCAAATAACTACTCTTACACCATCCTTCCTCACAGGTGTGGCAAGATGAGGTGCAGTACTAGACGGACTCATCTTGTCTTTTTTTAGCTCTTCTTGTCTTTTTTTCCACTTTTTTTAGTTCTGCCTCATTTAGTAAGAATGCAAAGATTTCACCATTACACTCTGTGATAGATTTTAGTGTATAGCCATTAACTACAAGAGCTTCTATTTCGTTAAGCATTTTTGCTAGACTTGCTCCGTTAAGCGTAGTTGGATCAGCACTCTTTACTATCATTAATGGACTGTCATGCCAGTTTGTCACAGTTGACGTATACTTTTTGCCTATTTATTTTCTTATCATTACACAACATGATAATACACGATATTACCAGAAATGGCAAACTCACCACAGCAGACTAAGCGAAAAAAGAATAATGATACAGTAGCCCTATATTCGCATTCAAACTAAAGAATTGATTATATGAACGGTATCTGAGTGTTTTAGATAGCGAAGCAATAAGTTGAGGCAAACCATTTTTTGATTTGGTTTCTTAGTAATCGTTGGCCTTAATAATTCGTAAGCCGTCGCTACGCAAATATTCTGACATGTGGCTTAAAACTCTAAAGTTATCACACGTTCTCCAGACTACAGACAAAAAGTTAGAACCAGACTTTGGCACCGCTCAAAATTACTAAATTATAATCTATATATTTCATATATTTATTACATTACGTTAGAAAAAGAACAATCAAACACAATGGAGGTATTTAAAGTACGGTGATAGAACCAATTGCTGAGAAACAGAATGACAGTATGAAATAGCAGACGGAAATTATTTGTTCTTCATATAGCTATACTAATAGTAAGACACTGATTGTTACCAATCCCATTTCTGGTGAAATGATTTGCCAGAATTGCGATCAAGTAGTCTCGGGTAAAGATTTACAAACTAGCCCAGAAAGGAATGTTATTGATACTTATGAAAGAGAGCGCAAGGGTATGCGAGCTGGTATGCCATGATCTTTCGCACGCCATGATATGAGGCTTCCCACTAGGATAGGATCGATGTATAAAGATGGTCGAGGACATCCGTTAGACAGAGCTGCGTATTCTAGAATTGAACGATTGAGGAGATGGATGCCAGAGCGTACGCTGATAGTCCAGCTTATAAAAATCTTCGACCAGCATTTAAGATTCTAATTCTCAAGTCTCTTTGAGATAGACTCGGCTTGTCGGATGCGGTATACGGCCTATCTTTATAGAAAAGCATAGAAGAGAGGTCTCGTGCGCGGCAGAACTATTTCTTCTTTCATACCCACGCCCTCTATGGAGTTCTTATAGAGATGGGAGTTTCTCGAACACTAGATGAGATATCTGAAATCAGTAACATCAATCGCAAAGGATTAGCAAAAGCATACAGACTTATGGTTTTTCGACTAGATTTGAAGGCCCCTGTAATTAATCCCATGGAGTATATTGCGAAAGTGGCAAAAAAGGCTAGTATGAGCGAGAAAACAAAACGTCAAGCAATAGATATTATGTACGATCTTACCAGAAGAGGTATACGGCTGGAACATTAGTAGCAAGACTGATGCAGTTGTATTACAATTAGTAATTCGAAATGGCTGATTTGAATGAGTGCTTCAAGAAAAATTAATATTTCTCTATTCTCACATTATTCCAAAAAATAGGAGGTAACTTGATGTCCGCACAAAATGCTCAAGGTTCACAAATTCCGGTTGTACTTCTTAAAGAAGGTGCTACAGAAAATAAGGGCAAAGAAGCACAGAAAAATAACATTGCCGCTGCCAAACAAGTAGCAAATATAGTGAAGAGTTGTCTGGGTCCACGTGGTATGGATAAGATGCTAGTTAGTTCTATTGGAGATGCTACAATTACAAATGATGGTGCAACAATTCTCAAAGAATTAGATGTTGAACATCCTGCAGCAAAAATGATAGTTGAAGTTGCCAAGTCTGTGGATAATGAAGTAGGTGATGGAACAACATCTTCTGTTGTCTTCACAGGTGCTTTGCTGGAGAAAGCGGAGGATTTGATTAACAAACACGTCCATCCATCAGTGATAGTTGATGGATACGATGCTGCCTCTCAACAAGCACTCAAACTGTTACAGAAAATTTCAGTTAAAGTGGATATAGAAGACAAAGAACTCTTGAAGAAGATTGCAAGGACTAGCATGTATTCGAAGCTTGTATCAGAAGATAGCCCTATTTTAGGTCAAATTGCTGTAGATGCAACAAGACAGGTGGCAGAAAAAATCGATGGTACTAATCTAAACGTAGACCTCGATAATGTAAAGGTCGAAAAGAAAGCAGGTGGGTCTATACACGATACTAAATTGATCAAAGGTATAGTACTTGACAAAGAAGTTGTTCATGCAGGTATGCCTAAAAGGATTGAAAAGGCCAAAATTGCATTGATTAATTCAGCGTTAGAAATCGAAAAGACCGAAATGAGTGCTGAGATCCGTATTAGTGATGCTCAACAAATGCATAGGTTTCTAGATGAGGAAAATAAGATGCTTAAATCTATGGTTGACAAGATAAAAACAACAGGTGCTAATGTGATAATATGTCAAAAGGGTATCGATGATATGGTACAACATTACCTCTCAAGATCAGCTATTCTCGCGGTAAGGCGTGTAAAAGAAAGTGACATGTCCAAACTATCCAAAGCAACAGGTGCTGAAATACTAAATAATCTCGATGATCTAGATGCCAAGGATTTAGGTACTGCAGATTTGGTCGAAGAACGTAAGATCGAAACTGACAAATGGGTCTTTATAGAAGGGTGCAAGAATCCCAAAGCAGTAACAATTCTTGTGAGGGGTGGATCACAGAGAGTGGTTGATGAAGCTGAAAGATCAATGCATGACGCTTTGATGGTAACAAAGGATGTTCTCGAAAAACCTGAAATAGTGTCAGGTGGCGGTGCTACAGAAGCGTACATTGCAAACGAGTTGAGAGAGTGGTCAAGCAATATGGAGGGAAGAGGACAGCTGGCAGTTCAAAAGTTTGCAGATGCACTTGATTCAATTCCATTAGCTCTTGCAGAAAACGCTGGTATGGATCCAATTGATACGATGGCTGAACTACGATCAAAACAAAACAATGGAGCCAAATGGACTGGGGTGGATGTTAGAAGTACTAGAGTTACTGACATGTTTAAACAAGATGTGCTAGAACCTCTTCTAATTAAGGAACAAATAATAAAATCCGCAACCGAGGCATCCTCTATGTTATTAAGAATAGATGATGTAATAGCCGCAGGCAAATCCAAAATGCCTCCTGGACCTCCCGGTGGTGGAGGAATGGGTGGCATGGGCGGAGGCTACGGCGATGGCATGGATATGGAGTAGACTGCCCAGTCAGTGCGAGAGGTACCATTCATAATATATCTAACTGATTGACCAGGAAATTCTTAACCATTATACAAGATAGAAATTTGTGCAGAAAATTAATGTTTAAGATACTAGCGCCTGCATCTGAAAATGCACTTAATCGATCTTATTACTAAAGAAATAATGATGCTCATATGCTACTAGGGTTGCAGCTTAACATGTGATTCTCACTTGACAAGTTTCAATTTATACTTTCAGAAATAATGAGAATATTAAAGTCAAATAATGGCGTATAATATATTTACAGTCGACATCATGCAAAAAAAGATGCACAAGATAGGTAGTGAAAATGGTGATCGCCTCAACATTTCTATCAGCAGGAGATCTTATAACGCATTAGTGACATACACTCGACGAGTGAATGAAAAAGACAATGATATACAGAAAAAAACCATTTTACCATTGAAGAGGTATTGGATGAAGAAATCATTTCCTTTTCAGTGATGAATGGAAAAAAGAGTAGCAGCATGATAGCGAAATCGGTAGACTTACAACAACTAATAACAAAGAAGTGTATATAGTTAGTCTATTATCCAAGAAACTTATTTAGAGAAATGACTAAAAGCGAATCATGGCATACAACTAGACGATAAAGCTGAACCAGCGACTGTTTTTTTTCGTGATGAACCGTGTTATCTCGGGTTATTTTTACCAGAGCCTGATCGTAGTAGTTGGACTTTTTTCTACGTATGTGAAGAGCATCGGACTGATTCAGAATTGTTGGACATCCTGAGGGATAACGAATTGAATGGTATATCCATTCACATTAACAGATATCAAAATTGATTTTCGAAAGCACGGTTGAGATCTTTGAATGAATGGCACTAGAATTCGCTCGTTATCTGAAATATTGTAATAAACAACGGTTGTACTGAATCAGGATCTCTAATTTTTTGAAGATTGAAAGATAAACAGTATGAAACCTTACATATTGAAGCTGCTACTTTGATCTAGTTCTTGTCGCAACTGGAACAAAATGAAGGCGATATTGACTAATAAACTTCGGTAGGAATTCCTAGCGGGTTATGAGTCTGTTAATTCCAACCGAAGTTTTCTCGGAAGTATTTTTGAGTCTATTTGCATCAAAGTCACTTATCAATATGTCATCATGGAAGACATCCTTCTTTCCTTTGAGTATATAGCCTTTATCTGCCAGTATCTTCAACGCAGAAGGAGTACCTCGTGACTCTGAATGAACTAATTCCATTCTTAATACTGGACCTTTAGAGAACGTACCCTGTTCTCCCTCACCACGAATAATAAACTCATTATTTTTATCCTTATGTGGTCTGTCAAATTGCATCGAGTATCTGTTAATCCTGTC
>DASSIM010000108.1:0-7466 GCA_035691865.1 Candidatus Nitrosopolaris sp. | reverse complement strand
AAAAAATTGAAGAATGATATTAGAAGGACTACAAACATGATGCCGAGCGCAAGCGATCCCAATGCGACCCATGTTTCAAATTGTGACATACGAAATTGCTGCTATTGTTAACCCTTAAGTGATACCTACCAGGCCTGCAAGCTCCCTTCTGCATGCTGAACCTAATACTTCTGCTGCTTTTTCCGGCCTGATATTATTAACATAGACCCCGAAGCCTCGTTCAAGGCCAGACCACGTATGCATTTGTGGATATATCTCTATATGCCAATGGATTTGACGGCTATTCTTTTTTTCTGGAGAGAAATGAAACACAAGGTTGAACGGTGTCTCATTCAACGCTATAGACATTCCTCCTAGCGTTGCTCTCATGATTAGTGCAAGATCAGTTATTTCCTTCTGAGTAATTTTCGAGAAAGCAGTTGTGTGCCGTTTGGGATAAATCCAAAATTCATAAGGATATGTGGGAGCCCACGGAGAGAATGAAAGAAAGCTATCAGTACTTAGTATCTGCCTAGGGCCGCTCGATTCGATAGAAACAATATTGCAAGCAGGACAACTTCCATTCTCGTTCATGTATCTATGTGAGGCTTCCGCCTCCACCTCAATGTACGGGGGAATCGTGGAAAAAGTCACAATGTTTAGGTGAGGATGACTAATCGTCGCGCCAGCCCTCAAGCCGCTATCGATGTAGACAGCAACATACGTTACACTTTTCTGTGTATAAAGCCATCTTACCCTGTCTTGAATGACCAATAGCACATTTGCCCACTGGTCGACTGAAATCTGAGATAGATTCCTGTCATGATCTGGCGAAGCGACTAATATTTGGTGGTAGCCGTATGCTGGTTCGCTATATAGTGGTTTATCAGAGTAGCTAGGCGAAGAGGTTGTCGTCACCGCTGGAGCATTGCTTTGGAAGACCCTTACACACCAGTCGCAGATTATATTTTCCTCACTGTCGGATAGCCGTTGGAGCATGCCATCTTTAGCCACGAGTGCAATCTGAGCAGGTTCAGTCATTGACTCATTACCAGGACAATATGGACATGACCCATCTAACGAAGGATCGATCCGTTCGTATTCATTTGATCTTGGCACTATCACAAACTTATCTAAGACATAGTCTTTCCTCAGATCCCCCAAATTTTACTCTGCCCCCCAAAACTTCGTATGAGCTCTTTTAATTAAAGCTTCTGTATCCAACAATGTTTCTGCAGGTTAATGGTGATCTGACTTGTTGTTGTCCTACCTCCGTAAATTTATCGTCACAGATAAATTCTTCAGTCATAATGTAATACTGACTAATTATGAAAAATAAAGATCCTGCTGGTTTCAAATTTGTATACATCCTGCTCGATGGGGTATCTGACCTGCCACATCCAACCTTAAACGATTCGACTCCTCTTGACGCTGCGTATACACCCAATATGGATTATTTAGCTAAGAATGGATGCATGGGAGAGATAATCACGGTGGGAGAAGGAATTGCACCACAATCTGATATTGCTGTCTTTAATATGCTAGGTTACAGCTTCCGAGACGCTAATTACGTCGGGAGGGGAGTGATAGAAGCAATTGGGTCTGACATCGATTTTCGTGATGGCGACCTAGCCATGCGTGGGAACTTTGGTACCGTAGATGATAAGCTGCAGATAATAGATCGCAGAGCAGGTAGAAACATACAGCATGTTGAAGCAAACGAAGTTTGTCAAACCCTGGCGGAGGAAATTAAATTTAGCGATAGGGAGGTTTCACTCGTTATAAAGCCCACGATTGGGCATCGCGTTAGTATAAGGTTCAGACATGCTACTCTGAACATCTCAGATAAGATAACAAACACAGACCCTGCTTATCAGAAGGTTGACGGCATGGGTATAGCCAAACCCGATTTGGGGCAAATGCGCCTCGAAAAATCATATCCCGAGGAACCCACTGAATCAGCGGCCGCAGCCGCAAAAATCGTAAATGAGTTCTCGGAACAGGTAATAAGACTCCTTAAAGACCATCCAACCAACAAACGCCGACTAAGCTCAGGAAAGACGCCTATGAATGCAATCCTTTTAAGGGATTCCGGAAACACTGTTCCGAAACTCGAATCGATAAAGAAAAAGTACGATCTGGACATTGCGAGTATTGTGGACTTGCCGGTGGAAATTGGCATTTCCAGGGTTTTAGGTATGGAGACACTAAAAGCGGGTGATATCAACGATTATGAAAGGAAAGCTATCGTGGCTGTAGATAACCTGGAACATTATGACGGCATCTACGTCCACATAAAAGGACCGGACGAATTTGGTCACGATGGTGATGCACAGGGCAAAAAAAGAAGCATAGAAGACATCGATAGATTGTTTTTTGGGATGTTACGAAATAGGATAAAAAGAGATGGCGAGACAGTAGTTATTTCTGCCGATCATTCAACGCCTTGTATAAAAAAAGCCCATAGTGCTGACCCTGTGCCCGTTTTAATTTCCGGGGGCATGATCAAAAAAGATGAAAGTGCGAGGTTTACTGAAAAATACGCTTCAACAGGAAGATTGGGACGAATGATGGGGTCAATGGTCCTCAGAACTGCAATAGACATGATGAAAATCAATAGCAGGGCTTCGCGTTAATCCTGATCCTTACTATACTTTGACATTAGATAAATAATTTGATAATTTATTTGATACGTTATTTGAACTTTTTATACTCCAGCACTTATTAGCGTCCCTTTACATTGCTCGCACACTTGCTCATCTATATTTGACTCCATACCGTGGTGTACGTCGCAAATTATGAAAGTGTAACGCATATAATTACACAGTTCCACGAACTTAGCCATAGTTTTAGGAGTATAGGCCTTGTTCGAGGTCAAGTCTCTTGCTATATCATCGGTCATCCGCATAACTTCCAAAACAGATGTCAGCTTATTCATGAGCTGTATGTCCCCTCTCGTGCCTCGAAGGTAGTTGCTAATGGCTGCTTGGGTAACCCCAAGCACTCTCGCGACGATCTCCTCCTTCATTTCGTATTCATTTACGAGCTTTTTAGCTAAAATCGCCCTTATGGCTGGTATTAGTGATTTTGCCTCGATCTCGGAGGGTAATAACATCAGCAACGTACAAAAACCTGCGATTCTTATTTAAAGGTTCTCGAGAAAATAGCGTGTAGAGACATGCAAACAAGACATATTTAAGTAAGCGGTTACTTTGCATCCATTGTGTAGGGATGTGTAATAGTTTGCTCTTGTTTAACGAATGGCTAGATATCTGCCTGCGCTGCAGTTGCACTATGGGGGAGATAAAATGCAAGTAAAGTTTGGATTTACTCAAGGGTTGAATGTTGCTCGTCTAGGTTTAGATGAGACTCAAATAATGAGTGCTTGTCAAATAGCCGACCGGATGGATTACGATTCTATCTGGATGATGGATCACTCTAATGTCCCACAATGGAAAAATGCTATTGTAAATGATGCGTGGCTTATGCTCGCAGCCATAGGCACAATCACTCGTAATGTCGAATTGGGGACTTGCGTGACCGATGCCATTAGAAGGCATCCTTCTGCCATTGCACTCTCAGCAATCACTTTGGACAGGATTACTGCCGGCAGAGCAATCCTTGGCATAGGGGCCGGTGAAGCTCAAAACGTTGTCGACTTCGGCATAGAGTTTTCTAAGCCGGTTACGAAATTTAAAGAACAATTAGAGATCATCGAAAGACTCTTTGAATCAGATCCAGACCATCGCGTCAACTATGAAGGTCAATACTACAAACTTTCAAACGCATGTCTCCAAAGCAGGCCTATTCGAAATCCTAGACCCCCAATCTACATAGCAGCTGGTGCACCAAAGACACTCGAATTGTGTGCCAAATACGGAGATGGATGGATACCGATCGGTTACACTCCAGAATTATTTCAACGACATGCTGAGGTGATTCGTGAGAATGCCAAAAAGATAGATAGAAATCTCTCTGATTTTCAATTCGCAAATGACGTAGATATTTACTTCACCGATGATGGGGAAGAGGCTTGGAATAAGATGAAAAATGCAGTCAAAGTAAGCCTGTACAAGCCCGAATTATTAAGCGTACATAAAATACAACAAGATTCAGAATTTGATTTCCGTAGATACTTTACGGAATATGCCATGAATAAACCCGAGCTCATGGAACAAATGAAAAAAGCAGCATTGAAAATACCTGATAGTGTCGCGAGAACGGCGATTGGTGTGGGCAAACCAGACGACGTTATTCAGATGTTGGAGAGATTTATCAAAGCTGGTACAAACCATTTTATAATTAGATTCTGGGGGGACGGTTACTTCAAGAATATCGAATTGTTTGGTAATAAAATTATTCCATACTTTAGGGAGCAATCTAGAAAGTGATAGCCAAAGTTAGAAGATAATTTAATTTCTAAAGATACTCGTCCAGCGAGGGATGACGGGTAGCCTTGTTATCTCGAGCTTCTTTTTTTGTTGTCCCTTTTCTTAAGACCGGCGCAGCGTCAAATCCTAGTCTTGAAAGCGAATCTGCAAAGTCTTGAGAAAACCCATGGAAGGTATAAATTTTCTTGGCTCCAGACACCTTCACAAACTCAAGCAGTTCCGCATAGTCGCAGTGATCGCTCATTGCCACCGCATAATCAAGACCCATAATGACTCGGTACCGCTTATCTATCGCCCAGCCGCTGAACCCGACGGAGACGGCGCTATACTTTTGTTTCATGAGTTTCACAAAAGTACTTCTTGAATGCATCAGGGGCGCGATCATTACCCAGGGCTTAGTTCTGCTTAACAATCCTTGGTTCTCGGCTTCAGAGTATATAGTCGCATCCTTGAGCCCTATCCCCAATTTTTTATAAGTACTGTTCATTTTGTGGACAGAGTCATGGATATAGAATGGCTCCCAGTGGCCGAAAAGCGCCGTCAATATTTGTGCTTTACCTAGTGGATAACCCATCAATAGAACAGGAATCCCTTGGTCATACATTTCAGAAATAATTTTATTTGTTTTGTGTATGACATCTGTCAAATCTGGGAAAATATATTGAGGTCGGCCGAAAGTTGTCTCTATTATCAAGGTATGCACTTCGGGAATGCGGGCTGATTTCATAAATGCCCTCTTTCTACTAGAAATGTCACCTGTGTAGTAAAGGTTATCGCCGATTAAAAGACCCTTGGAACCAAGAATATGGCCTGTGTCTAACAACTGGAAGCCATGATATTCTTCATTTATTTCATTCATCGGAAACCCTCGAGCATGTGCGAGCAGAGAAGTCTCTTTTGAGGTAAGAATTTTGCTTCCGATAGTTGAGGGAGTTCGAGAATAATTTCGGCAAAGATGATCGATGTGCGCATGCGAGAAAAAAACAAAGTCGGAAGGGACAGGTCTGGTTGGATCAACAGATATTTTGTTATTGCCGGCGTGAATTACAATGCAAGAATTAGCACAAGTAACCAATGATGACAATCTATAGCTGTGAGTCCTAACTTCATGATATATTTTAAGATTTTAATTCCCTCATCTAGCTTTAAGAATCAGTACCATTAATTATACATCTTTGCTTAATCTTGCAATCTTAATTTCGGGACGTGGTAGTAATATGGAGGCAATACTGTCAGCAATCAAGCAAGGTAAGATCAAAAATATTAGGCCCTCGATTGTTATATCGGATAAACCTTATGCGGCTGGTCTCAAAATTGCTTCGGAAAAATTTTGTGTACCAACCAAAACTTTGCCGAATTATGGAGCCAACGGGTGGGAGTACGACCAAAAGTTAGTGCAGATCCTGGAAAAGTACGGGGTAAACAAAATTTCAGGCATAATATGCCTTGCAGGATTCATGCGCGTGTTGAGCCCTGACATGGTTCACAAATACGAGTTACGAATAATGAATATACATCCGGCACTTCTTCCCTCATTTCCTGGCCTTCGGGCACAGAAACAGGCATTGGACTATGGTGTTAAGGTAACCGGATGCACAGTCCATTTTGTGGACGAGGGGATCGACACGGGACCCATATTACTCCAGAAGACTGTCCCCGTGTTCGAATCTGATACGGAGGATCTGTTGGCAGCGAGGATATTGAAAGCAGAGCATGAACTCTATCCAGAAGCCCTTGGTTTGTTTTCAGAAGGTAACGTCAGGATTGAAGGCCGAAAGGTATCGATAATACATAGTAGAAGGGAAGACACCAAATAGGTCGGCAAGATTTAATATTATTCTAATTAAACTTCTAACCAGACAGCGAAAAATAAAGCAAAATATTACACGTTATAATCTGATAAGCAATTGACAGCACGGATCCTAGATGGCTTAGCCGCAGCTGCGTATCTTCGGTCAAACGTGAAAAGGGCCTCGAGTCAGTTGCGGAGTGAGGGGATTAACCCTTGTCTAGCAACAGTTCTTGTAGGGGACGACCCAAGTTCAGCCCTATATGTAAGAAACAAGCATAAGGCCGCTGCGGCTGCAGGAATCTTAACACAAGACCACAAACTTCCATCAACTTGTTCGCAAAGAGAGTTACTGGAACTTATCGAGACACTAAACACAGACACAGAAGTACATGGTATTTTGATTCAGCTCCCTCTACCCACGCAGATCAATGAATTCTTGATTCTTAGTTCCCTTAATCCAGTCAAGGATGTAGATGGGCTGACGCCATTTAATGAAGGAATGTTGCTAGGCGGAAAAGCGATTCTAAAACCTTGCACGCCTGCAGGAATTGTGGAATTACTAGATTTTAATAAAATTGATATATCAGGAATGGATTCCATCATAGTGAATAGAAGCAATCTCGTTGGTAAGCCTCTTGCTATCCTACTGCTAGAAAGAGACGCGACCGTTACCCTATGTCATTCAAAGACTAAAATGTTAGTAGATAAACTAAAGATCGCAGACGTAGTAGTTACGGCTGTCGGTAACCGCGAAAATTTTGTCCTGACTTCTGATATGATAAAGCCTCGTGCTGTCGTAATCGATGTCGGGATTAGCAGATATGGTGGAAGGTTGGCCGGTGATGTTGACTTCGAAAACGTAAAGGAAAAAGCCTCTTGGATCACCCCGGTACCAGGTGGGATCGGTCCGATGACCATATCGATGCTTCTGAAGAATACGATAACTGCTGCCTCCCTGAAAAAAGAGATGAACAATAGACGGTAACAAGAAAAAAGGTCATACACAACCTAAAAGACAAAATACGCCACATCATGCTTGAAAGGCGTAATTCGCTTTCACCCACAGCTATCAAAAAGAAAAGCGCAGCAGTTCAACGAAGATTTACCCATTCAAATGAGTTTAACGACTCCCAACTGATTGGAAGTTATTATCCTATTGGCTCGGAAGTGAGAACACAGAAGATAGTTCGCATTGCCTTGAAAAGCAATAAACTGGTTGCACTCCCACGGACAGCAGGAGATCGTATCAAATTTTATCGAATTTTATTGAATACCGACTTGATAGCGGGCAAATTCGGCATCAA
>DASSIM010000107.1:0-15055 GCA_035691865.1 Candidatus Nitrosopolaris sp. | reverse complement strand
ACTGTTTCTCCTAGTTTGTAATCTTGCTTATTCGTGGTAATTTGCAAACTTTGGGCAAGAATATGATATATTGGGTAGGCGAAGATAACACTAATAATAAACAATGCAGCTACTAACAACACCAATATCTTAACCACTATCGTACTAGTTTCTGCATCATGCCTCATCCTTCTTCACCAACTTATGAATATCTCTGCCCTTCCCTCCCCCACTAATGAATACCCCGGCATCACACTAGAATTCTGTGAGCCTTTCTTTGCGACTAATTGATCTTGTGTTTGGGAAACCAAAATTATTGAAGAGAATGTTACTACTCCCACAAGTATCATTATCAAGGTTCTGTTTGGTCCTGCTCCTCTATTATTATTAGACATACAGCAACTTTATAAGATATTAAAAAACATAGGATTTAAGATTCAAATGTACTATACACTGTTATATAAGAAGACGAATATAATCAAAAAAGACATTAATACAGAACGCTAAACTACTATTATGTTATAGATCTACTTTAAGATTACATTGAGCAACTATTATCCTATACGATGATTAACTTTTTATGTATTGAAATCTACCTAAGACTCACTATGAATGCAATAACAACCAATAGCAACTCAATAGAACGGAGCTTACTTGTCGTGGTAGCAGCGGCTGTATTGTTAGTGGGTGTGGGAATATCTGCATCATCTAGTATATCGATACAGACAGCGAACGCCCAGGTGGGCAGCAAGAGTAATGTTACTAGTTACCTTGCTTCCGGCCCAAACATCACAGGCTCTCTCGCAATAGGCCCTACTATAGCCAAAGCCATTGCATCACAAGTACATGTCAGTTTGGCCAATGCTAGTACTATTGCGGAAAAAGCCGTGGGTACTAATTCACATGCAGCAGCGGTCAGAATCGGAGTAGTTCATGGATTTCTAGTATACATGGCATTAGTACTAGATAGCAACAACAACTTCCATGGAGTAATAGTGGATGCTGGAAATGGGAAGGTACTAACATCTACTCCAATGTCTTTTGCAGCATTGATGCGTAGTGGCATGGGAATGATGGATAATGGCGGAATGATGGGTAATGGCGGAATGATGGGTAATGGCATATATCATTAAGAGAAAATCTAGCAGTCAAACCCAACTAATTGATCACCATCCTCTTTCTATTTTTTTTAAATAAATCCGGCCTAACCTATATTATTCAACGGTAAACGTAATACTATATCCTCATAGTGCAGTCTTAGCTACACGTAAATAATCACTGCATACTTGATGACCCAAACCTCTAGAACCACAATATATCAGTATTGTAATTTGGACTGGATCTGGAGGAATACCTACTCCTCCTCTACTAATTATTCCATTCCCTTCTACTCCACTTCCCATTTCTTGGTCTAAATCCATGGCAGCAACTCCTCCCACAGGAAAACCGTACCCTTCGTGTCCATCTATTAGAACTATTACATGTTTTTGGACTCCTGGTAGAGTAGAGGATCTATAGTACAATCTGCAGCCATATTTGAGATTAAATTTTCGTGTGCATAAATCCTTAAAGGAATCCTCATTCCAATTGCTTGGTCTTTTTCTATAAATTCAAATTCACTAACTTTTTTGATAGCACGGTCATTTCTCTTTGTGAAGAACTGAGTGGTGGTATTAGTAGTAGCAGTCATTTGCTGTTTACCGAAGCTCATTATGACATACAAACGAAAAACACACCCATACACAACAATTACAAACCCTGTTTGTTTCTGTACTTGTTCATTATCTCTATTACCTTCTCGTCACTAACTTGAGAAAAGTCTTCATAAAACGATCCAACAGCGGAAAACACTATAGGTGATTGTAACAGAACTACATCATCTACCTTTTCTTCCTCCTTTAACTTTTCAAATGTATCTGTTGGAGCCACGGGGATTGCAACTATCAGTCTCTTTAGTTCTTGGTTTTTTAACCATCGTATAGCAGCAAACATTGTTGCACCAGTAGCTATGCCATCATCAACTAATATTATGGTTTTGTTATGTAAATGGTATTGTTTACTTCCTCTAAACCTCATTAAACGACGTTCTATTTCTTGTTTTTGTATAGATATCTGCTCATCAATATACTCTTGTGATACATTTAGCATGCTAATTACATCTTCATTAGGAAAAAAGCTCCCATCCTGCATTACTGCGCCTATCGCAAGCTCGGAATTGTAAGGTGCTCCTATCTTCCGTGATACAACAATGTCTAATTTAACCCCAAGACTAGATGCCACTACGTCTCCAGTAACTACTCCACCCCTGGGGATAGCCAAGATGGTGAGTTGATTGCTAGATTTGTCTACTAATAACTTCAATTTATCAGCCAGTCTGTTTCCCGCATCTTCTCTATGTTTGAATATAAAGCGTTCAAAGGAATAATCGTTATTAAGTTATTGCATTTTTACCCTGGTAGATTCATTCCTTGAAAATGAGCGTTTGTTTATGAATCAATAATATTAGAAGCCTTGGGCCGCAGTGTATTGCACAGCAGTTCTTTAAAGCATAACTTATTATTCAATGAAAGAGCATTGAAAAAAGTCCAAATGTCAATCAAAGAGAATCCTTTCATCATTTCTCCCATGCCGTAGTCATAGCCTTCATGGTATGATAAAGGTGAACGTTTTGCTCAATGTTTTAATTAAATGCAGATGCTAGGGCTTTGATTATGTCGGTTCTAGTAATTATACCTACTAGGTTACCAGCATCATATGAATTCTCCAATACCACTGGAAGCCCGCTTATTCTATTTCTTGTCATCATTTGTGCTCCTTGGGCCAAATCAGAATTCCTTGCAATGGTTATTGGGTCATATTTCATTATATCCTCTGCTAGTAAGACTGACTTTATACCGGAAGGTATATTTCGTCTCCGTGATACCAATTCCTCCTTGGTTGACCAATATCCTCCAGCTCTTCCAGTTCCAAAAAGTACGCTTAAAGGTAGCAAGTCATGTCCTGTTATGATACCAATGGGCTTCCGATTTCCTGTTACTACAATTCTTGATAACTCGTTGTCAGCCATAAGTAGCAGGATCATATGTAAGTTTTCATCAGGGGCTACTGTTATGACTTTTTTAGTCATGTATTCGTCCACCATACTCTTTTTTGAATAGAGTCTGGCATATGCCTCTACCAAATCACTTTTTGTAAATATTCCCTTTAGATCCCCTTTATCATTGTCAACAACTATTATGGAGCTTATCTTATTGTCTAACATCAACTTTGCGCAGGCTTTCAAGTCATCTTCTTCTCTAGCTAATACCAGATTTTTACTCATTATCTCATCTAATCGAATCTCGGAAAGTCGTCTATTTGGTACCTTGTATAAGAATCTTGCAATATCCTTCTCTGTAATAATGCCTAATGGTTTGTTATCCTTAGCAACAACAACCCTACTAATGCTGTATCTAAGTAAGGAATTACGAGAATCGTGAAGAGTTTTGTTTGGTTCTAGTGTGATAGCTTCTCTAGTTACATCTTTTGCATTTAGTAGCATATTTGGCTTGATACGTGTAAGGTTTTATTTGCCTTATTATTAAACGCTGGTGGCGTTGATTAGCTCTGTACTCGTTTGTAAGCATTTGCGTAACTTCATACAGGTTTACCTCAGCACATGCTAAAGGTTAAGTTCATGATCGTTAATATGACAACTCCTTTGTATTGTGATATATAACCTACTTGCTTACTATTTCGATATCTTTTTTGTTGGAACAGGGGTTCATATCATATGATTGATTACGCAATATGAAGAGATTATTGATCTCATGAAATCCACCATAATCATTAATGCATATACATGCTTCTAAATCATCTCTTGACTTCTTTGATAGCTTGGCTCGAACCGCGGCAGCTATCGTAGCATGGCTTAGCAAAACCAATAGTCTTGAATATTTAATCTAGAATCTGTCAGAATTTACTATCTCGAATAGCTCGAAGCGATCTATCTTTCTGAAGTTCTGTGCCGTAAAAGAATTAAGGGTTCCTTCCGGTGGAGCCAGAGTGACTATCCCCGATCACGTCGCCATTTTTATTGCTGTAGTTGCTGTCTCCCACAATGTTGCCAGTATTAGAACCCCGAGTGTTCTGTCCAAACAATCTTTGTCATTATTAGATCCCTGATTATTACCATAAATAACACCCTGATTGCCCGGTATTCGTACCCTGATTGTGCCGTTTCTTATGTATTATCGTGTTGTATGGTTAGCGTAAAAACATCTTTTGAAGCAACTACTGATCTGATAGTATCTATGACCAGAATATGAATGAACTTTCGAACCGTGTCAGATGCAACAGCGTAGGGTCCAAATTTCAACTCCTATATTGGAAAAGTAGGTAGAAACACCCGAAGGTATATTTGAAAATCCTAACAGGAGATCTAATGATCACTTTTTCCACGAACACTTAAACAAAGAAAAAATGAAAAAAAAGTTATTGTTTGTGGAGGAACTGTTGTTGTTGAGCTGTGAGGAATGAATTCCATGCCTTTGCGGCGCTGGTGTTAAATTCTGTCACGGACTCTATTGTTCGATTAAGTGTTCTAAGGTTCTCTGCTGCTGCATTTATCGCGTTCACTGTCAGTTGGTTGTTTATACGAACTGCTTTGACTATGTTCTCAGTGATCTCGTTTGATTGCTTTACGAACTCATCTGTGTATGGCGGTGCTATCAAAGGGACGTTGCCGTTACTTGCTAAGATCTTTTCAGCCGAAACCATGTTCTGGATGGTGTTCTTTGTTGCGGCAATATAATCAAGGTGTAAATTAGAAAGTGATTGTGTATATTGTGGTTGAGCTTTTGTAAACTCGTCTACTATTCTAAAGTAGTTTTGCTTTATTGTATCGTATAAGTTAGCGGCGTCAGCTGATCTTGTTGAACTGGTTACGTCGTCTTTAAATTTGTTGTCTACCATTTTATATCACTAACTGTTAGCAGCCGTCTCATATATATGTTGGTATTTAACGGGTCTAAATACCGTATAAAGACATTAAATGTACCAAGTGAGTGGGCATTTCTAACAAAATTATTCCTTTAGCATTACATGCCTATTCCAAATTGAAACCAGAAGTTTACCATTATTCGCACTTGCATATGAGGAATGCCATAACTTCATTCTAAACCATTCTAGAACGTTTATTGGGTACCTTCCAGGCAGAGAATCCTTTAACGCTTAGTCTGTAAGCAGGCTTATGTCTAATGTGAATTCACCTTCCACATTGCTCATATAAAACCTCGTTTCTGACCTCATGTATGATAGCTGATCCTACTTAATGGAATGCGCCAATACGCTTCTATCCTTGTATTCGATCCAGGAAGCCTTCTTAATTTATGATGAGCTGAGTACTCTTCTTAATGTGCTATTTCAACAGAATTTATCATTCTTTCCACTATTGGTAGTGAAACAGGATATTTTGAAGGTTGTGCGACATAGATCAGTTCCACTAAGATGTTCTTGCTCGGTACAAAGGTCCAAACTTGCATTTCCTTTTGAGTAGTATCTCCAAAGAAATAATTTATTATTTTTAATGCTGGTAAACCTCCAAGTGTAGTAGTCTCATTTTTATAATGACTAATGATCACTTGGCCCTGAGTATTTATTTGGCCGATATTAAGTTTAGCAGATGTTTCATTTTGAGGGGCATTATAGACGCGTAAATCCAGTTCTGCTAAAGTAGTATTAGTAAAATCGAAGATATTTTGGTGTATCAAACTGAAGGCAACGACCGTATGAAGTAGAAGGTTATCTTCCTGTTTTATCCAGTTAGAGGGGTACTGCATCTTTATCCCGAAATCAGGATTTTGATATGTCAAAGTTGTACCATTTCCAATAATGCTATTGATGGATCGAGGTCCCGTCACTGCGATTGTTGCTGCTCTTCCAGAGCTGGTAGTGCTATTGCCAATTTTGTTGCTGGTACTATTAGTAGCGCTTTGTCCTAATGCATGTTGCATAGTTGAATAAAGTAGGATGACAGAAAACAATAATAGTAATAGCGGAAATAATGGTTGTCTTATCAATGGCATACTTGCACTTTTTGGATGCTCCTATATGTTAACGTATTGATGTATGGTATATGCATTTGAAAGGAAAACGATCTTATTGAAATTTCTTATCGTTTAGATAGTGGGATCATTATATTCTTATTTCCTCTTAAATCAGGTCTATAGGTTGAATGACTATAATCTAGGATGGATTACCGCCCACACACTGGTCAGACAGTCAGTCATATCCGCAGAGGTATTATGTTACCATCATATCGTTATGAACAGCAACAACCAGAACGATAGTGGTGATTGGAAGCGTTTTCGTTGCATAGATAGCAATTATAAAAAAATGATAGCCAACAGATGGAAAGAAATATCAGTTCACTCGAGAAAACGAAATCGATCCGTAGCATCAACACGAATCCAAAATAAATAGATTGGATGATCTGTAGCAAAATTTTATAGACTCTTATCCTTAATCCAGTTCGTAAATCTACATGAAAATGGTCGTTGTCGTTTTATTATCGATGAGTATAATATTACTAACTGCTTTTCTAGAAACGATTCTATTTATTAACTTGAACCTGCCTACCCTTAGCTTAATTCCATTAGATCATTTAGCCTATGCTCAGAACACTACTTTGGGCGAGGGTAAGAGTAACTCAGGCACGGGAATCGGCACAAGCACTACAAATATTACGATTGAAAGCGATCTACCTGATGCTGTCAGTGGTCATGTGTCGTTGCCGAAATTCCAACAATTTCAAATGCTAAAAATAAAGCAACACCAGAACCAAGTACCGTTAATATGGCTAGGTTCACATTCTCAATCTAATCCCCACGCAAAAGCGTCAGCTATTGCTTTGGTAGTGCCGATATTTACAGGCGCCGCTTATAATGATGCCTTTTACATTTTCTACAAGCGTTATTCAGGCGTGCGAGCTGGGGAGAATGTGACTCGTAATCTCTATCTTTTATCAAGCGTGGTTACCAAGCCTAAAGTCTCACATTTTGCAGACATCGACGCCTCCGCTTTCGCGATGAGTTATTTGGCCAAACATCTGTCATTGCTGATGCCAAAAAATAATGTCAGCGTCCTGACAGATATCAATGTGGATGGGGGTTCCATCTTTATGGACAACAAACATACAACTAACAGGTATGATATTCTCATCCTTGGTCATCAAGAGTACGTAACACAGCAAGAATACACTAACTTGAAAACATTTGTAGCAAACGGAGGTACAATGATTCTTCTTGACGGTAATGTATTCTACGCTCAAGTGGGTTATGATAGAAGTACACACACGATAACGCTCCTTAAGGGTCATGGTTGGGCTTTCAATGGTAAAACTGCATGGAAAAGTGTTGGGGAGAGATGGAGAAATGAAACTTCAGAATGGGTAGGTAGCAATTTCCTATGTGTTGGGTGCAAAATGACATTTGCAAACAACCCTTTTGGCTACAATCACCATGAGGAAGAGTACGTTACTAACCCTGATGATATTATTTTGCTGAACTATAATGTATCGATCACGAGTCCCAATCCAAAAGTAGTGAAAAATGCTACCTCTGCACATGAGCATACGGTTGCGGTATATGAATTGAACTACAGAAAGGGAAGGGTGATAGGCTTGGGGATGTACTCTGACGATGTTATCGATCATCATAACTTTCTCGTATTTTTAGATCACTTGTTAATGGCAATTAATCAAAATAAAATGAATGATCTATAGTGAGAAATATTTCTTTCACGCATAATATGTAGGTATAAAATATGGGATTTGATACCTGAAGTATCTCAAATGTTGAATGATATCTGAACAATGGCGCATGTGCAAAACGACCATCTACATTTAGTGTCGGCAAACCAGACATTGGGAGGTATGGGCGAGACTCACCCTAGCTGTGTAGGTAAGGTCCGTGCTTTTTGGTATCTTCATCTCTCCCACGTTTTGGTATTTTTCACTATTGTCTTGCTTTGCTAGGCCATGATTGGAGACAGAACAGGATTGCTGCGACCATTATCTGCTGCGAAGCACCGCGCACCTTGTCCAACGACGCTTACGCTCGCTGACGAACATTCGTAGTCACTCGGTGGTAAAGGTGGTCGTTGGAGCGCTGCCTTCCCAGCAAAGGCTTGTTGCCCGTTTGAGACGCCTCCAGCACTAGCGGATCTGCAAGAACTAGCTTTCACAGTGTATGATGTTAGCATAGCGGGTGGTACTACCTTTGTGGGGACAATTTGAAACAGTTTACCTGAATAAGAGATTTATAGAAATTATGCCCGTTTATTCAGGATAAATGAACTCCCCACCGTTCTTGAACGGTAGGCCGTTCGTGATCGCGTCGTGTATGTCGGCCAGAGGGTCGATAAATCAACTAATTAATGGAGGGGATGCGATTGGAAAAAATGTAGCTAATAAGATCTTTTTAGTGAAAACCAAAAAAAAATCTATTAGTTTATCGTATATTCCAGGTTATTTAGCTGCCTGTAAGCAGCAGATATTATTTATCATAGACCAAGCCTACGAGGGTAGATTAGTCTCTTCTTCTAACAACGAGTTTGTATGTTTGAATATCTGATTTACCCAGTAATTGGGTTTGTAGGGACTTTCTTGGCATTGGAAGTGGGATGGCACTTTACGGCATGTGGTACACAAGATAAAAGCATAAAGCCTTGTATGTTTAAGCAAATAAGATTAGCTCTGGCCAATTAACAGGCAAGCCACCAGGACCTAATCTGAATATAGCAAAACGGAACACGAAAGATGAAACCAATAGATAGCTCCAAACCGAATGGACGAGAATTATGCATGAGGAAATGAGTGGACCACCTCTTTTAGGTAAGGAGAGTTTTAAGCCTTATTTTACGGTCTAACAATTCTCGATATCAGGATGCCAGAAATGAATTCGGGGAGATCTGGGGGGAATCAAGGATGAAACCAATAAGAGAAATATATCAGGTGATAACCTTTGGTTGTTTTTTTAAGGTCAGTTACAATAGATTATTTGGTTATATGAATTATAGCAGAATTAGATTATATGATTATATTCAACCACTTTGGAAAAGATTGATCTCCTGGTCTTTATATGAGGAAATGAGGGAAGTGTGACTTTGCAATCCATTCTATCAGACATCTACTTCAAACTCAATATTTGCAAATTTAGGGGTGTGCTTATATATTGTCCCCCAGTTCGAAAGAACTAGACGCTCGATGCAGAGAAGAAGCAGACAACTTGATGAAAAAAATCACTTCTAAAATTCTTTTAAAAATCACGATACTCGTTATCATAGAAATTATTCTGATTGTTGGTAGTTTCAGTGTGCTAACTTATTTCCAATCTCAGCAATCATCAATAGGGAATTCAATTAATATTGCAGGCAAAAACCGATATCTTACCACCAATCTTCTATTTCAAACTGAAAAATATATAGACGGATCCACTGATTCATCACATCTACAAGCTGCTATAGACGCCTTGCATTCAAACATAATGACGCTAAAGCAAGGTGGGAGAATTTCAGGAATTGATTTGAGACCACTGCCCTCCGACTTGTTGGAATTGTGGAAAACTCTTGACCAGGACTGGAATGATTACAAGACTCTTATTGTACAGGTAATATTAACGCCACCTCATGCAAAACAAACCACATTCCCACCGCTGACAGCACTTGACCTGTCCTTAGCAGAAAAAGACCTAGAATCGAAAGCATTTAGCTTGGTTAACGCTTCTGATAAATTAGTTACACAACTAGGACAAGGAGCAGATAAAAATTCCGAAAATGTGATTCTACTGCAAATCCTTTTTGCAATCCTGATCGTAGGTATTCTAGTATTAATCTTGTATCTTGTTGCAAGAATGTTAAAACCAATATTCATTCTAACTCAAGCGACAGCCGAAATAAAAAAGGGAAATCTTCAAGTATCCGTGGAACAAAAAGGTAGTGACGAACTCTCTGTTCTCAGTGAGTCATTTAACTCCATGGTGGGTTCTATAAGGGGCTCTACTATAAGACAAGTCGACTTAACAAAGAAACTTGAAATAGCAAACGAGGAACTCAAATTTAAAGATCGGTTAAAAGATGAATTCATCAATATAGCAGCTCATGAATTAAAAACACCAATACAGCCGATACTTGGGTTAACAGAGATCCTTCACTCTCAAATAACGGATGTCAAACAAAAGGAATTGTTGGAAGTTACTATTAGGAACGCACAAAGATTACAGCGACTTACGAATGATATTTTGGATGTTACAAAGATTGAAAGCAAATCACTTGGGTTGAATAAAGAACTATTCAATTTGAATGATGTAATGATAAATGCAATGAATGACCTGGTTTTAGGCAAAGAATTCCACGACAGTCACAGCCAAAAAATAAGGCTATCATATGTTCCTCACGATATTTTGGTTCAAGCCGACAAAGGAAGAATAGCCCAGGTTGTTTCGAATCTACTGAGTAATGCCTTCAAATCTATCAAAGAAAACGGGAAAGGTGGGACTATCACAATACATACAGAGAACAAGGTTAGGTCAGGAGGACCAAATGAAAATGCCCGCGAAATCGTTGTCGCTATAAGCGATGAAGGCAGGGGCATAGATAGTAAAATCATGCCAAGTTTGTTTTCGAAGTTTGTTTCAACGTATTCTTCGAAAGGGACAGGTTTGGGATTGTTCATCTCTAAAAGTATTGTAGAATCTCATGGTGGGCGGATATGGTATAAAAATAATGACGATGGTAAGGGAGCAACATTTGCCTTTAGTCTACCGATTTGATCACTCCTATAACCATTACAAATTATTTTATATGAATACCTATTCACAACGAAAGGTTCCTGAAGCGTATAGGCGAGATAGTGGCTGACATTATGATGATGCTTAAGTATCACCGGTAGACTTGATCCATAAAGAAGATGCCTTTTATGCTAGAGCGCAACCCGAGCACTAATATTGTCATATTAGTTGTTATTGCGGGTATCGCAATAGTACTATCGATATTCTCATACCAATATTCAATTCTTACTTCTAACAAAATAGTTGATATTGCTTCGCAGGAAGTGAGATCAAATACCAGGATCGAGGTACATGACATTGCACTAATCTTAGCAAATAAATTACAGACTGTTGATGCCCTCTTGAAAACACTTGCTGAATCTTCTGCCATACATAATAATGAATACAAAAGTGCAGATGTTGTCATAAACGGTAGGGAACACTCCTCAAATGATATGACTGATTTTTATATGTGGTTAAATAAAGACGGCAAAATAAATTGGATAAGCGATATCAACCAAACTACATATCAAAAATACAAAGGAACAGATCTAAGTTATAGACCATACTATTCTATCCCAACACAGACTCATTCAGTATATTACAGCAGACTGATAGAATCAAATGACAAAATTCCTAGATTATACATATCATACCCCGTTATCAATACGACAGGGGGCGCGAATGGAATTGTCACTGGTGTAGTCGTTACCTCAATCAGGCTCCAAACCTTGGGCAACTTTTTGAGTAAACAATTATTGCCACAATTTAATAGTACAATAGGATTGCTTGACAGGAATGGAATCATTCTTTATGCTAGTAATGCCCAACAATATGTAGGTGAATACGTTTTCGGAAACAAATTTCAATCTGTACTCTCAAGTTCATTACCTCTCCCTGAGTCGAAGAATCTTTTAAATGATATTATAAAAAGATCATTACAAGGATATACCGGTTCAGGAGATGTTCTCATCAATGGTAAAATGAATACCATAACCTACCAGCCTATTTTAGTTAATGGCAAGAATTTTCTGACTTTATACATTAGCGCACAACATAACCTTGCAAGTGATGTAAGTGCATTAATTGATCAGCAGAGATACTTTACGATATTGGTAGTGGCAATAATAGGAGCGGTAGCAATCATCATTGCATTTTTGGTCTTTTCATGGAATAGAAGATTGAATACCCTT
Source organism: Candidatus Nitrosopolaris sp. (assembly GCA_035691865.1). Taxonomy (GTDB): domain Archaea; phylum Thermoproteota; class Nitrososphaeria; order Nitrososphaerales; family Nitrososphaeraceae; genus Nitrosopolaris. The sequence continues at coordinate 3,078 of DASSIM010000107.1, read as the reverse complement.
GTGAATACAAAAACTGCAGAGCTAAAGACATCGAATGAATCTTTGGCTGAATCAAACAATCAACTTGCAATTGCCAACGAACAGCTAAAAGTTCATGACAAAATGCAGCGAGAGTTCATCAATATAGCAAGTCACGAGATGAAGACTCCTACGCAAGCTATTCTTGGATATTCTAGCTTAATTCAGCAACATCCTGAAAAAAGAGAAGGAATGTTGGAGGCGATAGCTAGAAACGCTACCAGGCTTCAGAGGCTTACTAACGATATTCTGGATGTTACTAGAATAGAAGCACAATCATTAAACCTGAATACAGAGAGTGTCAAACTCAATAAGTTAATATCAGATGTTATAGATGACCAAAGAAACGAAATCGAAAAAACTAACAAAGATATCAAGATATTACACGAACTACAAAATCGGAGTATTGAATTAGAAGCAGATAAGAACCGTTTAACTCAAGTCATTTCTAACCTATTAAGTAATGCCATTAAGTTTACCAAGAATGGTACCATCATAGTTACAGAAGCAGTAAAGGATGGCAAAGCTGTTGTTAGTATAAAAGACACGGGACAAGGGATAGATCCCGAAATATCTCCAAGGCTATTTTCAAAATTCGCTGCAAAATCTGAAGCAGGTACCGGCTTGGGCTTGTTTATCTCTAAAAGTATAGTAGAAGCTCACGGAGGCAAGATATGGGCTGAGAATTATAGTGATTCTGACGGACAGAAAGGAGCAGTGTTTACGTTTAGTATACCGGTAAGCAAGGGGATCGTTAGCAGACAGGCCAAGGAGAACCAAGATGAACAATAGTAACAATAACAACAGTCTGCGCAATAAAATATTACTTGTAGATGATGAGCCTGATATTACAGCGGTTTTCAGTCTAGGTCTAGAGGATCATGGCTTCAAAGTTGAGCTGTTCAATGATCCTCTTCAAGCATTATCAAATTTCAAGAAGGGCTCATACGACCTTGCTCTTATTGATTATAAAATGCCAGTTATGAACGGTTTTGAGCTATATATGGAAATAAGGAAAATTGATGAAAAGGTTAAGGTGTGCTTTATCTCGGCGTTTGAATTAGATCTCAAACAGAAATTTGAGAGCAGTTTAAATCTTCCTTCTGCATTACAATATGGACGAAAAAATCCAATATATGTTCAAAAACCCATTGAAATAGACGAGTTAGTAAAACGAATAAAGGAAGAATTGAATTAATTAGCCGACCATTAAGCTGAGTATCGAGAACAAGTATGGTTAGCATAATATAAGGTGAATCTGATCAACGATAACCTGAACGGGAACTTGAAACGAGACTTTATGTTTTCAATCATCTAAATATATCGCATTAGAAACAAAGGAGACAAACAGTATCAATTGTTAAACGGATATTTATGACCATGACCGCAGAATGGGATATGACAGAACCGCAGCATCAATTATATCAGAATATTTAAATTAAAAAAGCTAAGAAATCAACAATATTTTAGGCACGATAGAAAATAACAATGGCATGCCTGTTTATTTAGTAGTTGGGTTCTCACCTGCTAATAGAGCCTTACGGGAGAATCATTTGCTGGGAAGGGAAATCACCATGCGTTGAAAAGGACAGTATTCATAAATCTCTTGTAAACGCTCTGAATCAATTTTATACTATTTGCAAAGTTGATTTTTGACATGCAGCTCCATAACAAAAAGTATCTTTTTATGCTTGAACGTTCATACTTAGTTGTGTCATACGAACATGACGTAGATGGCAATACAGGATCATTTTTCAGCATGTCTGGTAAGAAAATGGCACTACTAGTGGTGATTGTGATTATTGGCGGTTTTTTTGGGGTTCAAGCGATGTTTGGTTTCCCGATCAGGGATTTATTTAGAAATGAAGTAACAGACCAAGTAAAAGTCGTTACTAAATCGCAAGGAACATGTGTTGTAATAGGAGCAGACCAGCATCCTCGAGTTATTCCAAATTGTCAGTTTAAGATAGGGGACACCTTGATTATAACTTATAGGCAAGGAATGGCATCTATTGATAAGTATCAGCTCAAAAGCCAATAATTAAATGAAAAATGCCTTACCGATATCTTTCCCAGTATGTTGGAGGAAGAGTACAATAGCTTCTCTCTAGCTTCATTCTACTCTACGTATTATCTTGTTCCATAGAATTTCGAAAAGATGTTGATATTATCGTACCTCCTCTACTCAACGTTACTATGTACTGCTTGTTAAAGAGTTGTTATTGTCTTTGCTGCTTCTGTCAATTCTTCAATACCCAATAGTACTATTGCCGTTGAGATACTGCCTGAAGTTGAAATATATTCTAGTTCAGCGACTCCCTAATCCTCTCCTTCCCTCTAGATATCTGAACTCGGCAACCTACCTCTTTCATAGAAGTGATATCATTTTCTGATAATTCAGTAACTAGTCTAAATCTAACACCTCCGATCCACGCTGGTAGAGCTGCACTATATTCAATTGAATATTCTGTTATGAGTAAACCTACAACCTAAGTTAACGATCTTAAACTACGTGAGTGAACCTTGTAAGTTAACAAAGTTAATCAAATTCTTAATATCCTACATGCTAATATACCGCAATGAAACAGTTGGCTAAAGAAAGTAGAGTTAAGAAAATATGACAAGTATTAATGCAATGAATTATATCGATAGTGTTCTTGCATTCTTACATCTTGACCCCACTAAGATCACTGAGGTTTCAGTAGAATTAAATGAGACTGAAAGAAAAATTTCAGTTCGTGATATAAACGGCAACATTTACCTATACGAATTTTCTACCCCTGTAAGCCATTCCTTATAAGCAGGACGAAAAAGGCCTTTCTTGTTGTTCTGCCTGTCACACTAGCCAAGTGTTTGTGAACATGTGAATGCAGCAACAATTTGTATTGAATAAAAATCGCACGTTTTATGAGACGTTTTGATTTGATCTTTTTCTAATTTAGCATGGTCTGCAGCGATCTATGTGCGATGTTCATTCCAAAATTATTCTTGGAAAGAGTGCCTATGATGCTGGTAGGTAATACTGTAGATGAGGTTTAAAATCGGCACAACTGTATGTTC
>DASSIM010000106.1:0-19817 GCA_035691865.1 Candidatus Nitrosopolaris sp. | reverse complement strand
AATTATCTAAAAGAAGATGAGATGGTTTTGATGATGCAAAATGCATCTTTTGAAGAGATAGTGAAACTAATTGATTTTTCAACTGCTAAAAAAAACTATTAGGTAGGTTTCTATAGAAAGGGTCCAGTTATGATAGCTAATAAATGCGTACAACCTAAGTCATGGAAATACTTGAATCAAGTATATGGCTGGCCTCGGGTTTGAACTTGAAATGTTCACATTATTTCAAAGTAGGTAAGTCAAGCGATGGGAAGAATTGTAAGAAAAAAAATTATGGGAAATATGCACTACAACTGACGGCACCGTTACTAGTTTGTGCGCAGTCAAGCATAATTGTAAACGGATCGCTATTGGTAGTAGCTACACTCAAACGGCTAGACTTACCGGGGGTTTACCGACTAGCTGAAGCCTGATCGACCTATTTTGTTACCGAAACTAACACGTGAGCAGCCTCCTGAGGACGTTCCTGAGAACGTACCTGCAGGCCCTGAACCGGAGGCATTGCCGAAATTTGCAAGGTTAAATAGCTTGCAGGCGGGAAATCAAATATACTGAGTCTCTTTATATCATGAGGTATAACTAATTATTCTTCTTTCCTACCAGTAATGACTAATTATTCTCAACATGATCACTCGTCAGAGATTATAATTTGTTTATATTTATTGTGTTAAGATTTCAGTCCTAGTTATCTGCCCAGCGAGATTTTTCCCGGGACGTGATTTGTAACCAGGAACTCCAATACCAACTGCAATCATAGTGCTCTTATCTGCAGCGTGAGGAGAGAAAAACTCAGAGACAGCATCATCGAAAAAAGTCGAACCAGATGCCCCTATTTTTTGAGCGTAAGCTGTAAGGTAAATCTTTCCAGCAACCACTCCTGCTTCAAATTGTGTTGCCCTGTATCCCCTATTACCAAGAACATCAAGGACCTTATTCAAATCAGTCATAAGAAAGAATACAACACTAGCATCGCTGAAAAGGGATTGGCCTAAGCAAAGATACCCTGATATCCCTCTGGATACTTTGTTTTTTAGTTGTTCAAGTGATTTATTATAACGATCAAAAAAATACGCCCCAGCTTGCAGTTCTTCGACATCATTTACTATAAGGTAAATATCGATGGTACTGCGTTTGTCGTTATCATTACCACTTTTACTACCAAGAAAATCCAAAGACACACCTCGCGTCGAATAGTGAAGTATATTAGACAATTGTCTAAAAGAGATGGGTTGCCTAGAAAATTTGCGTGATGATCCACGGAGCAGGATAGTCTCGGCCAAACTTGCCTCGTTAATTATCGAAGTCTCAAATATCAGTGGTTTACGATATGCAACCTCTGCTGCTTTGTTAGTGGGAATTTGTTTGAGAGCGGTAGCAGCAGTAATCCAACTTTTGACTTCTTCTTTATTGCGTAAATACGAAGATCTATGTAGTTTCCAAATTTCAGGATAATCTAGTTGCCCTGTGAGCCTAGGGATTGTCTGAGGAATGGGTAAATCCTCGCTTTCTTTGATATTGAGAACTGAATCTGTAGATGAATTATCATCTATTGGAGCCAGAACAACAGCAGCTTCTTGTGTATCGTCCAAGCGAAGTAGGCGATTTAGAGCATTGTCCACAAAACCCATGATCAACTGTGTAGAGAGCTCAAGAGAGATATTTGTAGCTAGGAAGTTTGCAGCAATAACACCAGAATCCCAAAACCAATGACGGTAAGAGCGGGATTGGTACTTCCACGCATTTCTCCAAGCGATTGAAGTGTAGGCAACCGTAACTGGCGAACTAATTATCTTACTGTTACCTCCTGCCATATCTGCTAACGTAGCTCGATAGTCACCACTACGCAGCTCTGTAAGCGTAAAGTCTCCAGGGCAAAAATGATAAACACCAGCCTTCAAACCAGGTATATCGCGGCAAATGAGATACAGCTCTATCGGATACAGTGCTCCTGTTGCAGATGCGGCACGCATATAATAAGTGCCATAATCGAGCTTCAATACCCTCGTAATACCAGCTGAAAAGAACAATAATTCTGCAAGGTTCTTTATATTCAATACAACGCCTTTAGCTCTAGTTGGTTGTGTCTTACCAATAGAAATAAGGGCACCTTGAGTGGGTTGGGAAAAGTCTGTAGGGAGTGATATTATGGGCAGGTCAGTATATATCTTAAACGGTAGAGGTTTGGTATTCCAGTCAAGATAGTGTCGTGACCGTTGTGTACTGATTTCAGAGTGTTTTGTTGCCTCATGATATTCTTTAGCATATTTGGTTTCATTATTCACAAGCTTTGTTAGTATTGCGAATAATACAAAATATGAGGGTTTGCATTCGTGTCATTCTTATCTGTTGATGGTTATCTGTTGACAATAAATACACTCCTTGTTGTTATAAGAATAACGTTGCCACCTCTGACTTTTGTATTTACTTCCAATGGAATGTCTACACCTTTGTAATGCTTCAAGGCGTCTGACAGGTTTTTGTAAACAAGTCCTTCTTCTGGAAGTTTGGTTTTCTATTTTTGTTCATCCTTCAATGCTGCTTAGTTTTTTTTATGAAAGTAGAGTAATTCTTGGGTTTGTTCATTACACTTGAATTTCATATATTACGTTGAAATCTCATCTGGAAGCCTATCTCCTGGATCACGTTCCAAGAACGTAAATTTGTACTATCGTGCAATAAGGCTTTCAGTTACATGGTGTGAGAATTTAAAGCACCACTGAACTGTAATTTTCCAGTTTAGCATCTTTAGATATCAAGGTTTTTTCACTAATAGAATCTTTGGCTTTAAGACGGTTTTTATTCCATTATCCTAAAATCGTTCTTCCTCATCTCATAAGGTAAATACATGCAAATAAATCTGGGCATTATACTTTCTCTATACTTGGTACGCCATAAGTACGAATATGCTTCATAGTTGAGCATGCTTAAGAGTATTCAGAACCGATTCAAGTGAGCCTTATCGGTGATTTAATATAAAATGAACCCTAAAGTGCAGGATCGCCTGCGGTTTTTGACCCTATGTCGTAGTATTCAAGAATATCAGGAACAAATGTCTTGCCATCATAGGATGAACCAGTACTTATAACCTTTAGCACAACATGTATAATGAGCTTTGCTAGTGTGTTTTCTACAATTACTTCGATCTTAGTCCGCGAACCAAGCTCTGGAATGTATGACCTCGTACCTCTTTCGACATCTACTCTTTCTTGTTTGCCCGACCCATTCCTTTGACCTCGTAACAAGTCATACCGCCTACATTACGTTTATGAAGTAGTTCGTTAACTGCTTCAAGACGTTCTTGAGGAATGTAAACCTCCAATTTCTTCATCTATTGGAACCAGCAGAGAAACTAATAAGTCTCTATCCCTCCCTCCCCGTCTCTCTGGTGCCTTTCAGTATTAATACCACCAATACTACTGAATCGTGAAATATGATAACAGAGAGTAATACAAAGGAATCATCTCCGACGGCTAAAGATAATGATATTAAGGCAATACCTGAAACTTCAGACGATATCATAAACCTAGAAATTCAGGACATCGAAGGCATTGGTCCTACAACGGCAAAGAAGCTCAAAGAAGCAGGTATTGTTTCAGTGATGGATCTGGCAGTAACAAGTGCCGACGAGTTAGCTGTGGACATTAATGCTTCAAAGGAAAGTGCTGCCGCATTCATAATGGCTGCCCAGAAACTCCTAAGAGATTCTCATATTATAGAAAAAGAATTCGTTACGGCGGACCTTGCTCTTGAAAAAAGGAGATCAATGCTCAGATGTTCTACTGGATCTCGATCCCTTGATGAACTATTGCTTGGTGGAATAGAAACGCAAGCGGTAACTGAATTTTATGGAGAGTTCGGTTCTGGGAAATCGCAGATATGTCATACCTTATGTGCTACCGCTAGACAAACTATTGACTCAGGTGGAATGGATAGTGGTGTAATTTACATAGACACAGAAGGAACTTTCAGACCTGAAAGAGTAGAACAGATAGCCAGAGCCAGAGGACTTGATCACAGACAAGTATTGAAAAGCGTTGCAGTATGCAAGGTTTACAATAGCTCACATCTCGAGCTAATAGTCAAAGACCTAGGTAAATATGTCAATGATTTTAACGCTAAACTAGTAATCATTGATGGTATAATCTCTTTACATAGAGCAGAATTTGCGGGAAGAGGTACATTAGCCGATAGACAACAAAGACTCAACGGTATGTTACATAAAATTATAAGGTTAGCAGAGATCTTCAACATTGCCGTCGTTATAACAAATCAAGTTCAATCCTCTCCAGATACCTTCTTTGGAGATCCTACAAAAGCAGCTGGCGGCAACATAGTTGCACACTCTTCAACTTATAGGATATATCTTAGAAAGTCTGGAGAGAACAGGGTAGCAAAGATGATGGATTCGCCATATCATCCGTATTCTGATACTAGGTTTACAATAAATGAAAAAGGAGCTGATGATATTGAGGAAGAAGGAATATCAAAGAAGAGTGTTGGTAGTAAAAAGGGTAGTAAAACAACGACATCTGATTAGTTCAGCTTGATAACCTGAGATTATCTCGCACCTCTTGTCAGTCGAAACCTAACGTCACACACAATATTTGCATCTGGCTTTAAAGAGTGAACGAAGTGGAATCCTCATCAAAAGAAACGACAAGGCGAATAACAGGAATTTCCAAAATATGAATGCAAGTTCCAGTATAATCGACTGTTAGATTCGGTACTATTTCGAAAAATAGCCGCTCATCAGGGGAAAAACTAACAATCTTTGTCAATCTGTAAGACAATACAGACTCGCATACGGGCTCCCTCCCGGGAGGGAGCCCGTATCCCGTTAGACCACCAAGTCAAATTCCAGGCTGCTACACTGGTGTCCATAAAATGACAGTTGCTCAACAGCGTTAATGTTAGTCTTCGGCAAAGTTATTTGCATTTGCCTCAGCGAACTTCATATGTACACATGATAGCCGTACCCTCCGGGGGAGGGTACAACATTAATTTTCGTACTTTTTTGCACTAAATTTTAAAAAGAAATGCTTTGTATGAGCATACGGAAAACTATTCCCGGTGTTATCGAACATTGTTCTACGGAGGAAGATTTACCCTGGTCGATTGACTAGGGTAAGCTAAAAATTGATGTATTAAGCTTAACGCGTTTTGATCCGGGTATCGAAATTATTCTTTAGGAGTAGTAATGTTGGGATGGATTTACGTCCCCAATGACCAACGGATGGTACGACACAGAATGGATCGCCAAGAAAGGGAATGGCGGCAGTGAGTGAAAAAAACAAGGAGATCTCATAAGGACAGGTTTTCGGTCATGCTGAGGAAGAGGCAATCATCCAAAACTATGTGAATCTGATGTATAGTCAGTACTTAATAAACCCGAAGATGAAGCAACCGAAATGAATGCTGGATAATCACTTCGAACGGAATTGTGATCAAACTTGCGACTTTCTTGTATATGACGCAATTTAATGGGTTTCTGCTTGCGGGAGGCTTTCAGAAGTCATCATTTAATTGAGCATAACATACTTGGTAGTGAAGTCGCCCGACACCGCATTGTGAGGAGCTAGTCATTAGAAAAAGCCTTTTTTTCCTTTTCTTAATGTTCACTTCCTTGGTTAATGGAAATAGAATAATTCGGCTTTGAAAACAAGAGGTTATGTGGTCTAGATTACTAGTTAACACGAATATTGGTTCTTTGTTTCACTCTCTCCTTACTTCGCATTTACCCTTGTCACTCCTCTTGTGTGTCCGCCAATGTGTAGCGCATCCGACTATTTTGTGCTCCGTACAACCACATATTGGACATCGTTTTAACTTTTGATTAGCTGACGTCTGTTAGTACACCTCTCGTGTTGATCTTATTGGACATTTATAACGATATAAGTTGCTTTAGTAGAATCAGGGACTTTTGGAGGCTATCTAAAATTGCGTGACGTTATGTTATGACGAGATTTTCCGCGCCTAGATTGTCTCTGGAATGATGATAAAACTACGACGAGGTTGTCGTTGCTGGAACGAAGAGTCTACTTTAACATAACTTGTCAGTCTTATTGCGAGGAGGACGTTCAAGGATGTTAGTAAGAGTTGGTGGCGGCAGGCACACTAATTCGTGTAGGTTTTAGTTTTTAATGCTGGCTAAATGTTAGGACTACGAAGCACTAAGATCAGAAATAATCTGTATGTCTAACGCCGGCTGTTAACAGAGATGTTTTTGCACTCTAATTTATGTGCAATGACTTTAGGGTGCAATAACAGAAGCTCTGACATTAAATTAGATAGATCTTTTTGAAGGCATGATGTACCATAAATAAACGAGTATAATGGCGGCTGCCACGATTGGTAGAGAATAAATTTGAGGTATGAAAAAGTCACTAAAACTGAGTGGAGCCAGCAAAAGGAAAGCTTGCTCCTGCATTTACAAAAACGTCATAAGCAATATGCGAGATAACTGCTGCTAAAGTCATAATCAGATACTGAGAATATGTGGTTTTTCTCTGGAGATAATAGTGAATTGTGTACACTCTTAGTATATGCCATTGTCTTTTTTCTTGGCTGCTGATGATTCGGTTGACATCATCTAGTTGCGAGCTGAGACCATTCGGGAGATTTGGATTACCATTAAACCTATTAAAACCGAAGACAGTACGGCAAAAGAAACACAATGACCCATTCTAGTTTGTACATCAAACCCGGCTGCATTGAGCAAATGATCTGAATCAATAGTTAATACCATTAGCTCACTTAATACTCCCATCTTGATATTCCTAGTAGGAAGGGCAACTGCATATCCAAATAGAAAACGCCCTACAATTTCTTGAGGAGTAAGCGAACCAAAAGCATCAAATGTTCAAATATTACTTATCTCATTACTAAAGAAACCAATAAATGAATAAAGGCAGGCTAATCCTCCAAATGCTAGAGCTGTTAGGATTATGGTTCAGGGTCTAGGAGTACTTGAAGCAATCCATTAGTAAAGAAACATGTCGGTATCGTTAGCATTCTGCATACTGCTATTATAACGTTATTGAACGCTTGAGCGTCAAATCCGGATACTGACATCTCTAGGTATTCCCACACTAGTTGTGCCTGTGCAGTTTTCGTTTAATACATCTCAGTAAAGAAACTGAGTAAATGTTATGGCCACTTTGCTGAGCAACTTTAGCCACAAATTACAGACTGTTTTTGTCAATTGTTTGTAACCCTGTGAGAATTCTGATGTTATTTTATTTTCTATTGATATGATTTTATTATCACTCTAGAATAGCTCGCAACAGGAACAGTGGATTACTCAATTATCTTATAAACGGTATAGTTTGGAAGTAGAATAGTTTTTTATACCCAAAACTAGACACTGCTAGAAAGACAAAGACCATGGGGATTGTGAAAAAGATACCAATAGTTTCCCAACCAGGTAATCATTCGTGTCAAAAGCAAAGGGTTAAGAAAGCAAGTTGGTGAGTATCGGCAACATCTTGACATTAAGATATGACCCCTATTCTGAATCAGTGGCTAAAGATAATGATGGTGGTGATGGTATCAGAAATATAACACCAAATACAATATTACAATTGAGACAAAATACGACTAAAGAACACCACGTTATACCATCCCCACAAGTTTTAGAAAATGAAATTAGACGACTAATAAAGAAAAAGATTGAAGGGTCTAAAGCAAAACGAATAGCAATTGCTCTGAGTGCAGGAATTGATTCAAATGTAATAATTTCTCTGATTCGTAAAGAATTTCCTGAGGTTGATTTGGAATGCATAAACGTGACTTTTGACGAAGATTCCAGCGAGGCTCTTTGTGCAGGACAAATAGCAGAAAACTACCAGGCGGGATTTCACGAAATTCACGTAGAGAATCCCTTAAAAGATTTACCAATGCTCTTGAGCATTATAAAAGAGCCAAGATGGAACGTATACCAATATTATTTCATTGAGAAGGCAAAATCAATGTCAAATGTCTTATTTACTGGAGATGGAGGTGATGAGCTATTTGCAGGGTACACGTTTCGATACAAAAAATTTCTTACAACTATAAAATCATTGAACCGTCCTTCTTGCGAAGATAGGATTCACAATTATCTTTTGTGTCACGAACGCGATTGGGTTCCTGACCAGGAAGACATGTTTGCTGAAACACAGGTTAAATTCTCATGGTCTCAAATTTATCAGCTATTGAAGAAATATTTTGATAACAATTTAGACCCACTGGAACAAGTACTTCTAGCAGACTATCATGGCAAATTGATGTATGACTTTATACCCACTAATGAGAAATTTTTTAAACATTTTAACATCGATGGTACAGCGCCGCTGTTAAGCAGCCAAATGATTGATTTATCCATGAGAATCCCATCCTCTTTAAAATATGATTTTGAAACTAACATAGGGAAAATTCAGTTACGTGAAATCATTAAACAAAGCATGGCTGGATATTCTTCTGAAGGAACAAAAAAGATGGGTTTTGGGATGGATCTAGTTAAATTCTGGTCTAGATTTGGAAAGGAATTGGTCACTTCAAATTTAGACAAAGGAAGAATATTTGAAGATAAAATAATAAACAAAGAATGGTACAACAGGTCACTGACTAGAATAAACGAGAATCGAGGAGAGGCTACAAGATACATAAGCAAGATGTTACAACTGCTAAGTTTAGAAATATGGTATAAGTTGTTTATTACGTCAGAAATAAGTGCTAACTATTCGATATGAAAAAATTAAGCCGTAAATAACAATTTATATTCTTTGTTCAAATTAAAATGAAGTAAATCACCTCATTTAGAAAAGCTACACAACGAGTTGATGAAGTTGGCTGAATTGTTGCGACATGTCTGGTTCCAAGATCCAGAATTGCATCTGTGAATGAACAGTTATGTGCTTAAATGCAGGCTGAAACTGAACGTAGCACCTTTACCATTCAAATTATTTTGAGCCCAAATCCTGCCTCCATGAGACTCTATTATACCTTTAGAAATAAATAAGCCCAGCCCTGTACCTGAGGCAGATCTTGTCGCAAATTTTGTAAATAGTCTGGGCATTATCCCTGGATCTATTCCAGATCCTGAGTCTTTTACACTAATTATAACAATCCCGTCATTTGTCTTTTGTGCCGTGATAGTTATGTTACCTTGATTTGTAAATTTGACTGCATTGCTTAAAAGATTCGTAATTACCTGATTGATTCTCGACTTATCTGCATGCACATTGATAATGTCACCTTCGGAGGATAATACTTCTAATTTTATACTGGGATCAATATTTTTACTATTATTATAATCATTATCTCTTGAAATCTCCTTTTTAAAATCACCAACAGTGTTCTGCAGAAATTCGGTCAGATTGAATTCTTCTTTATTCAATTGCAGTGGTTTTTGGCTTTCGATCTTTGAAACGTCTAAAATATCTTCTGTAAGTCGCCTAAGCCTTTTTGCATTTCTTATAGTCACGTCTAGCATTTCGATTTGTTCTGGATCGGTTATTTTAGCTCGCATTACTTCTGATATACCGAGTATGGGTTGTATCGGATTGCGCAGCTCATGTGCTGCTATATGAATAAATTCTTTTTGCATTTCATCAGTCTTTTGCAGTTGTTCATTTATCATATGTTCATTCCATAACAACTCAAACACGGATCTGAAGGAATCAACACTACCTTTACTGTTAGAGTAAAGAGTAAACCCGATTGCTTGTGAAAACGCTTTTGCAGACGGCTCTCTTAATTCAGCTCGGATGAATCTTTCACCATCTACTATCAAGAAACCAGAAGTAGAGTTGTGTCCACTTAGAATTCTTACATGTGGTGCACTAGTAGAGATCCTTTTTACAATATCTATGTTTTCTTCACTCACAGGACAAATCACCCTTACAGTCGCCCCCTTTTGTGATGCCTTTATAAGGTGATCAATAACTCCTAAGTTGTCCACCCTTTTCATAGACTTATCAGCTGGAAGAAGGAATATGGCTTCCCGCTTTACAGATTTTGCAAGGTCTAAAAGAATCTGGGATGCTTTTTGGGGATCGGCAATAACTTCAAATATTTCTGGTTCTATATTTTCCTCGATAATTTTTATTCTATCCCGAGCGTCTGTTCCATCTTTCCACAATTCTTCAAAAATGGAAACAAAGTGAGTAATGTATGGGTATTCATTACTTACTAAGAGACTTTTGATATTTTCTTCGCCTCCTTCTGTCTTCTCAATCGTTGCAATCATCTCTTTGTCCGACACAGCAAAATCGATCGGCGGCATATTCTTGGCATGTCTTACATGAACGCCTATCTCGAGAAACTTTCTAGTTAGATTGGCACTATCTTTATCAGTAATTGACGTAACCATCCTGATACCCTTATGCTCCTTTTTCTTATATTTGCCCAATACTTTCGTATATAAATCGAAATAGTTATTATACACTAATCGTAATCCACCAAATCTTGAACAAACCAAAAACTCAATAGATGACTCTAAAATTTCTTTTCCCTTCTTCAAGATTTCGTCTACATTTTTTAGTATTTTTATTTCTTTTAATATTGCACCCAAATACTGTTTCATTTCGTGTTCTGTAAGTGATGATCGGATTCCGGTCTCTTGTATCAGAATTTCTTCCTGCTCTCTTGCACTTGTTAAAACCCTTCTTTCTATTTCTTGCTCCATCGTCGGTCCCTCAATAACATCTGCTAGTTTAGAGACTTCTAGAGCAGAATTTCTAATTGATTTTCTTAATGAACTATCTTGGGATATCGAGATTATAAGCGAATATAATCCTATAGTAAACAAATAGGAGGCTATTAGTACCAACGAATGTGATGTCACGCCATAAGTCTGTTGTAGGGCGGATATCTCATTTGCAATACCAATCGGCACGATGCCCATTGCAGAAATGGCTAGATAATCTTTTATTCTTGCTGCAGTTAACTTTCGGGATACTACGTAAAACGCAAGACCAAATAGAACACTACTACCTATCGTTCCTGCTCTGAATATTAGTCTGTAATAGAATTTATATGGTATATTCGCGGGCAACGAAAATATTAAACCACTTCCTACTAGGTATAATATCAAGGGAATAGACAGGATAAGCCAGAATCTAAGATTTAGCTTGCCTGTTCTCTTGTAATAGTAACGTAAAAGCATGAAAGTACCGGCCCACGTTAATATGTACGGCGCATCCGAGGTAATGTATATGATTTCGTTATAGAGTGGTAGGCTTGCGGATGGAACAACATATAATCTAGTAGTATGAGGATTTACTACTTTATACTCTACTTCACCATGATATTTCGGAATGGTTTCGTAAATATAAGAGGATTGCGGAATCGCTCCAGGTGGTGACTTTTCTTCTACCACTTGTAATAGTCCTATCTTATCTATGGCATCTCCTGCTATTGAAATGGTTAATGCTGCAGCCGCTAGCCCATATAACAGGACTATGAAATTTCTTTTATTTGACCTGTAGCTGGAAAAAAATTTGATGGCAAGAAAGCCCATTATAACACTAGCACCAAGAGTGCTAATTGCGTATACTAATGTAATTGGTAAACGAGACGTATTACATAGACTAAAGTAGGCGGGGCAGTTTATTATATTATCATATATGACGAATAATAATATGCCGAACAATGAAAACTGAATTACGGTTACACCCCAATGTGTTATCTTAACAAAAAAAGATTTGGTGCCGAGATCTCTGGTTATATGTTTAGTATAACTTAAAAGGATCCAGGATCCTATTCCATATGCAATTATTACAGTTAGTATAAAAAGTGCGGTTTGTCCGGAGTTGTCAAGATATAAAACCTGCCGGGTGGCTAACAAATCAATGATAACTAGAATAGTTATAACTGCTGCAGTAGCGATAGATACCTTGCTATTGTGAGTAAGAAACGTGAAGAGATTGATGTTTCTCATGGCTAAGATATGTCAGTTCCCAATATAGGAAATAGTAGCATCCCTGGTAATATAGTTTAATAGTATTTTATTGGTGTTATTAACTTAGCTAAACCATGAGTTATTGGGTTAATTTCGATATGGTGGTTCAGGCAAACGTGCTGCGGTAGTTGACATCTGTGGATATCAAGTACAGAATTGTGTTACTCCAATAGACAGGATCACTTAAGGGAGGTGCAATACAATTTCTTATCGATATGACTTTATTTATTTTGTTCTTATCGAAATGTAGCTGATCTCTTAAAAATAAAATGATGCTAAGGTCACTCAAAGATAGCAGACATACGAAAGCTTAGGATAAATAAAAAGGCTAAAACATGGATTGGCCTCTTGCAATGTCTAAGAAATCTACTTGTAGAGTAACCAGTAGATGCTGTGTCAGGTGCTGTAGCATGAACAGCCGAGAACATGACAGTTCCGAAATGTTGTTGGAAGTGAAATCAGAAATATGATTAGTAGATGGGATTTAACCCTTGGTTCATTCGCTACAAACATCCTATAATTTACAACGAATAACATCTGATGCGTCCACTATTTTGCCAATATATTTTCCCATGTAGTTGTCTTCGAGGATTATGAATTTGCCTCCTCTTTTATGTATAATTTTTGCCTCTATTCCGATTCCGTTTATAGACAGAACAGACCAGCACGAGCGCATTTCTGCTCTTTTATTATCATTTAATTCATCTGCACCCTTGTACCTGCCAAATTTGAAGGAATCAGAATTCATTACTTGTCTTATCAATTGTATTAACAAGTAGTAAGCTGATAGACTTAAACCTTGTGACATTAATATTAAACATTTGGAAACTAATATGGCAAACTAGCTAACAAATTGAAATGTGGTTTAATATGGAATCGAAGATTGTTTGTCAGCCGTAAGCGAGCAAGAAAATGAATGTTCTCGGCGCGACGATGTTATACCGTGGGGATTGGAGCGTGATAGAGCTACTTTGAGGATTGGAGCGTTCGCATTCGAGTCAATGAAATGGATCCTACACGAATTCTTTCAATTGTGTCGATGCTCTCCACACAATTCTAATAATGCAGCATAAATGATTTCAAAATGCGTACCATTATCTCATTTTGTTTAATTTTATATACTCTCTTCCTTTTACAAAAAATATATTTCCAGTAGCGGTAGAAACTGGCAGAAAGGTTAGCGAATACAAGAACAATTTATCCCAAAATGACAAAAGCTACTAATTCAATATCGTCTGAACAATATAACTACCATCAAATGTTCAATTCAGTAATCATTTGCCATCGGAAAATAACTAAAGCCATCACGCATAATGATTCTTTCTACTTCAATAGCTATAGATGATGGGTTTATCTTTATGTTTAGTGATCTTGTCCTTCTTCTAATTCTGCTGCTTTCAACACTTGTCATTATTGTCAGGACCTATTTCTATTTCAATAAGCCGACTTGCTTGTAGAAGCAAGGCTTTACTGATTTGTCATGTATTTTGCAAGCCGTAAAATGCCATGCTGACTCCAACGCAAAAAATACTGCTGCAAATCCGAGACCTATGTATGCTATATTTTCTAACATAATTGCTCTAATATACCTGAAAGATATAAAGCTGTTGGATATAATACTTAACAAATGGTAAGTATTATAACCGTAATAGCTGATATTCAAAATGTTTATATCCGCAATATTGGAGATATCATCCATTTGTAAATACCATCGTGCAGCCCTATATGATGTGGCCTTGATTGACATGAGAATGATAGTACTGAATGGGTTGCATTTGTTTGAAGGAACTTACAAGCTTACCAGCATTGCGTATGTTATTCTTTGAACCATGTAGTCTAAAGCTCTCATATTGCCCCAACCCGTCAATTGCATATTGTAATGTTGTCGGACATCATTAGATCGGCAGCAAATGTTGACATTGTACATTCTTTCCCTATATATTCAGGTAACATATTTCTGAGGTAAACAACGGCGATGTTTGCGAATTGTTCTTGATTTGGATGGGAGATGCGATTTACAAAAAATACAAAATGCTAGACAGGTCTTGTTTTTTATTACCATTATTATCTAAGGGAACCTATCCCAAATAAAAACAAAATATCGTAGAGAATGTGCTACATTGTCGTTTGTAATACTTCTGAATAATCAGTCTTGTGGATATGGACCAAACGTGGAAAAAATACTAGCGTATTACTATGAGACGTACTACGTTTTGTCACTCGCAGGCAAGTAAATTGATGTATCTGCTATTTACAATGTCTAATGATTGCGAAACCATAACGACTAAATTATAAATATGGAAGGATAGAATAGGAAAGACACTCGCGTTGTAGTTATTTTTTTTTAGCCTTTCCCTTTTGAATAGTTTTTTGGATTTGTATTATTTGTCTTTCCATCTGCTTCACTGAAGCATTAACATCCTTCACCAATTTTGATTGTACAACTGAGCTTTTTGCTAACTTGCGTAATGGTTGAAGGATTTGTTCTAGTTTTGCTAGATAATCTGTTTGCTTCTCAAGTTGTTTACCTATATCGGTTATGCTATATTCTTGTACCTTTCTTTTTGATTTTATAGCCTTTTTCTTCTTCTGTGGACGCTTTACCTTTTTTTTCTCTACCTCTTCTTCTTGTTGAGGCATCTTTTCCGCGAATGTTTCTCGTTCTTCCTCCTGAGCTGCTAATCCAGTCTCATGCATTTCTCCCATCACTTCTTCCGCTGGCTCCCGAAATCCTTCATCCTTTCGCTCTTCTGCACCTGAATAGGGTCTTTCTTCATGTTCTGACATATTTTATATACAAATAGAGGAAATCAAGTTGTTAAAATTACTTTCTACCACTCATCGTTTATTTTAACCCAACAAATATACAATATTATGGATCAATAAGTATAACAAATGCACTATACTACAAACAATTTAGAAATATTCCATTATTACAAGTATTGTTTGATTTTCTAGGGAAGAGACATTTCGAGGCATCTTATCTGATTACTCCTTGTCTTCCGTTGAAAGGTTCAATAGATAGAGTACTGATCTGCCACGCCTCTAATTTTCAGATCCCATCCTAAAGATATTAGATCTATGAGCCAAAATTGATTTCATGCATAAAGTCTTTAAAATAGCATTTCTATCGAGTAATTAATGCTAGGGCGAGAACAATCTAGAAAAAATAGTAGAGTTTACGAAGCTTCACTGGCATTTCTTGGAATTCTCATCTTGATATTGTCCCCAGCGTTAGGTGCTAATAACGGTATTTTATCTCATTATCCTCGTCTCTTTCCTCTATCGTCTATGAATACTGCAGACGCGCAGACAAAAAGTAATAATGGTTCGTTGACCTTATTTCTTCCATATCAAAACGCGGCCTATGGAATAAGTATTCAGTATCCGTTTGATTGGAATAAGGAAGATGGCGGTCAAACCAAAGCGGGTAACTTGTCGGTTTTGTCGGTTGCATTCTACTCTCCTCCTCCCTTAAAAAGTGCATTTCTCAAAGTCATAGAATTGAATTCTACCCTACCTTCTAATGACACGATACCTCAGCTGTTAACTGCGGCTATATCTCGAGACATGCATGTTACCAGAGATTTCCAGATCATTCAGGCAAGCACTGATGGCGTGCTGGCAGGTAAGCCTGCATATACTTTGGTATCGACAGGAGCAATTTTGAAGAATATTCGATATCAAACACTGGAAGTTGGCACATTAACTGGGAATAGCAAGTACACGATTATATTCGAAGCTCTGTCATCTGATTATCTAACATATCTTCCTGCTGCACAAAAAATGATAGATTCTTTTAAGGTACTAAAATAATTTCTGCAACCTCTAAAGGCAAATTTGGATTCGCTCGTGCCACGAAGACTCAATTTTAAAATTGCTATTTGTGATAAATAATAGATTCGGAATAAAAAAGGTTATAGCTATGCGGTATGAATTAAAAAAAGAAGAAGGTTAAATGGATATCTTTATTGGGCTCTCATAGTTCATTTTATGCCAAACTTGCTATCTGAATATAATAGTCATTGTTAGCTCGCTATCATCATTGAATTGAACACTTGATTTATTGTTGTTGTAGAGCAACAGATCTGTGATATGTGATGCAGTATCTACTTTACCGGTAAATGGATTAGTACCCGTAATTGTCTGCCCTAAATCTGTGTGATATAATGTTTCTCCTGGGATGCCACTTGCTGTCTTTTTAAGATCTACAATTACTGCATGCTGTACTCCTTTATCTGTAATTTGAGCGACAATAACGTACACATTTGGACTTGGTGAATTAAGAGATACGTGACCACCAATTATCTGGAATGGACTAACGTCAGCTAAAGGTCTTATTCCAGCACTTGGGAATGTTGATTTGCCTAGTTTCACAGTCTCTAGATCTACTAACGGACCTTTACTGCTAGGTGAGATGTTAGTTATTGTTGCGGCTGTTGTCTGTGAGGTAGATCTTATTACATTGTTGACTTCGTTGTTAATTTTAACCGTATTCTGAATTGTGTTTTCGTTGATTATTGTATTAGTATTTGTATTAGTGTTGGTATTGGTGTTAGCATTGGTATTAGTGTTGGTATTGGTGTTAGCATTGGTATTGGTATTGATATTCGTGTTGTTGTTCTTGTTGGTATTGATATTCGTGTTGTTGTTTGCGTTGGTATTTCCGTTCGTTCCAGTGGTGTTACCTGGAGGCGTACCAGTGGTGTTACCTGGAGGTGCATTAGTCAGGTTCCCAATTGGATTGAACACACCAGGAGGGAGCTTAATTATTTTGACTGGTCCGCTTGTGTTGTTCGTAGGAGGATTTGGATTATTCGTGAGGTTCCCAATTGGATTGAACGCACCAGGAGGGAGCTTAATTATTTTGACTGGTCCGCTTGTGTTGTTCGAAGATGTGCCAGAACTAGAATTATTCTGTCCTGCTGGAACCAACTGGGTTAATCCAGGTACGGATTTAGTTGTTTCCTGGTTTGTTGGGTTAGTGTTATTCTGTCCTCCTCCGCCTGATGGTTGTAAGTTATTTAATGCAGGATTTGACATTGATAATGCAGGATTTGATAATGATAATGCAGTAGTACTACTATTATTATTGGGCGAGGTTTGGTTCGAAGGTATTGAGGCACCTCCTTTTGAACTATTGTGGGATGTCTTTGCATATGCTGCAGGAGTAATTAGTGCCGATCCAATTAAAAAAAGTGTCATTACAGCAACTGTTAGTATTATTGTCTGTTTCTTCATTCCGAAAATCCTTCTCAATTTTAAATTAAACAATTCTTGATAGAAGTAGAACCTGTCAATAAATATAAAAGTAGCGGTCGTTATACTCAAGACTTCCAGTTTCCATTCGAATTTAAGGGTACAATTAGAATTTGTGAGACGTCAGTTCCATTGATCGCACAACACTATCAGGAAGGAGTAATGAACGCTGCCTTCGACCACTCTCTCGCCCATGCGGCTATCCCGAACCAGTAGATCCGCAGTAAACGTACAGATAAGGAGGCGGTGCATATTGAGTGAAAGTTGAGAGTATAACTAATGAATGTTCCTCTTCGACACTAACTACCGATGCTGTCAGAAGGTAGATCTAGTGATTACAAATAAGAAATGGATTCGATCTCTTCCGCTTCAACTAGAATAAGCGTCTTTCTTCAGCAAAGCCTATAATTTAAGTTTTAAATAAGCGATTTATTATGTATGTACTTGCACCTATCAAGAAAAATGTGTAATCCTAGCCAAGAAAATACGACAATAGAGTATAATATAAAAAAAGCACTAATTTGGAACAGGGTATGAAGAGAATACTAACATGTATATCAAGTAAAGAAATCCTAATTTTACTTCTGCTTGTGCCTCTGATGTCAATTGGCATGGTGAGTGTAAGCCAACAAACACAAGCGTCTGATAATAATAGTAATAAGATATCTCGCGCTATCGATCGCACAGTGGACAGCAATAGTGAGAACGCCATAGCGACATCGACCAAAGGTTCCATAGTTGTTGACAATAATCAACTTTCAGGCAGTGGGTCGGGAGGCGTTATGTGTCCTAATGGAAAGCATGTCGGCAACGCCGAAATTTCATTTGGTGGGTTTATGAGTAACGTACCACTATACGGAAGTTGGGAGATTGTTGCGGTTAGTGAATCTGGCAACTCGCTAAATCAAGGAGGATCGCTTCATAGTGGGAATATTGGAACAGATCATTACAGTCTTAGTGGCACTCAAATAGCCAACAAGATTTGTGGAAATAGTAGTACTAGTAGTAATATTCAGACTACGACTACTCTTAGTGGACAATGCGGACAAGGTGTAACAATTGAGCTAAATGCAAATGACGGTGAGAGTGGAACCTTTATTGGAAATGTAGATTGCACTGCTAATCGGTCTCCTTAAATTGAATCCTATTATATCATAATAAACCGTAATCCCCCTGTTTCAAATGTATTTAGGATCCTATTCAAATTGGATGACTAGGAATAAGTACTAGCAAAATTTAGTAGCACCAGGGGATCGGAAGAAATGTACCCAAATGGGAGTAAAAACATTAGATTAGCTTACCGTGGTATTTCAGTCCATGTTTATCCAGATATTAATTAATACTATGCATCATAATCAAATGAATCTGAGATGAATGAGTGCAAATTCTAATATTGAGCTCTCTGCAAGATTGGATGACGCAGGAAGAAACCAGAAGATCGAATTCTTAGGGGAGGTAATAAAATTAATATCCGATAACAAATCACTGCTTATCTTCAAGACTATATTTCTTGCTACTGAAGAAAATGGAGATAGTGGTGAGAATCTCAGAACTCAATTGAAACTTACCAAAAAGGAATATTATTCAAGAATATCTCGTCTTAAAAAAGCTGGTTTAGTCAACAGACAAAAGGGAAGATATTTTGTTACTGCATTTGGTAGGGTGATCTATGGTGCTCAGAGATTACTCGGGAGCGCCGTCAACAACTATTGGAAGCTTAAAGCAATCGATTCTCTTGGAATATCAACTGATGATAAGGTGCCCCCGGAAGAACGGACGAAGATAATTGACCTCATGATAGGTAATCCACAGATCAAAGAAATCTTACTTTCTGCAAATTTCTAGCCATTTAGCGGTGTGACATTAGTAAACCATAATTAGAATTCAGGCATCATGTACCGCACCGCCTGGTATGTAGCAACTGGTGGTAGGAAGAGGAAAAGCGTCTTTTATGATTATCAAAAGATTAGCCCTTATTAGCATATTTCGTCAATACTGCCAAAAAAATAACATCGGTGGGTATGTGTTCTTAAATGGATTTTCTTCAATTTTATCCCAACACCATCAGGTGAACTCTCACTTTGAATCGTTAATTCGATGTATATTCTTGAACGAGAAGAAGCCTATTCTTTTTTGTCTTTATCGTTATATGCTCGGTGAAGATGGGATTTGGAGCATTCTGTTCTTTTTTTCAGGATAAATTTCTTGCTCCGAGAGCTGTTTTCCAACAATTGTTCCGGCCTGAATCACAGTGTTATGCGGAAGTCGTCTACCAGGCAGAATTATTACAGAAGCACCAACAGCACAGTTATTTCCAACTACCGCTCCAAAATGATCGGTTCCCGTATCTATCAACTGCCCATTACCAATTTCATATTTCACATTTTTTCCATTAAGCAAGACGTTAGCAGTTCCTGAATAGCCACCGTACCAGACATTTTTCCCAATTATGTTATCAAGTATTACATTTTGATGTGATATTTTGTCATCACCTGCAAAATATGATTTGCCAATTTCACAGTTAAATCCAATACGTGTATTACTATCAAACATACAATTCCTGATTAGGGAGCTCATACCAATAATACTTCCTTTACTAATGTATGTAGGACCTGTA
>DASSIM010000105.1:0-4584 GCA_035691865.1 Candidatus Nitrosopolaris sp. | reverse complement strand
ATCTTTCATTTTGTCACGATCTCTCATTGATTGGTTTAGTTGTTCTAATTCTTGTACCTTGCTCTGTATGTCTGCACCTTGTCTTTCCAACTGGTGAACATTCAAGAATGTCAAATAAGGCTCAACCTTGCGAAATATCTCTGCTTTCTCTGAATCTTTCTTTGTCCAGTACGTAGAGCCAGAATGTCCTATGAACCATTCAGAGAAGTCGGGATATCCAAGATCTGAAATTGTTGACTTCACGAATCGTCTGAAAGAGTGAAGGCTTATCTGTCGACGCCTTTGATTACCATCCTCCCTATCACC
This sequence comes from Candidatus Nitrosopolaris sp., assembly GCA_035691865.1. GTDB lineage: Archaea > Thermoproteota > Nitrososphaeria > Nitrososphaerales > Nitrososphaeraceae > Nitrosopolaris. The sequence continues at coordinate 4,278 of DASSIM010000105.1, read as the reverse complement.
TTTACCTGAACGATCAAGTGTTTTTGCAAAAGATCTAGCCAAATCATCATATAAAGAATCGGGATTAGGTGTGTTTTTATCTTGATAAACTGAGAAGATCAGGTGTGTATCCTTTTTATCAGGTGTTCGAAATTCTGTTATGGTTTTTCCTGTTCGTGGATCTTGGTGGCATACTCTTCGTGTTCGATGTTTATACTTTAACCATGATTCTAGCTGTTGAGTTATTTCTTCTGTCAGAAATATAATTCTATCAACTTTAGTTTTAGTATACTCGCCCCTTACAAATTGCACATACGGTTAATTTCGAAAGATCGCTTAAGGCCCACTTATCTACTTTCCAATAATTAGGATTCTCTTGTGTTACCGCAATATCTAAGAGATGATGGCGCGCATTTTGTTTTATCTTGTCACCACTGGTATTAGAGAAATATCTAAAGCTCGATTTCTACTTTACAGAAGATGTTTTCATTTCTAGATAAGCAATCAAATCATGGTATGAAATTTCTATGTCTGGATATCCTGTCCTACCGAGCCCCTTAACAGCTAATGGTGGCTTGTTCATTTCATTTACGATTGTTTCTTCAATTCTTCTACCGACTTCGTTGATTCTACTGCCCTCATATCTTGAACGTGTCGAAGCTGACGTCTTTAAGAATTTTTTTAGAATGCCATTCAATATCTCTATGAACGTATTGTCTGATTGGTTGGCGCGATTTATTGGAATTACGTCAAACCCAGTAGAAAGCTTGACCACTAATGAAAAATCGACTCTTCCTAATTCCATTGACAGACCAAAGGTGTTATGAAGTATTTCCTCTTTTCTTGTTGCCAATTATGAATCGTCTTCGTCGTCCTGTAAATAGGTATTAATATCTCCAGAAATTTGTCGCTTGGCGATTTTGATATACTCGGGGTCTATCTCGGTTCCAATATAATTTACCCCTAGGCTAATACATGCTAAAGCAGTACTACCGATTCCCATGAATGGATCATAAACAAGCATATTCGGCTCCGTTCCATGCAGCTTTATACATAATTCGGGCAATTTAACGGGGAATACAGCTGGATGTGGTCGTCCCGTTTGAATAGTCGGGTAGGGTATAAACCAAACATTGCCCCTGTCTCGCCTGTCTTGCTGAGCAGCCTTCCATCTTCCAATATTTGTTTTATCTTGATATGCAACACCTATTCCCAATTTGTCGAGCTTTACGCTTCCACTTTTGGTAAAATGAAAGACATACTCTTGAAGATCGCTCAGATATCGTCCGCTCACAATCGGTTTAAAATGGCCTATGGACACTTCACCATTGTTACGTACGGTATTAGTCTTGCCAATGTCCTCTTGGTCAATAGAAACAGATTTTATCCAATGTATTGTGTTTTGTAATTTAAAATCAATCTTCAAAAATCGTTCTACTACCAATAAGGGCAGGACTGGATCGGAAGGACGACCGCCTATATTAAGAAAAAATGAACCATCTTCTTTTAAGATAGCGTAGCATGACATTGCAACACCTTCTAACCATTTTAAATATTCATCTCTCTCCTTGTTGTCTTTGTACGATCCGTACTCTTTGCTTATGTTGTATGGAGGAGATGTAACGATGACGTCTACAGATATTTTTTCTTCCTTTAATCTGCTCATGAATTTGATGCAATCTTCTTGATAGATTTGATTTAATTCTATCACAGAAACACACTCTTTGATGCATTTTGAATTAACGTCTTCCACTTATTTTCCCCTTCGATAACAATACCGCATTTCCCGGCGGGGGTCTTTCCTTTTAACGCTTCATGGGGCCTCAAATAATTGTGTAAGAGCTGATAACCTTTCAAAATAGGCGTGTTAGTGTTTTTTAATCCTCTCATTACCTTCTCGCGGTCTCACACTCACAATTCATACGCTCCATTTTATTATTATTATGGTCGCCTTGCAGACGAATGTGCGAAATATGTCGTGTTCTTGGATTGTTTATCGTAAATAATTCTTTATTGAATGCATCATGAAAATTTGCATCTCTGCGTACCACAATTCCCATGAGTATCGTGAGACAGTGGCAGCTAAAAGAAGGAGACAAGTTGGACTGGTCGTGGGAGGCCAGGGATGGTGAAATGATTTTGGTAGTCACAAGGAAGAGGGTAAGATAAAATATATGCTGATAAAAAGAACTTTTTGTTTACCTTCACTATAAGGAAAAATCTACGGATATGATCATCTCTGAAGTCCAGGGTAAGCTATAATTGGTTATTACACAGTATGATTATTTACTTCTTAGAAGACTACAAAATTGTTGGAAATTCCGGAATCGATAGTAAAAGAATACCTGATACCTAAGAATTATGAAAAGCCTAAGATAGAGATTGGGAATTATTATCTAAAATGGAATGCTGATTCCTATGGAATATATCAAAAAGAGATACCAGAATTGAAAGGATTTCTTAAGAATGGTATTTCACACTTTGGGATAATTTTTGAATTACTCAATGATCTTCATAAGTCAAAGCATGTGGAAAAACGTCAATTGCATAAGGAATTCAATCCGTTCATACTCATTATACATCATAATAAAGACCACGCAATTAGTTATAATTTGTATATGTCTTCAGATGGTACTACATTCATTGATAGATTAGAGAGTATCAAGATTCAAAGAAATGAAGAATTACTGAAGGATGGTACAAGTATCAATAGACATAATACAAAATCGCTATTTCATTTAGAATGGAATCTAGGTGAACTATTGTTTTATAGACAGAGGTTGCATTAAAGGCATCTACTTTGTAACATGCGCACGAGAATAAGTCGAGCATTTGGTGGCATGATATGATTCCATGAAATGCCAAGATCACATAGGCATTGTGCACATGGTCGCATCAGAAACTTTTATCAGCTGGTTGGAACCCTCAGCTAGTTGCTCCGACGGCATCAGCAAGAATAGTTCCTCGACATTGGCTTTATCTATCAAAGCGGAGGAACTTGTTACAATAATGAACTGAATGTCCTCATTTGCTTCCTTCACCACGGATCTAACGTAGGTCGGAATCCATATTGCATACGCCACTCAGCTATCAGCTCAGACTCAGATTTCTTACCCGAGTATGCCTTGAAGAAAAAGGTGAGATGGTCTATGAATTCGAAACAAGGTTCCAGATATACAGTTAACATAATGTTGAATATCCATTACAATACTTCTCGTACAAATCCAAGAAAACTTGCACTCCTTTCAGAACTAAAGTGTTATATTGATATTGTCTTTTTGTTCGTTCCACTTCAGGAGTATTCTGATTTGAAACAAAATCTTGTTGCAGCGAGTCTCTTACTTGTCCCCAATACACGATAAATGCATCCATAACAGGATTTAACATTGAAATATATGAAGTCCACATGTTCCTCACTTCCTTAAAGAGAACAGAAGGCATCGGATATTGCAACAATACTCTTTCGACATCATCCAAGTGTCGGTGAAATGCACTAGGGATTGCCCCTATTTTCCCAATGCCATCAACCTTCTTTCCATAAACTATTTCCTTCTCATCTTCGATGGTAGATAATATCCTTGCAGCTCTATCATATATTGACTTTAAAATGACATTATGGGTTATCTCTCTTTCTTGTTTATTCATATCGAACGAATTTAGAAGTTGTGCATATCTAGACAGCAGGATATCCATAAAATTTCTTTCACAAATATATCTAAAATCGCCGCTACTGTCTATTTATCTTGTTTTTCTGATAATGCCTTTCTAAAGTAGTTGTCTTCTTTATGCTGTGATTTCTATTCAGTAGATCCAGGTTCCATCCATTCCTGATGTATCCGCCTGAAGAATTCCTCTTGTTCTTTTGTTGGATCATCTTCAAGATCAAATCTATAACGGTCTTCTGCTAACTCCTGTAACCTATAGTCTTCTAATTCCTTCTGGGTTTGTGAACAACTATTACTGTCTGGCCAGTAATTTTCTGAATCTGGTTCTTCGGGCATCTTTTGACCTACCAGACCAAATTGTGAGAATTCTGAGACAGATATTTTCAATTCTCTGGAATTTTCTTATACCTTTTGCATAATATTCCATCTTCTTGGTATCGCCGTCTACCTTTGCGATTTTAAATCCTGTCCAACATTTTCGTAGTGCACCCCATGTCTCAGTATCGTAGAACCCTGAGTCAAGTAAAATTGCATCTCTTCTCGCGAACTGTTTGTTCATGTTTAGAAAATTATGATGAATAATCGAATCCAAAGTGTTACGCCTTATTCTGTTCTTTCTATTTTTCATAAGTAC
>DASSIM010000104.1:0-67357 GCA_035691865.1 Candidatus Nitrosopolaris sp. | reverse complement strand
GATACAAAAGCATCTAATTGCAAATATGTAGTTACAGTACATCCAAATAGCCAGCCAGCAGGATCGACATTGTCTTAACGGAACAAAACGCCATTTCTAGAACATCAATATCCGCTCTTAGTCTGCCTGATCTAAATCTTCGCTGGTGATACTCAGGCGTCTAATTGTAAGTTTGTAGATACCGTTCTATTCCATTCTAATAATAGTCCGGGATCAACACTTGTTGCCCGTTAGCAGAACGTGGCATTGGGCTCGGGGCAGCAATATCGGTTCCATGGTTCCTGTGAATCTGAAGTTCATATTCTATTGATTCACTCAGTAATAAATGACGCGAAGTACTGATAGTCGCGTTGACAATCTAATGAGTGAAATGGCTGTCCAAGGTGTACCGTCCTTACAAATATAAGTGCAAATTTGAATGCGCACATTCATCATTTATTGTAATTTTTAGCTTATTGTGCATTACCATCTCCATCTCTGCACAAAGGGAAGAACTACATGTCCACTCAGAGGGAACGTGTGCATTATTGCTTGTCATTGAAATGCCTCGGTTGTGAAAAACGAACTTTTGCTATGAACAAACGAAGAAGGTGTGAGTAAAACACCAGATCTCATCGAACGACTTGAGGGGCTCCACTGTATACGGATCCCCCTAATAGCCTATCAGCCAAAGTCAGATTTGAGAGCGCATTTTGAGCGTGTCCATTATTAAGTGAGATTATGGCTTTCTCTATCAACACCTTAACCATCTGGTTAGTAGGGCTGCTGGTGAAATTTGCAGCTGCATATACTTGCTGTTCTGATATGAAAACCAATAACAGTATTAGCGCAAATAGCACAAAGGTCAAGCAAATCTATGCCTCAATCGTTATTGATATATGCTAGAATAAATAGTATTCCTAACTCAATATCTTATTTGAAGTCGGTGAAAGATTTCGATTCCATGGCATATTCTTTCGAATAGACAGGGGTAACATTTCTTAACAAGACAGGTTTCTATCAACCTTATTCTTAATAGAATGGTGTCGGGCGATCCTCGACTCAAAACAGTGGAGTAGCATTTATATGAAAACAGAGCTAGGTCAAAAGATCCAATGCCATTTTTAATTCTGCTATTTCAGATTGGATGGTCCTTTTATCGCCTTCGTCTACGGCATATTTAAGCAGCCTTTCACAGGCTTCTAACTCTGCATACATGATATCTTTCTTATCTAGGCAAAGACTATGATAAGAATCCACAAAGGCATACGTCACCTTCCTTTTGTCGTTCTCTTTAGAACCACATGTCTTTGCTACAAATCTGATTGGTGTCTCTGTCCCAGAGATATTCATATTGACATGCTCATCCTGCCAGTGTTGTAATACCTATTATAACTTTCCCGTTATCGAGGCCCGATACTTATTTGTGGCATCACCGGTTTGACTCGATAGGGGCATATCCATGGAATGGGAAGTTGGAGCGCTAAATCCAAAGCCATGAAATTATCGCTTCTCTAAACCTGGACTGTGATGTAACATAATGTAATGTGAGGCTTGTCTGACTTAACCCGATTACCCGTTTCACTTTAAGAACGATGCCTGCCCCTTCTAACTTAAAATTGCCTCTTGCCACTTGTTTGATATATTGTTAGAGAATCCTGTCCTATCACACCATAAACGATATTTAGAATTAGTAACTGGTACCCTTAAAATCCCCTGAAATGGGTAATAATGCTGTGGATAAAATTGCCTTGTCCTCCTCCTCTATTGTTATGATGATTGTTATCGCTGCCACTATTGCTGTTCGATTTATTGTGATGACCGCTACTAGTCGAATGGTTGGTGCTGCTAACACTATGATGACCGCTCCTACTACTATGATGATGATCGTTGCTACTGCCACTAGAACCAGAAGAACTACTGGTGGGAGAAGCTGCTGGTGGAAGTAGTGTACCGTTGGAGACTGAAACAGGTAAGATAGGAGCTGCATGGACGTTGTTCAAGGGCGCGGAAAAAAGTGAAGTTACTGGCAAGAAGAATGGTGTAGCAGTAATGTTTGATTTTATTGCAAGGTGCTGTTGCCTCAGGGAGGTGCCATTCACACCTGTCACATTAATGCTGTAAAATTTTGTAAGGGTTGTAGGATCAGTATTGCAAAGTAACTTTGCGGTTATTTTATTGATTCCCTCTTTAATGCTACCCGCATATGTAGGTGCAAGTGCGTACTTCCATTGAGAATAATCATTCATTCCCGTCTGTCCTATCGGTATTGTCTTTTGATAAGGTCTAATACTATCTATGATAACGAAAACCTGACACTCGGCACTTGCGTTGTACTTAGATATGCCTGAAAGAGTTATATTTTTACCGACCTCAATTTGTTGGCCCTTAATAGGATCTGTAATTTTTACGCTTAGAGGCTTGGGTGTGGGGTTTAATTGTTGTTGGTCTGGCAAAGCAAGGATTCCATAGACTTTGACAGATGAAAAGCAGATAGCTGATACTAAAAGTGTCATAACCAACAAACCGGTAAATATTAATTTGTAAGATCTAACATTGAAAGTCACCATATATTTTAGAGGAGAGATATGCTTATAAAAAGAATAAATAAAATTATCATTGTAAAATGTTTAGAAATTGGTTACGTTACATATATCTAGTAGTTAATATACTAAATGAAGATATAGATTGCTTCGATTGCAGTTCAGGTTGCTCTACAGTTTGCATAGTGCCTGACCTTAACACTTGATTCTCATCTATTGCCTTTAGCTTTTGTAACTGATTTTTTCTGGTGTCGCAATTTCTAGTGTTGATGGTATAACCTGTAGGTCTAGTACTACTCCATTCAATCTACTAGGTCTGCAAGCTGAAGTAACAATGGTCACGGTCTGCAATATTAATACCATGAGCTAAATTAACAAAGATTTTGCTACGTTCACGCAAAAAAAATGAGGACTATATTTTTGAATCAAGCGACTTATCTAGGTATTACGGTGCCGCCATTTTGACAGACAGTTCTGATAGCCTGCCTTATTCGTCAGCATGAAATGCACTCGAATCAGCTGTTCCAATATTGCCTGCAAACGGGGGTTCCATGAACATATAATTCATTGGTGATTAATTTGCAGCTTTAGCTCAAGTAATGCTATGGAACTCTTTTTTACTCTTTATTTTCTATCCGATCACTCGAGCTGGCTCGATTCTAAAATTGGCTATCATGCGGCGAATATGTTAATGGGGTAGTATAGCCGAATCGTCCCTATATTCTGTTACCAATGCGAGGATGGATTTTTGTTTTAATCTGCGCTGGATTCTCTTATTGTGGAAGATCGATTCGTGTATTAATCCTCTTCATACATGTTGATGGTGTGTTCAATTGAAAAATGCAGATTTGCTATCGCTAGTACCATTAGCACCATTGGTGTTACCACCATTCATGACATTAGAACTAGTTCCATTGACGCCTGGGACATTAATCCCTATACCCCCGTTATCACTATTTCCATTAGCGCCGTTAACATTATTGCCGTTAGAACCGGGCTCGCTAACGCCGTTAGCACCATTAACTCCGTTAACGCCATTAACGCCATCAAGATTGGTCCCGTGAGCACCGGTAGCAAATATATGCTGGACTCTGTGTGCAGAAGCTTGTTGTGGAACAGATGATGCTGTGACTCCCGTTACTGCAACTAAAATTATGAATCCTGCAATTGTTAAAGTCATTTTGTGGTTCATTTCTCGGAGTGCTATCCAACAATATAGTATATGTGAGATGCTTCACAGCAACTACTAGAAATATAGGAGAAACTGTCGATATATTCAAACTCTGAAATATTGGATAGTAATTGGGGAATAGTTAGTTATATACGTGGATATATAACAACCTTATATTCTATATCTGTTCTCGAGCAAGAAAAATAATAATATTAGAACCGTCACTACAAACAAAGAGAGAACATCTTCGGTAGAATTTGCGGATGCTATAGAAATGGAAGATTGCAGATGCAGCCGATTACTGTATGATAAGGCACAATTCCACTAATAAGTGATATAGTCAATGCAGTATGTTCCTGTCCATTTTGCATCGATCCAATATTGTGTCAGCAGTTTGCTACTATTTCACGAGTCAGTACAATTTCGCCGAATTACCATGTGTACCATTCTTCCATCGGTCTGTAGGCCTGTGTACCCAGTACACCTCAATTCTTGTCTTCTGTACTTATTCTTATATTCAAATTTAGCATTCTTAAACGTGGTTATTAAATCTCCTTGGTCAGATCAAGAAAAGGTTATTTTTGGAATCCGAATGTGGGGAAAGTGAATCTTGGGAATATGAATAATACTCGCGGGGTGATTTTGATGGCTAGATGAGCTTGTAGATGAACTTGTTGATCTGTGAAGGCTGTGATGGGTTAGGTTACTACTCCCAGTGGAGCTAGTCTTATGCACAGTTGCTGAATTCACATTAAATTTCATTGTCGCTGGTGTTATTTGATTCTGATATCCATTTGCATATCCGTAGACGTCGACGGTGTATGTACCGGGTTTGTATTCTTTGTTTATTTTCCAACTATACGAAAGAATTCCTGACTTGTTGGTAGTTCCATTAAAATTCGTTACGGTAGTGTTGGCCGAATCAATAACGATTCCCTTCACGCTTGCACCAGCTACCGTTGCGTTCGAGTTTGAGGCATCAAGTACTGTTGTCTTAATCGTCTGATTACCCCCGCCTCTAATCGAGTTCTTTGCTAGATCGACTGAAATTAATAATAGCTTTCCTGTTGAAGCACGGGATGAAACGGGTGCAACACTTCCGGTATTGACATTTGCTACTCCAGTGACATTGACACTGTTATGGGCTGTTAGACTAGGGTTATTGCCGCAGGAGTATTTGGCAGTTATCTTGTTTTGCCCCTCCTTAATGGTAGAATACGTGGGCGAAAGCTTATAGCTCCATGTCGAGTAATCATTTGCTCCGCCGGGTCCCGTTGGGACAACTTGTTGGTATGGCTTGATGCTATTTACAATAACTGAAACTTTGCAATCCGCAGAGTTTGTTACATTGTCAATGGAAGTGCCAGCTATGGGAAGGATGCTGCCTGCCGGAACTTGCTGTCCTTTGGTAGGTGACGTAATTTTTATCACATGTAGGGTGGTTTGAAGCGAAGATGGTTTAGTTGATGACGGTAATGTTTTTGCAGCGCCTTCAGTATTACTTGTGTCTGCTTTTGGGAATAACTGTGCATATGCAGTAGTCGTGGTTGTATGTGGGATCATAGTAGAAAGAATTAGAAGTATCGTACCAAAAGAAAAAAGCGGAAGCAAAAAAAAGGATAATACAAGCTTTGTTGGAACCAAATGCAAGATACTATCTAGATATGATATTATAAAAAGAGTGTGAAGACTATATTGTATCACTTAGTTTAACGAGTTTTTTGCAGTAGAATGAACAGGAAACAAATTCTTTTTAGCAGCTAACTCTTAAGGTCGGATTGTTGTTGCGCTAGACATGACCTTGCTGCGCGTCTACTCGCTTAGACTTGACGTTTCTTGCTTCAGTCAATTCAACATAAGACAAGAGCTGGGTTAATAGCTAGGCAACAGATAGTTGATTGATTCCTCGTCCGTACGTTTCAATGACTAATAAGGTCCTACTCAGATATATTATTATTATCTACTTTTAGAATTGGTCTTAGAACAAAATTCTATTATGATCGACACCATGACACCTGCTCTTTCCACAGTTGGAGGGAACGGCGAAATATCACTTACTTCTGAGTACGTAATCCCAATATTCTTAACTATGATATTCGCTGCTGCCCTATTTTCTTCCAAAACGAAGGTGCCTCATACGATTATCCTCGTGGGATTTGGAATTATCATATCATTTCTTAGCTTTGCTGGATTAGAGATAGTAAATATTCAACAGTTCAGAATCGATCCGAATCTATTAATCGATTTCGTAATACCACCTTTAATTTTTGAAGCAATGATGAATGTGGACTACAAAAAATTCAAAGTTGTCAGGATATCTTCGTTATTACTGGCTACTTTAGGTGTGGTTCTTGCTACGCTAGCCGGTGGATTTATTATGACGTATATTGCAGGTTTACCGCTTCTTGCAGCCTTTGCATTTGCAGCTTTGATTGCTCCTACCGATGCGGCAATTGTAATTGAAATATTCAAGAGGGTGAGGGTCCCAAAGATACTCTCTACTCTAATGGAATCTGAGGCTGCCTTCAACGATGCTACTGGAGCCATCGTTTTTTCCTCCATAACTGCTATTGCTTTTGCCAGTTCCGGTAGCGCAATTCTTGGTTCTGCTTCTCCCTCATTTTCTTCTTCTGTTTTAGGGAGTATCGCTATTACAGCGCCCAACGGCTCGATTAACTTGGCCATTGCTAATGGTGCTATACATTTTATCGTAGTATTTTTTGGTGGTGCAGGTATTGGGTTAGCAGTTGCTGCGGCAACTCACAGACTCCATCCATTAATGAACGATCCTTTCTCAGAAACTTCACTAACTATTGTTACCGTTTTTGGTTCGGTTGTACTTGCAAACTTTTTAGGTGTATCAGGTTTGATGGCTGTAGCAGTTGCCGGACTATACTTTGGCAATGTGACCGTGAAAAAAGAGGTTACTATGAGTAAGAACGTTAGAGCCTTTGCCTTCACCTTCTGGGAAATGACTGCATTTTTTGCAAGTTCTGCAGCGTTCCTATACCTAGGGATAAGCATGAACATAGTTGATGTAGGTGAACACCTCCCCATAATTGTTCTTTCATTTCTAGCTGTCTTAGCGGCTAGAGCAGCAGCAATCTATCCGATGCTCGCTGCAACGACCAAGTTCATAGGAGAAATTATTCCAATGACATGGAGACATGTTATACTACTTGGTGGAATGCGGGGCGCGATATCTGTAGCTCTAGTAGCATCACTTCCGCCAAGCAATTTTAAAAGCATATTGCAGACTCTAACATTTGGCGTCGTATTGTTGTCCTTGGCCATTCAATATGTGGCGCTCTCACAATACGTGAGAAAGGTTTTTCATCATGACGATGCCAGTATCAACAAGCAACAAGCTTAAAATATCTGTCCAAAATATTCATGGGATCTGTGAATGCATTGGTTCCGTTGGCATAGGTATTGGTATACGAAGTGATGAAAACAAATGAAAATAATTGACAGCATGAATAAAGTCACCTATCAATCACGAATTCGAGGATTAGCTCGTTACACCACCCCGAGCATAGGTTTATGCTGAGAACGTTCATGGGATTTTGTTAATGGGAAACAATGGCTTCAGAATGCGTATTTGGGTATCAAAAATAATGGATATGATATACATAACTGGAATAACACCAATCTATACAGCCCTTTAGTGGATTATGCATAATTGGTAAGAATATAATTTTGGCTACTGCTACCGACATGCAGATCTTTCTAACTTCAATACGTTTATCAATGGTTGGTAATGATCGCCTAAATCAACTCGAGGGATTACAATGGCTATGATGTCAAGTCGAAGTTACGGAATGCTCGAAGGATTGATAGCATGAAATTATTAAGAACACATCGAGCTCCGAACACAGGATACTAAATGATAAAAAAGACAGTTCCAATTACATAGATGAAACAATGCTTCACGGCGATGTTAGTAGTACTCACCGTTGGGATCATACTTGGCACTATATTTGTGACTACCTGTTGCTTCAATTGAGTTATGCTCAATATGCTAGCCGAGGCATATTGAGCGCCAAATAATAAGGCGACCGCGAATAATTCAAAATAGCATGTATTCATGCGGTACCAGAAAAAGGAGCATACATTTCCAGAACAATACCTGAAATATGGATCATTGAAATAATCTTGGCCACCACAAAATTCAATGGGCTATTTAGTATTACCTAAAAGCGGCAGAGCCATCCTCTTTTGTTCCTTCTTTTATCGGTATCTATTTTTGGTCATCGATATTTGTTTTTTGATTTAGTTCGTCTTTTTTTCTGTCTATTCAATTTCAGTATTATTATTATGGCAACACCCCATAATAGAAGTGCTAATAGTTGCTGCTGCAAAAACCATACAATACCCCCTGAAACGGCAAAAATCATCCCCAGAATCCCAATAGGCTGTAGTCGTTTGACCAATCTGCTTAACCCAGATTAGATATGGAAGGATCAATAATAAGAATACCAATACCAGCCGAAATATTGGAAACATTCTGTATTTCATTTTTTCGTATGAAATACTACGTTCTTCAAAAAATAACCTATGATCTTGGGCTAAACTGCAGCTGGTAGCCTCCCTGCATCGTGGCAGTTAATCATTAACCACTACTAGTTTCTATATCACCGTGGACCTAAAGGGCCTTGCCATCAATCTCAGAGTTGTGCTTCCCAATGGTAATCTACACTAGTTGATGCTGAATTAAATCCTTTTAACGATACGCACTTTGAAAAAGAGTTTGTCAATAATCCAAACGATAGTATGAATCTTGTTCACAATGATCTGCGCATCCAATACAATATTAAGATTGCAACTTACGAACTAAGTTATGGCCAAGGAAAAGTAGCTATGATGGATTTATACGGCCAGAATTTGGCAAACAGCAAAAACATTCTAGAAGTTCCTTGATAATGTATTATCAGATTATGCAAAACATACTTTGAAACCATTGGTACATCATTTCAGGCTCATAACCCGCTAGGAATTCCACCTTCTTCTTTTTTGCAAACAACAGGTCCAGGCCTGGCAATTAGAGTACATCATGGACCTCAGTGTCAACAATATCGTGATGCATTCCGATGTAAACAACTGTGAAAACTGGCTAAATGTAGATAGTACTAGACGGTAATAACGACGATATTGATTATTTACATTGACGAATTTGACGAAATACTAATATCCTAAATATCAATGATTTTGCCATGAGCTGATGTGGTTTTGACTTTACAGGGTTGGCTCACATTCCACTAGCAACATCACTAACAACACTATCGTAGTTTGTTCAGGGTGATAAAATAGATCGTCCCGACGTTCTTCAGAGCATTTTTGGTGAACTAGTACATTATCGTAGTACCATTAAGCAGCCTGTCGGTAGTATCTCTTCCGGATCCGTTAGGCAACAGCTTTATCAAGAAGAAAGACCGTACTAAAATTCTAAAATCATCGTTTGACTGTTCTGTCACACTTTTTTATCCAGGTTATCCTAACGCTGCTGATAGGATTGACTTTCCTTCGGGGGGTACGCGTGTTATTGATCCTGATGGTAGTGGAACAGATTACCCCCAAACGACGATATCATTACAGATTATCGAAATGGTATAACTGTCTCCAAAGATCCAGCAGATAGGTCAGTCACTACTACGCAGAAAAACAGTAGTTATGCTACTGTCAAACCAGATAAAACAGTCATTTCTTTCTCATCCTCTGAAGGTACTACAATTACCACAAAACCTGATGGCACCAAAATTTGTGAGAATAATGGTGGCAACTGGCATATTACCTTCCCCCAAGTACCAAACGGTTCAATCAGCGTTTACTATGAAAATGGTACAATCTTTACTAAAATGCCAAATGGATGTACAATAGTACACTGACTGGTGGCAGAGGTGGGTAGGGCAATACTATAAGTCTAGTACTATTGATAAATCCAAAAAAGTTTTTGAATATCAGCTTGATATGATACGCAAAATAAAAAAATATGAAAAAGGGGGTCATTCTGTATATAGGGATCTGAAATTGACTCCCAACTTATATTATTTGGCAACAGTCGTAAGTCAATTTAATTTCTCTTTTTCTAAACTCTTTCTAGATATTTTTCTTCACACGTGAGTAAATGGTATCCCTAGATGTCTACTCCGTTAAGATTCTCTACACAGTAGTTGAATTGTTTGAAATCTTTGTGGTGTCGTGATCGTGGTCTTTGCTAGTGCTGGAGCAGCAATGCTGCTTACGGATACGAGGCTTACTGCAGCGGTAGCAGAGATTGACAGTGTACTCGTTTTCAAGTACGTTCAATACGAAAATCACCACCTTCTTTTACGAGGTGGGAATTATATCTAGAGAATCGGGTTGTGCCAAAACGATCTCGAGTAACCATCCACTTTTTACCATGGACACATTTCTGCATTACTTTCTTAAAGAATGCCTTGTACCTTATGTCTTACTCATTTACTCAACTGTAATGAGGTCTAAATCTGCTTCTCTAAATCCTCACACGATGTATATCAATTAGGTGCAAAAGGGAGGGGTAAAGACGCTAAAATGATATACTGGTTAGGAGTGAATCTTGAATATGTCATTCTCGAGCTGGAAGGATCGGATAAGACGAATATTATATAAAAATAATGATACAAAGCAAAAGGATCAAGAAACTCTACAAACGACCGCCAGACCTCCAATATTACAATCAAAGACAAAGATGGAACATACGAAGAGAAATGCTATTTGCAAAGACGGAACAATAATGCTTTTTCCAACCAACGCTAACGGTTCTCAATTCATACTTGACGAACAGAATCCTAACAATCTCAAAAGCTTTACAACTGATAGTCATTACAGATTTGTCAAGAAAAAAGAAGGTAATATTGAATTTTGGAACGTATTATCTGGAGACATAACTTACAGCAGTAGTGGCCAACCTGCGAAGAGTTGCCGGCTGAATATGTTTGCATCAACTACAGTACAAAATAACGACTGGAAGGCCGCGATGGAAAAGGGATATCTCGGGAGCGAAAAGGATTTGAAAAATCAGGAAGTGACCGTTGTTATGAGGGTGCACGTCAAACTGGGACACAAAACAGAATGCTGTATAAAAATGCGTGGTGGTGGTCATCATGGGGATAGGCCTGATCAAGCAGCCTGTATTCAACTCGATGTTTCAACTCAAGATTCAGGTCATTCCGCAAGATGGGCCAAAGAATTGGTCCATCCTTCTTATGAATATCAAGAATTAGAGCCTTTGTTTGAATTTTTCTTTGAAGAAGGGAAATGGTTTGGTGTGAAGACCACTAGCTGGAATAATATTGATAATAATGATGATACTGCTCTTACCACTACAACAACAAATAGGTGCTATATTGACCCTGACCCGTTCGATACTAATGGGACATTGAAAAATGATTATCGGTTGTATTCCGAGCATATCGACTTAGGAAATGGTAAAAAATATCGCGAAATCGTAAATTGGGCGGGTGGTGTGCCTACGACAGTGAGGGTCGATGGTTTTGAAAGTGTTGATTTTTATGCTTGCAACGCTAGAGAAATTATTCAGCCTCGAGATTAGATGACCGTTTTTTCCCTATCCCTGCAGGTAGACAGAATCTTCTAAACTTACGGTTTATTGATTGATTTAAAGGAAATATTTAGCGAGATCGGCTCGTCGGTAGATGTCACACTGTAAGAGGAAAAAAAGACTTAGGTTTGTGGTTTGCTAACTAGAAACTAAATATTTGAATTTGAACTTTATTAGAGCTTGACGCACAGATTGACTGCTATTCCGCTATTGCTTGTAGTCTCTTTGATCCTATCTACTATCATACCATACATTTTTGCTGTTGTTATTCAACAGGCATCGGCTACATTAAGACATCATAGTCATTTTCCTCATTCACTAACAGCAAAAATAATATTTTTTTTTCAATCTATAAATGTCTGTTGTGCTTGGGATAATATATTTGCATCAGGACAGTTGAGATACATAATAGTTGGTGGTGATGCTTCATCAAAGCGAGCAGTTGTTGAAGCTTTGAATGAATGGGCTTCAATTGTCAATGGATTACAATTTACAGAAAGTTCAGACAAAAACACTGCTGACGTAGCACTGAATTTTCAGAATGGAGGAGGCGGTGGTGGTCGCGTGCAGGCAAATGACCTAGGTTCTATCAGGGGTAAAGGCCATGCCTACATAGTGGGAGAAACGATACTCCATGGTAGAAATGGACTCATAACTAGTGCCCAAATAACTATAGCCACAGCTGCTTTTGGATCTTCTTTTTGGTCCATCTCTAGTAAAACAAATAGCAATGCATGAGATTGGTCATGCTCTTGGAATTGGGCATGCTAATTTCAAAGGAGATATCATGGCGCCAGCGATTAACTACGAAAAAGTGTCAATATCTAGTTGTGATGTCAAAGGTGTCTTCTCGACTAATGAATGGAACCTTGTGAATTCGGGCACATCTCCGCAACCACTACATCAGGACCATGTAAACTGTTGACGATATTATTCCCACGTATAGAGGAGACATTCAATTGAAGCACTTTATTATTGACCGTTAGCAGCCTTATTTAGGTAGGAAGGACGACCATAAACCTTAACCCTAAGTCCATAAAATTATTTTAGTAATCATCGATTTATGGTAGCGACATTTTTATGTAGTGGTTGTTTGTAACAATGTATATATGAAGTACAGAGATAGAAACGAAATTATTGCGCAAATATTAGAAAGTGCCAATGGCAATAGAGTGCGATTAACTAAAATAATGTACGATGTTTACCTTTCTCATACACTAACTAAGGAATATGTGCGACTTTTAATAGAAAAAGGTCTAATGGAATATCTGGCAGGAGAAAGAACTTTCAAGACTACCGAAAAAGGTATGAATTTTCTCCATATTCATGAAAAAGTACAAGAATTAATTGTGGGTACTCCCACCTGACTTACAGCCCCAGAAAAGAGTTCATTTCGATAGCCTCAAATGCAGGGAACGTTATGTCGCAAGTTGGGGTAAGTGTTGTTCTAAACCCTGATCATCATGTAGGTACTCGAAGTCTAATTTGTTGCATTAATTCTTTTTAAATGTGGTTAAATAAACGAAAATAAGAAGAAATATTGCTCGCTATCAGAGTATTATTTACGATTAATCTATTATTTGTCAGACGAGGCTTTTTCTGTAAATTAATTCCCTAATTATGATAAACAAAGTGCTTAAACAACTTTGCCGAAGAATTTGCAAATGCAAGATTGTAATGGTAGACGTTTTGGAGCTCTAGTCACGATGATGCCGCTATTGATTTTAGCAATAGTTATGTTAGGAGCTCCTTTTGCATCTGCACTTAATCCGTTTCAAGCATTTCATCATACAGCTTTTGCACCTTCATTTTCAGGATCTCCGACAGATGTTTCGTTAGTACCATTTCATGGATCATCCTTAAATTATCATACAGATTCTACACCTCCACTCAGATTACATTACGGTGACAACGGTAATACACACAATAGTAATACAGTATCATTTGTAGGCAAGACCGAGAGTCAGACGAACAATAAGGAAAGTAGGAATACCAATTACAAATACAATAATGACCACAAGTACACCTACAATTACAATTACAAACACAATAATGACCACAAGTACACCTACAATTACAATTATCAGGGTTTAGATGTTCATGACAAGAGCTTCATCAACGGCATCAAGATAACAGATGTTGATAGAAGCAATCCACACCTTTTGAAGGTGACACTAGAACGTACGCATAATGGAAATATTCCGAAGTATATTTCAGTTGTAGCGGTTAGTAAGAATGATCAAACCGTTGCCGGCAGCACAACCTTGAAAGGCGATGATATTAATAATAGTTTAACAGTTAACGTGATACTGAAGAATAAGAATAACAAGAACGGCCACTTAGATGCGAGTAGTGATGTGACTGTATGGGTAGTTCCAGCAACAATCTCGGATTGATGATAACTTAAAGAAAAATTAGGGAAGTTAAACTATAGACGGTCAATTAACGAGGACTCCAATAGAGCGACATTGCTGTATACAAACTGCAGGTGAACTTAACAAGAAATAAATGAATAGCTTAAAACTAATGATTGTCTTGCTGTAGTTAAAGAGTATTGGATTTTTCGATAATTGTAGATACATTTGAGCAGATGGAGCTAACTTCCAGCAGACTTACTCTTGCAGATTACCTCGTTTCTCTTTTGAGACAAACGCCCACTGACATTATTGATCGCGTGATCTATCTTATCCAGGGTAGATTGCATCCTGACTATGAAGGAGTGGAACTTGGCTTGGCAGAAAAAATGGCTATCCGTGCAATTTCTCTTTCTACAGGATTGCATGCTGAGGCAATAGCACAAATTTACCGCAAAACGGGAGATCTTGGTGTTACGACTGGCGAAGCAATGAAATCAAAAAACCAAACAACATTGTTTGCTGAGAAAATGACTGTTGAACGGGTATATTCGACTCTAGATAAGATTGCACATTCCGGTGGAACGGGTTCACAGGATGCCAAGCTTCGACTCGTAAGTGGTCTTTTAAGTGATGCCACCTCGCGCGAGAGCCGATTCATAATGAAACTCATGATGGGAACTTTAAGGCTAGGTATTGCTGATTATACGGTAATCGATGCATTAGCGTTAGCATTTACAGGTGACAAGTCCACTAGACAAATACTAGAAAATGCCTATAACGTATCGAGTGATCTAGGAACAGTGGCAAAACTATTAGCCACAAAAGGTCTCGAATCCCTGCGATTACTCGAAATTACATTATTCAAACCAGTCAGACCAATGCTGGCAGAACGGGTAAAGAGTGCCAAGGAAGCGATAGAAAGGATGAAGGGCCAGTCTATGGCTGCAGAGTATAAATTGGATGGAGAAAGGATTCAAGTCCATAAAGGAAAAGATAAGGTAGAGCTTTTTTCAAGAAGGTTAGAAAAAATTACCCACCATTATCCCGATATTACCGAAGCTATCAAAAAATCAATCAAGACCAATGAAATGATATTAGAGGCAGAGGTCACAGCAATTAATGCTCAAACAGAAGAATTCCTTCCTTTTCAGGAACTGATGCATCGCAGACGAAAATATGGTATCAAAGAAGCAATAGAAGAGTATCCTGTAGTCATAAATGTTTTTGACGTATTATATATCGATGGAAAGGACAAGACTTCTTTACCGTACATCCAACGACGTAAGCTAATAGAAAAAATTACAAAAGGGTTAATGGACGAAAAAGTTAAACTCGTCCCCCAAGTTATTGTAAGGAAAACACAGGATCTAGAACAACTTATGGCTATTGCAATAGAGCATGGCTGTGAAGGTCTTATGATTAAGCAGCTCGCAAGCTCGTACAGAGCAGGGGCGAGAGGGTTTACCTGGATTAAATTAAAGCGTGAGTATCGAACCGACCTTGCTGACACCCTGGATTTAGTTATAGTTGCTGCACTCTATGGTAGAGGACGTAGAGTCGGAAAATATGGCGCCCTATTATTAGCGGCGTATGATCCGGAAGCGGATACGTTTAGAAGCACTTGTAAAGTGGGGACAGGTTTTACTGACCTAGATCTAGAGCATTTTTACAAAAGTTTGGAAGACACCTCAATCACTCACAGACATCCTAGAGTGGACACGAGAATGCAAATGGACCTATGGTTTGAGCCAAGAATAGTAATCGAGGTCAGTGCGTCTGAAATAACTCTTAGTCCTTCACATACTGCAGGCATCAATTCAATAAGAGAAAATTATGGCCTTGGACTGAGATTCCCAAAATTTACTGGCAAGATACGAGCCGACAAAGATCCAGAGGATGCGACTAATGTGAAGGAATTGATCTCAATGTATAAACGGCAGATGAGATCAATAAAGAATACAAAGGTTTTCTCGAAATCCTAGTAATATTTTACGGAGTCATCTCGAAAGCCGCAAATACGTGAGTAAAAAACAATTTGGTTAAGCAAATTTCATTCTATGGAGAACAATACTGTATCACAATTCGAATAGTAGTCTTGTTGTCTCAAATTTCTTCACCGTCGCGACCGTGTTCCACAAATTCCTTCGTATCCGGCCCCACAAGCACAAAATTTTGGTGTATCTAGCAGTTGTTCGCGACGTCTCCTCGACAGAGCGAATGATATTCATGGGACGCACTTCCTTCCAACAAGCACTCTCATATCGTTTGCTATCCTCGCTTTGAAGCTCGGCATACATTCCAGGAAGGGACCTTTAGTGAATAATAATTGAAACCCCAATATGTCAATTCAAATTCTAATATAATCGACTGTTAGAAGTAGACGCTAATAAAGAGATATTAAAAGTCCTTGTGTTACGGTCGCCCGGTAAGAAAGTATTCGGATAATTAGATTGTAAATCGTTGGATTATCTCCCACAAGAATTATGCCTGAAGCAAAGTCGAGCATACTCAAAATATCGACAGGATAACAATAACCTCGTCAAAGATCCACAAGAAGAGAGAACCCACAAGAAGAGAAGAGAGAGTTTCTCTTACGGAATTCAAAAACCCATATAAATTCGAAAATTGCGGGGATTGAGTTAGAATGAAAAAAACAACTTTCATCCCCTGCTTTTTATTTCAAGGTTAACTCTAAACATCGTAAGTATATCCTTTAAATTCTCGTCAGGAGCAAACCTACAAATTGTAATCCAGTTCTTCGTTATTCTTGCTTCAATTTCACAGATGGCTTTACTGTCATCGTGTGTTTCTGTTCGAACGTCGTAGCGGTGCCTAAGGGTTTCAGCAAGTTTATGAGCCAGATCCGGTGGTGCACGTACCAAAATCTTTTGCAAGGATATTTTACATTTGCCTCAGCCGCTATGTATTCTTACGTATTTTTCTTTTTATCAGAGCTGGGTGGGGATATAATTCTTGGGAGCAGAACCAGTCATGACCTACTAATTGAGAATATTAAGGAGCCCAGGACTTTGCCTGGTTTGATTCGGTCTTGCATTAAAGTTTAATCGACCTGTCTTTTTTTTGTAAATTATATATGTTGTCTAGATGCGGAATATCTTATCTCGCCATTAACAATTTGTGAGTATGAGGTAAATATGTGCAGGTCAGGCTACTCGGTTTTGAAAGGCATTAACAAAATTAGGATTGGTCTGTGTCAAATCGTTGTACAGTCGCTAGTGATATTGCATCGTCTTCAGGAGGCTGGATCAGCACAATCACAAAGCAAGGCACATTCCTCTTCGATTCAAATGTCTTTTTACACATTGGCTCCTCCCCCTCTCCCACTAAGAGGTTTCAATTCTTAATTATTGCTAAGTAAAATAATTAACGGCGTAATCATGAACATGTGGTATTCGAGACCTTTGCCGGTCTTTGAAACAAAAGATTCCAAGTCAATTGTCCATCATTTCATATCTAAAGGGCATAGAGGACTTGCGATTAATCCATACCAAGGATGCCAGCATAGATGTGGGTATTGTTATGCAACTTATGAGTGGTCTCCCGAATTCTACGACAAAGTTTATGCCAAAAGTAACGCCGCAGAAGTGTTAGAAAGCCAGCTAAAATCTTGGAAATCTGACACCATTGAACCAGTAATGGTGTCATCTGCTACTGACGCATACCAACCCGCGGAACTAAAGTATGGGTTAACAAAAAAATGTGTTGAAATATTGCAGAAGTATAATGTTCCGTATTATGTCTTCACAAAGTCAAAAATTATAGAAAGAGACCTCAAGCTCCATCAGAAATACAAAGAGGATTGCTTCTTGGTGTGGTCTATAACTACGTGTGATGAGAAGATTAGGCGTCTGATGGAACCAGGTACCCCTCCAGCAGATTCTATTTTTAAGGTAATAAAGAAATTTGCGGATGCAGGAGTGTGTTGCGGTGTAAACATTGATCCTATCCTGCCCAGTCTTACTGATTCTCAAAGCCACTTACAAGAAATAATAGATAGCTGTCATGATTCAGGAGTTCGACATGTTATTGGAGCGCTGTTGAGGTTAAGATCTGATATATGGGAGAGAGTGAAATTAATTCTAAAATTATTCCATAATGAAATCGGAATTGAGGAATATAAGAATGCTATTTATCAATTTAAAGAACCATTGAAACCATGGTTCAATGTTGGAGTTAACAAATCCTATGAAACCAGCGTACTTCAGAGGCTAAAAGAAAAAGTGTTGGAGAAAGGAATGACGTTCGATTTTCCAGATTTAATTAGAAGTAGACGTCTAAATTCGAATAAGATTCCTTCAACTTACCCAGGTGGAGAACAAGCTACATTACTGAGCTATATGTAAAAAAATACGGGGTTGTTATCTACGCCTGCATTCGATTTTGAAAAATTTCTTTAAAGTCAGTTTCTTCGCCGCTCTCTATCAATCAACTTATTTCTTGTAGGTTTTTATGGTCAGTAGAAATCTAAAAATTTGATTTCATTTTTCGATACCCATTCTAACCGCCAGCAGGGTGTTCGCCATTTCGCTAAAGATACTGACAACCTGTGCTGTTAGTTCTTTCGTCATTCTTTTAGTATTAATATACGAATCGGTCTCCTTCGTTTTCTGATTCTTCACTTTCTCTATATCAAAATATGTAACCACTCCTTCTTCTCCCTGCATCAATTTATTATGATCAATCAATACTGGCGAAATTTGACATAATTCCATAAGTAAATCGTTTAATTCTAAAAATAGCTGCTCTTTCTTGTGACGCATTTCTTCGAATTCCGGAAATTCATTTTCTAATGATGTTGTTTTTTTTTCCAAATCTGCGACTAGGCTTTCGTCCTGAAATAGTTTTTCAAGCAACTCTTCAAATCCCAGTTGCGCATATCCAATACTTTCCAGCTCGTTCTGTACTATATGATTTCCTTTGTCAGCCATAGATCTGAAGGTGGTTCCACCTTCAACAGCGATCCGAGATAACTCTTTTTGGATCTCTATAATACGCTTATCGACTCGGTAATAAGGTAGTGCATGAAATTGAATTCCAAAATAGCCAGACATTCTATATTGACCCAAATCCCGCGTGAACTGACAATACAACCTATGTAGGTCCTCGGTCTTCGAAGTAGATATGCCCGTTGTAGTCCAACATTTTAGTGAGTCTATTAATTGTTGATAAAAAATCGTAATCCTTTGCGGCTCAAAGCAGTCAATTTGAGTTACGCTGCCGTCTCCTAACATTGCATTAACCTTCTTCATTTCTATTTGAGGCTTTATTGCTAGTAGGTAGTTGTCTTTTACGATCTCAAAGGCAGAATTAACCTCTCTGGCAAAATAATCATCCTCCTTGATCGGTAATCTCATGATTTCATTTGTAATTATGCATTAGATAAAGATTGGCTACGTAAAATTGCTTTATATAGGAATTAAATCTTGCAACACATAACAGGTGATGTAGGCACAGTCGTTGTTCGAGACAGTGTAAATTGCTTCAAAAAAACGCTTGTTTACTGAGGGAATTGCAATGTTTTTATTGAACATTACTGCCGAGTAGAAT
Source organism: Candidatus Nitrosopolaris sp. (assembly GCA_035691865.1). Taxonomy (GTDB): domain Archaea; phylum Thermoproteota; class Nitrososphaeria; order Nitrososphaerales; family Nitrososphaeraceae; genus Nitrosopolaris. The sequence continues at coordinate 48,157 of DASSIM010000104.1, read as the reverse complement.
TGCTTATGAAAATCGCTGTGGTCGGTATAGGTGTAGCCGGTGCCTATCTTATGAATAGACTGAGCGATATTCATGATATCAGTGCAACGGGTTTTGAGAGAATGCCAGAAACAGATCATGACGCTGTTTGCGCATGGGCGACATCCAGAAGAGTGATGTCAGAATTAGTAAGAAATTGCGGTCTGAATTTTGAGGATTATATTCTACACGACGGAAAACATATGATGGTTGACATAGGCGATAGCAAAAAGAATAGCATTGATATCCGCTTAAAGGGAATGGTTACCTATGACAAGCTAAGGCTGATTAAAGATATGATAAGAGGAACAAAGGTAGAATTTGGCAAAGCTCCCAGGAAGGAGAATCTTGAATCTGATTTTGATATGATAGTCGATTCTACTGGATTCCATCGAAACTACCTTCCAAAGTTAAAAAATGAAATGTGGATCCCATGTGTTCAATACAAGGTAAAGTACAAGCTTGATAAAACTCCTTTTGATGATTTTTACCTGAAGGCATTCCCTTCGATGACTGGTTACTTCTGGTATTTTCCTCTTGGCAATGGCTATGCACACATAGGAGCAGGAGATTTTGAGAGAAAACATACTAACGAGTTTGTTGGACAATTTTTAAAAAAATATGAATGTGAAATAATAAAAAAGGTCGGCCGGCCAGTAAGAATTAGTCCGCCGTTATACTGTGAGCCGTTTACAGATGGAAGGAAGTCAGTTGGAGTAGGTGAATCCGTAGGCACGGTCTACTCATTGCTAGGGGAGGGAATAGTTCCTGCAACGCGGTGTGCAGAATTGTTGATAAAGAATTTGTTCGATTTGAAATTATATCGAGAACGCGTTCTGAAGAAGTTTGAAATCTATGTATTAGTCTATAAATTTATCCAACTTAAAATAACAAGGAAATTTAGTCTTGTGAAGCATTGGAGTGACCTACTAATGATATATAAGCATATGAAAAATGAAGAGGACCGTTATGGAATGGAGATTAGAATCGCGGATATGATGAAAATTTCTAAAATTTGAGCCATTAAGGGCATTCTAGTGCGTCCATACCTTTGAGCTTCTTCATCACCTCTTTCATGTTAGTTATCGTGGCTACATCACAGAAAAAGCATGGAATCCCCATTATGATAGAGCAAATCTCAGACCTTCTAGATTCTTTCTTATCAGCAGCTAAGAGGACCCCACGGTGTATTTTGGTCTAGTCTTACAAAAGTAATTCCATAGCCCACCGGGCTATAAAAAATTCTCCAATTAAAAAAATTGATGCATATATAAGAAAGAGGGAGAGAACGCTGGTAAAAGTTTATCATCCACTTACACCTACCTACATGCTTCAAAATGAGAAGGAATTGGCAAAGAGAATAACTGTAACGCCTAAATTTGTAAAGGACCTCATCGTCCCTAGAATAGCAACTTCTCGCAAGGGTGATAACGGTATAGTTTTAGTCGTAGGCGGAAGCAGGATCTATCATGGAGCACCTATACTTGCTTCGATAGCTGCTCTAAGATCTGGTACAGATCTTGTGTTTACGGCTGTTCCGAAGTCTAATATTATGCCGGTGAGAGCCTACTCTCCAGACATCATTGCATTGCCTCTGCCCGACGATAAGTTGACATCAGGATTAGTAAATAGACTTATGGCGATGCTTCCTAAGAAGCCTCACGCTGCTGCTATTGGCATGGGGATGAGTCTCGCCAAGCCCGAGGCACTCGTTTCACTGATAAGACAACTTAGAAATGCAGAAATTAAATTGCTGCTTGATGCTTCGGCTCTAATTCCTGGGATACTCCAAGAAATTTCGGGAACTGGCACGATCGTCACCCCACACATGGGCGAGTACACTCGGCTTTTTGAAAAGCATCCTGGTTCAACTGAAGATGAGCAAATTTCAGCAGTTCAGACGGCTGCAAAAGACTATGGGATTACAATAGTACTCAAGGGATCGATTAACATAATTTCGGATGGTGTCGGTGAACAAACTGCTGCAATTAGAAGAAGTACCCCGGCGATGACAGTTGGAGGGATGGGTGATATTCTTTCAGGCTTGACGGTGGGTTTGCTTACCAAGTATAGCTCATTTAATGCTTCTATACTTGGCGTTTTTCTGAATGGAATCGCGGCGAGTCTGGCGTACGAGCGAGTAGGGTTGCACATGGTGGCAACTGACGTCTTAGAAGATTTACCGAATGCCATGAAACCATTTGACCTAATCAAGGATCAGCATGAATAGTTACACATGTTCAGCAGTCATTAGCAATCAGCTCGTGATAATGAGATCCAGATCCTCCTATCTGGATGTAAGATATAGGCATCGTTTTGAAGGATTTAACCCAGTTCCATGCTAGTTATAATAGATATCTTTCATATATCTGTTCAACTAGTTTTGAGTTGCGTCGAACACTCTCATCAGTTTGGGATTCAGAACAACAAGATACCAGAATTCAACGTAAAATGAACCAGTACATTACGTTTGTAGGTGGAATTTCAATTTATATTAAAATGTGAACACAACTGGAGTGAACCGGTATATCGTTGGAGATGTCAATTCTAATGTGTAGGATAAAATAATCCCATTTCTCTTTGCCATAGATACATATACATATCAAAGAACCACTCATTCTAATTAGTAGCGTAGGTGCATAGGTAGTATTCTCCACACCATAACCTTATCATCCAGCTGTGATAAATTTCGACATGTTATCTGTAAGTTGCATGTGTTTAAAAGTCATAATATTCAATCTTGAATGATGCTTGTTGGCGAATCGAATGAATGTTAAAATAAAACTGGTAATATCTGCAGTCATTATTGCCGGGGTTATTGCCAGTTCGTTGCTCTATAGTAATCCAGTTTTCACGTTCAGCAATAACAACAACAGCAGCGGCTCATCATCTAATATTTTGAGAATTGGCTATTTTCCAATTTTAAATCATGCTCAAGCTGTTATAGGATTGGGAAATGGAGATTTTCAAAAGGCATTGGGCACTAATATCGTCGTTAAGCCGCAAATTTTTGATTCAGGTCCATCGCTGATTGAGGCTTTATTTGCAAATCAGATTGATGTGGCATTCGTAGGGCCTAATCCAACTATCAATGGCTATATAGTATCCGATGGAAAAGCGTTAAAGATAATTTCTGGAGCATCATCCGGAGGCACTGTTTTTGTTGTCAGGAATGATTCGGGAATCCAGTCTACTAGGGACTTCGCGAACAGAAAATTTGCTTCGCCACAGTTGGGCAATACTCAGGACGTGGCTCTTAGAACTTATTTGCTCGAAAATGGCTACAAAACAAAAGAGAACGGAGGCACAGTACAAGTGATATCTGCAAAAAGTTCTGACATATTCACCTCAATGTTAAAGAAACAAATCGATGGAGCTTGGGTTCCTGAACCGTGGGGTGCAAAACTGGTAAAAGAAGCCAATGCAAGAATCTTTCTCGATGAACGAATCTTGTGGCCTGGAGGAAAATTTGCGACGGCTCTCATAATATCTAGAACCGATTATCTGCATGATAATCCTGAAATCATAATGAAATTGTTGGCCGTGCATGTTGATGAAACGAACTGGATCAATCATAATAAAGCGGAAGCGATGCAGGTATTCAATACTGAACTCAAAAAACTTACAGGCCATACTATAATCAAAGATGAATTAGAGCAAGCCTCATCGAGAATAGACTTTACTTACGACCCGTTAAAGCAATCTCTTTTTAAATCAGCAAAAGACGCATTTAAGATTGGTTTTTTGAAAAAGCCACCAAATCTTGTTGGAATTTATGATTTAACATTGTTGAATGAAGTGTTGAATCAAAAAGGTTTCGCAAAAATTTCAGAGGGATAAACTGGGTAGGAAAGTTCGGTGTTTATCCACCGGTAGCAAAGCCATAACGGATGACGCATTATCTTAGAAATACCAATGGCTTGTTAAATGACAAATTCTAATCGTCCCGTATTTATTGGCCTAATTTCTAGTCACAATTATAAGATAGGTGAGGAAACTGAACTTACATGACCAGCGGAATTAATCGCCAACAGGGTGGGATGGAGCAGAAAATAAATGAGATGGTGGAACAGTCTAGAATTCTTGAGGCCTATATGAATGATATTATCAATCGCGAAGCAACAGTCACAAGGTTAGTAGGAGAGGCTCGTCTTGCTTCAAGTGCCATCCAAAACATTGTGGATGAAAACGTCGTTGAAGCATTAACACCAGTTGGAATTGGTGTTTATTTGAACACGTTGGTACCTCCTATAACGAAATTATTGATAAATGTGGGAGCGGGAGTGACTGTCGAAAAAACTAAGGAAGATGCCATCAACTATGTGGAATCCAAAATTAAAGAATTTGAACTTGCGTTGAGGCAACTTCTAGGCCAGAAACAGCAAATCGCTGTTCGCATGGAGCAAATTCAGGCTCAGATTAACCAAATGTTACAGCAAGGGCGAAACACCGCTGCATCAACTTTATCAAACCCTGGAAAACAAGGCCAAGATAATGACAAAAGGGACAACAGCCGTCAGCCTTCTCACCAAGTTTAGGCTGGCCAGTTGAGCATATGTTCGATCAGCTCCGAAAGGCATTTTCAAGTGCCACTAAGAGTATAGGCCAAAGAGAGCTCTCTGAAAAAGATCTTGATAATATCTTATTTGATCTGCAACTTGGCTTACTGGAAAGTGATGTTGCACAAGAGGTAATCGACGATCTCTCTACAAAACTGAAAAAAGAACTGCTTGGTTTAAAACTAGAAAAAGATCAAAATAAAGAGGAATTGATCAGATTACGATTCCAAGCTGTTATTACAGAAATGTTTGCGAAAACTGGGAAAGTAGGTCTAATTGACAAAATTAAGGCAAAGCGGGAATTGAAAGGTGGGCCATTCGTTGTCGTGTTTCTTGGAATCAATGGAACTGGCAAGACTACGACAGTCGCAAAAATAGCCAGTCTGCTAAGAAAAAATGGTATTTCTGTGGTGTTGGCAGCTGCCGACACTCATCGTGCCGGGGCTATCGAGCAATTAACTCAACATGCCGAGAGATTGGCAATAAAGGTCATTGCCCAACGATACGGAGCTGATCCTTCTGCAGTGGGCAGAGACGCGGTTGATTATAGTAAGAAACACCACATGGACGCTGTGCTGATCGATACAGCCGGAAGAATGCAGACCGCCAAAAATCTGATGGACGAAATTGGTAAGATCGTTAAAGTAGTAAAGCCGGACATAAAGTTATTTGTCGGTGATTCATTAGCTGGGAATGATACGATAAATCAAGCTAGGGAGTTTTTTGAATATACAGAATTTGACGGCGCCGTACTGACCAAGACGGATGCAGATGCCAAAGGCGGTTCTGCAATTTCAATAGTCTATACTACTTCTAAGCCAATTGTCTACCTTGGAGTTGGGCAGGAATATGATGATTTAATACCGTTTGAAATGGATAAATACCTTCAATCACTATTCGGCAGCTCGCAGAGTATTACAACAGACAACCCAGTTTTAGGACCAAAACTGACCTCTGAACCTAATGTGACTGAAAAATCAGAGGCGGAATTCTTGTCTAGCGGCCCTTTAGAGAAAGCTGACGAAATAAGCAAACCTATGATAGGGACAACTGGAGCAAAGGAGAGCAGCGGTGCTGCTGATTATTCCCCAACCCCAGAGAAAGAAAAATCACCTCTACCGGAATCAGCAATACATGTGGCAGAGCCGGAGAATGACACAAAAACTGTGTTAGATATTGAATCCACATTTTTAAAAGACAATGGCCAGGAGTCTGAAACAAAGGAAAGCCGAGAAGACATCATTCTAACACATATTGACGAAGAGCCAGGGAAAAAGAAGAGTCGTTTTAGCAGGCTATTTAATAGAAAGAAGAATGACAAAGAATCAAAAATAGTCGAAGAACCAGATACCAAAATAACGGCAGAGGAGAATGACGATTTGACAGACGTGGAAAGTAAAGAGCAGAGAACGGAAAAGAAGGATTCAAGGAGGAGACCCGACGAAAAAGAAAAGCAGGGCAAGGACGCCGACGAGAAAGTTGTATATCTTAGCGATGAAGACATTGAAGACCTCCTCAAGTAAAAAGAACGTTCTTAGTCTCATGGACGTAAACCCCGAAGAAATCTTTTCGATATTAAAGTTAGCTAGTCGCCTAAAAAAAGAGTCAAAGCATAGAAAATCAAACTCACCCCTCAAAGGAAAAGTTCTTGGGATGATTTTCCAAAAACCATCAACCAGAACTCGCGTGAGTTTTGAGACAGGAATGTATCAACTCGGTGGGAGTGTGGTATATCTCAGCACTAACGATATTCAATTGGCACGTGGAGAATCTATGGAAGATACGGCACGATCTTTATCACTTTACGTAAATTGTATAGTAGCTCGACTATATCGTCATGCGGATATACAAAGATTAGCCACATACGCTTCTGTCCCGGTCATAAATGGACTATCTGATACTTTCCATCCATGCCAGACACTTGCAGATTTGTTGACGATTCAGGAGCAAAAGAAAAAACTAGAAGGATTAAATGTTGCATGGATAGGTGATGGCAATAACGTTTGCAATGATTTGGTGTTGGGTTGCGCAAAGACTGGAATGAATCTAGTAGTAGCCTGTCCTCCTGGCTACGAACCATCACGCCAGGTGGTAATGTTGGGAAAAAGAGAAGGACAAAAGAGAGGATCGGAAATAAGTATTACCAACGATCCTGTTGCTGCCGCTAAAAATACCGATGTGGTGATGACAGATACATTTATTTCAATAGGCAGAGAGAAAGAAAAAATCACTCGTAATAAGGCCTTTCTTCCGAGATACCAAGTTAACTCTGAACTGATGAGGTTAGCGAAAAAGGATGCCATTTTCATGCATTGCCTGCCTGCCACACGAGGTCAAGAAGTAACCTCAGACGTAATTGATGGGAAGGCATCAGTTGTGTGGATCGAGGCCGAAAATAGATTGCACGTTCAAAAAGCACTAATATGCTTGCTGATACGTACTAAGAACGGAGCTTAATCATAACCTATGTTGTTTAAGTGCTATAAATAATCGAAAACAACGAAATGATGAATCAGAACGTCATTTGACACTCTGAAGACGATGAGATTTTAAATATGACAATTTCGGTGTAGCTCCATGGCAAAAGTGGTTGTAGGAAGAACTACTGATATTCCAGAAGGAAAATTAACACATGTAACGGCAGGCGGAAAGGAGGTTCTAGTTGCGAATGTAGGGGGGAATTACTATGCAATGGGAGATACTTGCAACCATGCCGGAGCTGAGCTTCATGAGGGGGAGCTCAACGGCAAGGAACTGACCTGCCCTTGGCATGGTGCAAAATGGGATGTAACTAACGGCAACCTATTGTGGTTTCCTGCCAAATTAAGCGCAGAAGAGTCATTCAAGGTTAGTATAGAAAACGGAACGGTCTACCTAGAGGTCTAATGATAACAACAACAACAAAGTGGCTACCGAATTGGTGGGTATGTAACTGATTCTTGCATTACCCACAATTTTTCAATTCACAGTTTTATTTTTTTCTTCCTGATATGGGTTTATTCTATTCTTTCGTCTAATCTATTCTATTCGCGGATATTATTATCGTCGGCCCTTTAATCGAACAAGAAAATCGAAATAATCAGTATTGGTGGCAGACAGTGTAACTGCTGCGAAATCCCGAACTTCATTTAAATGTTCTCTCGTTTCTGTTCATAGTATTGCATCAGCCGTCATTACATGCATGGTATTCGATTCACCAATTGTATATAGTTTCAAATTGAATCTAGTGGAATTTGTGTTTACCAGGAGCATGAAGCAATAAGAGGAGATCTAAAGTCTGATATCGTGAGACCATGCAATTTGGAGGTCTTACTATTTTGCTATCACTGTTCTGATGGTCTTTTCTTCGGCTTTGACATGATATAAAATCCGTGAGCCGAGATGAGAAATGCCGCCAATGACATCTTTGTTGCAAATACAAGGTTCCAAGGTGTTTTCGGATTAGGGTATGGCATATTTATGGTGTCGAGTCTCAATATTCCTTTCATAGCATCAGCAGTAATCAAAGAACTCCATATTATGAAATTGTAAATGAATTCATATAGCGCTATTACAGCTATAGCTAGAACTACTAATTGTAACATCAACTTGATTGTATTAGGAATGTCAGTGACCTTCTCACCACCCAACTTAGTCACACAATACCATCCCACGACGGATACAATCATTAGATAAGTAACAAGTTTTGAAAATCCATGTACAGGGAATTCTGTGTTAACGAGTACCTCCCCAATCACAACTCTCCCAGTTTTAAGATATTCTCCGACACTGACGTACAAAGCGTATGCTGTAATAGAAGCCATTGCGAATGCACAAAAGTAAAATATTCCAAGAAGGAGTTTCCGTGACCTTCTTTCATCCATTTCAAGGCTTGAGTGGCGCATATACCTACAGATAATTACTATGCACTGAAGGGCTATAAAAAAATTACATATTTGGGAACTATTATTCTCATACCACTTACACTCATTGCTCCTAATGTAACCACGAGGAGAGACTCTTTATGGGCTTATTAACCCAACTTCTGACTTTTCTGCCACAAGAATCCCCCGATAGTTTGACGCCAAACATTCAAAATGCGACATGAGGAAATGATACATATCGGAGTCCTATGAGATGTAGGTCTTCCCAAACCCACGGAGCCTTCAGTGCTGATTCTTTGTCGCGTACATCACCTCAGATAAGGTTTGTCGGATTATCACTTCGTTCTCGCACATGTATACCTCTTACAAGCTTCTTGTTTGTGCAATAATCTAATATACTAACCTGTATCGAGTAATCTGAAAAGGAAATGAAGAGACCAGACTGGGATACGTACTTTATGCTTCATTCAGAAATAGCAAAACTCCGCTCGAACTGTGTTACGAGACATATTGGTGCAGTGATTGTAAAGGAGAATAGACAAATAGCAACAGGCTACAACGGAACTCCATCAGGTGTGAAGAATTGTTTTGAGGGCGGATGTTACAGATGCAATGCGCGAATCAGAGGCGAACTCAAATCAGGTGAATTTTTGGAGCGATGTATGTGTACCCACGCAGAAGCAAATGCTATAATGCAGTGCGCATTATTTGGAAATGCTGGAAGTACGAGGGGCGCCTCATTATATTCGACATTTGCTCCATGTCTAGAATGCAGCAAGATGGCTGTCAGCGTCGGCATTAAAAGGATAGTTGTTCTTGCTGACTACCCAGAAGACGGGACGCAGCTGCTAGCTGAGGCTGATATCGAATTAGTAAAACTAAACCCGGACCTTCTACAACCTTGGATCGCGGTTATAACCAAGGATCCAGAAACGTCGGCAAAAGAGGCAAATACGCTGGGGTCGTTTTAGATGATGACAAATCAAAGAATTAGTTGTCATACCGCCTTTACGATTTTTCGTAAGCCCACAAATTCTTTACAGTATGAATACGATAATGACAATAGAAGTACTGCTCTGTCGTGATAGGTAGGACAGCTAAAAGATTAGATAAAGAGGAAGTGCTAAGGTTTTGTACCAATACTTTCGAATGGGACGATTATTTTGATCTAGTATGGGACTTGTGGTCTGATGATCCTGGCAAGCTTTACCTGGTTGATCAAATGGAAAGAAGCAAGAACTTCCCCTTAGCTATTTCCCATCGCACCATCTGTCCGAACAAAAGGCAGATCTGGCTCGAAGGAGAGTCCATCTAGCTCACAGACGAAGGAGGATCGCTACTGCACTAATTGCAAGAATGCTACAATTTGGAATACGACAGAGGGCCATTGAAGCATCTGCAGTTCTAGCAACTGACAACATTGGATGAATGCTCTTGTTGGAAAACAACGGTTTCTGCGTGATCTCGCGATGGGTATATTACGCAAGTACCCATAGTGCAGTGCTGTGGAATCTAGTCGAGTAAGACTTACGCAAGGGTCGCGTCTTTAGAAGATCTAAACGACATATGCAATATCTAACAATGTATTTCATCAAACAAACCATCGCCTAATTCTTGTTCATATGTATTACATCTTCAGAGTGAAGAGTTGCCAATCGTTAAGAAAAACCATAAAGCGCTCTTTCAAGTTCAGAATCAAGAGTACTCTGTTTGAGATTATTTTCAATTAATATGTTCACGGACTTGTCTTATTATTTCAAGAACCGCATCCGCGTCTTCTGCTTCAGGATCCAGTTCGAGGTACGAATTCAACATTTCGAGTGCATTCAAGGGATTATTCCTCTTTAGCAATATCATCCCCTTGTCTCTTACCGCATCAGGGTTATGGGGCTCTATGGCAATTATCATCTCGTTTGCTATTTCTGCTTTCTGAATATCTTGCGATTCATAATAACTACCCTTTAAATTATTGAGCATCCGTACCATGACTTGTGTTGAAGTAGCCTTTTCTACAAACGCCCGTGTTAATGCAATATTTTGACCTGGATAAAATTGATCTAGCAATTCTTTCATAGTGTAATCATCCATTATTCGTCCACCATTGAACGGGTCGATAATTATCTCACTGCCGTCCCCTTCCAGTATGTGTTTAATCAGAAAATGAGCAGGAAAATTGACAGCGTGTAATCTGAATTTTAGATTATGTGCTATGCGTATGTATAGTATAGAAAGCGTAATAGGAATACCAGACTTTTGTTCCAAAACGACATTAAGGTAGCTGTTCAAGGGGTTATAGTAGTCTTGTAAGTTTGCTCTAAATTCCCTTTCCTTAAATAAATAATTGTTAATTCTTTCTATTATTTGCGTCGGTCTTAACGGCATCAAATTCTTCGTTGCCACAATTAGCTCGCCTCCCATTGCGTCGATTTTATCTAAAATTTCTTTTACATCCAGTTCTGGATATGCAAGAATCCTTGAAACATGTAAAGCATACTCAGCTAGCCTCTCAGAATCATTACCGTCGCCCAGGAAATTAACAACATTTGACTTCCAGTCCTCAATTAAATGCTGGAAATTGTTGATAGACAACAATTGATATGAGAAATTTTACCTACTTAAAATTTTGGTGCATTAAACTCTCCGAGTTCCGTTCTCGTTGGGGAAGTGGATAGATCTTTTCCCTGCAATTTAGATGGTTTCTTGGGTATCCTCTTCGGAATTAATCTGGGACAATGACGACGGGAGTGATAAGAACTCCTCTCCTATTACCTCTGTTCTTAGGTGTGTGCTTTGACCGGGATTATTATTCCAGCCTCTAGTTTGTCTATATCTTCGATAATGCTGATCCACCTCCATAGATGCTGTAAGTATTTTACTTCGTATGGCTTTGGATGAGCGCAGGAACATCTTTGTGTCTTTTGGAAGGCAGTGACCTCCTATTCCCTCTCTTGGTTCTAAAATATTCACATTCCATTTAGTATTCAGGGCATCTCGTAATTCCGGAAAGTTTATGTTATTTGCTTGGCAATATAGGTAGAGTTCCTCAGCGAATGCTATCTGTAAATATCTGTGTGCATTTTCAATGACCTTGGTTATTTCCGCAATTTCAATTTCTGTTACGGGATGCATGGGGATCCCCAGACTCTTAAGTGAGGAATTAGAAGACAAAGATGAAAATGACGAATGTTCTACTCCTTTTTCATCATTGCTAGCACTATTACCATCATAAAACTGCACCCCTAGTCTAAGACAACAATTACATACTCCACCTATTACACGTAACTGGTTTACACCATGCTCTTTTTCTTCCAACGCGTACCATCTATGTGGAGCGTGAACGACATGCAATCGATGATTAAGTAATTCAAATGTCTTGGTTGATGTTCCCTTTGGAATTGTACTCTCTATTGAAACAAGTGCTCCATTTTTTGCTTCCCTTGAAATTCGATCTGTTATAGATAACAATCCATCTATTTGAGGCGAAAACATATCATCTGGTTTATGTGTCGAGACACATAGTATATATATATCAAAGTCACTAAAAGTACTTGCCTTCTTTATTCCTGCTATCTTTTCAGCTCGCTCCATTGCCTTCGTACTAATGTCGTATCCAAAAGTGTCAAATCCCCTTTCCTTAACATACCTTGCTACAGGAAGTCCTAGCTGACCTAGCCCGACGATTAGTACTTTGTTGAACTGAATTGGAGAGTATCGCTGTCGTTGCTCGACCACGCTTTTTTCATGTGCTGGCATAGTTAATTCATCGTTATCAAACAATCGAGAATTTATCGTTCTATTGTTTTATATATGCTCAGATTAAGAAATATAGTAAAGTTTTACTATTTACTGGTAACAATTGAGCAGCTATACCATAACTGTTTCGTTAGATTATTAAGAAATAATATGGAATATTGGGAGTATTATTTGGTGAATAAATAATTTAGTATCACAATTCTATATCTATATTATCAAGGCAATGCTGTATTAAATTTAAAGAAATTTAAGGCTGCGACGAGAAAATATAACTAAGTAACTCGTCATATAGAGACCAGCAGATTGCTGCATGAAAAGATGTTTTATACTATTTCCATACGAATCATGTTGGAAATTAAATAACTGAAATTATGTAGTGGCAATCATAACGATAGGATTCAAAATAAATCATAAATTCCGTACCTTTACAAGGCAAATACAAAAACATAAAAGTACACAAAGCATTGCTCAGTACGTTTCTTTAGACAGATAATTTGAAAGTTTAATCTGTTCTTCTCCTGGAATTCTTGCAACTTCGAACCGCTCCTTAGGTTTAAGAAGAGTGGCAGTAGCATCAATTCCTACCTTGGTCGTAAGCAAATTCTGCTGATCGCTTGATGGGTCAAGACTGGATCCCTTTGCATTTGTAACTATCATAAATCCTCTATCTGCTTGACATCTAGTACTGATCGCATATTCTACACCGATAGGATCGGCCGGGTCTATGTCTTCGTCTACCACAATTCCCATTTTGAGAGAAGGGTGGCAAGCAAATGCAGCCAGAAGAGCGTTTTTTGGTTCGCCTTCAAGACGCTTGCGGATTTGAATTACCGCATTCAACCAGGTGCAACCCCCCTCAGTAAGATGGACGGCCATTGTCGTGGGAACTACGTTTTTAACACCGTCAAATATTTTTGCTTCCACGGGCAAACCCATCAATAGTCGATGCTCCGGATAGCCAGGTAAAATATCGTGCAAAATTGCATTATTTCTGAATTTGATCCTATCGAGTTCGAAGACCGGCTGTCGGCGTTTTATATCGTAGGTTCTTAGTGCCTCTACCATCCATTCCTCTTCCGTTCTATCTCTGAGGATCGTTCCTTCAAGCACAATTTCGCTAAGGGTTGGGATGAAAAGCTGGGAATAATTGCTCCTTGTAACCGTAAGTTTTTCGTGTAGCAATGAGTTTGCGATGAACATTTCATTAGCACCATATGCTGCCTGATATGCTGATGCAATACTAATTGCCGGATGCACGCCTATAACTATAGAAACTTTGAGATCCTCTCCATGCTCTTTGGAAAATGAAAAGCACTTGTGGAGATGTCTACCCTCAACCATTCTAATTGCCAGATGTCTGTCATCTATCAATAATAAGCGATGTGTGGAAGCATTTTGGTTTCCCCTTTCCTGATCTTTTGCAAAAACAACTGAGGATGTGATATATGCGCCAGCATCCTTCTCAAAATGTGTAACGATGGGTAGGTCTCCTAAGTTGTTGCTGGAATTCTCCTCAAAAGGCGCTTTAGTGAAGATTTTTTTCGGTTCGGTTGCTCGCGTCATCGCCGCTGTAACGTAGGAATGAATTAACTCTTCCTTCTTCGCTCCAATGGCAAGAGAGAATCTCCTTCGGCTACCCAAAATGTTACATGCAACTCTGATTTTGCTGTTTTTAACTGTTTCAAATAATATTGCCTGTCCTCTGACCATCTTACTAGCGATGGCAGCAACTTCAAATTTTGGCTCAATGCATTTCTTTATTATAAGGAGATCATTTTCCTCTTCTAGTACACTGAGGAAGGCGCGTAAGTCATTATTTTTCTGCGATGTTTCCATTTTGTTTTTTGTGAATGTCGTCATCCTCTTCCCCAACCAAATTCATGATTTCTCCCATTATTGCTTTCATATCGTCGAGATGCAGCTGCTTTATGCTATGAATGCAAACAAGACATATACCATTTATCATGGAAGAGACCCTTTCCGATATTGTATTGATGAACATAGAGTCATACTTGCTCGGAATAACTTTTGCCGTGTTAACCTTATTAGAAGAGGCCATAGAAACATACAAAGAGCCAATACGATTCGCCCCTTCAGCAACTACGATAAAACAGCCGTTCTGAAAAGATAAAAATTTTATAATAAAAGTTCTAGTACTTGGCGCAATTACGGTACGTGCGATGAGTGAATCGGACATTTCATTTTTCATTACTAAGAATCAATCTGTACACATGTTCCTAGCTCATTTAAACCATCTATATTCATTGGTTTATGTAATTTGACTATTAGAAAAACATATAACAATCAAAATAATTAGAGGTGCGAGTTAAAAATTAAACCACAATTACCAGATTTTCTGAAAAATCTTGCCTGAAAAAAATTGTCTTAGCGGTATTGCCAGTTCCTGCCACAGTCCCGTTTTCGACCTCTACAATGGCGATTCATTTTCTAAATCAAGAATCAGCTGCAAATATTGCATATTATGGGTTCATACCTCTACTTGTGGTTGATTAGTAATATGACGGCTGAATCCTTCTGTCATATTGTTTCATCGAATGTCCGTTTTCTTGTTTTTCTTCTCTTGCCTTCCATGTATTCTTTCAATGACTTCAAATTATAGTCATACATATCCTCAAAAAAATCTACTAGCTCTAACGTTATATGCCTATTCAACGAATAGAACCTGTTCTTTCCGTGTTTCTTTTCCGTTATCAAATCTGCGTCTTTCAATATACGTAGGTGGGATGAGAGGGCTGGCAAAGTAAAGTTAAAGTGCTCAGCAATTTCGGTAGGTATCATATCTCTCTTCTTGAGCAAAAGCAGCATTTCTCTTCTGCTGTCATCTGACAGTGCTTTCCATGGAGAACCCATAATATCTTTATAATTAAGGAAATATTTAAATATTGAAATATCACTTTCATAATACGCTTTGATTTCAACAACAGAGGGAAAGGGACAACAAGGTGAAACGATAGAAATAAGGACAAGCGTAGTCACTGATCCTTCACCCGAAGTAGTCTTCAAAGCTATCACTGATTCAAGGGAACTATCAAATTGGTTTGCAGACAAGTGTCATATTTGATGGTAGAGTGGGACAAAAAGTCAGATTCATCTTCAATAAAGATCAAAAGAGCTAGATAGAGATACTCTCCTGAAGGCTCTGCCAAGGAGTTTATTCCAAACAAAAAAGTGTCTTGCACCTGGCAGCCCAGGGACACACCAGAATTTCCTGGAACTACCGTAACTTGGGAACTCAAAATGATCGATGTTAACAAACCGAAAGAAGATCTAGTTCATTCAGGTTTTATAGGAAAAGAAGAGAAGAGATTATCATTCACACAGCATGGCAAAGGCTGGGCTATGTGAGTCCTGCTGTCTACGTATAATATTACTTGTAGAAGACGGACAAGGAATATGAAAAGAATATAACTTATTGGCCTCAGTTAATCTCATGATTAGTTCGAGTCAAACACTTGATTAATTCGAGAAAACTAACAAAAAACTAACCTAGGTCAATTACCCCGTAGCTTTGAACTTCCAGTCATGGAGTGAGTTTACAGAAAAGGTAACTAAATTCTAAGTTCGAGTTAACGGCAAAGGTAGTGGAGTTAGACATGCATACTCTTGTGGTCGCAGCGATTGAAGCGTCGTATATGTCTAATTGGCACGTCTTATTTGTTGGCAACACTCTTATCGATTGCAAAGTAAAAAGCATCCATGACAATCACGAAGGTGGATCTGTCATTTTGAGAATCATGCAAATGTTATAATCATAAAATGCAGTCGATTGCTTTGTACAGCTTTAGCGTCGATATAGGACTGGTGCTGTATATCTATGCCGTTTAGTCCATGAACTTCGATATTTTATTTCGGAGTATCGTATCGTTCATTTGATTGTTTTTTGATGATAACGAAGTTCTTCTATAACTATAGGCTACTTGCTTCTCGATCATTATATATACTAGGAGAATGATAATTCCGTCTTTCAAAGGTTAAGGTTGGTTAGGTAGGCCGTCGTCTAGTGATCTGGCCTTGGCAAACGAAGCGAATCCTGGTATGCCTAGCACAGTCTTCCTTTGTCTTTTCAGTCTAGACAGTTGATAAATTTACTAGATGCGTTCCCATAAATGACTGATCTTTTCAACTACGAAACATGAATAGGGATAATCTTTGCTCCTCGAGAATCTTGAAGCTTTTTCCTTGCTCGCAATTTTGCTTTGTATTTCAAGTTACGTGGTTTGGTTCTCAATCGATATCCACAGCATGGACACCACAAACCATCCCACTTTATGAAAATCTCACATATTTGACATCGCCTCTGTCCGCTAGCGTAACGACCAGAGCCTACGGGCTTTTGTGCTTTATGACGGATACATATACCCTTACAAGTCATTCTTTCATTTCCTGGTAAAATATTTTACCTTATTTCAATAATGTCAAAAAGACTATTTAAATTTATACACATATTTTATTAACAAAATTGCGGTGATAATAACATTTAAACAATTTAATTCTTCAAAAACTAAACAAATTTGATCATTTGTTCACTCAAGGCGCAATATCCCTTGCAACTTTTTGGTTTTTTATTTATACTTGAAGGACAATAATTCAGAACTCACTACCGGAACACTTCAGATTCTAGCAGATTCTAGGCTACCTATGAAACGACTCAAAACGTCTACCATCTCGGAGTGCAATTGCTCTAGCTGAGGACCTATCTCTTACGCCTCGCCTATTTGCATCTATGGATTTTGGTAAGGATGTGCCATGCTCATCAACTATCTCGACGTGAACCAGATCATTAAACCTTCTTTTTATCATCAATGCAATTTGTTTGCTTAAGGCAAGATTGCCGTCACCTATTCTGACAACCTTGCTTTGTGAATCGATTCCTAGCAGTAATGTAGATATTAACTGAAACGCAGAGCGCGGAGAAGACTCGACGAAGCTGTCTATTTCGTCATGCAGATAAATTATTGATATTCCTATCCTATCGCCGGGGTCAACGCCTATGGTCAACTGGTCATTGTGATGAGATCCCATAACCTTACGCAGCATTTTTGCTTTCAACAGAGTAGGATATTTATCGAGTTCACTTTCTAGGAGAACATCTTTTCTCTTGATGATATGTGCCTCGTCTTCTGTTGTGATAATAATTTTGGCGTCACACACTGCTGCCTGTTCTGGAGACAACGATTCGAAACGCAAATCCATCAATTTGAGCGCATGAGTGATGTTATAGTACGGACGACCATAAACAGTGGCTACTGCAATTTTATATCGCAGCAGCTCCTTGTTCAGGGGCGTTTCATCAAAGCTTGTTATGCGAAATAATTATTAAATCTTGTGTAATTGCAGAAGCTGACTGGAGTATCAAAACAACGGTTTCGCGCGATTCGATAGCTTAAGAAACCTGTCTAACGGCGTTTCTTGAACACTACGAATCTTCGTAAGGACCATATTGCATCTATAGCAAGATAGATAATTCAAATCCCTCTGCTGGAATAAGTGCATCAACAGCCCGATATTTCTATGTCAATGAACTACTTAGTTCCCTATGTGAATGCGTCGGACCTATGACTGCTAAAGTGTTTTATATGAGATCCTGTGTTCACGATGATTGAAAGTAATACCTAGGCATATCTATAATGTACGGATTCAGTTGCCGCAATTTCTAGGTGGTCAAACTCAAAATTGCCTGTGCCATGTCTCCATGAGCATCAATCAACGCTTGAACGGCTTTTTCCCTGCTGACGTTTGCCTGCTGGATAACTAGGACTATATCTTCTTCCTTAAAGATCGGAATTTCTCTTGCTTTCTCTTCGATCTCAGAGGCGATGACCTGAAATATTGTACTATCTTTCCCCTTCATCTCGATCACTTGAGGCTTTAGAAGATAAAGTTCCTTACTCTCAGTTTTAATAATAACTTCTTCAACATTGCCGATGTCTTTCATTTCGAGCCCCATCTTATCTAGCATTCGTCTCATCTCACGGTTGCCGCCGCGCATCATGTCGCTATTATATTTGTCGTGGGCTTTTTATTCCTTCTCTGATCTTCACAGCAATGCCCTTTTGATAATTTCTCATATGATTGCACCCAATTAGCGCCCTTCCTACCGCCACAACCGTACCGACGCCATCGACTATAGCCACATCTGACCCGACTTTGACATTTGAGCCACACCATCGTACGTGCTTGCAGAATAATGATCTTCCTTGTCGTACAAAAGGCAAAGCCTCTTCTGTTGGTATTACACAGTTCTCTCTGAATCCTTGGTTCCGCAAAAACTGTGTTGCACCAAATATTGTTAAGGCAAGTCCACCATCAGTTCTAAGGGTCACGACTAACTGATTTTTGACTGAAAAATTTTTGATGCGCCCAGTGCTTCTCGAATATTCAAATCCAAAATCCTGCGTAGTATGATGTATTGCGAGGCTGTTATAAATGCCAGTTCCGAATAAGGCATCGATATGATGCCGTAACTTTTCTTCGGGATTCAATGTTAGTGGTTTCAAACGGTGTTAGTCATTTGAGAACAGTACATTAATTTTACTCATTACGATGCCAACTGGAATCTATATAGTAGAAGGTTACAAATATATAAAAACCAGAGTGGATACTACAACAATGGATCGTAATGAAGGCAATGAATTAGGAAATCAAAATGAAGAAACGAGGAAGATACAATTTACAGGGGGCTC
The DNA here is from genome assembly GCA_035691865.1 of Candidatus Nitrosopolaris sp. GTDB lineage: Archaea > Thermoproteota > Nitrososphaeria > Nitrososphaerales > Nitrososphaeraceae > Nitrosopolaris. The sequence continues at coordinate 29,260 of DASSIM010000104.1, read as the reverse complement.
GTCTTATATTGTATCATTACCCAAAAAATGGATCCAAGATCTGAAATTGAAACAGGGTGACCTAGTTGTAATTGCAAGGCAGGGACATTCTATTTTACAAATAGCTCCAATATCAAGGAGAATATCTAAAGAACAAAGAGAGGCAACAATAGAAGTTACAAAGGATAACAGCCCATACTTTCTTGCTCGTAAGCTAATTTCTCTATACTTTCTCGGTTTTAATATTATCAATATCTCCCAGAAAGATGGAGGAAGGTTATCTAGCGAGCAGCGCGAAGTTATGAAGGACGTTGTAAGGCGTGTTCTAATGGGCACGGAGATCATAGCTGATTCAGCAACGAGCATTACACTGCAAGTCTTGATTAATTTGCTCGAGCTATCCGTAGACGCGGCGTTCAAAAGAATGCTTTTGATTGCAAAATCTATGCATCGTGATGCAATACTGTCTTTAAGAGAGAACAATATCGAACTGGCTAAGGAAATTTTAAAATCTGATGATGAAGTGGATCGTTTCAGTTTCTATATTGTAAGACAACTCAACATTGCAATAAAAAATGAGCATTTGCTCAAGGAAATTGGGTTAGACGATTCTCGTAACTGCCTAGGATACAGATTGATATCAAAATCCACGGAGAGAATTGCTGACCATGCGACGCTAATAGCTAAAGATATAATCGAAATGGAGAGGCCACTCAATAAAGATATCATAGAAAAGATTGCTGAAATGAGCAATTTTGCGCTAGAAGTGTTGGATGAGGCGTGTCTATCAATATTTAAGCGAGATTATGATTCTGCCGATCTAGCAATAGAAAGATCTCGCGGTATAGACGATCTTGAAAAAGGGATTATACGCGTCGCAAGCAAACTAAGAGATATCAACGAAATATACCGGATCAAGATTATAACTGAAAATATTAGGCGAGTAGCGGAGTATGCCAGCGATATCGCAGAAATCGTTCTAAACATGACCGTGCAACAAAAGTTGAGAAAAGCCTAAATTTGCTTTAGCCTAACAGATCTTAATGTCCTCATTTTGCGAATTATGCGGACGCAAAATAATTGATGAAAAAAAGTCTGTATTAATCGACGGGATAACACTTAATGTTTGTAGGGCGTGCTCAAAACGTGGTAAACCCATGTCAATTTCTAAAACTAAACCAAAAGCTTCATCCCAACCTGCAGCTAGAACTACACCTTCTAACAAAAGCACAAGCCCTTCAAGAAAAATTGAAATGCTAGACAACACTATTCTGAATCCTGAATTTGCAAAATTGATTAGAGAAGCGAGGATGAAAAAGGGATTGACACATGAGCAGCTTGGATCGCAGATGAATGAAAAGGCAAACCTACTGAAAAAGTTTGAAACCGGAGCATTGAAACCCGATGAATTATTTGCTAAAAAATTGCAACGATTCTTAGGAGTCCAGTTGTACGTAGGCGCTTTAGAGGATTAGAAATGTCAAACTTACACAAAGCCATCCTGATAACATACCCATTCGAGGATGCGGCAAAAGAAGCAATTTCTTTGGCAGATGCTGCAGGTTATTCTATCGAGAAAGTAATTAATCAACATCATATCACAAGATCAAGATTTGGCATTGGTGGAGGCAAAGCACAAGAAGTAAAGCAACTTGTTGAGAAGGAGAGGCCGGAAGTACTCATCTTTGATGAGGTTTTAAAACCTAGTCAACAATATAATTTGGCAAGCATGTGCCAAGTTGAAATAATCGACAGGGAAGGCCTAATCTTAAAGATTTTTGACCGAAGAGCAAATACTGCAGAATCTCGAATTCAGATTAAGCTGGCACAGCTCCGATATGATATGATTCGAGCACGGGAGAAAGTCAGACTCGCAAGAGCAGGTGAGCAACCAGGATTTTTTGGTATGGGTAAATACGATGCTGACGTATATGTCCTTGATATAAAAAAACGCGCAACAGTTCTAAATAAAAAATTGCAAAAGGAAGAAGTGAGAAGAAATCTTCATAGGGTTCAGCGTTCGAAAGCAGGTCTGCCAACTGTGTCAATCGCCGGTTATACCGCAGCAGGAAAAACAACGTTGTTCAATTCTTTGACAGGAGAATCAAAAATTACAGGACAGGGAATGTTCACTACATTATCGACGTTCACTCGACTAGTACAATCTATAGGAATAAAACTTTTGATATCAGATACCGTAGGCTTTATAAGTAGGCTTCCTGCTTATATGGTGGACGCATTCAAATCTACTCTCCAAGAGTTGTCTTATTCCACCGTGGTGTTGCTTGTGCTCGATATAAGCGAATCGGCAGAAGAAATTCAAAAAAAATTGAAGAGCTGTATCAGTGCAATGTATGAGCTAGGAGTACCAATGACTAAAGTTGTCTATGTACTAAACAAGGCGGATTTGACTGGTGTTGAAGATATAGAAGACAAATCGGCTCGGCTCGGACTACCACATTCAAAACAACACGTAATACCTATATCCGCAAGAACAGGGTACAACATCGATAAGTTAAAGGACCTGATGACATTGCTAGTTGTGGGCGATCCAAAGCCAATAATCGGCGAAGTGAGTACGTACTGAAAGTATCAGTTCTAAGAATCGGGCATAGGTTAGTCCGGGACGATCGATTGACTACCCATGCAGCACTAGTCTCGAGAGCATTTGGCAGTGATAAAATCTACATGAGCGAAGTAGACGATTCTTTAAAACAAACAATAGAGGATGTCGGTAGAAGATGGGGCGGAAGATCTGATTTCAAGGTTGAAATTGTGGGAGAATGGAAGGAGGTGATAAAGGCTTGGAAGAAGGAAGGTGGAAAAGTGGTCCATTTAACAATGTATGGCATACACATAGATAACGCGATAAGTAATCTAAGACAAGAAAATACAATTCTGGCAGTTATCGGTGCCGAAAAGGTTCCGAGGGAAATGTATGATCTTGCGGATTATAATATTGCAATAGGAAATCAGCCACACTCTGAAGTAGCGGCTTTATCAATATTTTTAGACAGAATGTTCAGAGGCAAGCAGTTTGAAAAGGAGTTTAGAAGTGCAAAACTAAAAATCGTTCCCACAGCAAAAGGCAAGAGAGTTAGAGAACTGAGTTAATATACTCAAACAATCCTAGTCCGCCTTCCCAAAAGACCGCTTGGAAATCCATTTATTGGAAGGTTGACACTTCGCCCAGATAATATTAATTAAATAATGTTAGCAGTATTTTTTTGCCGCTAATTCAAGTTATTAATACCAATATACATCGTTTCCACAAAAAATATATGGTTTGATATATCTGATTACAACGTGAAGACGACAGGCAATACTAGCCCTATACAAAAGGGCGTTTCTCGCCAAAAACCAAATCCAAAGTGGGGTCGGGAAGAGGAATCTGAATTGTTCGCTCAAAATGTTAAACATTTCAGACAAAAAAAGCTTTCTGATGACGATTTTCGTCGTTTTAGATTGCAGCATGGTGCATATGGGTCCAGACTGCAGATGAATTATAGCATGATTAGGATCAAAGTTCCTAGTGGTGAAGTCAACCCCGAACAGCTTGAAAAGATTGCAAGTTTATCCGAGGCATTCTCGATTGGTTCGGCTCATGTTTCTACTCGCCAGAATATTCAACTACATTGGGTACAACTGGAAGATGTTAGTGAGGTGATGATGGGACTTGTTGAGGCAGGTCTGACAACAAGAGAAGCCTGTGGGAATACAGTCAGAAATGTAATGTGCAGCCACTTCGCAGGTGTCTGTACAGACGAGATATATGACGCCACTCCCTATTCCAAAGCTATTGCACGTTTCTTTATGAGAAATCCAATGTGTCAGAATCTTCCACGTAAGTTCAAGATTAATTTTGGGTGCTGCGACAACCATGGGTTAGCACGAATTGCGGATATTGGTTTGATACCAGAAATCAAGAATGGGGAGCGTGGATTCAAAATATACCTCGGTGGAGGTTTGGGTGCTGCGTCATTTATAGGCCACCTATTAGAAGACTTTACACCAGAAAGCAGACTCCTTCCTACATGCATGGCAACTATCAGACTTTTTGATAGACATGGCAACCGCGAAAACATGGCAAGAAACAGGATGCGCTATCTCGTTCAAGAAATGGGGTGGGCTAAATTCCAAAAGCTGGTTCTCAAAGAACGCTCGATAGTGGAAATGACTACCGCGAGTTATACATCGAAACTTTTTGACGTTAATGCTGAAGAGGAAACGAGGCGCCTTCCTAAAGCAGTAAATGCCAAGATGGTCAAGCTGCCTATGCTAAATGAACGAGTCACTCTGGAACGTCCCGCATATGAAAGATGGTTACATAGTAACGTGGTTCCCCAAAAGCAGGAAGGATATTTCACAGCATTCGTAACCTTAGCAGCAGGCGATATTACAGCCAACCAATTGCGAATATTAGCAGGAGCTATCCGTGAATTCTCTGCAGAAGGAACTGCTAGGAACACGCCGCAGCAGAACCTCGCAATCCGGTATATCCAGGCTGTTGACTTGCCCGACTTTTACAGTAGACTATGTTCTATTGGCTTGGCAAATCCCGGAGCATTAACAATCGCGTCTGCAGTTGGCTGTTCTGGGACTACCTCTTGTAATTTAGCAATTACAAATTCCCACAGGCTGGCAAAAGAAGTCGAGTACAAGTTTTTGGAATTAGGACTTGATACTGATGATAGCCTGAGGGATTCTACCATAAAGATCAGCGGCTGTCCAAATTCTTGCGGGCAACACGAGATCGCAACAATCGGATTCTTTGGAGGTGCATCAAGAATTGGACCCACTATGGCTCCTACTTATACAATGCTATTTGGCGGAAGCGCAGGAGAACAAAGTGAGTTGGGTAAGGCAATCATGCGAGTACCTGCCAAGCGCGTTATAGATACAATTCGCAAGATAATCGAAATATACAAACAAGAACGGTCTGACTCCGAAACATTGAGTGAGTGGATCAATAAGATTGTGAGAGGCGAAGGAACGGGTAACATAAGGAATATTGAAAATATGAAAGCATCACTCACCCCAGTTATGCAATTACCTCCAGTCGAAGAAGACCCTGAAGTGTATAGTGATTATGGTAATGATGCTAGATTCTCAGCGAAGACTGCCAGAGGAGAATGTGCAGCATAAATTATCATGACAATAGAAAACTCATCCAGATCAGAAACCGATACGAAGGAAGACATCGTTGAGATTAATGAGAATTACAATTTTCAACTTCCGATAATCTGCGATGTAGAGACATTACGCATGTTAATCAGAAAAGAGGGAGTACGTGTAGTGGATGTCCGTAAAAGTGAAGAATACCAACAAGAACACATTCCTACTGCCGTTTCACTCCCGCTTGCACATTTGCTAGGAAAAGACACCCCTACTACGATCCGGGATATTTTACAAAATTTGGGGATATCGGATAGAATGCCGGTTGTGATCTATGATAATACGTTTGGTGCACTTGCAGCTCGAGTGGCCTGGTCTTTTCAATACGTAGGGCATCTAAATACTGCCTTGCTCGAGATGACATTCAGTCAATGGAAAAGCTTAGGACTAGAAACGGAAACGAAAATTAATTCTTTTCCAACGAAAAAACATTCGCTAACTATAAATCACAACATTATTGCAGATGCTTCTTATGTCGAGGCTGCTAGGGAACAGTCTAACAAGATACTTATAGATTCAAGAGAGCGGCTCAACTTTCTGACAGAACATATTCCTAAAGCCAAAAACATCCCATACACAATGCTTGGGTCCAATGGTAGCATATTGCGTAGCCCAGAGGAGATAAAGCGGTATATTGAAAATAGAGGAATCCCTATTGATGCTGAGATTATTACATACTGTGGTAGTGTTGGAACACTATCGGGCTTAACATATTATGCGCTCAAGTTAGCTGGGATAGAAAATGTAAGGCTTTATTCGAAATCATTCAGAGAGTGGAAGTCTCTGGGAAAACAGAAAGAAGAATTCAAGGATGCAAACTATTGGGACCTCTCAGCGGATTGAAGACTTTATTCCGAGCACCTAACTAACTGACTCTACTAATGAAGCTTATCCTCTGATGGCTTTTCAGACGATGACATAAGGAACGTAATGTTGGTCACATCCATGACTCCAAGTGGCTTATTAGCCAGTTGATTTTAGTAAGGATCAATTCCAAAGGGCAAGTATTATGTACACTGGGCGAACATAAAACCAACCTTTCGTTCATAATGGTTACCTAAATATCGGTGGTTATATTTTTGAAATAATTATGGAGGGCCGCTATTACACCATTGTTGCCTCGAATGAAGATGTAGCAAGCATGACAATGGCAAGTTACTTGATAAACAACCGATCTTTTTCACGAGAAATAAATACAAATTTCCTTCAGTCGAAGCTCCATCAAAGTATCAGACTCCATATTTCCAAAAGAAGTTTGCTCTATCTTGAAGATCTAGATGAAATCTATCCTGATTCGATAGCATTTATCTTTCTTTCACAGCACAGGTCGCTAAAAGGAATCCCCAGCTTAACATGTCACTGTACAGGCAATTTTGGTAATAATCTGTATGGCGGAAATCCCAGAGAACTGGGTATAGCTTATCCATATTTGCAAAAACAGTATCTAAAGACTATTGTAACCCTTAGGGCGTTAATTCCAGGATATGATGTCGTCATCGAATCAAGCCATCATGGACCAACCTCATTAAAAAAACCAGTCCTTTTCATTGAGATTGGATCAACGGCAAACCAATGGACCGATCGAAATAGTAGTTCGGTTGTGTGTGAGTCTATTTTAAGAGTAATTGAAAATGGTCTAGGATCTTGTGAAAAGGTAGCAATCGGTTTGGGTGGAACACATTATCCTATCAAATTTAATAAATTGCTATTGGAATCAGAATATGGTCTTGCTGCAATTGCCGCCAAACACAACTTGGAGTCGATTGACAAAGAGATACTAGACCAGATGATTATAAAGAGCATAGAAAAAGTTACTCATGTAATAGTTGACTGGAAAGGACTTGGAGGTGAGAAAACCAGAATAATGGAGCTAATACGAAGCACAGGGCTTGATATTCTGAGAGTTTGAGATCTGGAAAATAAATTGAAATATAGAAATTTATAGAAATTTAGATTATAGATTTTAACAATAATATTGCCTGATGAACGAAACCAAAACATAGTCCCAAAATACTAGATAAAATAAAAGTACTATTGTGGCTTCAGCACTATGAAGGTGGGAAAATATAGAACCGAAAAATAGGGTGAATATCGTGACCGTTTTTTTAGAACACAACAAAAAAATTCTAATCCTCAGACGCAGCCAGAAGGCTAAAACTATGAAGACAAAATGGGGTGCGATAAGTGGATATATAGAACAGGAGGAGCCGGTAGAACGAGCTCTAATAGAAATTGCAGAAGAGACTGGTTTGACGAGCGAAAGGGTGACGCTCCTTCGCATCGGGGAGCCTTTGGAAGCAATTGAATCTGATGTTCCCAAGATCACATGGGTTGTTCATCCATTCCTTTTCAGTTCAAATACTGATCAAATCCGAATTAATTGGGAACATGACGAATACAGATGGATAAATCCAAACGAAATAAAGAATCTTGAAACCGTACCACGTTTAAGGGATGCATTCGATAGCTTGCAAGTGTAAAGTATCACGACCATGGATTTAACTGATGTTATCGTCGTGGCGATAAGCAAATAAGCAGCCGGGTTTTTTGGGTCATAAAATATTATTAATAGAGTTTCAAACAAGTATTGATGTATTCGCAAAATATCAGACCAAAATAGGGCTATTAAAACATGATATCGAGGGAGAAAATACTCCCTCCTTGACATTTATATTACTGTTTTTAAGTGAAGGAACTCCAACTGATTCTACTATTGTTGGAGCTGGCTATTAGCGCTAGTGTTATCTTTCATACTTTTCTAACCGTATTAACGAACGTCCACTACTACGAATAGTCCACTATTTGCCACTATCGATTATCGGATGGCGGATCTGTAACCTCTAAAAAAAGAGAAATCATGATGCTGTTAAGCCACTCCTTAAGAATGTCCCTATAATTGGATTTATTGCAGAGATTTCAAAAACATTTGGCACTCCGGATTGAGCTATACGATTTGGTTGTAGTCTAAGGTCAATGCTTTGCTTACGGATCTTCTAAGGGGCGGACAAAAATAGGGAACCAGAATTTTCTTGACGTTGGCTGCCGGGATAAATTGGTATAGGAATTGGAACGGCCAACAATTCAATCAATAACAATTGTGAGTGCTAACGCTCTACTTGTGAAAATTTGTGGCTCATTTATCACTAGACCAGTATAGTCTCATATTCACCCATTGGGTAGCGTACCGCGAATGCGTTACATCGATCGTTCATTAGACTTGTAACCTACATTTCCTAGTGAATCTTGGACTGTTTTATTAGTTCCCTCAGGTGCGCCAGCGACCTTACCTGGCCGCCATTGACTTTCTTATAAATTCCCCAATAAACTTCTCGAGTTATATCATTTCTATCCTTTAATACCTTTAGATGATGTCTCATGGCTCTCACCCTGACTACATAAACCTGTTTCTTACCTGTTCTTGCCGACTTTTTGCCCTTCTTTGATCCAGTGCCCGCTCCATGTTTTCTGCGGATGGCACGCTTCGCTTCAGCGCGCGCTCTAGATGTTCCTCGGGGCTTAACTGTCCATATAGTTCCATTCTTTATCAGAGTGCGCATGGTTTCTCGCGTGATAGAATCTGCTACATCATCAAGTTTATCCGGTTCAAACCTTATTCTATTCACACCGACATCGAGTATTCGCGCAATCAATTCCCTTTTTTTCCTTATGTTTACTACCAATTAACGGTTTTCCACCTCTTCCTCGCTTTCTCCCACTGATTTTAGCTTTTTGTTCTTCTCGCTTGTCTGTGTGGGTAATTTCCCTGGATTCAGTACTTTAATACCAAGGATAGTGGCCTTTGCCAGAATCTCCATTCTTTTCCGTGTTCCGACTGTATGTGCTAATCTAGCTGCGTCCTTCCTTGCATCAAGTCTGGTAAGATCATTTACGTTGAAAACGCGATGATCAATATATCCTGATGGATGAAGACCTCTACCGGCCTTTGGTCCTCGATACCCAATTTTGACAATGGGTGGTACGCCGGAAAACTGCTTTCTCATCTTGTTGTCTTTTCCCTTAGGTTTTCTCCAGCTCTCGTCTAAACGGTCATATCTCCAACTCTCCTGTCTGACAAATTTGGGTCTTGCATCAGAGATTTTTTTTCTAGCCTGAAGGATCTCCTTGTTAATCATGCTGTTTACAAATTTAAGAGATATTTTTTGAATAAATACGTTTCTGAGTCAACAATGCCTAATAATTAATTTCTAGATCCTGAGATGACATTGGCGCACTGCATGAAACACGTAAATTTAGAGATCAATGGAGGACAATGGATGGGAATAAGAAATAGGTTTGTGAACTAGCATGGGTCACGTGATCTAAGGCTGGCAAAAGAGAAAGGTTAATAGTTTCAGTTGTGTTTCATGTATTGTGAAAAAATACGAACTACCTCCGTTACCTTACGCATATGATGTACTAGAACCTCATATATCGAAGGAGATTATGACCCTGCACCATGATAAACACCATCTTGCATATGTAAACGGTGCCAATGCTGCACTCGAAAAATTAGAGAATGGAAGGAAGAACAATTTCCAAGGTACAGATGTTAAAGCTGTAGAGAGAGACCTTTCATTCCACTATGCGGGTCACTTGCTGCATTCTATATTCTGGCCTAACATGAAATCAGGTGGTGGCGGAAAACCTGGAGGCGCTTTAGCTGACAAAATTAACGCAGATTTCGGCGGCAGTTACGATGGATTCAAGGCTCAATTTACAGAAGCAGCCAAGACTGTGGAGGGTATTGGGTGGGGCTTACTTGCATACGACCCGCTTTCAGATCAATTATTGACCTTTGGTGCAGAGAAGCACAACTTGCTACTCGGTCCAGGAACTATCCCTTTGCTAGTTTGCGATGTGTGGGAACATGCTTACTATCTCCAGTACAAAAACGACAAGGCAAGTTATGTTAATGCCTGGTGGAATGTGGTAAACTGGGATGATGTGGCAAAGCGATTCGACAAATCGAAGAAATGATGGATTAATTCCCCACCTCTTTTGTAATTAGTAAATGAACCATTTTTGTGGATCATGACACGATGAAAACCAATGATGAATTACTTAATAATTTGCATGCGATTCAAGATTTGATAGTTACGGAAAATTCGTTAATCACATATTGAAAATCATAAGGATTAATCATCACTACGAATGAAATCAAGGGTTTTAAATAATAGAAATAAAGTAGCTATTTCTACTCCTTATATTCTATTACGAAATGAATGCTCCAAAAGTTGCTTTGGTAGTTACAAAGTTGTATGGCTGATCTTTTGAAATTCAGCTAATATTCGATTTTAGTTCTTATGCATATCGACGATACTAATCGAACAATAATTTTCCCTGGTAGTTCTGCTTACAGCCATATTATAGCTATGTATTTTTTCAGAATATTCCTTTAGCACGGGTTCAATAGAATCTAATGACTTACTTGCGTAAAAGCCAGGACAATCACCGGTTAGCTGGAACGTCGCATGAATGACAGCTTTTCCTTTGTCAGATTCTATCCACGAAGCAAAGGGATACAACCAACAGACCCCCGGTTTTTCGGGATGGATTCCGCAGTAACCGCTAGGATCCAGGAACCTGCACTGAAGCGGAAAGCCGTCCTGCTCTTCTTTTTCGTCAGAATTCCTTTTTAGCGAAAGCATTGAAAGCGTCGTTATAATATTGCCGAAGGCCTCTTGTGCTTCCCAGCTCGAGATTCGGGTTTCTGTCTTGATAAACTCTGCTTTAGAAAGATAGCCCATCTTCTTGGCAATTATTTCAATATCATCTTTTGTAAGGGGCAGTCTTCCTTGTCGCTCGCAACAATTGTGACAATCTGGCCACAAACATCTCCATAATACATAGAGGTTATCATCCGCCAGTGTAGGAATGTGAAATATGACTCCATTAACTTGTACTGCTGTATCAACCACGTCATTTCTTTTACCAAGGTGTAGATCAGATATTTCTGGATCTATCCTCCACTTTTTAGAAAGAAGTTCAAGAGAATGTTCAACAGAATTATCATCATCCATTTGTACATAGGTTGCAGAACCCGGCGTTTAAATGTGCCCCACGACTCACTGGTAGAAGGATTTCATACCAAGAGAATGAGCACGAAGCCTTCAGTTGAAGCTACTGTAAAAGAGAGCAGAGTCAAAGGGAAAGGAAAGCATGCATCATCCACTGAAAATCGGAGAATGGTATGGGAGAAAATCATTTGGCCTCTAATATTAGACGTTAACAGGTCATATTTTATCTTGAAAGAATATCATATAAAGAGAGATCAATTTTGTCAAATGTATAAGATACGACCATCGAAGGTCGCAGGTGGCGTTGTCTCATTATTGGTGAAAGGTATACTTGCAAGAGAAAATAACATCTATTCTATACACTATAGGCTCATTCCTTATATGCGAAAGAGGGTATATTTGGAATACGGACTAGTACTTAGAGAAATCAACACAAAACGTTAAAGTCAAATACTGGTCTGGCGGTGGATGCTATGTAGCTCGTGTGAAGCCCGGTCGAACCTGTGTTGTTAATCTAATCGGGTACCGAATCTAGTGGCCAATCTCCAAGTTAGGGCTAGGGATTTCAGGCTCTGGATCTCATATGAGAAAAGAAACCTGGAGACAGCAGTTCGAATCTGCTCCGGGCTACTACTCCTTGCTCATTTATGTCGTTGGACCGGCATTTCTAATTTCTTCAGCAACATTATCAAACTTTTCAAAGTTCTTGATAAATAGTGATGCAAGCCTCCGAGCGGAAATTTCGTACTTTCGCTTATCAGACCAACTGTTCCGGGTATCGAAGACTTCTGGAGGTACTCCTGTACACGTCGTTGGGATATCCAGGTTAAAAATATGGTCGTGGGTAAAGGATCCTTTTTCTAGATCTCCATTCAATGTCGCCCTCACCATCGCTCTCGTATGTGCAAGATTCATTCTTTTACCAACTCCATATGGCCCACCCGACCAACCTGTGTTAATGAGATACACCTTGGTACCGTGCTTAGTGATTTTTTGTCCGAGCATCTCGGCGTATTCTTTGGCAGATAATGGCATAAATGGCGCACCAAAGCATTGTGAGAATGTCTCCTTGGGTTCTGTGATTCCTCTCTCTGTTCCTGCAAGTTTACTTGTATAGCCAGACATAAAGTGATACATTGCTCCTTCTTTCGTAAGCCTTGCTATCGGAGGCATTACCCCGAAGGCATCTGCGGTTAGAAAAATAATGACTTTCGGATGATTTGCAACACTAGGGATAATTGCATGTGGGATGAAGTTGAGAGGGTAAGCAGCCCTAGTATTTTCTGTGAGACTTCCATCATCAAAGTCCGGCTCTCGGGTATAGGGGTCTATAATAACATTCTCCATTACTGCACCAAATTTTATGGCACTCCATATTTGTGGCTCATTTTCCTTCCTTAAGTTTATGCACTTTGCGTAACAACCTCCTTCGAAGTTGAAAATTCCATTATCGGACCAACCATGTTCATCATCACCGACAAGGTGCCTTTCAGGGTCGGCCGACAGAGTGGTCTTCCCTGTACCTGATAATCCAAAAAATAATGCCGTATCTCCGCTTCTGTTGGTGTTGGCGGAGCAATGCATAGGAAAAACCCCTTTACGTGGCAAAAGATAGTTCATCACAGAAAACATAGCTTTCTTGATTTCACCAGCATAGGACGTTGAACCTATGAGAACAAGGTTTCTCTTGAAATTTATTATAATAAATGTCTCAGATTTTGTTCCTTCTAATTCATATTCTGCCCCAAAATCATTTACGGATAAAAGTGTGAACTTGGGGCTATGATTTTCTAGCTCTGTTGCGGTCGGACGAATAAATATTTGAGTTGCAAATAGATTTTGCCAGGCCTTATCAGTAATTACTCTTATTGGTAGCCTATTTTGATGATGTGCTCCAACGAAACCGTCGAAGACAAAAAACTCCTTACCTTCGACAAATGTTCCCATTCTACCGAAAATCATTTCAAATTTGTCTTCTGAAAGAGGATGGTTAACCTTCCCCCAATCTATCGTATTGTGTGTTATATCATCATCGACAATGTATCTGTCGTCAGGCGACCTGCCAGTAAATTTGCCCGTTTTCACGGATAATGCCCCGGTATTAGAAAACTCTCCCTCCATTCTATGAATGGCAATCTCTAGTAACTCTGGTACCGTTAGATTTCGGAAAATCTTGCCAGGCCTGATATCAATTTCTTCGAGTTGCCTCAGACACTTTGCAGTGAGAGTTTGTTGGTTGTCACTCATCGGCACCACTTAAACGTGAACTTACATATTTAATTGATTTCCCACTCAACCTCTGATATAGATTCTATCCAGTTTATGAATCGGTGCTAATCGCAACAGTGAGGTCAATTTCTGGGATGTATCAAGGTCTGACTAGAGATGCTTATTTAGTATCTACTAGCCAGATCTGATGTTCATGCTAAACCAGAAGAATTTGTACATTCTGATACCTATCCATAAAATGCTATGAATCCATGCAAACACCCATATCGATTCAGGCTTAAATATTCGAGTACAGTATCAATAAAATATGGTTTATGTTCATTCCGAGGTTCTCGTCGATACTCAATGGGTTGCCGATCATTTGGGTTCAGAAAAAGTTAGAATAGCTGAAGTAGACTATGACCCTCGGTCAAATTATTCACTGGGTCACATACCAGGGGCTGTTTTATTTGACTGGAAGCAGGATATAAATGATCCTGTAAGTCGGAATGTTCTAGGTAGGCATGCTTGCCAGGATTTATTACAACAAAGAGCTGGACTTAACGATGACACGACGTTAATCCTTTACGGAGATTTTAACAATTGGTTTGCAGCATTTGCATTTTGGGTCTTTAAATATTACGGCTACAAAGACGTCAGACTAATGAATGGAGGCAGGAAAAAGTGGTTAATAGAAGACAGAGACGTTAACAAATACATTCCCCAATATTCAATAGGAAATTTCAAGACCTCGCAGGCTGACAATAGCATACGGGTCTTTCTGAACTACGTTAAAGAATCGTTAGAGAAACGAGAGAGTGTAGCTATAATCGACGTTCGAAGTCCAAAAGAATTTACAGGGGAAATTCTCGCTCCACCAGAATATCCGACAGAACATGCTCAGAGAGGAGGACATATTCCGGGAGCAAAGAATATCCCCTGGAATCAAGTTGTCAACGATAATGACGGGACATTCAAATCAGTAGACGAATTAAAGAAAATTTATGAATCAAAGGCAATAACACCTGACAAAGAAGTAATAACGTATTGTAGGATAGGTGAAAGGTCATCGCATACTTGGTTTGTCCTCAAATACCTGCTAGGATACCCAAATGTTAAGAACTATGATGGATCCTGGACAGAATGGGGTAATATGATTGATAATCCTATACACAAATAAATAAATCTAGAAGTGGTTACACTAGACAACAGTAGTATATATAACAATGAACAAATGCTTAACTTGAAATAAGAAATGATGAACTATCAAGGCTTGAGCTCAATTTCGTCTCCTTGAAAAATCAAGGTAAACATCGTTGATTTTGTTGTACAAGCAGGGGACGCGATCATTATTTCTTATATTATTGCCCACAGTAACAAACCCCATTTAAAAGCACGTCCTGTCTTAAAACGACAATAATTTGTTACAAATTGCAGCTGACAACTGAACCCCAACATTCAATAATTAGGTTCGCCTTCATGGCGGCGTGGAATACACAAAGCTTTGTGAATCAATATTTGCTTTACACGACGATATTCGTTATGCTGCTGTTGTGGATGACACAGGCTTACAAATTGCTGGTGGTATGCGTAGTGGTATTGATTCTATTGTAGACCAAACCAATGAGGAATTATATCTGGCACAAACAG
The DNA here is from genome assembly GCA_035691865.1 of Candidatus Nitrosopolaris sp. GTDB lineage: Archaea > Thermoproteota > Nitrososphaeria > Nitrososphaerales > Nitrososphaeraceae > Nitrosopolaris. The sequence continues at coordinate 14,231 of DASSIM010000104.1, read as the reverse complement.
CGCTTCGCAAATCAATGAGACAGAGGTTCGATGACACTATGGGAAAAGCAAGATTCGCATACGTAGAGCGCGAAAAAATCTCGATCTTAACATTTTACCTAAATAAGAACTTTCTCATCGTTACCATGGAATCTAATATAGACTCTCATACTGCTATTGATATCGCGGAAGATACGTTGGAATTACTCCACGCAAAATAGAGAACACAGCGAAACAGTTTGTACGTTTACGCAGGATGATGAAGGTAGATGTGTGGCGAAACATTGCGGGTAGATCTCAGAAACGTGCTGCTGTCTTATCTTTTCAATAGCTTTTCAAATTATGCATTGTCTTTAGATCTTGTTTGAATAAATCTAGTTCAGATGGGATGTTAGTATCAATAGGATCTTTCAGCGATAATGGTTTCCCGGTTTCGTCTGAAATAGTTGTTTTTTTCTTATTCCATACCGCCGAATTAAAATCCATAATCAATTTAGTATATTTTGTGAATTCACCATAATGATCCAGTGGTTGAGGCATTTGTTGAAGATGAATACTCTCGGCCGAGTAAATTTTTGTCCATAATTCCTCGGTAATAAATGGACAAATCGGGGCCAGTAGAACTAAAATTGTCGAGAAACATTTCTGGGAGGTAAATATGGCCGATCTTTGACCATCTTGATCACGTGCATCGTAAATGCGTCCTTTGATCATTTCTATATAGTGCGAAGCAAACACATTCCATGTAAATTCTCTTATCCCATTTGCGGGTATGAAGAAATTAAAATTAGAATAACCTTCTTTGCATTTATTGATCAGTTGTGATAATTCACCGATAATCCATCGGTCAGATGCTGAGAATGTGGGAGGCATCTGTAAAATAACATCGAAAGAAGATAGAAATCTGCCAACATTCCATATTTTAGATAAGAAATTCTTTGCAGTTTGGATTCTTTGCTCAGAACAACGAAAATCATAGCCTAAATTACTCTCTGCTGCTGCCCAAAATCGGAAAACATCCGCCCCGTATTTACGAATAAGAGGAAGAGGATCAATCACGTTCCCTTTACTCTTGCTCATCTTTTCGCCTTTTTCGTCTAGACCGTATCCCATAATCCAGGCGTTAGACCATGGTAATTTACTGGTGAGTTGGAAGCATCGCAAGATTGTATAATAAAGCCATGTTCTTATGATATCCTTTCCCTGGGGTCTTAATGTAGTCGGATAAGTATAATTATAGAATTGCGAGTTATTCTTATATCTCGTAATGAACAATGGAGTGATACTAGAGTCGAACCAAGTATCAAATGTTCTATCTTCTCCAATAAATTCAGTGCCGCCACAACTACTACATTTCTCAAATGGAGGCTTTTCTTTCCACGGCCGATAATATCCTCCTTCATCTGGCAGATTGGGGTGTTTGCAATTGTTACAATACCAAATTGGTACTTCGGTACCATAAAAACGTCTTCTAGTTACCGGCCAGTCTATTGAAATAGAGTTGAGCCAATCAAGCAAAACTTGTCTATGCATAGCAGGATGGAAAGTAATCTTATTTGCAAGTTCTTTTAATTTAGGTACATAATTGATTTGCTTTAAGTAGTAATCCTCAAGCGGTATGATCTCGACTGGAGTCCTGCTACGTTCGCATAGTGGCATCCTGTGCATAATGTTTTCTTCTTTTTCAAGAACACCGATGTTTCTTAATTCTTCAATGATTTTGGTTCTAGCTTGATTGACCGAAAGGTTAGCATAGGCCCCAGCTGAGGAAGTAGTTCTTCCATTCTCATCCAATGATACAATTTCTTTTAATCCTAGCTCACGGAAGATCCGGACATCATTTTCATCCCCATAGCTGCAAACCATGGCTACTCCCGAACCAAATTCCGGTTTTGCAGAAGGATGAGCTATAATCTTGACCTCTCTCTCGAATATGGGCACCAGAGCATGCTTATCAATCAGGTCTGCATACCGCTCGTCTTTTGGATTTACGATAATTGATTGGCACGCAAAAATTAGTTCTGGTCTAGTTGTAGCAACAACAATGCTATCCCCAGTTTCGATTATGCTGAATCTTATGTAAATTAGCTTTGTCGGGATAGTCTCATAGATAATTTCTGCATCTGCAATAGTTGTTGCACATTGAGGGCAATAATTATTCGGCCTATTTGCGCGATATATTAGATTCTGTTTCCATAAATAAATGAAAGTGCTCTGTGTTAATGTGCGAAATTCCTTTGAATCGGTACGATAATATTCTTCAAAGTTACCGCTAATGCCCAGATTCTTCATTACCTCAATCATCTCAGCCTCTAGATCGTCTAGAGCGTGAGCACAGAGTTCAAGAAATTGTTCTCGGTCGGTCTTTTTCATCACGATTTTATATTTTTTTTCTGTGTAAATCTCAACTGGTAGACCGTTTCTATCAATGCCTATCGGAAATAAAACATTGTGCCCCAACATTCTGGAAGCTCTTGCGATCATATCAATTTGTGAATAGTGAGCAGCAGCCCCTATATGCCAAGGCCTTCCAGATGGGTATGGAGGAGGAGTATCAATCACAAATGCTTTTCTCGATTCGTCTACTGAGAACTTGTAAATTGCATTATTAGCCCATTTTTGCAGAATAATGTTTTCCAAGGCAGGATTCCATAACTTGGCTTCAATTCTGAGTACCATTTCGCACTTTCATCTAATAGTTTATCCAGTGGCGCATGCATACGGTTATTAATGTTAGTATAGTTCTGGGATTTAATATCAATGGGAGATAGATTATTGGTGTTGCATATATTGCTAATTGTGATAGTAATAATATTTTTCCTAGTCACACTTGGTGGTTCTATTTTTTTAACAATGACACTTTTTTCTTCAAGAGTGTCCGGAGAACTAGCAGGAAATTTAATGGTGCTTGCATTGGTCCCACCTTCAATTCTAACAGTATTATTTTTGCGTGAAGTTATTGGCAGGTTATACGACCTTGTAATAGTCAAATCTTCGCTAAAGAAATGACTGATTTAGACGTTCGGAGAGCAGAGAGTTTGTCTAACATTGCGTTGCGTGTAGCCTACGGCAAAATTTTTGAGTGCCTAAAGACAGGATCTTTCATTCCCAATGACCTGAAAGCATCGAGTCGTTTTTTGCATGAGTAACATTCTCCGCAATGCCTTCTGGCTTTAGTATGACAACTCCAAGTTACTTCAAGCGGCACTTTCAGGTGTATAGCCAAGTTGATTATACGTTTTTTGTTCATCTTGAGTAATGGGGTCACTATTACACAAGGATCATCATTGGAAAGCAAACAACCGTGCTTGAAGAGTGAATTTATTTTCTCTAAGTAGTTGTTCGTGGCATCCTTAAAGAAGGATCCATCGTGGCTGTTGTGGCCTCCGACAATCCACTTAATATTAAGAAATTCTGCATAGTGCGCAGCAATTGAGTAGAAGATCAGGTTTCTAGCGGGCACATATGATGGCCATCTGCTATCCGATTTCTGACTTCTGCCAATCTGTAAATCTGAATATTCTTTAATAAATGGAATATCAATCTCCAAGAAATTAGAAATGCTTGCTCTTTTCGCAAGTTGGGCGGCTGATTCTTTTTCCTTTTGAAGTCTGTCGTAACAATTAAAAGTAATGGCTGAGACATCTGAATACTTTTCTTTTGCCCAATAAAGACAGGTAGCCGAGTCTAGCCCACCTGAGAGCATCACCAGTGCCTTTGATCCTTTCATTATCTAATCGTCTTTTACTTGAGCAATTATGTGGGCGCCTTTATTGACACCCTCATAAATATAGACGCCCAACGCTTCCACATTGGGGGGCATTTTTGGGGCTAGCGACTTTATTATTTCCGTTGAAAGGGTTTCTACCGTTGCTTCACTTGGCAATAGAAAAGTTGTTAGTTTTGGCAATTGTAGATTGAAGTATCCACGGGGTCCATCAAAAGAAATAAAATAATAAAGATCGTTTTCTTTTTGCAGGTATTTTTGATTTATGAAGAATTTATGGTCAAAAACATTTAACGTATCTTTAATTATCGTCTTTGCCTCACTGAAGTCGACCACTAGATTATTTATCATCTTACCAATAATCTCTACCATCACAGTGGAGGTATGCCCATGTAGGATAGAGCATTTCTCGACAAGTGGGAGAATATGCGCATAATCGAATGCAAGTGAAGGATCCTCTATAAATATAGATCCGCTGTGGTCGCTTTGGTTAGAATCATAGTAAAACAAAGAATCTAATTCATTCACCCTCGCGGCATACTTTGAACGACCTAGCGCAATAACATCGACATCAGGCCGTTCCTTTTTTATCAGCTTGAATTTAGCTATGTCTGCTTTCGAATCAACTATTTCGATGTACTTGTTACTTGTTTTGAAATCGACCTTAGCGCTCGTACCATCTTTAAAGCTCAAATTAGCATCATACTCATAAGCTATTCCTAGAAATGACAATAGCTTTGAAACAGAGAACTCCGCCCTGCTTCGTAATAAGTTCCCATTATTATCAAGATATCTAATGTCTTTATCAAGGACGACCCTCTCCATGCGAATATTAAGAAAAGGATCGTCACATATAAATTCACCCTGATATTTCTTTATATTTCATTTTGGTTTTTTATTTATTTTGAAGGTAATTTACCTGGGTCATGAATGGAGCAGTAAGTTGTGGTTCTTGGCACTTTAGCACTGACTTGTGTTAATACTGGCCAGGTATTCGTCAAGGAGTGCTAAAATGAGTTTCGTTGACGCTCTAGGGTAATACAAATGTAGTTTTCAGTCATTCAATACCGAGCATAGTTTCGTTATACCGATCTCATCATTTTGATCTTTCTGGTTGTAGAAATCAAGCAGATTTTTGGACCACCAGTACAGCATGAAGTAATTTTCACTTATTTTGTTGAAGGAATGAATACTGTACTTTGCTGTGAAGGGGTTGTGGTAGATGAAACTGAGGCCCTAGTAGGTGGACCAATCATACCCGAGTCAAACCCGACCACACGCATTCTATCAACCACTTCCAGAGCCATAGTACTAGATAGTTGATTTGAAGCTGGTAGGGATGTGCCGTTGTTGATATGAAGAATAGGTGTAGCTATTACAAAAGGTATTTTGTCATTACTATTTGGTCCCTGGGTTTTTTGGGTAGGATTAATACCTAGATTGGCAGGACTCTTAATACTATTTGTCTGAGAGTTTGGTGCGATATTCTTATTGGAAATTGCTGGGACATTGATATTGTGGCTAGGGTTCGGTATCGAAACTTTGCCGCTCCCAAAACTTTTGAAACTACTGGATATTGGCGGAAGAGTGAGATTGCTGAGAGTTACACTAGTAGTACCAGGGATGTAAACCTTGCCGCTTTGATTACTCGGATTACTCTGCAAAGCAAGATGAGTTGGGTTCAGTTTTGGAGAGATAAGCGGAGCGTCGTGAATATTATTGCTTTTTGTTATTGATGAGGTTGCTACATTTACCGACGGGATGGGCGAAGCTATTTGTTTCGTGGTGGTGCCATTATTATTAATAATATGTGGGTTTGATGTATTATTGGAGCCTATTGGAATTGGGACAACTGTGAATGTTTTTGTAACTGAACTATTCTGATAACCAGGCGCAGATGTCTCCATTATAACCTTATACTTGCCGCTCGCGTTATCTCCACTAACTTGCCATGAATACATGACTTTTCCCTTCTCGTTTGTAATACCTGCTAACTTTTTAGATAGCCCAGACGGGTCTGTGATACTTCCAAATACTGAAGCTCCGGCAACGATATGGGTACTGTTACTATCAGTAACTCCGAGTGTCAGATTTTCTTTATCTCCAACATGAATAGGTCGCTTCGCTAAGTGCATCGAAATCGATAATGACCTGGCGTTTTTGTTGTCAGCTTTGGTGATAGTTGTCGTGCTGTTATGTTGTTTCCCAGAATCTGATGATCCTTTTTTATTCAGGTTCTTGGTTATCGCAATTGATGTCGGTCCAGACGAAGATTTAGAAGATGTAACTTTCTGATGACCATGATCAATATTGGTATTTCCGTTACCGGTACTGTGAGTGTCACTTTGATGTGTTGATATTATGCCTGCGGTAGAAAGTAGCGCGGCAGCACTGACACTTGTCATTTGTGAAGGCTGGTTAACCTGTTGTGATCCATTTCCTATTTGTCCGGTGACATTTGCATTATTATTGTTTGCTCCGTTTACAGGTATCGCATTTTTTCTTGTTGCGTTCGTTTTCGTCATTTTGCTATTGAGTTGTTGAGAATTCGTAGATATTGAGGCCGAGGATTTCGTATTATTATTGGATATTGGTGAATGGTTCTTTTCGATACTACTTTGATTTTCAGTAGCGTTTAGACTATTATTATGTACCTTCGTATTACTTGAATTCAAGAATTGGCCTTGCTGTTTCGCCATAGATGTCGGCGTTCCAGTAACATTTATGCTATAGAATTTTGTTAAAGGAGTCGAACTGTTAGTAGTATTGGCATTATTCTGTTGGCAGGCTAGTTTCGATGTTATCTTATTCGTTCCTGTTTTGATTGTAGTATAGGATGGAACAAGATTAAAGACCCATGTGGAATAGTCATTTGTGTTATTGTGGTCTCCGGTAGGAAGTGCCCTTTGGTATGGTTTCATGTCATTCACTATGACATACACTTTACAGGCAAGCGTGCCATTATGAGATGCAATCCCACTAATCCTCAGATAATTGCCATTGAGTGAGATTGGTTGGCCTTTTGCAGGGGATGTAATTTTAATCCCAATAGTTTTTGTCGGTTGTTGCGCCGCTGCAGAAGTCGAGATAACCGTTGAAAGAATGAGGAGAATAGTAAATCCAAGCAATGGTGTGAATTTATTGATCAGCAATAATTGTCACCTCTAAACATAACAATCACTTGATCATAATCACGGCTCATTTCAATGGGATTAGAGTCTGAAATTGTAGTATTGATAGATTTTACTTTGGAATGCTCCATTTCGCATCTTATCACCAGCAGCGAAGTACTAATTGTCGGATTAACCATTACAACCTAACCACCTACTTTACATATTATATGAACTTCGACTAAGGTTCTAATAAGAAAAAATCATGTGATTCTCCTTCTGATCTGTTACGATCGTATTATACGATCAAACGGTACAATTCAATCTAGTTAAGTTTGGTTTAGAATACATTTATCGTGACATTTTATGAATAGCATAACGACAATGTGTGGTTTTTCCTTTTATTTTCGCAGCGGCCTATGCAGTCCTCGTAAGGCACGATTTGGCTTGCGCTTGAAACAATCGGAGCATTGCATAACTTAAGGTTTCAAGGCTTGTATTAGCGATAACATTTGTTCAGCTTGAGTCAGTATCCAAACATAGATGCCTCTGAAAGTAACTGAAGCTTTTCCATGATAGATGTATTTGAACAAAGTTATAATTCTGAAATGTAAAAACTCGGGACCGTGACCGTCCTGAGAAAAGAATGATGAGAGGATGCGTGTTGTCCATGATTAGTATTCTTTGAGGTGTCAACTTAAATCAAGGGGGTGGCAACCTAAATCAATGTATTGACTGTGAAAGCGTATAATTTCTATTTGATCTATTAACAGAAGTTAACAAAAACGCCTTAAATAGAAAGCAAGCTGCAAATAGTCACGAAAGTCTAGGTTATTATGATCACTAGAAGTGTTTTATGCAGTATGATAAACACTGTTTTCTACAAAAAATTATGGATGTGGGATTGGGGCGGGTTGTGCAGGCGGACGTGGAATTGATGATGCAGTGAGAAACGGAGCGGGTGATGGTCTAGGGGTCAGCGTTGCTTTCAGGTCAATCGCGTGTCCATTTCTATACACAGTTAAAGTAATATTGTCCCCAACAGACTTGTGCTGCTCGATGTAGGAGATCAAATCGTCAATTCTTACAATATAGTGTCCATCTATACCTATTATCACATCACCTGCGTGTTTTTTTGAGTATTGGTCAATGGTACTTCCATGTACACCTGCCCTATCGGCAGGTCCATTCTTTGTAATTGTGTCTACATATACGCCCTTAAGGTTTGTTGCTGCCGCTCCGCCTGTGATATACTGTGATAAATCTGATGTTAAGGTAGCTCCATTCAGCCCTAGATAAGGATGTAAGTAATACCCTTTTTCAATTAATGTTGGGGCTATTCTGATTATGGTGTTAGATGGTATTGCAAATCCAATCCCCGAGAACGTCCCAGTTGCAGAAAATATAGCAGTATTCATTCCAATTACCTGTCCACCCGCGTTTAACAGAGGCCCCCCGGAGTTGCCAGGATTTATTGGTGCGTCAGTCTGGATTGTATTTGGTATAGAAAACCCAATTCCTGAAGCTGCTGGAAGTAGTCTACCTATCCCACTTATAATCCCTGTGGTCATAGTGTCACTAAGCCCAAAGGGATTACCAATAGCAATTACTTGATCACCGACTTCTAGTTTAGAAGAATTGCTAAGTACAAGCGGTTTGAGAGTGGATAACAACTGTTTTGCTTGAGTTGTATTCTGTGAAATTTGCAGGACTGCTATATCGCTATAGATATCGGTTCCTATTACCTTTGCAGTATATCTGTTTCCATCCGCAAATGTTACATCTACTATTTTTGCGGCACCTACCACGTGACCGTTAGTGATTATGTGACCTTGGTTATCGAAAACAAAGCCAGAACCTAAAGCCGTGGCGTTTGGTGATTGAGGGTCAGATGCTGCTGTTGGTATCTTGCTAGTTATTTGCACGGTAGACGGTTCTGCAAGTTTGAATATGATCTTGAGAGGCAAGGAAGCCGCGGAAGAGGAGGAGTTAGTATATCGTTGGACTGAGGTCGAAGAATCTATTGGATCTTGCTGTTCTGCCAATATGGCGCTAAGTGGATTTGTAAATGTACTGACTGGAATTATTATTACTGTTATTGCAAGTAAGGTGGCTATTGTAGGTACAAACGGTCTCATCGCAATCACCTATGTATATGGTCTTATAAGGGTTATTCATCGACTCAAAATTCGCTTTGTGCACGCACATTCTGCGAGGGTATAAGGAAGTTGTTACTGGATATCTGCACCTCCTGTTCCTCCTATAGATAATCCCACCCATCCTAGATGATCAGCCTCCAGTTCCTCGTCGTAACCGGAATTTCTGTGGTGGCGAGCTGAGAATGAAGTTCCCGGTTACATTATTGCAATGCAACTGCTTTATAAAAATATCCGTTACATTCGACGAATGTACCAATGTCAGGAATCTAAAGAACAAGTCTTTGCCGAAGCATACAGAGGCTGAAAATCGTTCATTTTGGTCTTATCTAGATAAATAATGGCCTCCTGAAATTCGTGTTTGCTTGTCATTTTTGTTTCCGGTTGATATGTCGACAAAATTAGATTGGCGAAAGTAAATGGTATCATCTAATCTGATCTATTAGAACTGCCACTCTGTGAATCTTATCTCAAACTAATCCTTTTAGCTCTTGAATTTTAGCACCAACTAGATCAAATCCTTGTTGCCAGAATTCATCCCTTGAGATATCGATCCCTGATTCCTTAAGTAATCGTTCAGGCTTTTGCGAGCCTCCAGCCGAGAACATTCTAAAATATTTTGGAGCAAATGACCTTTTCCTTTCAGATTTAAACTGTTGGTACAACGACAGCACCTCTGAACTGTGGATGGAAATCTTCAAATGCTTTCAGTACAGTATCAATTGCTTTGGCATAGGTAAACCTTTTCTGATTAGATGCCTTTAATGATAAAGGAGCGTATAGATGGTATCTCTGGAATTTCTTGACACCAAGCATCTTTGCCTTATGTTTAAAATAGTCTTGGAAAACTACCGAATTTCGCCTGCATACAGCGAGCAGCATCTCGACGGTTGAATCGTCTAAGTCATTGTAAGCATTTCTGTCAGCATGCTCACGTCTGAAAAATTTCCCCCAACACGCCACTATTTTTCTTGTATACTTGCAAAAGTGAAATATACGCCGCTTCCCTCTCTTCAGGCTTTGGACTACGTATAAGTGAAAGTAATTTCTCCCTATTAGTGAATGTTCTCTTGATCGTCTTCCCCCCTTTCGACAAATTCGAAACCACTAGTCATTCTATCATAGATCTTGATAAGAGCGCTGGTACCTGTAACTTCCAGGGTGGTGATTATCTTCTCTTCAGGTTCTGTTAATGTGTATTTCGCAAGTAATCTTTGATGTTTAAGATAGTCCCTGTATACACGAGGTACCGACTCTATCAGACGTTGTGCAGTTTGTTCACCAGCTTCTTTTTTAAACCATAAGTCAAAGAAGAGAAGCCTATTGGCCATATTAGATCCGAACAATGCCATTTTTGTTACGAGTGCAGCCCGTTCATTAGAAGCGGTGTCAGCCGCGTAGGACAAGTGAGCATACCCACCAGCGACATTGACCTTCTCTGATATATCTTCAATTGAATGAAGAAAGTTTTCGAATTCTGCCGTGAAGGCTTTTGCGTCTGCTTTTGAGTTGTGTTACTTTCATTGCAATAGATTTTCTGAAAATCTTGAAGTTCCTTTCCAGTTGGACCATTAATGAGATCGTCTAATTTCCAAGTTCCAAGTTTAGGCAGCAGGGTGACTGAAGGAGTTGACTAGTCGCACATCCAACTATTATCGACATTTCCACGAGGTTTTAGTTATGTATGTATTTCTATTTCGGTTCTACTGAATCAGATATAAGCTAACAAAAGAATACATTTCATCATTAACCACTTCTTTCATAGTAGTACATGACATACTTATATCGAAGTAATCTCATTTTGGTACTTAATGGTGGGAAATCCTTTTTTCTATAATATTAAGCAAGGAGTATGATAAATGATAGCAGCTATGTATCGAAGTTGATTAGTAACATGGTCCTTTATCTGAAATTAAAGAAATTGTTGCCAATAAACAAACGAACACACATAAGAATGAAAAGATTGGAGCCAGCTGAGAACACATCTCTGTTACATAATGATCTAGCCGATATTCTAGTAGAGGAATTCAATTGTAGTGAATATGTGGGTGATGCAAACAAAAATGTTGTACCCGAGTGGTTCAGTTAGGGAAGAGGAAAAACAGTATATTTGGATCACTTGGGATAAAAACTTGCTCCAGGCTGCTATCTCTCGGTAGAGCCAACTGATTTGTGAATCGAAGCCCTACATACTAGTATAACGGTACAGTTAAGAGAACGATAAGATAAAAGAAGTGAAAGGCGCATTGCCAATCTCGCTTGCAAAATAGATGCACAAAATGCGTGCGATGCACTAAGCACCTAAGTCAGAAGAGCAGTTGATAATTATAAGAGTGAGTGATCATATCTAATACGAGTTGGTGCTTGGTTTCTAGCCAAGTCGCAACTTGGTTATGTAATCAAGACAGTGAATTTATAATAGTCAAAGCTAGATCTATCAAATTATTGCAATATGCATGGGATATCAACGCATTTGCTACTAATGATCCTATTTAAGATAAGCACATGTCGATCATAAAAAGGCCTATGGAAAAGGCAAAATGAAAGGTGTCGCATATTTCTGCGCGTAATCTTTTATAGTATTTGCTTGTATGGCAATGTAATTCAGCTTTGTATCGTTGGTAGCGTGGGTAGACATCATAAAACTGAGTGAGCCCACATTTCTGCAGGTCGAATTGTTTCCACAATTGTTGAGCTGGCCAAGCTTTTGTTGTTGTTCGTTCTGAATTACATTCGGCTGTGCATGTGATTTCTGAATTGACGTAGAGGCTACCGCTCCTGCTATGATTGCCACAGCGAAGATGATAAAAGTCATTGACAATGGCGTTTTGGTCGTAGCCCCTTCAATTGCTTTATTCCTTTATATTATATTTGACTTGTCGAAATTATTGCTGCATTTTAATCATGATGCATTCATCTGGATCTAGTGATCGAATTATAACCCAGATAATTATAATCTTAAGCCCTTTTATAATAAGGATGTTAAGAATAGTTAAGCAGAGCATTGGGGTTCGATTTTGTGTGAGAGCATACGTACATTTTGTTAACAGCTAGATGCCATGGTAAGAACCTCTGTTCATAATCTAAGTGCCTTATGAAGTTGAATGATTTTGAAACTTTCATAAGTGTTGTGCGAAAAAAATTCGAGTGGTTCAAAGTTGACCGCCGCACAGCTTGTGAATGATACAAAGCTCTTGAACTCCGCTATGTAATATTTGCAGAATCAATATGAATGCATTATGTGAAAATATTCGATAAAAAAACATTAAATTGTATTGGTGTATCAACGATAGTTGCCGGGATACCCGAGCTAGGTAAGCCTATGGCCCTAAAAGGGGTCAGCCTCGAGATCAATTCCAATTCATGGGCGTGCCAGCTGATGTCCTTCGGGACTCGTGGGTTCAAGTCCCACTCCCGGCGCCAGACTCGTGGGTTGGTAATATGATTTTTGAGGTGGAATTTATTATATCCAATCTAGAGAACCGTGTCTCATACAACTGCGCTGAAAAAAGGCCAATCAATTTGAACTTCAAGTATCAAATCGAACTTCAATTCATCACAATATATTCTAGTAAAGAAAATAGATTCTATCACCCATAATCAACCGAATTATGTTATACAATTGTATAAAGATGTGGCCGACGCAAACCCAGATAATGCTTCCGTGATTTATGATTATATTATTGAGGGGCAGACAGACGGATACTTTGTATTCCTGAGGCCTTTGCACCCTGGCACGCATGATTTACCTTTTACAATTAGTGTTACGAATCCTATCAAACCTCAATACACCTACAACTACGCGGCGGACTGGACCTATCATTTAATAGTGAATCCATAAATTTCATTTCTCACTTGGTACTCTCTTAGGGAACGAAACTTTAGGTTTTGCCGTATTGTTAGTTTGCACGTCCCCCACTACGACTACATCAGAAGTTATATCAAATCCTCATTGTCTAGATGGATTGGCTCTATATACGTCTGCAAACTTTTTGAAAGTTAGTACGCAGTTTGTACTGTCAAATGTATAATTTTTTCCATCTAGGACTTAACCTGCCCTTCAATTGTCCTTCCACACAAGAAAGGTGATTTGCGATATCTGATTTGTCGTCAATCTATTTCTGCTGCAAGATACCGACTAGAATCGCCAGTACTGCTCGATTTCTTGACCTCTTCGATAACTTGTTCTAAATGCTGTTTCGTATCCTTTACACTAAGTGATGGCTCAATACCAGTCCGTTCCTATAGTTGTTCCTCCTGTTCTTTAGGTCATTAGAAACCCAATAAATAAATAGGAAGATTTGGTGAGAAAAACATTCAAGATAAATTTGAGAACAAGCAGAAGGGACTTCGGTTACCCAGCTCTTTTTATGATATGATAACCAAATTCTGTCTTTACTGGCTCTTGTGTTAGTTCTCCTTTCTTAAGCTTGAATGCAGCTTCTTCAAAGGATTTGACCATCATACCTCTTCCGAATAAGCCTAAGTCTCCGCCGCGCTTTGCACTTCCCTTGTCAATAGATAACTCTTTTGCGAGATTTGCAAAACCCTCGCCTTTATTCAACCGCTCAAGTATAGCAATTGCTTCGCTTTGTTTTTTGACAAGTATATGGGAACACTTAATTTTATCAGCCAATACCCTTCTCCAACATCAACAGAAATAGCTTCTACATACATATTACTATATTGCGTTTGCAATTATAGTCTGTTTTTTATGACGTTTTCCTCCTTGCTAAACTATTACCTTAGTTGACCTGAAGGCTGCTCAGAATATCTATTTTATTTCGAACATAAGTAAGGACGAATCGCAATTTATGGACTCTTACAGAATTATCTCAAACTATAAATCTCATTATCATCAATTCTTAAGTACGAGTTCAAAAGAAGGATTGAAATGAAAACTCAGTCCAGAGGAGTATGAGATTTGTAAAAACAAGGGTACAGGAAGACCCTTATTAGGTAAATATCATGATCAATAAAGAGCCTGGTATTTACAAATGCGTATGTTGTGGAAATCACTTATTTACTTCAGGCGCGAAATTTGATTCTGGGACAGGCTGGCCTAGTTTTCGGGGACCTATACAAAAAGAAAATATGGTAGAACAAATGGATAATACTTTATTCATGAGGCGCACAGAAGTACTCTGTAGCACATGCGGCGTACATATAGGACATCTATTCAATGATGGTCCACAACCTACCGGTTTACGATACTGTATCGACTCAGCATCGCTTAAGCATGCAAAGACCGAGTAGGAA
>DASSIM010000103.1:0-3484 GCA_035691865.1 Candidatus Nitrosopolaris sp. | reverse complement strand
AATTATCTAAAAGAAGATGAGATGGTTTTGATGATGCAAAATGCATCTTTTGAAGAGATAGTGAAACTAATTGATTTTTCAACTGCTAAAAAAAACTATTAGGTAGGTTTCTATAGAAAGGGTCCAGTTATGATAGCTAATGGTTTTCAAAAACTACATAGCAATCACTGTCATACGAATACCAGAATGAGCCTCCGCAGGCAATAGTCTCTTTTGTGCGCCGGCAGTACAAATAGTGGCTCTAACTCTGCAAGCTGGTGATAACCTAAAATATTTGCTTCGGAGATCTCCTCATAATTCACGGGCTAAAGGATTACTAAATAGGTCATTGTGATCCAATTTATAGCAGGCGGCCCCACAGTATAACATCAAAGAGGTTTTTGACAACGCCAGTGAACAATTTAGAAAAAATAAAAAAGCTAATTTTTGCTTATAGAATGTTGCACAAAGATGACACAATAAATGACGCAAGTCTAAATATCTACAACAGAGAAGCTGAGATCACAAGCCGCTGATAAGACAATTTGGAAATTCGCCATCAATCAACCATATTTGTTGTTTATTCGAAGCCAAACCATAGATGGATCGCCAGTTTGCCCATTATTCTATTGAGCATCATTGTATTAAATATCCACTTCTTGAATACGTAGAAGGCCTTTTAAAATTCCCAAGCATCTATTCGCAAGATTTTGATTCGTGGTAAAGAATCCTCTGTATCTTCCAGCTTCAAATTCTTCGGCAATTAAGGCGCAACCTTCGTCTTGAGCAAGTACAATAATCACCCAATTCTTTTCCAAACCAGAACCTGTGCTATCAATTATCTCAGTATTGGGGAGCCTGATCTCAGCCGCGAGTCCTCTTCTTCCAATCAAATACAACTTCTTTGTAAGCGGGGCGATCGCAATATATTGTTCCCTCACACTATTGAAATTGCTGACCATTTGAAACAACGATAACAATACATATTTGTTAAACGGTGGTTTTATTCTCACAATATTCTCGATCCCTTTGCTAAGTAAAAGCATGTTCTGTCTAGATGTAGTATAGAAACATTCACGCCAACTTTCAGGGGCGACGAAATAGTTGTTGGGATAATTCAAAGTACTATTGTAATCGGCTTCAATTTGTTCAGATGGAAGCTTCTTTCCTCTAAAGTCTAATATTAATTGTGTAAATGGATTGGAGGACGTTGATCGGTTTGAAGCATCAATGTTTGACATTATGGAAGTACAATACTGTTATCGTCGCCTTCTGGTATAAGAGATTTTCTCAAAATCGCCTCTTGGGGGGGAATGAACTTCAAGCCTATGAGTAGAAGCTGCTTGAATTCTTAGGAAACAGGCTTTCTACAAGAAAATAGGGATATGACAAGTTTGCATTCTAACTAACTACGTAATCCCTAATATTACAGCATCAGCACAAGTATACAATAACAATGAGTTCAAATTCAAGTATGTTATAATTCAAATGGAATATTGTGATTAATAGGAATATGATTCAATGTTTGATAGATAGTGATATACCCATACGATTGGCCTGTCTATCTACTTCAGATTGGCCTGCAGTAGTCTCATTATGGTATGTATACAATAGTGAGAAATTCTACTGTGCAACACAAAATACAGCCAAGATCGTAAAATATCTAAGATGTTCTCCAAAATGTGGCTTTGAGATTGCAGGAGATCGTTTTCCATACCGTGGTATTAGAGGATATGGTAAGGCATCGATACTAAAGGATAAAGGTGAAGATATTCTTCGGCTGTTGGTACAAAAATACCTCAAAGGAAAAGAAACTTCAAGATTACATAAATTATTGTTGTCAGAGAAACATCTGCAAGACGAAGTTGCAATTGAAGTCGCACCAGTCAATATGTTTGAATGGGATTATAAGGAGAGAATGAGTGATTGATTTAGTATAATTATGACTACGTCAGTAGTAAGCGTTTAAATTTAAAACATCAATGAGTCTGAAGATTACATGTATAGCCACAATATTTCGTGGAAGTGACTACGTGAATTGTGCCTCGGAATATAATAATAAAATAGGAATTTCGAAATTTGATCTCGTGATCTTTTCATATGTTATTTAATATATTGATCCTGTTTACTATCCTATTATCTTAGACTTTTGTAGGCAGGTTTCCAATACGTATTTAGCAATAGATGTTTTTTGGAATCCTTCGAGGTTGATAGCAAGAGAATTTACAAAGATTGGATCAGTACGTTGGTACGCCTGACATATGAAGAGCTCGTAAGTCTCATTGCCCCAAGATTTGACATAGTAGATGAAAGGTTTGTCAAGACTGATATTGCTGTCTATGGCCTTAACAGAAGGCTATACTCCTCTCCTCCTCCGCAATAACGATTATTATTCAGGAAGAGTTCGACATTGCGGTTCTTATTCACATATAACAAGTTACCGAATGGCAAGAAGAATTAACGTTGATGAATTGGAGTGCACCAAACTGTTAAATTCTCTCTATCCTAGCGAATTTGATTTCGTAAGAACAGGAATAAGAGAGAGGAATTCTCTAACTATTGGATGTATTCGTGATTTAACATGACGAACACCAAGCTCGCAACATAATTCAGATAAATAGTTACAAAAGCCTATATCGTAAATATCGAACAAAGGAAGCAAATCAAAGAGTTAGGATTTGCTTGAGTGAGCGTTAATATTATAAAATTGAGCTATCTCCACTGATAAAACGATCTATCATCCAACACTATGGCAACCGTATTAAAGTTTAGTTTAGGATCCCATATATCAATAGGATTTCCTAAAACAGGAAAGCATGTGCTATTCAAAATTCCTTCTGGATAGATATCCTTTTCATCCATCTCTGCTACAGGCGAACCTCCATATGCAGTAAGTAGCAATCTTTGTCTAAAATCCTCTGGTCTTATATTCTGAACAATATGATATTCAGGAATAACTACATGCTTCTGCGGCAATGTACTGATTAATCTATCATCAAGCGTGCCGAAGTCAAAATTCCATAAGGATTCGTTTTCCAAAAACTTTCGACAAGGAAAATATTCTACAATTACAGATTGCACCCACCAGGTAGGAAGTCCAATTCTATTAACTAACTTGTTAATCAGTCTACTGTATGATCGGGTCATTGAATACGATACAACGGATGTGGGTGTTCTAAAAGCTTAATCCGCCTGCTGTATCCAGATAACTTTGATTCAGATGTGGGATGTCACAATCGAGACGACCGCGTTTCGATTTAACGATTTAACGTTATCCCTAGCTATCTACATTTGTATTGCAACCATGACTGATCGATAAGCCAATTATTCATTTTTGCTCATCTGAGTAAAGACTAAGAAATAGTAATAGGAAGTAAATCTTATTAGTAAAATTTATGCCAATGCTACCGAGATATCCGAATTTTGTAGTGCATGATTTAGGTACACCTGCTGGATTAATGTATTCCATTTTATTGTTTGTCAATTACCTTGAATTATTGCTTCT
>DASSIM010000102.1:0-5867 GCA_035691865.1 Candidatus Nitrosopolaris sp. | reverse complement strand
AACAGAAGAATAGTAGCTACCCAAGATAACATGAACGACAGGACTGATGATATTATGTATGGGTAGTTCAGCATATCAGACAGGGAACCTGGAGGAATAAACGGGGAAACTGATCCTCCTACGTATGACCCTACATATGGTACCGCACTCTGCATGATGTTCCCAAAGAATGCAAATGTTAATGCTGCGTTACATGAAAGGACGGACGCTGCTAGTCCGTACATCAAAACCACAGAATTCGAATTTGACTTAAACCATGAAAAGAATCGTCGAGCAAGCAATACCAGGATCGCAATGGCCAACACATAACTAATTCCCACATCTATCGTTATCATTAAGGTGCTATAGACGGGTGTCATAATCATCTCCAAAATAATTGCAGCTAGTATGGTTAGAAGCAGATACTGCGTTATAGCAACAATCCTATGTATGATGTTAAGGCGAAGTTGGCCCTTCCTTCTGATTTCGATGCTCCTTTTCTTGATGAATGTCAATACGAGATACTGTCCTACCGCACCCACTATCGCTATGATTACGAAGATTGCGATACGAGCGTTAGTTAACGACGGATTATTCGAACTAAAAGAGTAAATTCTGATCAGGGAGGTATCTACAACTAGAGCTACCGTCACTACAACTACAGCCACGAAAATTAGTCTGTCAATGCTTGTACCAGACAAGTACGAGAATATGCCCATTTCCCTACAGCTAGCGCTATTAACGACACCTCGATAAAGCGCTTTCCTTAATGAGAGTCCTTATAAGTTCGGACTCTGAAATATCTGTGAGTGGTGAGGGATGATTAAGAATTGGGAATGCGGTTCCAAGAAACAAAATGCTGGAATAGTTGCAATAACACTTTTTTCAATTCTTCTTATGTATCCGGCTGTTGTAGTACTTGTGCGGGCAGACAATATTAACCCAGGTGTGTTTGCAATAGACTCTAAGCCATATGGTACGAGCTATGCGGACTGGACTGCTAACTGGTCGAAGTGGTTGATTTCCATTCCCCAGCCTGGTAATCCGATAACCGACTCGACAGGCAAATATTGCGCACAGGGTCAAAGCGGACCTGTTTGGTTTCTACCGGGAACAACCGGGGGTGCTGCGGAACGTACTTGTACCATACCAGCAGGTAAAGCCGTATTGTTCCCAGTCCTTAACTCTGAGTGCGATTACGTTTCGTTCCCAAATGTTAAGTCTGAGCCAGAACTAGTATCGTGTGCTCGAGCAGACGTCAATAGGGGAATAAACCAGCAAGCAACTGTTGATGGAGTTAGTCTAAAACAATTAGGTACGTATCGCATAACGTCTCCTCAGTATAATTTCACATATCCTGCGAAGAACATCTTTGGAGCTCCTCAGGGCCCAACTCAAGGCGTAACTGATGGTTACTGGGTCTTTTTGCAACCTCTCTCTCCGGGGAAGCATGAACTCCACTTCAGTGGCGAGACTCCAGGGAATCCGACTACGGGTACGGCAAACTTCGCAGTTGATGTCACCTATCATCTGATATTCAAGTAAATTTAGAACTTCATTCCAGGATCATGCTTCTCATTAGTTATGGTGACCGATTGAGACTGAGGTTGTAGCAGGCGACATTCCGACTTCCCCAGTGATGACGGCCCTAAGGAGAGCTATTAATTTATGCATATGTATGGACTAGGGGCTTTACTTTTTATACTTTTTTGTGGAGACTCTGCAAGTTTCCTCGTTTGTCACTTTCTTCGTTCTCCGGATGGGCGGTCGGACCACGGAAAAGTGAGGTTATCGGCTTTGGCAGCTTCAACAGTCCCGGCGCATGTGTGCCTGGCAGCTGGTTCACTAAAACATCGTAGGTTGAGTTCGTATAGAATGGGCTGTCGCCAACTCCACCAAATCTAAACTTATACTTAATCGCGTCAACTCTTGCAGCGACGTCGCCTTCGAATGTCAGAAGCAGAATGATACCAACAGTCACTGCATCAGCCGTGAATGCCTCTGTAAGCTGAACATCGTCCCAGACCCTGGGTGCAGATAAGGCTCTTGTCGATGCCTCAATGTTTAACTTGAATAACGGTGTTTCGACGATATGGTCTGAAAAATTCTTTTCAGGAAGAATGGGAGTCCACTCTCCACCATTTGTTTGATAGTCTGCATAAAGTGTATCATACGAAGTTAGGGCAATGTCGCCTCTGACATCGTTCCTCAGGTCAGCTTCGGTCCTCAGAGCGCTATAAAAGTGATTATCAGCCGTACTGGTTATCACAGGAATCAGTAGGGCCATGCTTGTATCTATAATAAGGCCGTTATTTCCAGTTCCATCATTCTCTGCATACTTTCCGTCCTTAGAATAAGTGCTACCCCGTGCGAACCGAACAGGTCCGGTCTGGTTGAAAGGGTCCTCAGAGACTAGCCAATTCGTCCATTCTGCGACCCACTCTCCAAGGGTCCTCCCCCTAAAACTACGACCAGGTTCAAGTACACTGAACATACGAGTTGATGTAGACAACTTGTTAATAAACAGCGTGCCAAGGAGATACTCGATGGCACATTGGCTCGAATTATTCCGTGACCCAAAGAAGTTTAGTTAAATATCAGAACATCATAAAACGCTTCAGTTCTCCTAGTCCCTGCGCTACAAGAGCCTTTAAAATGGATCTTATGTAGGCCTACCGAAATGGGTTTTAAGAAAACCCAATAGCCGTCTGAAACAGACTGTGTCGCTCCCCCAGGACCAACAACATTACCGCTATCGACACCGTTAACACCGTGTGGTATATCTTTTGATATATTAACTGGAAACAATGTTGGTTCAGATCCTACCCTGAAAGCCTGGACATCAATTCCATTAACTGAGGCCTGTGACTCGATTATATCATCGATGTCTTTAGTTACGTGAGCCTTTAACTCATGTCCGTTTAGGAATATGGGATCTTCAAGAAAATTGCATTCGTAACATATAGTAGGGAATAATATGGCTCTTCCTGAAGGGATCGCAACGGTTCTTCTGGTTAATTGGCTATTCGTCACAAACGTCCCAGCCAAGAACCATACGTTCTCATTAGCTTGAGATTCGGAGCCGTGTACACCACTATTGTCCATTGCCGGATTGTCATTTTTAGGAATTGAAAGGAGCCATTGCCACCACTTGACTGTCCACTGCCCAAACGTCAAACCGTATGGTCTATCATCAGGCTTAAAGTATTCGATTACATCTGGATGCTTCTCATTCTTTGCGAATAGGCTGTCCAATGGGATTTTTAGCGTCTCCTTGCCTATTTAATAGTTCATCGTATTATCATTAGGGCTCATTCTTCAATGGTGTGTAGTCGATAGAAATGTATTCATAATCTTACCGATCTCAGCCGGATATTGATCCACTACTGCATGACCAGCATCTTTGATCTGCACAAGCCAGGCTCCTGGAATCTTTTCTGCAATCTTTAAAGAATTAACATTCTGCTGGTAAAAATTATCATCAGTTCCAGTTATGACCAACGTGGGCTTGTCTATTTTCGCAAGCTCATCACAAGCACCGCTCCAGTTTGGATTGTCCTCCCAATGCTTTCCTACGTTATTCTGATTATTCAATACATCCGGGGGAAGCCCAGGCTTCAGTTGTTGGAATGTCATATTTTCTGGAGCATTAACTGATTCAGGATGCAGTCTTATCCATCCCGATCCTAATGAAGCAGACATAAGCGATTGCATCTCCTCCTTAGAAACAGGAATATGATTTAGAAATTGGTTTACAACTTGGGATTGCAATTTTATAAACTCAGGTGGTTTAGGTGTATGATCCTTTTCGCCACATGATGAACCAACAAGTACAAGACTGATAACCAACAAGTCAAGTATGCCTTTGTCATGTTCAAAGAATTCAGCTCGGTTATGCTTAAGCTGTTCGGAACCCAACATAGAGAACTATTTAGCTTAGTATATTCATAGATTACATGACACCCACTTTATAGCACCAATATCGTCACGAAGCGCTCCGAACCCACGTCAATCTTGTCCTTTTATTTAAGCCCTGGTTGTATTGCTAACCATACGTTATCCAATCCAGTTGCCGGTGACCCACTGGCTGTTTTTCTGTATGTGGTGAAGTTTCCAGAACCACTTGATTGGAAATTAGTCTTGCAAAATATCTCTGCCTTCTCTAAGACATCAACAAGTAATGGGTTACACCATTATCTTGTTCACTAGCCAGCAACTAGTTTGCCATTCTAGTCGAAATACGAGGCTTGTAACGTTTCTGTTACAATTTGGTCTCCAAAATCTAAATAAATAATCATTGGTGAAAGGCAGATATTGACTATATTATTGTGCATATGTGTATTAAGCGAAAATATCATATGCTTATAATTGAGAAATTTGGCATTTGAGACTGCAATAGTTACTGGAGGCAGCAGAGGTATTGGAAAGAAAATTGCCATCCTATTGTCAAAGATGGGGCTGAATGTAGTTATTTGTTCTAGAACCAAAAAAGAAATTGATTCCACAGTTAAAGAGATCAAGGAAATTATAGAAAGGACAAAAAATCCTAGTGATTCCACTGCTACTACTGCAGTTATTGAGGACAGATTACTTGGCATAAAGTGTGATGTTAGCAAAGTAACAGAAGTAGATTGTCTTGTCAAATCAACAGTTGAAAAATTCAAAAGTATACACATACTAGTAAATAATGCAGGGGTAGTTTATATCAAAAAATTAATTGATACCTCAGAAGAGGAATGGGATAAGACTATGAATATTAACCTAAAAGGAGCTTTCCTGCTTTCTAAGGCTATTCTACCTTTTATGATAAAGAATAGGTCCTCTGGTGGTGTAATCGTAAATGTTAGTTCTGGTGCTGGAAAGACAGGATTTCCAGATATATCTGCATATTGTGCAAGCAAATTTGGTATGATCGGATTAACTGAAAGCTTAGCTTGGGAAATAGAAAATTATAACATAAAAGTTATGGCTATTTGTCCTGGTGAAGTGGATACAAAAATGCAACAAGACGTTGACTTGGACTACTATACAAAAAATAAGGATAAGATGCTTAAACCAAATCAAGTTGCAGAGAGAGTTATTGATATGATATTTAATGATAAAAAATATCATAATGGTCAGTCAGTAGATATTGGATAATCCATGTCTTTTTGAATATCCGTACACGTAGCACCACATACGATATCAACTCGGGAATATCAGCGAGAAACTTAATGTAAGGCTTATCCCCCACTGTCTTATGGTCACGTAATGGATATCACATATACTTACCAGTGGACGCTTTTATCTTAGAGGAAGAAAGCGAGGTTCGGCGATCCATCTAGAAGGTCCATTCAGTTTCCTGAACCATATCAATCATACAACATGTCAGATCCACAACGCAGCAAAGGTTTATCATTTAAAAATTGTATGATAATAATACCTGGGTCATTTAACTCAAAGAACGGTAAACAAGAAGAGGTTAGGATCATACAGAAATGGGATGGGCTACTAACGATCGTTTGAATCGAAAATGAAAGGGCGTCCCCAGAGGCCATAGTGAGCGGAGTGTGTCGGTGAGATCCGATCCGTCATATTCGCTGGCAGAACACGTTCCGTTCCCGTTGGTGATCCTGCCACCCTCCCCCTGCTGCGCAGGTTCTGCGATGTATATTAGAAGCCGCGGCCGCCGGTCCTTATGTTTGATTTACTGACAAATCTTGAACAGAACAGTGAAAACAAGATTAAGGACTCGGCCATAGATGAATATTTGTCGATAGAGAAGGAAATTGACTGTCCCCGTTGCCACGGCATTATGACGTTGCACAACGAATTTGATCTTCCAGGGTACTTTTGCGAAGAATGTGATTTTGTACTTCGTATGGCTCACCGCCAAAGGTGATACGAGG
>DASSIM010000101.1:0-29528 GCA_035691865.1 Candidatus Nitrosopolaris sp. | reverse complement strand
TAGTTACATCTACTAAAGGTTCTGTCTCACCACTAATTTCAGGTTTAGTGAAGCCACCAATTCCAAATCTTGATGGTTTTACATTGCCGAATTCTCTTATTCTTGGCTTACCATCCGGACCTATGGTCACTGAATATCCATATACCATTGGCCCTACTTCCCTTACTTTCCCACCTTCTGGCGTGGTATATTCTCTTATCAAATCTTTAGGTATTGTTTTTTCTATGCCTTCAAACTCTCTCTCGAATTGACGCCTCATTTCATCAAATCCTCTGAACATATCGTCAAAGAATCCTCTTCGACCAAAGAATCGTCTAGACCAATCAAATGGTTCTATATCGTCTGAACTCATACAATCATTCGCCTATATCAAATCTACCACACCTGCTAATTAAGATTTTAGTGGTGTGTAGGCTTCTACCCTCTAGTCTTGCTAGATAACTGGTTTGTTTTTTAACTTCTTTTGTTATAGCAGTTATACCAAATTCTGCTTCCTTTCTTTCAGACTTCGGTGCCTTCTTTTTCTTAGGCTGCTTTACCTTTTCTTTTGCAATAGTTTCTTGTTCTTCTTCTGCCGTTGATCTAATCGCCTCCACTCCCTCGCGTTTTTCTTCTGCTGTTGTTTCTGCTCCCTGTTGTAATCCTTCTTCCTTTTGTTCTTCCTCCCCATAGCAAGCCACAAGAAATTCCTTCTGAAGATACTACTACCAGTTTGTTACCTGCTGTTATCTCTGTGTTTCCATCTGTTTTCGGCTGCTACCCTCTGTTGCCGGAAGGATCGTACCGTGCGAGAGCTACCCACCCCCATATGTACTTTAGAAAAATAATTAAATTTGAAAAATACTGCCAAAACTAGGGTTCAGTCTTACTCAATACTATACTTGTCAGGGGAAGGGCTGTGCCTGCCAGATCCACCTTCTTTCGTTGTATATTCTACGTATCACATCGAGCTCCCAGAAATCAACTATCTCATCTCCATTTAGGTCAGAGGTTAGAACTATGAATGTTCTATTCGAAGCGTGCTTTCAGGTACTCATTCGACGGCAGAAAGGATGTATCCGATTATGCAATAGATTACATGTTTTGGAATTTATCATGCCAAGCTACTTGTGACAAGTGGCGAATTCACTGCATTGCATTGCAAACATCTAGGATATATCTAGTGTATGTGAACGTATTGCTGTGAAGAAGTGAGCAATAGATTTGAGTAAGATTCACAACAACAATAACAACAACAATCAAATCCAAAAGAATTCCCTGATCTGGTTGTTTATCTATATGGGTATTGGGTTAGCACTATCTTTGATCTTGCCATTTCCTTTATCACTTGGTGTCTTGCTGCTTGTCCTCTTTTCGGTTAATATTGTTAGAACTGAAATAGCTTTGAGAAAGGAAGGCATGGGAGGAATCAGAGGATTGTACAAGTGCTTCTCTTCTTTAGGATTTGGTAGTCGTCGTAGTAACGGTGTCGTATATATTCCACTAAAGTTCTATTGTATGAATTGCGGCAAAGAGCATAGAAAGATTGCTTGTCCTAGATGTGGCTCGAAGGCAGTAAAAGCAGGATAATTCTAGGTGGATGAAAAGTTTATTTTCGTCCGACTATCTGCTCCTGAAGGGATAAAGTGAAAGATGCTATTCCAATTTGCAGAGTCCCCTATGTTCTATACCCAGACGGTATGCTGTATGCCATATGCTTGTTCCTTACCTCATTAATATCTGAAAATTATCTTATGACGAAGCATTCATAATAGTGAAAGATTGATCGAACAAATGCAATGCTAATCGAGGGTAAAGGATCACTCTCTATGTTTATGGAATAAGAATACCATGCAATGCACTGCATTCTGAGTCTTTATAATTATAAGTCTAGTAGGGTTAATTAATGATGTCAAAACATAGAATTATGGTACCATCAATTCTAATTGCGTTGGCAATAGCAGCAACCATTTTTGGAACAACATCATCACAATTATTACGACAGGAGGCAAAAGCACAGGGTAATCCAACATTAATGCAAGGTCAACTTACGTCTGCTTCGAATGGTAAGCCTTTCGGGGGACAAACAATTGGAACCTATTCCGTTACACCGTCAGGACAAAAAGTAGATATCACTATACGTCTAGATAAGTCTCCAGCTGCTGGAAATGTTTTTGAAGCTTGGCTGGTAGATACCAAGGCAAACTACAGCCTAAGTTTAGGTCAAGTCGGTACAGATGGTACGCTTACCTTCAGCCAAACCATGGTAAATCCATACGTGTACAATCAAATAATCATAACTCAGGAACCTGCAAATAGTTCGAACCCCAAGCCTTCACAGCCTATAGGTGGCTCTGCCCTCCAAACTCCATTTGGAGCCTAATCTTATTTTTTTGAACTTGAGATTCATCTCTCCCAGTAATTAAATTATTTTAGAACTTAATTTTGCGAGCTGTTCTTTCCTCTGTTTAAGCTTAGTAGTCTTGAACTGAACGTGAAGGATTAGCACAGAATACAAGTACTAAAGGGGCTTCAGAAATGAGTGTCTGATCGTTGGATGCTCTAACCAATCTTCTTTTCAAATTTTCATTCTTTATCTGGTAAATTTCGAATGTTTGTAAGCCTCCCGAAGATGGTGCCATATCACATATTTCTAGAATCTTGTGTAGTTTAGTCGCATCAACTTCAGCATTATTTCTAAAAGCTCGAATTCATCTTCTTTCATTCAATACTTGGTTGAAAGATTTTACTTCTTGTGCCATAGTTAAGATACTAGCATTTACTTAAGATATTGTGATTGCCTTCTGTTAGAATTGTTCTTTTCTTACGCTAGCGTGATTGAGGAAAAATTTGCAAGTACAACGACTCGCTCTCTCTTTTCAAATATATCCGCGGCTTTTACTTTATCTGAGCATTAACCTTTATCTCATGAGACATACTATACATAGCAGGACATCTTTCTTCTGCCATTTTAACCAGTTCTTGAAGTTTCTGCTTATCTGCAATATCACTTTCAGCAGCTATATCAAAGTTAATTCCTTCAGTTATTGGTTCATCAGCTATATCAAAAGTCTTGGCAAAGTTAATCATGCATTCCGTATTGACAATAAGCTTAGTGAGCTTTACTCCCTGACTTGCCGCAACACTTGCGAATGTAGCTATGAAACATGAAGTTATACCAGCTACACAATATGCCATTGGACCTAATCTGTTACCATTTCCACCTAAAAATGAAGGAGAATCTATTTCAATCACTTCTTTTCCTTTCTCATACGATAATTCCGTTCTAAATTGATATCCCTTGCTCGGATCTAAATTCCATTCACCTTGCAACTTGACTGGTTTTCTTAGATTTTGCTTATCTTTCTTCCCATTTGCAATAGTTTGGGCTACTTTATCCAAGTCTGTATTGTTGATAACATTGGCCATAATACTAATGAATTTGCTCAGTACTTGTTTGTTTGCTTTGTGTAGACCATAACTTATAGTTATTAGCCTTTGGTTTTAATAATCAAGTTCCTATTGTAGTTCTCTTACTAAGAGAAAGCATAGCAGCAAAATTTGTAATGGTTGTTGCAAATATGCTAAGAAGCATTTCAATGTAATGCATTTTACGCATTCTTTTTATCTTCTAGTGTTACATATAATATGTTATGAGTGACAGAAAGATACCAATTGATCCAG
This sequence comes from Candidatus Nitrosopolaris sp., assembly GCA_035691865.1. Classification (GTDB taxonomy): domain Archaea; phylum Thermoproteota; class Nitrososphaeria; order Nitrososphaerales; family Nitrososphaeraceae; genus Nitrosopolaris. The sequence continues at coordinate 25,865 of DASSIM010000101.1, read as the reverse complement.
TTCACCTTACTGAACTTATTATAAATCCAGTAATCGTCAGAATTGTAAGTATTCTTGACTTGGCAAGCCTTTCAATTCTTGAACTACTCGAGTATAACTTGGAGCGAAAGGAAATTAACTATGCTCTATCTGAGGGAGTTATTGCCATTGATAAAACAAATTCTCCTTCATCATCGTCCCAATTTCATAAAGCTGAAATGATGCAGGAAGACAATATTCTACTAAGAGGAGATTCCTACTTCTATAATTTCTTAAATAGTAAAGTAAGATTGACTGAACTTGGTCTGTATATATTAGATTCTATTAAAAAGGATCTGTCTAAAAAGGATTACCAGTGAATCAAGGCAATCAATTTGATCTTTCATCATTCAATCCTCCAACAAGACCTCATCAATAATACCAAAGGAGAGTGGCTTGTTTGAAAGGTACTCTGGTATATTTTTCTCGGCCTACCTAAACGAATAATCTTGAAATATGATCTTACTGTTTTCTGGGTCTGCATAGAGGCTAAATGAATCCTAACAGTACTTTCTGGATTTGCAATTTGTCAGTTTAGAGTATCAAGTACCAACACGAGATCCGTTTAATGGTACATAGCAAATGCGCTTACTCTATCAGCAGATTCCAACGACAATAATAAGGTGTGGTTCACCGAGTTTAATCATGACAAGATTGGGGTGTTAAACAGCAGTCTACCTATTCGATTTGATATTAATTCATCAGCAAGTAAGATAATCATAATCAAGGGTTAGGTTGTTAGAAGGTGGATATGACGTATTTGTACATCCTCGACCAATCACGCAGGATATTAGATGAGAAGGCGAATTTTTAGATACATGGATTTCTAATATATGATAACAACTATATACTTAAGACTTGGTGTTAGTCGAGTTAGACTTTACGGCACCAAATGCCACATTTCGCAAAAACCCATTATTGTTACCAGCAACGAGCAGTAACGACTGAATTTGCTTCTTTTTTATCTGAGACAGAATATTCTACTTCGAGTTCGTCACCTGCGTACACTTCCCAAAAACCTACAATGCCTATTATCCCAATTAGAATCTCCGTCCATTCCATACGGCAACATAGGAAAGGGAGGCCTCGGTAGCATACATATTGAGCCTTTCAAAAAGGAGATGACGACAAAAATAACCCTCCCGGCTTTTATCAAAAGTATTATAAAAAATTATGTCAATAAAGAAATTTCAGTAATAGCTATTGGACCATTAACTAATATTGCTAAAGCGCTTGATAATAATCGATCCTTCGCAAATAGTATAGGTGAAATCTGTATCACGGGAGGGGCTTACGGGTTTGGCAGCAACGTTTTAGGTAATGTTACCCAATATGCGGAATTCAACTTCCATTGCGATCCGGAAGCTGCTAAAATAGTTCTCGAGCAGAAGATAGATGTAAATATCAAGCTTGTAGGATTAGACGTTACCCAAAATCCAAAGTGTGCTTTTGATGCTATACTTCTTAAAAAATTTTGCTTTAAGAAGAATGTCACTGCTGGTTTTATTATGTCCTTGTTAGAATTTCCATTATCGAAATACAAGTTCTTTAATCTGCATGATGTATTTGCTATGATAATGTTTGAAAAACCATCGTTATTCAACTTTAAAAGAGGTAACGTAGAGATCACACTAAAAGGAAAAATGCGTGGCCATTCTAGCTTTAAAGAGAATAATACTTCTGGAAATGTTCTTGTAGCAACCAACGTAAATGCAAATGCCTTCAACAAACTTTTGCATAGTCATCTTCTGAAATAAGTTCCTGGTACGAGCTCCTATGCATCTGATGGCCATTAATAGTTATTTCATTATATACATCTCATTTTTTCGCTTCTTTTAAGGATTCAATTATCTTTGCATTTATGTCATGAATTTCCAAGTCTCGCACTTGCCCCAGGTGTTACATTACAGTCCTAATCACCTTCGCAGCAAATCTATATAAGAAAAAGCAAGAGTTCGTACATAAGAAACTCATTGAGAATAAGTTCTCAATATTGAATATCTTATCGACGATAGAAGCAGTTTGATGCGCCCTAAACACGTATCTAAGACAGACGAATAGCACGAGTCAGTAAACTACTCGGTGAAATATTCGACGACATTATAGAAGAGATAAAGGATGGCTTCAGAAATTTTAACTGGCCGCTATGACGGATTAGGAGGTGCGTAGAGACTGAATAAAGCAAAAGCGATATCAGATTGTGGAATGTAAAGTATGAAGAATCACTTGACGTCATAGTAAGAATATCTTGTGACAGTTAACCCCTTAAGGTTTAAAGAGATCTTACAACATAAGAATAATATACTGTATAATATGTTACGCTGTGCCAAACACGCCAAGGGCAGTAAGGTGATAGTTATTCAGCGAAACTTATCCCCGTAAAGCCACGAATATGACTCAAATGTGCATCGATACGGGGAGCTATAATTTCTATCCAATTCTTTTTTATCTCATAACTTGTCAGGGTTCAGTACACAAAAATACCTACTTCGGCTTATTATTAGCAAATTGATCTAAAATCCAAAATAAAAATTAATTAAATCGATTCAGAAATTAATTTTGCCAGTTCTTCTTTTCTTTGTTTCTGGTACAGTTTCATTTGATAGTGCAGTTGCTCTTTCATCTGCTTGTAAAGATTGATCCTTACACGCACTGACTGCCGTTCTATATCAGCTACTTCTCGTTGATATGATGACATACTATGCTCTTTTTAATGTGTATATTATTTGAAGTCTCTTCGTTTAACCTTGATTGCAATTGTGTTGGTTGCTTGAATGCAGTTACTGAAATGTCGCCAAACACAAACTTGTTTTCTACTTGGCACGTTTGTTCAAACAGAAAATGGACTCGATCAGACCATTATGAGAAGTTCAATATATTGCTTGTAATCCATGACTACGAAACACCACAGGAAAGGATATAGACTCAATTAATGATTAGCTGATAGTATTTTGGAAGGACTATTAATCTCGGGAAATGCTGATATCGGAGACTGTTTTTTTTTCATCTGATATAGGCAAAGTTAGGATTAGTGGCACAAGGTTAGCTGATGTCCATCCGCCTGGGCAGCCTAGTAAAGTATAACGATCCCTGAACCAAGCACCCTGGTTTTTAGAAGTTTCAGAGTTTGTTTATCATTTATGCCTTTGAGTAAGGGTTTGCCATTGCCTAAGACAACGGGATTCACTATAATCCGATATTCATCGATTAAGCCAGCCAAGTTGCATAAAAGTTGATACAATATTGCCACTACCGAATATCAAAGTCCTTACCGGGCTGCTGTTTCATTATCGAGATTTCTTCAACAATGTTTTCTTTAACCAGCCTTGTATCCTTCCACTTGATTCTCAGCCGACCCAAGTTTCTTCTCCCTGCCGATTAGGTCGATATATTCCCAATAACAGGGGCACCACCCGTGGTCGTCGGTTTTCTTGTCAATTCTATGACATAACCAGTTTAGACTCTTGTCAAAGAAAGCATAGTTTGCAATCGACGGATCAGCCAGGATTTCCTGCATGCTATGACATAGGATATCATGATGGATACAATAATGCAATAAATGAACACCACAAATTCCATAATTCATGTCCTTTACGACATTCCAAAGCGTTCTGTAATGGATATGTGTCTGGATACAATCAAGGAATATCATATAATCTAGGATATTCACTGGGTGTCTAAATTGCAGACCATGATTGGAACTCAAGCAATCAAGATATACACGCATTTAACTATGATTGCAATATCGGACATTCAAATGATTTCTGTAATGGATATACAGATGAGTACAGTTACGGTTGTTAGCACGACATAATAGGATAGTTACAGAGAATCCATGTAGAAAGTCATCTCAACGCAAAAGATCAGGAATTTTTTCAAACCAGATGTTACTCAATGCAGTACGACAAGATCTCAGGTTAAAAAAGCTAGCAGAAAATAACCCCATCTGGGCCTCTTTCAGATAGTCATTTGGTTCCTCAGAGATATCTGAAACTCAGCCAAAAATAAAGAGAATTATCTGTACAACCTTAATTTCATACCTTAAGGCCACTATTGAATGTGTGAGTTCATGCAAAAGCACTAACATGAACTAATTTTTCCACTTGTATCGACAAGACAATCTTTAGCCGTTTTCCTAGGGCCTATTCCTTATAATAGGAACCTAGAATGCAGTGCAATACACTGAATCATAATTGTGGTTAATAATCAATTGATTACATTGCTAAAAACCCAGATGGTATCATTTCTACTTCACTTCACAACCAATACAGGACAGTGTGCGTAAGTTACAATTCCAGACGCTACACTCCCCAGTAATAATCTCTTAAAGCCTGATCTCCCCCTTGTTCCTACTACAATTAAATCAACATTCTTACGCTCAGCATACTCTACAATATTACCTACAACTGAGATAGGACTAATTATTACTTCCGTTTTTAAGTGAATGGTAGTAAATTTTGAATTCTCTTTTACTGCTGCAGATGCTGCTGTTCTCTCACTAATTTTGTTAAACCAAGGCTGAGACTGTTGTTTAGCATCTCGTATGATTTTTCTTACTCTTTCTGGGATTTGATCTTCTTGCATTTCTGACGTGTAATAATACTCTGTGGGAGATGAGACAACGTATAACGCATTCAACTCAGCATCATCCTTCTGAGCAATAGCAATTGCATAATCTGCCGCGTCCATTGACTGCTCAGAACCATCTATTGCAATCAAAATTTTAGAAAACTTTTCCTTTATATGAGACATGTAGGTATTTCCAATATTTATACGCATTATGGATATAATAAGAGATATGTCCTATTCTAGCTTGTAGCATAATTTCGAATTCAGTCTCCAAACTACGAATTATTGTGAATTGACATCGAATAATACGAATCTATTATTTATACTCGTATTGAAAATAGCAAGTACTAGTCGCACGTGCCTGGCACAATCTACTACAACCTAATTGGCCTAAGGCTCTTCGAGTTAGGGAAGGGCGTTTGGAAAGGTTATGATGGAAGAGAAAGTATCCTCCCAGAAGATACTACTATACCAAAATAGGACAAACTTGAGACTCAAATCCTTTCAATGGAATCCTACAAACCGCCAACTCAGAGGTAGCAAAATAAAAATAAATAAATCTGCCAGCTGGGGTGAGAAGCTGAGAATAGCGACGTGAGCAAATGATCTTCTGAAGCAAAAAACTGCTTATAAAAGGTGTATGGTTGCACTACTTTACTTTCTTTACACACTTATCGCAGTATTTTTCTATTAGAGTAGCGCCACCATCCACCTCGAACAAGGCTTCTTGGGTAGCTACTTTACCGCAGAGTACACAGAATTTTGTTTTACCTTTGTCTTCAGTGAAAGGTCTTAATGATGTTAACCGCTTTTGCACTTGATTTTCATCTCGTCGGTTACAGCAAGTCCAACACTTGCAATCTTATCCAATATACATCATCAATTAGAACTGTCTTGACATATAAGATCTTAGAATGTTGTGCAATGCACTGCAAACGGATGTCATAATTACAACTTCCTTCTTTAGTATTGTTAAGGTATGACTATAGTTTTAGGTAAAGAAGCAGAACTATACTATAAACTTTCTAATGGAAGGATAAAATGTACTGCCTGTGCTAGGCTTTGTGAGATACCAGAAGGCAAAACTGGTCTTTGTGGTATTAGAGGAGTAGTTGATAATAAACTACGGTTATTTGTATATGGTAAGGTTATTGCAGGCCACATAGACCCAATTGAGAAAAAGCCAGTAACACACTATATGCCAGGTACTGATATCTTCTCAATAGCAACTAAGGGCTGTAATTGGCTTTGTAAATATTGTCAGAATTATGATATCTCCCAGAGACGCAAAATACAAGGAGTAGACATGACACCAAAAGAGGTTGTAGATAGTGCCATAAGTAATGGTGCTCATGGGATTGCGTACACATATAATGAGCCTTCTATTTTTATCGAATTTGCAAGAGATTGTGGGATTGAGGCTCATAAGAACGGCATTTTTAATATCTTTGTCTCAAATGGATACGTAACACAGGAATCAGTCAGCATGATGGGTAAGTTCTTGGATTGTATTACTATCGACTTCAAGGGAAGTGGCAAGCAAGAATTCGTTAGACGATATATTGGAATACCTAATGCTGACCCAATCTTTCAAACTCTGAAGGATATTAGAGACAACACAAGTATTCATACTGAAATTACTGATCTCATAGTCCCTGAAGTTGGTGACGATTTAGAAGCTGCTAGAAAACTCTGCAAATTTGTCTATGATGAGCTGGGACCTGACACTCCAATTCACTTTTTGCGGTTCCATCCGGATTACAAGATGATGGAATTTGGTATTACTCCAATTGAGACACTTGAAAAACATCATAGTATTGCAAAGGAAGTAGGATTGCGTTATGCCTATATTGGGAATGTTCCAGGACATCCATTAGAACACACCTATTGTCCAGAATGTAAAGATATTGTAGTACAACGATATGGATTTAGTATAGAGTCATGGAATCTAGATGCCAATAATTGTTGTAAGAACTGTGGCTCTGCTATTTCAATAATAGGTAAGCCAAATAAACAACACGGAAAGAACAGGTTTCAGTTAATTCAGTAAGCACAAATCAGCAAGCTAACAGAGTATCAAGATGACACCTTACAAGAATACAAGCATCTCTGGATCAAGCAAGGTAAAACAGGCCGAAAGTGTGGCTTGCTTCTATGTTGGCTTGTGTCATGTTCAAAGACGTCGCCATGATAAGATCATATTACGTACCATATTACGTACTCCTGAAAAGTATAACAGCAGCAATTAAACTATACTTCCCGAAAAACCAATAAACTCAGCATAATATTCTCCAGTTGAAGTCATTTTAATTCTTCTCTTCTTGTAGTCAATTCATGGTTTGCAGTGCCATGCATTGAAATATAAGAACTCTTAATTATTATTTCCGGATTAAGAACCTAATATCGATATCACAGCACTAAGATCGAACTATCAAACGAAAATATGTATCTAACTGGAAATACCTTTTATGTCGTGATTTTCTCTTTATGGACGTTGCATATTATGCTTTACTAAGATATACTTTTCAAAATATCGGATACCTTCTTTATCCTTGCACCATAATTTTGCTTCATATACTTCAGACCAGCTTCATGATCATCTTCTGTGAAAGCTTCTACTCCATCCTCTGCTACTATAACGGTATATCCTCTTACAAATGCATCATATACAGTATGTTTAACGCAAATGTGCGTATGAACTCCTGTCATAACAATGGTATTGACACCTTTTCCATTATAGGTTCCTTCAAGTGAGCTATTTAAGGAAGTTCCATCAAAAGAGCTGTATCTTCTCTTTGTTACTATGTAGTCATAAGCAGACGGTCTTAGTTCATCTATTACTTTAGCTCCATCTGTATCTTTCATTGCATGCGGACCCCATAGTTTAAGCTCGTACGTATCGATAGGAAGGTGCTGATCATTACAATAGAATATGGGAATATCATTTTGTCTTGCTTTTTCTAATAATAGTTTTATTTTGGGTATTATTTGTGCAGCTCTATCGCATTTCAGCTTTCCATGTATGAAATCATTTAACATATCATTTACTAGAATAGCATACCTTGGCTTCCCTTTATAATTACCATGAAGTACATTATTATTGTGTCCATTGGCCAATGATGGTTTCATTTCTCCTTATGTTGATACATGTAGGTAAAATAGCATTCTAATGCAATCGTTTTTAAACTATATGACAACATAAATACGATCCAGATACCTAGCATATACATAAAGTTAAAATGGTATTTAGTGCACGCCTCTCTCGACCACTATTAGTTATTGCCAAATTTTCTTGCATGCTGTACCTAATCTTGTCTTTCGCTTTTAATATTCGTAATGTCAGTCTTATTCACCAACCCAATTAGCCTTCCCCAATCATCACATTTTTATCATGATTGCAATACAGCTATTCTTCATAATAAGAACTTACAATGCAATTAGATACTCTGAATCATAGTTGATAAATGTTCCAAAATTCGAATATCATTGCACTAGGATATTTCAAACATCAAGAGAAGTTGCTTTGCTTATCTTCCATGCCAATCGATTGAATTATCTGAGCGCACCTTCTCTGTTATTACATTATCAATATAATTATCGTCGCTATCTTGCTAGTAAAGTTAAAACATCATATATTAACCTTCTTTCCTGCCACTGATAGGTTGGCTTATCTATTAACTCCTTTCTGATTTTATCGCTGGAGAGAACAACAGCATTCATTAACGGTATGCATATTCTGTAGCTTTCATAGATGACTCTGAGCCATCTATTGGAAGTAATATTCTGGAAAATTCTTTATTATTTGCTTTGTACGTATAAGAATCTCATCCAGCGACGGAGATTTAAAAAGTTTGAATGCAGTGCAATGCACAATATTCCCAATCTATAAAATAGCATTATAATCATAAGCAATATCAGGGAAATCCTATGAGTAGTATAGAAACCATCTCAGCATCTAGTTTTATGACTAGAGATGTAAAAACGGAAAAAGAAGACCAAAATGTTATAACAGCGTGTAGAATAATGCATGAAAATAATATTGGATGTGTAGTTATCGTTAATAAGAACCTTGCCAATTCTGAAAAACCAATAGGCATAATCACAGAAAGAGATGTTGTACGGCTGTTAGGATCATTAAATCCATCCTTGTTACAGACTCCGCTACGCGACATAATGAGTAAACCCTTGATTACCATATCAATAAATAGCTCAATTAAAGATGCAATTCAAACCATGCAGCAAAAGAATATTCGCGGACTTGTAATAGTTGAGAAAGAAAAAATGGTAGGTATAATCACAGATAAGGACATATTCAGAGCAATAATGAATAATCAAGATCTTATACCTAGTCTGCTAAGTGATAAACTGCTGATAGAACGTAAAACAGTATACGACCAATTTGGCGAATATTGGTTTGGGGACATTCTTCATAAGCGCTATACAGAGAAGACCAATGGCTTGTAGTATATAGCATACTTCCTTCTTCTTAACTGATTAGAGCAAATTCTTCATAAAAGAAGAATTTGCTCGGTTATTGCTTTCGAGTTTCCTACTGTATCAATTACAAAGTCTTTGATTTTCACAATGTTGTTGTCATCCAAAGGCAAAACTTAATCTAATTTATGATGTTCTATCTTTCTTATAGAACTGCTAAATTCAATAAGCTCATCGATTGTAGGACTTCCTCTAGTTTCTTCTCTAGTCACTTTTAATGCCGCAGATAGATTTGCCAAAAATATTGATTCAATATGGTTTTTTCCTAAAATTTTCATCGCACAAAAAGTACCAATGAAAGCATCGCCTGCACCGGCTGTGTTTACCTTTTTTAAACCTCTTTCTATTAGATCTACAGTTGGTATTGATCATGTATGTATTTTAATCCTAAAGGAACTATGGCAAAGTACCCGTTATGTGATAAGGAACCATCACAAATCCCAGGGTGAGGCATGTTCCATAGAATATGATGATAGTAGTGGTATTACACTTAGTTTTAGGAGAAAAAATCCTATCCGATAAAAATATAATGAAAGTAAGTATAAATGAACAGCTAATGTTATACAGAATGCTATCGAAAAGGTGGCACTCACACCAGTGTTCATTATTTGCGCTTCGCAGTGTTTGCTGTAAGAACGCTACAATCTAGATGGTGGGGATAAGTAACAATCTTCTTGACTATAATATTGAAAGAAATAATATCTCCCATAAATAGGTCTTCAAATCCATGGTCGTAAAGATGGACAGACTGTATAAGACAGGGAAAGTAGTTCTGGAAAGATATAAGAAAAATCCAATACTGCGACCAAATAAAGGTAACTGGTGGGAATCAAAAGCAGTCTTTAACCCCACAGTCTTATACGATGGAAATAAGGTTCACATGCTTTATAGGGCAATTGGTGAGTATAAGCAGTATATCTCAAGGCTTGGCTATGCATGCAGCACTGATGGATTTAACTTTGAACGGAAAGATGAAATTGCTTTTGGACCTACAGAGGGATATGAAAAGTATGGAATAGAAGATCCTCGGCTGATGACAATTGATAATCAAGTATATTTCTCATACGTAGTACTTTCAGATTATGTGGTGAAAGGACCCGTAGGCTCAACTGCTTTAGCTACAACTAATGATTTTCATAATTATACAAGACTAGGAATAATAACTAGCGAAGGTTCAGATAATAAGAATGTTGTTCTCTTTCCAGAAAAGATAAATCAAAAATATGTGTTTTTGCACAGACCACGCAGTTGGGTTGGCCCAAAATTTGGTGTTGATAAACCAAGTATTTGGATTGGAGAAGGCAACACATTATCAGATTTTGAAAAGCACACCTTACTTATGAAACCCGAGCAAGACTGGGAAGAGCTAAAGATTGGATCAGGTCCGCCTCCAATAAAAACCAAACATGGTTGGCTTTTGATTTATCATGGTGTGGATAAAGATTTGGTCTATAGAACTGGAGCTGCTCTATTGGATCTGAACAATCCTGTTAACGTAATAGCTAGAACAAAAGAGCCTGTCTTACAGCCTCAGGAACCATATGAAAGAATCGGCAATGTTAATAATGTGGTTTTTCCAACAGGCGCCTGTATTATCGATGAGAAATTACATGTTTATTATGGTGGCGCAGATAAAGTATGTTGTCTGGCTGTTGTGGAATTAGATGCTTTATTACAGTATATACTGAATGAAGGCTAATAGATCAAACTCGCGATCCCTAATCCGTTAACAATCTTACGGTTTCAGATCTTTGAATATTAATTCTTCTACGATATGATTCTAAATCCTCTTCTGATTATTTGTGTGGTCAGCCTCGACAGTAACTTTTGAGTTAAGAGTGCGTATAACTATTGCCTTCTTTGCATTTAACACATTTTCGTATAATGCAGAATGTTGTGTTGCAATCAGATCCCATTTTAGTTTTTCCTTAAATTTATTGACTTCTCTTACATATGTATCATAGTCCTTAGCAAGAGTCCTAAGCCCATTAGCAAAGGCGTCTGGTTTTCTCTTGACAGTTATGCCCAATCCTTTTGAAGAAAATTCTCTAAAAAAACCCAAATCACTCGCTACAAACGGTAATCCATGTGCCAAACCATCAATCATCACACCTGAGGATGAGGTTACAGTATAGGGAAGTATAGTGGCATCAACAGCATAAAACAAGAAAGAAAGGTCTTCTTCATCAAGGAAATCTTTTCGTAAATCGATTACAGAATTGTTTATACTCTTATTAAATCGCAAATTGACCTTCTCTTTATTATAGTGATTCTTTGAAGAATTTACCACAATAATCCAATTGTCAGGTACATCCATCTTTTCTAGAAGCTTCCAGCCCTTTGTAGCCGTCGTAAATCCAAGTGCCAGAGCAATTCGTCGGTCTTGTGGTAAAGAGAACCTGGACCGTGCCTCTTTTTTTGTGGGTTGGCAGAGTAATTTAGGCGATGGTTCAGCACCGTGGTAAATTACATTACAACTTCTACTACTATTATCGCAGCAAATAAGTTTTGACAAATAATGTGAAAACACTATGCCAGCTTCACTCATTGCTAGCTTCTTCTTGTTTATATTGTGAAAAGAATGATAATTTAGAAGGTGTTTCCACGAGTTCACCATGAAATGTGCGTATCTTCCGACCTTGCTTGTATTCTCTGTTATTGTAGCCAGATTCATCCATTGTTTGAAAGTGTAAGCTGAATGAAAGGTTGTGACAATTGGGACTTTACAATCATGATAAAAAGTATCTATGTTAGTAGTTGCCTTCTCAGGATTGATAGGATCTAAGACTAATCCGTACAAGCCTTGTTCATATTGTATATGTACTATATCAGCCTTTGAGTCATGAACTGCTTTTAATATGACATCAGAATTATGCTCGTTGTAAGGTGATAATCCATAGTAATCCCCTTTACCTTTTTCATTGCATACAATGTAGACATCTAACCCAAGTTTCTGGAGTGCTCTAGTCAAATTCTCAGTATATCTTCCTACTCCTCCTTGCATAGGAGGATACTCGGTTGTGACCATTAATACTCGAATTGGTTTATCATCCATCAAATGATATCACTCTGTCCTAGATTATATCCAGATCCGTTGAATAAGCTGCTTTCTTTGAGTCTTGTTGTGATATAAGTATGGATAGCAGCATGACAGATAATTAATGCAGTTTGTCTAATCATAATAATCAATCATATTTATTATGTAAACTAGGTAATATATACACTCAGATTATTTTGCAATGCAGTGCATTCTTGCTTCCAAAATAATACTTATTCTTATTTTATTTTCGTATTGTAGATGGCAACAACTGAAATACACGAAAACAAAGGTATCAATACCTTCAGGAATAGAAAAACTAGACAACAATTTCCGCTGAATCTGAATCATTAAAATCGCTGATAAATTCGGAGACTTTTGTTACAAGATATCGTAGACAGTATAGACAAAGAAATAGACGCATTTATTTCATATCTATACTACATGATTTACTCCTATAAGAGAAACAAATTACTTCCAAGCCTATTGACATATTGAGCATATCTTTCCATGAAACGTCCTTCAGAATGTTCTTCTTTGGCTATATGTCTGCCTGTTAGCTGCAGAAATACATCATTAAGCGTAGGAATGCTATATTCTACTGATTCAACATTATTAGCATATTTTAAAAGTATAAATAAAATGTAATATGCATAATTATCCGTCTATAATTAAAGATGACACCCGAAACTGAAATTCATGAATTAAAAGTTGCAGACTATATGACCACCAAATTAATTGCAGCTCCATATGATATAGCATTTTCAGATGCACTAAGGTTAATGGCCACAAATCACATAGGTAATCTGATAATTATGGGGGGAGATAATGAACGACAAGTTGATCTGCTCACCGAAAGAAGGATTTTGCAGTACGTTTCAGCTGAAAGAGCTGTTCCTAACAGACCAGTAAAGGATATCATGTTTCATCCATTCATCAATATAACCCCTGAAACAGGTATTTTTAGCGCTGCCAGGACAATGATAAAATGGAGAGCTAGATTACTGGTATTTGACGATAAGGACAAGTTAATAGGGATAATTACAGCATCAGATATCGTCAGAGCATTTTCAAAAGCCAGGCTAAATCCTTCACTAGACCGTGCCATGAATAGGAAGATCTTTGCATTAGATTCTAATGACACTATTTTTCAGGCGATCAGGCTGATGGATATGGAAAGTATTGGCAGTGTTATTGTTAATGAAGATAACAACGAGAAGAACACAAAGGTATATGGTATATTCACAGAAAGGGATTTGGTTTCTAAGGTTTTATCAAAAGGTATTGATTTACACACTACAATCAAGGATTACGCTTCAACACCATTAGTTACTGCCCAAATAGGAATACATGCAAGTAATGCAGCGCAGATAATGGGATCCAACAGGATAAAGAGACTTCCACTAACTGAAGATGGAACTCCCGTGGCAATGGTAACGGCCAGAGACATTGTGGAAGCGTTTACATTTGGATAGGCACCAGACATCTTCGATTGCATAATGGAAAAAAATAAGCGTAAACTCCCTATAGTTAAATGCATAGTCTATCCCTGCATCTTTCATGAGCCAGGTAACCTTCTCTTTTGAGCCAGCACTTCCTATCACATAGCACCCCTTGATCTTTGCAATTTGACAAACAACAGAGCCCATTGCTCCTGAAGCAGCCGACACAAAAACAGTCTCACCTTCCTTGAGTTGACCTATTCTTAGCAAGCCAACATACGCTGTGAGTCCTGTCATCCCAAATATTCCTAGAAAGAATTGAATTGGGCCCATATTTGGATCGAGCTTGCTAACACCACTAGCAGGATTGCCATCTGATATCCAATATTTACGCCATCCATTCATTCCGAAGACATAATCACCGATGGCAAACTGATGGTTCTTTGAGTCTATTACTTTACCTATACATCCACCTTCAAGAGCTTTACCCAATTCAAAAGGAGGTACATAGCTTTTGCGCTCTGTAATGCGGCCACGCATATACGGATCGACTGACATCCGGATGTTCCTAACAAGGAACTGACCATGAGTAGGGTCTGGAATCCGCACTTCCGCAAGTTCAAAATTCTCATTTGTTGGCATCCCGACTGGGCGTTCTTCTAGACGAATTTCACGATTAATCACCAAGACTACACTACAATAGCACTCCTTCAAGAAAAGAGTTTACAAATGAAAGTTAGGAAATACATTTGCTGAAGTAGGCATAACAGAAGTCGTTGCACTTAAAACTGTTCACATAAATCTTTGGCAGAGAATTATCAAGACAGGAGTACTGGATATGGAATACCCATATCATAGAAACAATGGTAACAAAGTCTAGGATCGGGCCATGTTTTCATAGCATGCATAACGTGGTCTGTAGTTTCAGACACAATAACAAGTTTACAATATAAGTAGCTAAATACATTTTTTGATTCACATTGGCTACCAACTACTCCTGAGTAGGAGGCTTGTAGGATTCCATTGAAAGGATTTGAGTCTTGAGTTTGTGGTATTTTGGTGTGGCCGTATCTTCTGCCAGAATACTTTCTCTTCTATCATAACCGTAAGCTGTCTTGGTCAGAAGGATTATCGGTTGTCCTTGTATTCTCTTGAAAACACTTTTCTGAACTTGACTATTAATCCATTCCAGATCTCTAATAAATTCTTCAGGATGATGGATTCTGTGATCTCTAATTAATTGTGTCGTTATCCCGAGATTGTCTTCGAGAGTCCCATCTAGATACCATTGCATAATATCTTCAGCGGATACGGGCTTATAATCCATAAAAGCTTCGATTAATGCGCAATGATATTCAAGCTTTAATGGGCTAATCTGTTGATATTCCAATTCGGCTCCTGGCACTATTTCGAGGCCAATTGATGATTGAGGAATTACTTCTTGTTCAAAAATACGTTCATTCAAATATTGGGCTAGCCGGATAACTTCTGATTTGGTCAAATCTCCTATCGGAGCTAATGCACCTCGAGCATCTCCATCTAGTGTACAATAACCAGTAGCTATCTCCCATTTGTTGCCATTATTCGTGTACAAACCGTTATTTTTTTGAGCTAAATTAGATAAGATCTGCATTCTGACTTTAGCTTGGATATTCTGTTCCAAAATACTATTTAATTTTCCTGCGTCAGTTTTTGTGATTAGATGACGCCTATTTAGTTCTACAAGCTGAGTTATTGGTATAATTACATATTCAATACCTAACTTTCCTGCAACATGTTTAGCAATGTCCTTTGTTTCCTGTTTATTATATTTAGTAGGCATATTAACTGCTGTTACGTTTTCTTTCCCAACTGCAATCGTTAGCAGCGACGCAACTACAGCACTGTCTATACCACCAGATAATCCAATAACATATCTTGGAACATGACCGATTAGGTCATTGATATGCCTCAGCCCTCTTATGATAGCCTGAAATTTTGCTTCGGTTTTTCCTACCTCTACTCTTTCTACTGGCTTTCTTGAGAAATCAGATCCACAAACAACGAGCAATTCTTCTTGATAATTAGCATTGGCCATAATTACAGGCAATCCACCTGTATTGTAGACTGTTGATGCACCATCAAACACAACAATATTTTTTCCATTATTTTGAGCTCCGACACAGTTCACATATAAGAAAGGAACAAATTTATTGCCTGACTCTTTTTTAAGAAATTGTATTCTCTTATCCCTCGTTTTATTTTTTCCAAAAGTCCATGGTGATGCAGACAAGTTAATAATTAGTCGAGCTCCATTCTCAATTAGGATTCTTGTTGGATTCAAGGCATTGCCGTTTATTCTATAATCTTCGCACCACAGATCTTCGCATAATTCAAATCCTATAGGCACTTGTTCTCCATCTATTCGCAAAAGAAAAGGCTGTAGTAACGATTCTAATGAAACACTGAAATCTTTGGCAATATCTTGAGTCGAGAAGAAATATCTCTCTTCGTCAAAGATTCTATAATTAGGAAGAAGGGTTTTTGGCTGAACTCCCTGAGGAAGGATAGTAGTCTCTTTTAATCTTGGAACATACTCTCCATCCTGAAAGACATATACTGAGTTATATTTTCTTGTTCTACCGTCTTTGTTTGGATGAAACATATCATCGTTGACTCTCTTGTTTATGAATTCGTCCACGTAGACATTACCATAGGCAATTGCTATCCCTTTACTGGCTTCTCTAAGAATTTGATTATATGCCATTAAGTTATTGCAGTAACCATCTTCTTGCCACTTATCGCTCAACAAATAACCACCCACACACATTTCTGGAAAAGCAATTAGAGCAACGCTCTGAGCCTTGGCCTCTTCAACCATTCTTAACATTTTTTCTAGATTCTTCTTGGATTTATTTGGAATTACATCCACTTGTGCAAGTGCAATTTTCACTTTGTTAATTCTCCTCATTTTAGTTCAATTTCGCCATTCATAACTGTGACTATATACGTATACACCAACGGATTTTGTTACATAGATAGTCCTATAACGAACAACACCTATTCACGAATAATGGAGAGATCTATTAAGGTCCTCGCGAGCGGCAACTTAAGCGGCGATTCCGGTTTTGAATGCAGGTTATACCATGAGCATGGCGCTTTCCAAAATGATCCTTAAATAGGTCCTGTAGAAAATCCATGTACTTCTAATAATCCACATTCTGCTTCCGAACTACTAAAGGATCCTAAATTTGGTCAATATTGGACTGTATTCGAAGCCAGAGCGTTGGGACAAAGCTGGTAAACCAGATCCATTGCCTGTCAAGTTCCGAGTTAATGTTCTACCGGTAACCGTGTGCTTGAGGGTAGATTGTTGCAGTTAATTTTCTATTACTGGCATAAATCGACCGTTGTGAATAAAGGCTTGAATCAAATTTAAGTGCGATAAATGTTAGCTAGTTAGCCTCAGGAAATTGAGCTTCAGAATTCGATCAGGTTTCAATATTCCATATCTACACTGGACGTGACTTTTTAATGGAATAAGCCCTTGTTAATGCAGTTTCTGTGGCATTCTCCATTTCTATCCATTTCACAACTATCCATACTTTGTATGATAGATATGAGAGACCAACCACAAACAATCCCATTTACTTCCAAGTATGATATCAATTTCAATCATTTGTTATCCAGTGTCCATATGCCGTCCATGTTGGCTAGCTGAACTTGATAAGCATGACGATATTGGCTTTCATAGGGATAGGGTATACTTGACATTCTAGTCTTACAATGCCGATATTCCATCACTGTATGTCTTTACAAATCAAGCCCTAGTAAAATGTGTAGCAACAATGAAAAATAGATTAGCTAGGAATTCATATATCTGAAGTGAAGATAATATGGGAAATTAGTGGGTCGAAATAATTAATATTTCAATTTCCCACCAGAAGGCCAAAACCTTCAGAGTATGAAGGAACCGATAAGTATTTAACATTAGCGATATCGGCTTAGGTTGGAAATTTGAAAGGAAGGATACACCTTAACTTCTTCACGGACTCTCCATATATGTGATAAGGAAATGCAAGGCGTGTTTTCCTTCAGTTGTTAGAGAAATAATATGATTGGTTCCAATCTAGATATGGTAGTGGAATTTTCCTATCGAAATAGAAGGAAGATTCAACCTAATTCAAACATGAATGGAGTGGTAATAGTGTGGCTTGTATTTATAAAAAGTATGGTGTCCACCGCTACCATTATGACGCATTTGCGTAAGTTTTTCTTTAGTCTTTGTGTTTAAGCCATCTAGGAATGCAATAGCATTAGTAATTGAATTATCGCATTTTTTTATCAATCTCTCTCGCATTTGCACAAACATCTGACTTTCAAACAGGGTACAGTGACGACATTCAGCAAGGAATAAGTGATAGACATAATCATGTTTTTCGCATTGGTACGGCGATCCAACCATAGCCACAGTTAAGAATTTCGTGACAGAACAAAGAATCCATAAGCTATTTCAATAGATATTGACCATTAAGGTTAACACAACTACTATAAGCTCGCTTTTCCATGACCCACTTACTAGTGCATTCGACAAATGTATGGTATTGTTTTTATAAATGGAATGTCAGATCGGAGCAGAGTATATACTCTGCTGTCTGGTAACGGTCTAATGATTATTAAAAAATAGGTCCAGATACTTAAATAAGAATCACACAAAAAGGAGAGGACATTTCAAAAGAATTCCTTAACAGATACAGATTTGGATGAGTCCAAAATGAATTGACGAACACAAACCCATGAACATCTCATCTTCAACCAGATCATTATAACGACCAGACTGTATGAATAATGAAGAAAATAGTGAGTTGTATCATTATTTCTCATTAACTTCACATTTGAGGATACCGGCCTACAAGACGTAAAGAGTTCTTTAATGCTTAAAAACAAAGTGCGTTCGTACCAAATGAAAAATGATAATAAAAATCCTATCATATGCTGCTGGTTTAAAGGACATTTTATCAGCTAAACTTGAACAAATAGGACTTACAGCAGAAACCGTCGATTACAGTCAACCATTATTACCACAACTCAAAGACGCGGATGTGATTGTAAATGGTCTCGGCAGCGTAGATAGATCGATATTGGATGCTTCTGTGAAATTAAAGCTTGTTCATCAGGTAGGTACCGGTATTGATAATGTGGACATAGATTATTGTACATCAAAGTCCATCTATGTAGCGAATGTTCCTAATACTAATAACGTTTCTGTTGCAGAACACACCATATTTTTGATGATTTACTTAGCGAAGAATATGAAAAGTGCCGACTCTAGCCTAATGAAAAGAAGGGTGATCAGCGTCTTAGGATCAGAACTTCACGGGAAAACTCTCTTAATTATAGGATTAGGGGCTACTGGAATGGAGGTGGCAAAGCGGGCAAAGGCTTTTGATATGCATGTCAGCGCTATTACGAAGCATCCATCTTCAAAGAAAAAAACGCTAGTCAGAACGAGTCTTAATCAGAACGAGAACGTAGACGAAGTGGTTTTGGAGGATATGAGAGGACCAGAATGCCTGATCGAATCTATTCCAAATGCCGATTATATCTCCATACATACTCCCCTCAATAATGATACTTTGGGCATGATTGGGACACAAGAAATTAGCTTAATGAAAAGATCTGCATTTCTGATAAACGTAGCTAGAGCTGCAATCGTCGACGGCGATGCATTATACGTGGCTCTGAGTAATAGAAAGATTGGTGGAGCAGCATTTGATGTATTCTGGGATGAACCGGCAGATCCTAACGATAAGCTCCTGAAACTTGACAACTTTGTTCTAACCCCTCATCTGGCAGGATGGACTACTGAATCAGCGGAAGCAACTGCAAGAGTAATTGCAGCCAATATCGAAAGGATTTCGCGTGGAGAAACCCCACTTACGACAGTAAACTCAATGACGAGTCATTAATTGCAGTGTTTATTCGGGAATGTATGATTGAATTGCTAGTTTCAATATAATTAAGGGTTCAATCGAGCAAAATAGTTCCGGGTTGCTCTGACACGTAATCTTTACAAAACGCGCATTTATTCTGACAAGATCGACTCAGACTCGATAAGGGGAATAGCTTGCGTGCTACGACCAAGCTTAGTTTTTTGTGGACCTAGTAAGGCTCAGCAGTTTGTCTAAACCTTGGTTGCAGCATAGAATCCTTGGAAAATAATGATGTACACTGATCCATCGCAGATTCCAAAGCTTCATAGAGACATTTAACAGCATGTTTCAAATCAACTTAGGTGGCCTTCTACCGCAGCTTCATTCTTCTTCTCTTCCAAGTCATAATCGCCTCAACCTTTCCGTATCCCTTCCATTAGATGGTGAACTACAGAAATACTAACTTTAGATATGACTATATATAAATTCAAAGAAACTGTGAATTTGTGTGAATCACGTTTGAGCGAGAAAAGATAATAGATTGCATGCATAAATCAGGAATTGAAGTGGTTAAACAAGTTGGCATTAATCACAATAGTAGTAACCGAAAAGACTGTAAAGAATAGATCGAACGAGGCATCCAAATCTTCGATAATGAATCATTTAACAGACTACTCAAAGACTTCTAATTACAATCTTTTCAAATAAACAAGCAGACAAGTTAAAGTTAGCATCTTTAGAAACTCCCTTCTAATAATGACGAAGTCCAGACTATTCCAAATACATACGATGGAGAAGGTATAAAACAAGAAGTATGGAACAGAGCAGTATTGCATTCTGTAGCTTGTGATGTCATGATAATAGTGAATACTTCACTTGTCGTATCGCCTGCTAATACATTGTATTCTTATGCTCCATAATAGTTGAAATAAATCAGAAAATACGCCATTTAGTTATCGAATGATGTTTCTATTAGAAAAACAACAGCAGATGCCTTACCACGGTTGATATCTACGAGTGTATGTACAATTGAGCGTCAGTAGTATTATTTCCATTCAGTGTTCAATCAAGTAGTACAACCCGAGCCTGTAAACTTCGCATAAGAAAACAAAGATCCATTAACTTCTAGATCATCACGCAACGGTTTCTATAATTTACTTCTTAGAGAGTGCCCTTGATTCCAAAGGCTAAGTTCTGATATTTGCTTAATGCTAAATGCAAATAGCTCTGCGAACCACATTTAGATTTGGGATCATCCCATATTCTGTCCGCATGCAAGTTCCTAATCCGACGAAGTTCAGCCCATTTTCCGCCGTATATCATGCATTGAAGCCTAGTCCTTTGTTTGCGACATGTGTTGTTACTTCACACGCATTCCGTCTTATCATGTAGAAGACTTCTAGATTCTATTCCCGCCGTGTAATTAGAACAATCTTGAAGTTCTATATTGATGATGCTGACAAGGACGTAAGAATGCATTTCTTAATGATCATGGTAAGTGACAACAATTCGGTAACGAATGCACTATTAAATTCAACACATGTAGATCCTAGAACATCACTTTAAGGCTTCCATGTTTGATTGGTGTGATGTGTAAATAAGTAAAGGTGGTACTTTCACTTGTTGACAATTCTTCGTAGATTCACCTTCCTCATTATCATCAGATTTGGATCATAATAAATATAACAAGTCTATACTGGATTGAGTGAGTCATGAAGATAAAGCAATAACTGTGAAACTGAGTCATACGGAATGTATTCTAATTCATTCGATATGTGAGAGGACATTCTATATGCTGAAATGCAGCAAGGTGTGAGAGGCATGAATAAAGTGCCAACAGTACATCATAGTACATCATTTTATGCATCTCTCCTGAAGAAACTAGACAAGCACGGAAGACTTGGGTTGTCGAAAGCGTGGGGAAGTCGTCGCTTTACTCGTCGAAGCACTCATAATTATAAGGGCGTTACCTATTAGACTGAAATAGATAAAAATGAACCTGGCATTCATAAACATAATACCCCTAGCGGTTGGTATAGTAATAGTTGTTACTATCGGTTCCTACATATTCATAGTAGGACACGTGCCAAGTTCTACTGACTATCCTCACGAGACATTAGCAGAACCTTCGCCCTATGAAGGGCCGTGCATAGACCAGCAATCCTTACATGATTATCGTATGACCTGCTCACCTTTATATGAAATATTGCAACCAGGCAAATGACAATGGCGGTGGAGATATCGAAGATTTGTCGACAACAAGCGAAGATTTGTTAGAGAACCTTTTTCTAACAGTAAATTAGAATTATGCTCTTGTGCTGTTAAATCATCGAGAGTTTTAGTAAGGCTCGTGATAATCGCACCTTGAATGCCACTATTATGAATCTATTACCCCACATACTCGTTGTAATCAACAAACTTTACTTTTAATTATCATCACTTCTTAAAAAAGTAATTTAATCATCATACCACTTTCTAGATATTGAATCAGACTACAGTTATTCAATACTTTCATCACTTCGAAAATGCGATTTACAAACATGTTCTTATATTCATCATGTCCATATTGAATAGTTTGTTCAATTATGTGGGCACGATTGCAGCAAAGCGATACGATCTTTATTTGAAAGAGGAGGAAAGGAAGAGAAGATATTCAGAGTGGATGCAATATGTTCTAGCCGCAATACTTCGGCTAGTAAAATCGATAATTAATAGTTTGGAAAAAATCAACATAAAAAGTAAGCTTGTTATTGAAAAAGTAATGGTAGAATAACGGAAAAAGTCAGACAAACACGCATTACTCCATTGCATACTAACAATCTATAACTAGTATTATATTAGTAATGATGAAATCAAAAGTGACGGGAACCTTTTGAAACAAAACAAAGCATGTTGAAAACATCATTTAATCGGTCACTGGTTCGCAAGCGCAGCACGTTGAAGCAATTTAGCACAACCCGTTTTCAATCTCAAAAATAATGGATTATCAAAACTACATATAGAGAATACAATTTGCCCTTGAAAAAATCAAAGTTGAAGACGAAATCCAAGAGTCCATGGCAGGAGATTGTAGTAGCCGCTCTATGTTTCTATGAATCAGTCTATTCTCTGAATAGCTATTGCCTGTCTTATTTTGGTACCGGCGCCAAGGATATAAACCGATCATCGATAGAATTCGACAAAATTTTTCAAGGACGATTATTATTTAGTTGTGTAATATGTGAGATCTGAGCATTACGATAGCAGAAAAAAAGCATGCTATGACAAAATATATTGAAAGTTCATTGCTTCATATTGCTTCTTTAACCTATCCTCTTTTTACGAGTACATAATGCGGTATATTAGCGATTGTTGCAGGATATGACGTTTTATATTCCCAACCTGTTGCGAGAAGCTTTCTTGCTTCTACCTCAGTAACTGCAGCTATATCCACAACTCTTCTGCGTCTAAATGAAGTCAAGGCTGATGACTTGTCAATAGGTAAATCTTGAACGATCTTGTGTTTGTGTTCTACACCATTTTTGTCTACTAACTTCCAACTAATTTTCCCTGTCGTCGAATGCTCTCCTACCTTTTCGAAGCCAATCAACTGATTAGGGAATCCTGCTGCTTTACATCTGTTGCATTCCTGCATCTTTTTCAGTTGCAGCGTTTTGGATGCTTCCGCTTGTGATATTGTGGACATTGTCATAATTATCTAGCAAAATATAGTAATAATATATGAAGCACTAAAGAGAGAGGGAGGGAGTGGACGATTTTAAAATCTGATATCAACTATGCGTGTCTTTCCGCACCATCTGTTTTAAACATCTCAAAAGCAACTTTGAATATTGCAGAGCTGGGCGGATGAGATGAGGTAATGATTTTCATATATCAGAAAGTATCCGAGTAGGATGAAGTATTACAAATAAACAATAACATGATACATAGTATGATCAAAGAATTGAATGGTGTCTTACCACTGATAGAATCTTTAGAACTATATGTAAAAGGCGAGATTTTGCAACAAATTTTGAATTAAATTCATACTATAAGAGATTTACAGTCTTAAATTGATGCAAGACAATCAATGAACTCTTATGCATCTTAAAGCAAATGCACATGTTACCGAAGATGCTGCGAAAGAAAAACAAGATTCGCGAATATATATAAATAAGTAAACGACTTTTCAAAATAAATAGCCAGATTAGAGATTATGATATTATTTGCAAAACTCCTCAGATTCAATCTCTACCGAGCTTACAGGCTCATTGAAAAGAAAAAGAAAGACAAGACTTGCTTGTGCAAGAAAAATAGCTTTGTCATTGAGAGACCTTCTTACGCCACATATTAGCGAAAATGACATACCTCCAAAAAAACTAGAGAAGAGATTTAACAAAGTAGTACATAGATTACGTGAAAGAGTAGAACTGGATCTTCCAGTAGTACTTACAATTGCTAATAAAATACAACAATTACATGAATTGAGAAACAATTGTAAAAAAATTGCGTTATTTATTAGAGCTAGTCCCACCCCAGAATAATAGTATTATAATGAAATACACAAAATGATTACAGAGTTAGAAGATATTCAAGATATGTTAGGATCTATACATGATATTGACATCACTATTGCGAAGTCGCGCATATTCTTTATGACGAGGTTTCAAAAAGAAATACAAAATATGTGATTTTATCGAATTTTACAAAAGAAATCTACTATTTCTCCATAATTTCTTAACTAGATTGTGCTTCTGACATGATCGTAAGTATACAGGCAATTGAACGAGAATTGTTGTTGATTATAGATTGATTAAAACTAGGAAACCACCCTAGGATATTAATGTAGTAGTACAGATTCCAAACGTGAGTAGTAACAAATATGGTATCCTACAATGTTTTAGCTTTGTAATTATGGCTTCCTTCTGTTCTCATGGCAATGGTGTTCCTCATCTAACATAGAAGTATGTCAGATTAATCAAAAGTACTGAAGATTATCTGTTCAAACACATTCCTAAGACCATCATTGTTCTACTTGAGCTTGGCATGTGTTTGTAAAGTTTCTAGAGTAGTGAACCGAGCACCATCCGATATTAAAAAGTTGACAGAATGCATACAAAGAATATTCCAGCTTACCGTCGAAAAATCATTTCGTCGACTACTACTTGATTACCACAATAAGCAATACTGCACTATGTGCTACGATGACATCAGTCAGTCAAAGCCTTATCTGTTACAAACAGAACATCTTAGGTCCTGGTAAAGTGATGGGAAACTAGTGGCAGTATTCTATCCAAAATTAATGACTCATGATCAATTCTTTTGTTGCTGTTATCAAATGAGATCATGAGAATAGGATAATCTTCATTATCGAACGATATTGTTGCTCGTTTTACTTTTTCATATAATGTAATAGAGTATATTGCCCTCCCAAGTTTGGCTTGCATATCTTTTCTAGTCCTCATCCTCAATGCAGAGTCTACAAAAGATAGTTCTGATTCGTTGGATCTCAACAACGGATCCAGCCCCTTTCTATATTTATGTGCGATTATGATTCCCGCGTTGTTCGCAAAACCAGCAAACCTGATAGAGCTGTCAAGTTCTATTACTTTATCACAAACTTGTTCTAATATCGAGCCCTGCATACCGAAATTTTCATATGATATAATATTACTGTACGTATTATTATTATTTTAGAATCTTAACACACGGTTCGTGTGCTACTAATGCTACGTGTGGATCTTTTGATCATTTACTGTTATCATTTCATTTACTCGTTGTAACATCTCCTCACTATCAATTGGCTTTACAATAGAATATCTTTCACCTTCTGGAAGTACTCTTTTTCAAAGTCTTCATATACTAGCAAATCGCTAGAAGCTTGCGCTAACGGTCTAGCGCTGCATATGACTAGACCTGTTGCTTGGATTTACTTGTTTTTGAGATTTTCCATTCCCTTCCTGTCCCGTTCAATAGCTGAACGATAGGTTTCCACTGGCGTCACATTCCACGTCAAACGGCTCCAAAATGGTAAACCTGCTAAAGTTCTTCAAGCGAAGAGGCACCATTTATTACAACACCTCTTCTCTGACCAGCGAACACTCCCACAACTTTTATCATCAGCCAATTTCGAAAGCACTTCAAGATTCGGACGAATCATGCGCTCCCAAAGTTTTGGAAATTCTTCCGCAGATACAGTAGGATCATCTATTCAATCTCCAGCTATTAGATAAAGCATAACGGCAATGCGAAGAAGCTATTATTTATATTTCTTATGTATTTCAATCATACGAGAGTCTCAGCATGTTCCAATATTACTCGAAGTGCCGCAGACCATTGTATCAATCTTGTGCCTTGTTAACGGGCGGTACTGTTTCCATTTGACGTTGACGCACCTGTACTGCTCCCTTTCTG
>DASSIM010000100.1:0-14161 GCA_035691865.1 Candidatus Nitrosopolaris sp. | reverse complement strand
TACTTGCGAACCCCATATGCCCAGCTGCCCTGGTGGGTCTATTGGTCCCCATACTTTTATTCCTTGGAAAGTGCCAACTACCTGTCTCTTTGATTTGAATTCGGGATCGATAGGACCTTCAGCTTTAGAATAATTAGTTCCGGTACCACTGAGAGATATGGTGGTATTAGCACCACCTGCAGTGGTAGCAGTGGTAGCAGTGGTAGCAGTGGTAGCAGTGGGTCTTTGAACTCCAGTAGTCAAAGGTTTGGCTGGAGCAGATGCCCTATTAGCGAGCTGTAAAGCGATCGAATTCTGGCGTTTGACAGCACAAAGCTGATTGTGAACATCAGTCATGCTTTCGAGGGTAAGTGGATTGCTATGTATCAAAAGGCAACCACAATCTGGACACACATGTTCTCTCTCCGAAGACATGGGATTTTCTAGTAGTATAGTACTTATTTAATCCTTCTTAGGGCTCTAATAAGTGCCCGAGCGAAGGACGAGTTAATAGCTAAAACAATAAAAATTAGATCAGTATGAGGACAAGAAAAACTACAGGGAAAAAGCGACAGGCAATTGACCTCCAATATTGCAGATCGACTCCGTCGATTCCATATTTCCTATCAAAGCATTACGAAAAATATGTGAAAATTAATAGCAAGGGTTCTTGCTGTACCATACACTGATGTCAGGACTTGGTCATGGATACTGGGGCGAGGTTATCGAAGTTTTGCGGTTTGTAATTCCAGTGTACGACAAAGTAAACAAGGCCATTTCATTGGGAAAAGACATGAAATTCCGACTAAAAGGAGTTCATGGACGCGTTCATCCGGGCAACCTTCTGCTGGATGCCGGCTCAGGTTATGGGAACATGTCACGAATTGCACTTAACGAGACGAATGGCATATCTAAGATTATCATGTATGATCCTATCCCTGAAATGCTAGCTGCTGCAAAACACCTGTTCCTACCAGGACCGTCTGAGATCACCATGTCCTCAGGAGTCTTCGAATATATGCCTTTTAGGAACAATATCTTTGACGCAGTTCTTTGTGGCTATTCGCTCCGAGACGCGATTCAGCTTCGACCTGCCATTTCTGAGATCAGCCGCGTGCTGAAGATTGGAGGACGATTAATCATTGTGGATCTTGGTAAACCTGACAACCCGCTGATGGAGGCATGCGTATCTTTTTACTTGAGGCATATACTTAAGATTCTTGCCTTCGTTGTGGCGGGAAAAGTGGGGCTAAAATTTCAGGCTCTTTACGGTACCTATTGCAGGTGGCCTAAAAACTCTGAGCTCAATAACCTATTAAAAGAATATTTTTCTAAAGTGGAATTTGATACTCAGCTTCTAGGCGGAGCTGTTATCGTCGCGGCATATAGATAGGCCTCAACAATTGTATTAAATTGCGGAACATTAAACACGATCATTACTATGCAATTGGCGAAATTGTTAAAATCATCATTGAACCACAAATTGATAATCCACCCCAGATTGCGAAACACTCGGTACTGATACCCTCAATGGCAAGAGCTAAGCAAAGTTTGGGTTAGAATTTTTTAGCTTTAATGTATGAAGCTAACACGTAAAGTTAATTAGAAGCTCTCTCAGCTTTTTTCTCGGTAGTTGAATGGTAAAAGAGGCTAAAAGGGTCCAAGAAATATTTGATAATATCCTATCAATGCAGAATAAGGTAATAACAGAAGAATCAGCGAAAGAGATTTTGACTGAATATGGAGTCAAAGTTCCGACCTACGCTTTAGTCAAGACTGAAGCCGAAGCCGTCGAAAAGGCAAAGCAGATTGGGTTCCCATTAGTCGCAAAAATTGTTTCTCATGAGATCTTGCACAAGACTGATGTTAAGGGAGTCAAGGTAGGGCTTGCTTCAGAAAAAGAGGTCCGACAGGCTTTTGTGGATATCCACGGACGTCTCTCAAATCAATATGAAATTAAAGGTCTTCTACTTGAAAAGATGGTTCCGCCTGGAATCGAGTTGATAGTTGGTTTACAAAATGATCCACAGTTTGGGCCAGTTATTATGGTCGGAGTTGGCGGAATCAATACGGAAATTTTTAGAGACATATCATTTAGGGTGCTACCGATCACAAAAGAAGATGCGTTAGAGATGATCAATGATCTCAAAGGCAAGTTGATTCTGAAAGGATTCAGAGGTTCAGAACCCGTGGACATGGATATGTTAGGGAATGCAATATTGAATATTGGGAATCTTGGAACCGATATGGCTGCATACTACGAAAGTATCGATTTCAACCCTGTAATAGCATACCCGCATGATTATTATGTTGTTGATGCAAAGATAATTTTGAAGGAAAAGCCGAATTCAGAAGCCATTTCCAAATTCCAGCCAGACTCCAGCTACATGGATGTTTTCTTTAACGCCGGATCGATTGCATTGATTGGCGCATCCCCAGAACGCGGCAAAGTAGGAAATTCTGTCTTCGAAAGTCTCGTTAAACATGAATATAAAGGAAGGGTCTTTCCAGTCAATGCAAAAGGATATCCTGAGATTATGGGGATCAAGGCATACAAAAGCCTCGAAGATATAAACGAGCGTGTGGAAGTAGTAGTAGTTACAGTTGATCTGAGATTTGTACCGGACTTGTTGAAAAGTTGTGGAAAGAAGAATATCCATAACATGGTTATCATATCCGGCGGAGGAAAAGAACTTGGAGGAAATCGCGCTGCTATCGAACAGCAGATCAAGGACCTTTCAAGTCAGTTGAAGGTACGAATTATCGGACCCAACTGCATTGGAATGTTCAACGGTGAAAACCGCCTTGACTGCGCATTCCAAGGTCATGAGCGGATGTTAAGACCAAAGAATGGTCATGTTGCTTTTCTCTCCCAGAGTGGAACGGTAGGAATTGCATTTATGGAAACAGCTGTAGCCTTTGGGATGAGCAAGATGATCTCTTATGGCAACAGATCTGACGTTGACGAGGCAGACATGATTTGGTACCTCTCAAAGGACCCTCAGACGAAGGTTATCGGTCTGTATGTAGAGGGTCTTGGCGACGGACGCAAATTTATGAATACTGCCAAGAAAGTAATCCATGACTCAAAGAAGCCGGTGGTTGTGTTCAAAAACGGCAGGACTACTAGGGGTGCAAAGCAAGCCCTATCGCACACAGGATCGCTTGGTGGTTCGTACGCAGTTGTCAAAGGAGCATTAGACCAAGCAGGAATAATTTCGGTTAATAGCTACGAAGAACTCACAGGATCCCTCAAGGCTTTGATATGGCAACCCGTTCCGAACGGTAACAGGGTCGCAATGGTTACAAATGGCGCAGGCCCGGTTATAGCAGCTATAGATCATTTTGAAGAATTAGGATTGACGGTTGCCGAAATTAGCGAAGCGAGCAAGGTAGCATTTAAGGAGCATTACCCACCGACTTATGTAATAGGAAATCCGTGCGATATTACCGGTTCGGCAAGTGCGGATGACTATCGATTCGCTATCCAAACCTTCATCGATGACCCAAATGTGGATATCGTTATGCCTTGGTTCGTATTCCAAGATGACCCCTTGGAAGAGACCATCATCGATGTACTTGCAGAGTTTCAGAAGCAGAAGAAAAAGCCGATATTGGTTGGGGCAATGGGTGGACCGTTTACTCGAAAGATTTCGGATCAAATCGAAGATCACAATGTACCTGTCTACAATTCCGTAACATCCTGGGTAAGTGCAGCTGGAAGTCTGGCAAACTGGTCAAAAGTGTTGTCCGGAAAACAGCGCTAACCCTTGTCCTGTTATCTTATTTTTTACTGATATTGTCAATTAGTTTTTATTATATTAAGATTATTACATTCTCTTGATAACATTCTATAAGAAATCTTATTAGTTGTATAGTCCGCAAGAGTCAGACTAACTAATTGCGAAGGGAAAAGGTTATTATATTTATAAGCCGAAGTTGTTTTTAATGGAAAGTGCGGAACAAAGTCAGGTCGTCAGTATCAGCCCAAAGGCGGCTCAGAAAGTTGGAGAATTTATGAAGCAGGAAGGCAAAGATAACCTCTTCTTGAGAGTATATGTTTCGGGTGGTGGTTGTTCTGGCCTCTCGTATGGAATGGGATTTGAAGAAAAATCTGAAGAAGATGATCACGTCATTGAACAAAATGGGGTGAAAGTTTTGATAGATGGTTATAGCCAAAGATACCTTAAAGGTGCAAACATCGACTACATCGAGAGCTTGATGGGAGCCGGTTTCAAAATTAACAATCCGAACGTAACAAAGAGCTGCTCGTGCGGACATTCGTTTAGCACAGAATAAGAGTAAAATAATAGTAAATTTCGTGATATCCTCTCGACTGGTGAGTATCAAATACTCATCTTACCGGTCGATTAAGGCCACAATCCTCTAATTTTTATCGCTTCGACTACTCGATTTATCGCTAAGACTGTGCTTGCTTTTCGCATGTTGACTTGGTACTTATCATGTGTAGCGTAAACGTCTGAAAATGCCCGTGTTATTTTCTGATCAAGCATCTCATTTATTTGATTTTCGGTCCAAGATTCTCTCCTGAGGTTTTGAAGCCATTCAAAATAAGAAACAGTAACACCACCTCCGTTGGCAAGGACGTCAGGGATTACTAGGGTTTTATTTTTGAATAGAATATCGTCAGCTTCAGGGGTAGTCGGACCGTTCGCTGCTTCGGCCACAATTTTGGCATTGATTTTTGGAGCATTTTTTTTGGTGATCTGATTTTCAAGTGCTGCTGGAACCAATATGGTGCAATCCGTCTCAAGTACCTCTTCAGTACTGATCGACTTGGATTCAGGGAAACCGACTACCGAACCTTTTTTCTCTTTATGTTTCCTCAATGCCCCAATCTGAATGCCATTCTTGTTGTACACACCCCCCTTCGAATCAGAGAGAGCTATTACTTTTGCACCTTGTTCCTCTAAGAATTGGGCGGCGAATTGCCCTGCGTTTCCAAATCCCTGTACTGCTACTGTGGCGGTATGCATGTTAAGCTTCAACGTGTGAGCAGCCTCGCGCACAGTAAAGGATAATCCCCTTCCGGTCGCCTCATTTCTCCCCAGCGAGCCACCTATGGCCAGCGGTTTACCAGTGATGACCTCAGGCTGAAAGTAGTTTCCCTTAAGTGCAGAGTACGTGTCCATAATCCATGCCATCTCCTTTCCTCCTGTATAAACATCGGGCGCCGGAATATCCGTGCGAGGCCCGATAATGTCAGCTATCCCATATGCATATCGTCTCGTCATGCGTTCGAGTTCAAGATCCGACATCTGTTTTGGATCGCAAATAATGCCACCCTTGCCGCCTCCATAAGGGATATCAGCTATGGCACATTTCCAAGTCATCCACATAGAAAGTGCCTTCACTTCATCAATAGTCACCTGAGGGTGATATCTGATACCGCCTTTATATGGACCCCTTGCATCATTATGCTGTGATCGGAATCCTGTAAACACACGGATCTCGTTATTATCCAATTTCACGGGAATCGAAACTATAAGAACCCGCTTTGGATGGGCCAACATCTGATGTAAACCATTGTCAAGCTTGACTAGCTTTGCCGCGTCGTTGAGCTGTTCAAGTGCTACCTCAAAGGGATTGATTGTCGAAACGTTTCGGGAGTCTGACATTATCTACATTCTCTGAAAAAATTGATGTATTTAAGTGTTCAACGTCGGAAGCTAGGCACTTGATAGGAAATCGATCAAAAAACATATACTATTTTAAATCTTGTTTTTTGATTTATTGCAAAATGACTACACCATTCCATCAAATATAATTTCCGGCCATTGGATTTCAAGAGGAAATGTCATAGCGTGTTAAAACGTTTAATCGTGTAAACTTTTTGAAATCAATGAGCGTATTTCATCGTCGGTCTTTCCCAGGCAGTCTATGTTTAGTGATCGCGCAATAGTTTCCAGTTTTTCATGTTCTGAGGCAACTGGTCCATCGGTTCTATCGCCCATGATATGCATTTTGTTATCTTCCATAGGTGTTGTTGCATTTTCGATTTCCTTCCTCAATAATTCCTGGGCCCGTTGATATTCCCCCATAGCTTTTCCGACTGCCTTTGATACCTGAGGGACCTTCTTTGTGCCTAGTAGTAGAAAGAGGGCTAGCAACGCAATAATTATCCACTCAGATCCTCCTATATTCATCTGAAATCCGGAAAAAAAGAATACCAATATATTTTTCTAACTACCTTCCCAGATGCATAATATCACGCCAACACTAATTAAAGAATTAGCTGAAATATATTGCTACGCCCTGATTCTTATCTCTCCTAAGTACGACAAACGATTAGGCAGATTAATCACATAATATTTATTCAAAATTAAAACGCTAAATGTAGTAACATGCTGATTGGTAATCTATGGATAGTTGAGTGAGATTAGACACCTTTAGGTTTATCTATCCCTCAAGTTCTACGTTTATAAATGGATAGGTTCGCGCCTTTTCGGGTATTGAAAACCAGAAGAAGGTCTCTTCGGTGTTCGTCTATTTTTTCGGTTCTGCTGTTACTCATAGTTGTGTCGCCAGTCGAGAACTATTTCTTTAATCAAAAAGTATACGCAGATGGTTTGAGTCAAGAAAATCTACCGCCGGCTACCGTGGGTAACAGGCAAGCAAGTCTATATGTTAAGGTAAACCCGCCCGTTTTGACTACTTCAGCACAAGCTGCAACTGCAAATGGCGCACAGAACGCATATATGCAATTTAGGTTATTTGATGCAAAAACCAATCAGACTATTCAGCACGTTACCTATCAAATCACTGTGACGAGAGGAACATCAACGCGCGAAAAGCCTCTACTGCTTGATTTCTTTCACGCACACAATGGCTTACTAACATTGAAAATTGAGCCAACCAATGGTCAGCTTACCATATTCGGAGAGCAAGATCCATTCCTGCAAGCGTGGGTAGCTGATCCCGGCGGTAACATTCTCATAAGAGGTCCCTTACTTTTGCAAGGAGGTCTGTATCATTTCCATATTGAAATATTTAGCATAGACAATGATAGAAACATTTTCATCCCAGCACAAGCACCG
This sequence comes from Candidatus Nitrosopolaris sp., assembly GCA_035691865.1. Taxonomy (GTDB): domain Archaea; phylum Thermoproteota; class Nitrososphaeria; order Nitrososphaerales; family Nitrososphaeraceae; genus Nitrosopolaris. The sequence continues at coordinate 7,124 of DASSIM010000100.1, read as the reverse complement.
AAATTTGATGCATATCTTAGTGTGGGAGATGTTTATCATAATATTTGGAATAATCAAGGACAAAATTATAATACAACTCTAATATCATACTACGATAAAATTAGCAATCTTAAATTTGATGCTTCTAAACCAATGTTTACCTGGTCAATGCCATTCAATTATAATATTACTCGAATCAATCAACAACCTATTTTTGTACATGAGGAGATGAGGCTTCCAAAATCTTGGAAAGGTTTTGGTGATTTGAATCAATTCAATGCAACAGTTAATGGTCAGCAGCTATCAGGTCGCTCGCTAGCTATCGATCCGTTTTCGTTCCCAAATGACCAGGTCGTGCATTTTCTTGTTAACAAGAATGATATCGTAAAACTTGCACAAGTGGCGAATTCTAACAGCAACAATAGCGCTGCTGTAGGTATAACAAAAACTAATACTACTGGGCTAATTAACTTTGCTTTATCCCCACTCAATGCCACCACACAAATTACCACTTCTTCAGATATACCAACGAATACCGGTAGTATTCATGCTGCGATCTCATGGTCTCCAAACCCACTTGCAGCAAACACACAATCAACGTTAAAGATTTCATTCTATGATCCTACTTCTACAGCTCCATTGACAAATACAAATGTTAGATACAATCTAATAATATTTGACAAAAATAATCATCCAGTAATAACAAAACAGAACCTGTTAGCAAAGAATGCAGCAGATACAGAAACGATTGTTTTTCCAGCAAACGAAATTTATCATATGCAAGTCCAAATAACAGGATTAGTTAAGGCCGGTCAAACCCCGGACCTAACGCGAAATGGAGTAGCGACTGGATATGTCATAGTTCCGGAATTCCCTTCCGCTGCTATTAGCGCTATACTGATACTAGGTGTAATATTAGCTGGTCTGTTTGCTAGGAAAACTATCTTCAAAGGACTAATAAAATAAGAAGGCGGCGGTAGGCCATTTTATTATTGCTTAATTCAATTGCCGACTGTAGGGTGGAGATTTCAAATATCAAAATTTTCTGAGCTACTTATGTAGCAAACAACGTCATAGCAAAAACAACATCATCAACATCTCTGATTTACAAAGGATCTCTACTTCAAGACGTAGTTTTACAAGGTCGAAATGAATTGGTTGTCCTACAGCAATACAAGCAGAAACAGAGCGCCAATGATAAATGAATACCCTCCGTAGGATTTCCTAGTCGAGGACCACTCCTCTAAGGTGCAGCCAAGACAGCAAGGACTTGTTTCGTTTGGCAACAATTTATTTTATGTGATGATAACTTGAATCAATTTACACTTATTGGAAATTGTACAGATTCTGGTCTTATTGGATTGAAGAGAATGCCATATACTGTGACATTAATTGCGTATCCACCGGGTTGTTGAAATGTATATGGTATGGTGACGGTACCTTCAGCGGTATGAAGCGGTTGGTTTGGATGTCCTGCTAGTGCCGATGCCTGAAATACTTGTTTGCCACCCTTAACAATTGTGAGATCGTAATCAATGTGGGGTTGTACTGAACTACTTCCCTTCTGATCGAAACTAATTTTCAAATTCGCTTGTGTACCCTTTACTATTGGATACGGAGAGGGTTGAAGAATAATATTAAGGCTCCCTCCACTCGTTACTTTATTCAGCGCAGCGCCTGATGTTTGAGCATATGTTAATGACGGTGTTAATAAAATCCCGAAAATGCTTGCAACTAAGACAAATGCAACAATAGTACTACTCATATAATTGCGTCCCTCCATAGTTTTGTACGATAGGTCAATATATATTGTCACCTTATAAGACGGGGTGAAAAGTATCTTCTGTTTAGGAAAACTACGACCATTATCTTATTTTTAATACACTCCGGGTCGCGCGAATTAATCGAAAAATACCATCAAATTATCCCCTGATTAGTTTAACGAATTGTGAACTCATTAGTACATGCATAATCGATTCAAGCGTTCGCTGACCTTCGAAACCTTGTTAATCACAATTGATATTATATTTAGAGATACCACTTCAATGGCTTTGTATCTGTCATCTCAGTACTCCCAGAGATGCACATTAAGGTCGTTTCACTTCACGACTGCAGAGACCATCCTATTTTTGGCAGCTTGTCAAAATTAGTGAATACTCCAACCGAAAGCTGCGATGTGATCAGATTCGTGTTATTTGTTGATTATCGTGTCGTCGTAAGATAAGATTTTCGTCTTTATGTTTTTCTACATTCTTTATTTGTAAATTCTCGGCATTTATGATCATGTCTCCAGCTGCCGTTGAAGAAAATTTGGAGATGTTTTACACCCTCCCTGTCTTCCATAACTCTTGTGTGTCCATTTTTTGGATTGTTAATGTATCGTTGTCTGTCAGAAACCTCGTTATATCTGGTCATAAGAATAATGATTCTACCGAGATATATGAATTGTATATAGAGGTATACGCAATCCCCGTTCTAAAAGAATCCCCAATTCGACTCAAATCCTGCAATTGATGACAAATTGCTTGGAAAGCGTGAGGCGGGCCACATTGTCACTACTGGTTACAGGGACCTGGACAGAGGACTACCGTACAATACCAAGAGATGCGGAAAAAATCTTCGTTATTTCCTTTTTGACGTCTCGTGACATATTTGAATATCCAATTATCTTGTGGAGAAGGTTTCTATTGATGCGTAGTCCCTTCTCGCAGAGTTTTTAAAACCACGTAATATCAACAGGACTAAGTGTGACAGTTGGTTTACTACACCCTCTCACTCCACATGCATTCAAATTATCCTTGCTGAAACAAATACGGCCTCACTCAGATATCATTTATCGTGAGGATAGAGGTCCCTTTGTTAGAGACTTGTTACATTGCTGGTGAGACCGATACAATTATTGTAACTACACAAATCTCATAGTAGTCAGCTATTCAGTTGAAGATTATTCAAGGCATCATTTGATACTTTTATGCTTAGAAGTAAAGATGGGTCAACCTGTCAGAGAAGAGCAAATTAGCAGATGAGAATCGAAATGAGAGTTAACACCGTAATAGAATACACAGTAGAATAGTTACGTCAAGGATCCGCTACTGAGGTAAGTTTCTCTAATTCAGAGTTTCAGATTTAGTGCGCATCGAAAGATTTGGACCTGCGATATAACCTTTTTTGTTTACTTCACATTCTTAGCACACGACTCGCAATATTTTTCCACTAAAATGACTCCATCGCCTACATCAAACATAGCTTCCTGAGTGGCCTTAAATCCACAAGTTACACAAAACTTAGGTTTTGAATTAGGGTAGTTAGGCTTGTCTTCGAAAGATCTAAGATGTATAAAATTTTTCTGCATCTCTAAGACCTTACCTTACAAACTGTGGTGAAACTTTCTGCTGGTGTCATTCGTTCATAAATGTATCCTTAATATCTATAATAACCTGCCTATTCACGATTCTAAATGTAACTCACGTTTCTTGTTTACTCATCTTTACGTGTCGGCGCCTACATATTGGTCAGCAAGACAGACCGATAGTTCTAGCGACGAGAATGATTCAAGACAGATTAATCCTTCTTCCCCGCTTCCAAACATAGAATCATTAAATATTTTTTTCGTCTTTATTATTGGATGTATTTTCCAAATTTTGGACGTCTTCAATCGTCAACCATATGTGCACCACCAAGAGCCTGCGAAGATACTAAAAACGATGCTCGTAATACCAATTTCGTACTGATTGCAATTCTAACCACAAACTCGGCTGGATGCCTGCCGAGCATGCGCGCCAAACCGCCTGCTTTGTTTTACACAGAGAACCTTAAGCGACTACTATTGTTGCTTTTGCGAACCTATCTGCTACTTCAGTGACCTTGATCTTGACTTTCTGTCCAACTTTCCCGTCCTTGACGAATAATACAAATCCTTGAACCCTAGCAATTCCGTCTCCCTGTCGACTGATTTCTGTAATATCTACCTCATATTCCTTACCAACTTCGACTGGTTTTGGAGCAGGAGAACCACTGAACCCTCTACTACCGCCGCCACCATAACTCCTGCCTCTACCATAACTCATATGTAGACCTGTTTGGTTGTTCTCCTAATATAAACTGGCCATATTGGTAAGAATAAGAAAAGAAGGTTTCGGAGCAGATTTGCTTGGCATTCAAATAAAAGTATTGGCATTCAATGATTTTGAAATAATATTCATTTTCCAGATAGAACAGTTCGAGGTTAAGGTTAGATCCTAAGGCCGAGCTTTATTTTCTTGAATCGATCTGACGTTGCCATAGGCATACACTTTACTCCTCGATACAATAATACAGCATCCTATATGCTTGATAAGTCAAAAAAAATCTGACGATCATCACAGACTTGGCGCATTAAGTTGCACGATTACGTTATCTTAATAAATTCCGACGCTGCGCCCAATCAATGATTGAACCATCATACACTTTAACTCTATCATAACCCGCTTGTTTTAATTGAAGATATTTGTGAGAGGCTCTTATTCCTACATGACAATAACATATAATTTCCTTATTTTTGGTAATACCTTTTGATTCAAAACCGGCTTCTAATTCTGCCATGCTCTTGATCATTTTACCATTTTGACCTATCCCACCTTCCCAATTATCTAATATTGATCCTGGAATTCTAGCCTGAAAATGTTCCTGAGGTGTTCTGGCATCAACTATAACGACGTTGGGATCAACTTGTCTTGTCTTTATATAGTCTGCATCAGCTCTGATTGTTGGATTTATTTTCGACTTGAATATAGGGGAACTTACGTCGCTCCCATTTGGACCTGATGCTTTTTCATCTTGTCCTTGTGCTGGAACTACTTCTCTTGTGACTGGAAATCCGGCATTCTCCCATTGGCTAAAACTGATATTTAAAAGTTTTACATCTGGATGTCCATGATACATCAAAGTCCAGACTACCCTAGCTGCTGACGGATCAGTGCTCTCTCCGTAAACTATAACCTTCCTAGATTCACAAATGCCAAGAGTGCTGAATAGTTTTTCAGCTGTAGACGGATCTATGACCAGATTAGCGCCACTTTCGGCAACCAAAATAACGCCATCTAGACCAAGTGGCCGGGAATTCCTGATATGTCTGAACCTATAAGGTACAATTCCTCTTGCGTCTAGGATAACTACGTCAGGACAATCCAAATGGGATACAAGCCAATTAGCATCTATCGTTATCATCCCTGAACTTGTGTGTGCCGGCAATTTCTAGTATACAACATGAGATATCTGATTAAAGAGTGTATTTGCATCATCATTAATAACAAAAAAATAGATGCACAAATTTCAGCAGTATCTTGGTACTGGCCTGAAGATAATGTAGCTTCGTATTCGGAATCAGATTGAGTTTCGCTCCTTTTGTTGTCCTGGATTCTAGGAAAGCACAAAGCAATATCTACACCGAACTCTTAATATTAGTAGGATAGTGACTTTACAGTCTCTGATATTTATTGGCAAGATTTTACTTTTCTAAGCTCTTTTTGGCTGGTGTTATTGCTTTCTTTGCCTCTCTGGTTTTGGATGCTATTAATTATGCAAGAGGAATACTTGGCACCAGTATCTATTCATTAATACCGATAGTACTTATTCTCATAGGATTAGGGCTGATAGGCTATGATTTTTGGAGACGAATGCATTGATTGCTCTGTCCTCACCTAATCTGGTGTTTCGAAAAAATTTAAGGTAACTCACATCTGAAGAAACATGACCACCTTTCTTCTTGGATTTTGTCCTGACCCCAGCAAGTGATTTCGCTGATATTGCTTGTTGTATTTGAATGACAAGACAGTTAGCATACAAAAAAATGCGAACAATTTGAGCATTGCTTTGCAGAGATAATTGTGGCAATTCTCGTAGCGCCAATACTAATATCTTTATGACATTAACAATAGTTGGAATCACAATATGTGTCATTCGAAAAGTCTGAACTGGCTTCTACCCGGCCATAGGCAATGCTGATAAGAACTACGGAATAATGCCTTTGACACCCTGATCGAGGTGATTGGCCGTTGCGAGCTCATAGCAACAAACAAATTTATTGTTGTGATCACAAGATGATGTGTCTAACTATAAAAGATGAAAGCGTTATCAACTGATGAATGTTCTGCTTGTGGTTCTGAGCAGTTAGTTACTATCCCTGATTCAGGCGAAATTGTTTGTCAGCATTGCGGAGTTGTAATATCGGATAAAGCAGAGGAAAAAGGTCCTGAATGGCGTACTTTTGCCACAGTGTCAGTGGGAGGTGAAGAAAACGACCAAAATAGAGCCGGAATGCCTTTTTCGCTAGCTCGCTCTGATATGGGCCTATCTACAATTATCGGAAGAAGCAATAAAGATGCAAAAGGGAGTAAAATTGATTCATCTATGATCTCTGTGATTGAAAGGTTGAGAACATGGGATTCTAGAACCCAAGTATATACCTCAACAGACAAAAATCTGACGCAAGCATTCGCTCAACTTTATACACTTAAAGATAAACTCGGGTTGCCAAGTGCCGTAATAGAGAAGACCGCGTATATCTATAGAAAGGCTCAGGAAAATAGATTAGTCCTCGGAAGGTCAATATCTGCAGTATTAGTTGCTGCAATCTATACTGCCTGCCGAGAAATGGGAATACCAAGAACATTAAACGACATAGCAACAAAAAGTAATGTCAAAAGAAAATCTGTTGCCAAATGTTACAGACAGTTATTGTTAGGTCTTGACCTTAAGATACCCATGGTCGATCCTATAAAATGTATTACTCGAATTGCGAATAAAGCCGAAATCACCGAAAAAACAAAACATCAGGCAATCAACCTTATGAATATCGTTACTGAAATCGAGATCTCAGCTGGGAAAGATCCAATGGGACTTGCAGCGACGGTAATTTATGCATCTTGCATAAGGACGGGCGAGATCAAAACTCAAAAGGAGATTGCCAATGCAGCAGATATAACTGACATGACACTAAGAACTAGACTAAAGGATCTCAAACGTCATCTTGACTTATTGAACTAGATGAATTCTAATCTCCAATGTGTATCTAATACCCTCAAAATGAGAATACCATCACTTGCTTAGCGTGCCCAATCTGGTGATATTGTCGTAGGTACCTATTCTATCGCATTTTCCATGTAGAC
>DASSIM010000099.1:0-11797 GCA_035691865.1 Candidatus Nitrosopolaris sp. | reverse complement strand
TATTATCCAATTCTTGCGTTTCAGACAATATCGACGTGCTCTTGGTGCCAGGAATTGTCTTTGATACCAACGGGTATCGAATTGGTTATGGATACGGATACTATGACAGGTTTATCGCTAGAAAAAAAAAATCTATCGTTTCGGTAGGTCTGGCATACGAATTTCAGGTGTGTGAAAGAGTCCCTCGATCTCATAATGACCAAAAGATTGATGTACTTGTCACTGAAGAACGAATGCTTTATTTTTGATAAGGTAAGTTTGGATTGCCAATATCAGTTCTAAAATATTGCTCGTCACTACCCCAAGATATTTTTCCCACCGCAGAATATGCCTTAATTGCAGCTTCCTTTATATCCGATCCCAATGCACAAATGCTTAAGACCCTGCCTCCGTTGGTTACAACTCTATTCTGTTCATCGCGCTTGGTACCAGAGTGGAAAATCATAGTGCCATGTTCTAGCTGAGCGTTAAGACCTTTTATCCATTTATTTTTTTCATATTTGCCTGGATAACCTTTTGCTGCCATGATTACACACACACACGCTTGATTTTGCCAATCTGGAGGCTGCAATAAATCAAGTCCTTCTTCAGTCGCCGACTGCAAATATTCGAAAAGGTCTGACCTTAATCTCATCATTATGGGTTGGCATTCGGGGTCTCCCATTCTTAGGTTATATTCTAAGACGTACGGTTGCTTTCGAGCTGCATCCACAATGATTCCAGCATATATAAATCCTTTAATTGGCTTCCCTCTCTTGCTCATTCCTGTCACAGTTGGTTCCATTACGTCTTTCATAATTTTCCCAGCTAGCTCGGAGTCAATAAGTGGCGCAGGAGAATAGCTTCCCATTCCTCCAGTATTAGGCCCTTGATCATTATCAAAAATTCTTTTATGATCTTTGCTTGATGCAAGGGGCACAATCGTCTTTCCATCACAAATAGCAATAAAAGATGCTTCCTCCCCGAATAGCCTTTCTTCGATAATGACTTTATGGCCGGCGAGGCCGAATTCATTCTTGACCATCATCATATCAAGCGCAGCAAGGGCGTCGTCCTGAGTATCGCACACCACTACTCCTTTTCCAGCTGCTAATCCGTCAGCCTTTATGACGAGCTGTTTTGTTTGTCTAAGGACGTAGTCCTTTGCCTTTTCTACATCTGAAAATGTGGAAGAATTTGCTGTTGGAATCTGATTTTCTTTCATAAAGTGCTTAGCATAGCTCTTGCTCGATTCCAAAATCGCAGCGTCCTTCGTGGGACCAAATATCGGTAAATTCGCGTCAGTAAATAAGTCTACTATACCGTCAGCAAGTGGAATTTCAGGTCCTACTATTGTAAAGCATTCATGTTCTTTTGCAAACAAGGAGAGCCGTCGGAATTCATGAGGCTTGATATTGACGTTTGAGAAAGTGCCACCATTTCCTTCTGCATGATACACAATTTTTGCATACCTGCTCTTTGCAAGTTTCCACCCAAGAGCGTGTTCCCTGCCACCAGAACCAACTATCAATATATTTTTTCTGTTAAAATACAATCAATCGATATGGAGTTCTCAGAATAATAAACTAGGCGAAGCTGGGAGGCATTTCATCGTTATTGCTCCTTATTCGTTTAGAGGGAGGGTAATGGAGTTGTATAGAAGTACTTCAAAGGCGAGCCAAAAAAGGGGATTTGCTTCTCCTACCGAGGAGACGAGAGTAAGAAGGGCAAGAGAAGGGGGAATTGCTTACCATCGTATAAGGGGGATAGCAAGCATCGAAACTAGAATGCGTGTGGCAAGGGCTGGAGGAGATGCGAGATCGAATGAAGGAGATAGTTGCGAGATGGTTGAAGAAAGGGAGGAGAGAGAACCAAAACAGAACATGGAGTTGAATTTTATCAAACGATAACAACCCCAAGCAGAGGACGGTGTTGATTTATCCCCGAAATTGGTGAAAATGGGGGAAGAAAAGTGAAGGAAAAATATGGGCGAAAGGTTTACAACGACATAGGAAAGCGTGGCGGCAAGACATTATTGGAAGGACGCAAACTCTAGGACCAAAGATAGAAAAGACGTAGAGCAAGAGAAGATCGATAGAGTGAACATTGCTTACCTCCTGTCCATCTAATTCAGAAGCACCGATCTCACCCTACTAATAATTTGTCTGCGATGTCACCTAATAATGCATTGATAAAGTCCATATATTCAGTATCATGAAATTCAATTGTTACAAACTTGTTATTCTGCATTGCTAGTAATATGCATTTCAAATGGTAACATAGCTTTCCGTTGGAAAGCGTTTTGTAGTAATAACTTTTGCAGGAACAAAAGCCAAGCTCGATATCTGCCCAATATTCGTTATCTTTGCCGACAATAGTCCAAATTGTCCTTCCACTGGGTTGGAATATGTGAAGCTTTACGGCACCTCCTTCTAAGATGTGTTTGATTCGTTCTGAATCGCACCGGACCACCAGTTGTAGCATGAAAACTGCTTAACTTATATATTATTTGCATGACAAGCCACAGCGCTCATATTTCCATTTGTGATTCTTTCATTAGATAAATTTAAAAGACTTGGAACGAGTTAAAAGGTAAGTGTCGGTGTTGCTCTATTCTCTTTTTGAGAAGCCTCAACTAATATATGATGATAACTGTGGTGTCTGCGGGCAATTCGCAAAGTATGCTAATCACCTATCAAGAGTATGGATACGGATTGCCTGACACTATAAATTCCTACGAGGCGAATGATGCTAAGGACCTCATATTTCCAAGTGATTATGATTCGACAAACCAATTCTGGTTAATTAACTCTAAGGGAGCTTTCGGCGGTAGGCCAGGGCTGCTACCTGTGTCCGTTGAAATAATTAAAGGAAAATTCCGAAAAACAAGTGAAGTGGAGAACCTTAACTTGACTTGTAGTAATGCAGAAAAGAGATCCTGTTCATTGCCACAAAGTACATTTGCACACGCATGATCTCTCTTTTTAAGAATCGTAAACAATATCGTTTCGGTTCCTCGTGAATACCCGCATGTTCAACTTGAACATGAAATGTATGTTAGAAGCAAATATTTGGGGATTCATTACAAGTTTTGTCAAAAATTCGAAATGGTAAGGTTTTTGTCCGGCAGACACAAAGCTGAAAATCGGTGTCAAAGTTAATATCAATCCCTTGTAAACTGTATTCCACTTGAAAGATTACGATCACATTATACTTTGGCTTGATTACTTTAACAAGACTCTTCCGAGACGTAAGGGGCGGAGGATAAGAATTGAGCGCGCGGTATTTGATCCAACCGTTACGGATTTGATGGATGCTGCAAAAGAGGCCGGATACGAGCCATTGCCACATGGGTCCGCTGATCAAGTGAGATACCCGAGAAGATCCTTTGTAAGATCGGGTTACATTGTTCTGCCAAAATCAGCGGAACAAAAAAAATCGACTGTTCTGGATTGCGTAGCGGAAAAAATGCGACAGAAGAGCAGGCAGAAAGCCAGGGAAAGGTAGCCAAGTGAACCTCAATACTTATTCGTAAGGTAACCTAATTATGGCTCATCAAATAGATATAGGGTGGAAAAATAGTGTTGACTAAAGACTTCAGAGAGGGCCAGGAGGTTGGAGAGGTTATGCATTTAGCAAAAAGCACTAGACTCATCGTACGACTTCTTGGTTCCGCGGGCAAAGAGACTCGTCCTGGAGAGATATTGGTCGACCAAAGAGGTAGAGGTGTGGGCAAGGTTCTGGAGATAATAGGTCCGGTAGCTTCACCCTACGCGTCAGTAATACCTTTAATTGACAGGGCCAATAAAGTTCTTGGAATGAAATTATATCGTGCTAGATCGTTACGTTCTCAACATCAAAGGTGAGCGGTGGGCTTGATATCAGACGCGTCTGCCATTGGTCGGTGCGAGGGTTTATGAAATTAAGATACAGTAATTTTTATAATAGACTGCTGAACATTATCCGTTATGCTACGAATAAATAGTGAAATTATAACTGGAATTGCGTTAATTTTCCTTGCTATGTTATTCATGTATGGTAGCCTTTTTTTCAAGGCATGGGCTCTTATACTAATTGTTGATTATGTTCTGATTGCTATAGGCGGAGGTTTTGTCACACTTGGAGTGTGGACCCTGCATAATTATGAAAAGGAGAGAACAGAAAAGCCGAGCCATCACTAAATAATTGTTGGCTAGCGTATAGATCAATTTTTTATTTAAGGCATCTGAATGATATTTGATACCATGAGAAAGTGTTGGGGACTATAGAACAACACACTAGATATACTATTCGATATAGGAGAGGATCTAAGACCAAACCTCAACATTTCAGGCGCAAAGTCGAAGGGCATTGTCCAAAATGTGCAATAATCGTGAGATTGAATGTCTCCTGCTCTATGGGAGCTGAAACCTATGAATAGTTGGCAGGTCGAACTACCACGTCGAAGATTAATAGTCTGGCAAATTAGGTTTGTGGCGTCACACAGCAGCAAGTTTGACAAAAATAACAAATTATACCACGGTGCAAATACTTTTGCTCCGATTACGCACGACAACTGCTATTTCAGTAAATTTTGCCTGAGACTTAAAAGCAGGGAAGCTCCAATGTTCATCCGTTACTCGCTCTATATGATTCTTCAAAGCCGGTTTGCTGGAAATGTGATCATCGTTACGCGATACAATGCAATGCAATTGAAGGAATTTCTTAATAAATGGGATGCCCTTTCAACCTTTTTGAAACTTACATACTTTTTTGAAACATATTATTAAAACACCCAATTTACCAAATACAGCCAGATCGTAAACCACCTTGCATTATTCAGGTGTTCAAATCGAATTTTGAATAATCTTATACGTTTCATTGTGAATACTGCCTTTAAAATCTCCCACATTTGTTTCGCTGATTGAGCCTAACTCGAGGCAAAAGGTTCAATTTCATTACTTGTGTGCTTAGATTAATTCTATCTAGACGATCACATTTTTGTACGGCGTTCTATCCCTATCAATAGATGGTAGATAGAATCGACTACGTTGACAAAGTTTATGTTTACAGCAGCGGTATGTCCGAAGATATCATTAAGGCTAGTAAACAAAAATTGGAAGAATTTGGTGTTAATGAAAACGATGTCGTCATCATTGGACTACCTGAAGGCGTGCCCGAAGGTTCGATTTTGGTGACTATCTGGCCACATTATCTATCTGTTGCGAGAGTGAAGCGAGTCAGGGAGGGTTCGATCTATGCGCCTCAGCTTTTCAATATTGACCTTTGAGATAGCCCATTCAGAAAACATTAAAATTCTGATCAGTCACTTTTTTTGTTCGGCACATGACTTTAACCTTTTTTTGTAAACGAGGCCGACATGGTGATTGCCCTGGAGATTGGCCAGTGGATGACAGAAGTCGACAAGATCATGATTGTTCTTTTGATATTAAAATGACAAAGTGCATCTGTAGTTGCCACAGTTTGGCAAGATAATCTTTATTATTATTACCCGACGCCACAACAATAGCATGGAGCCAACGCCGAAGAATCTTCAGACGGATCATAAAATTTGTGCTTTTTGCAGTGCCACGATAGATGAGAATAAGAGCATCTGCTACCAATGTAGCAGTAAATATAATCTCAGGGGTTATGAGCATCAAAGTGACGGGTGTGGTTGTGACGAATAACCGTCTGAAATCCACTAGAAATTTAGGCTCCTAAACTAAATGGTCATGAAACTACAGAAACCACGAGTTAAGTAAAAGGAATGCTCCGGGCTGGATTCTTAGGGGTCAGAAAGTGGTATCTTTACTCACCTTTTCAGATTGAAAATCATTCAGCCACCGCGTCATCATATCCCCCTATCCAGTCAATTCCTAAACTCTCCATTAAGTCTTTGGCCCTTGTACGGGTCTCAGAATCGATTTCAACGATGACAATTCCTTTGAATGGCTGTCCGTACAGAACGATTGAGCCATATGGTAGCAGTAGAAAAATTGGCAAAGCCAGAAGATCCTCCTCGCCCTCAACAATAACTCTTACCGGATTAGTACTACTCGCTTTTATGGCATCTCGTAACACTTGAACTGCTCCTTTTGAAATAGTCCCGGCAGGATTCGAACATTTGAATTGCAATACCTGACTTTGTGAAAGCGAGTCACCTCCAGCAGTTCTGCGCTGTACTCGTCTCTCTTTGCCATCTACAACGGATACGCTTGGAACGATCCCGTATAAAGCCACACGATCAGTTGTAGCATCACCAACCGAAACAATCATTTTCGCATTTTCTACCGAACTGTACAACTTTACCTTGTTGAGACTTTCGTTCTCAACAAGTAAGCCAAACGGTTTTTTTAGAATACGAAGTTTTTCAGGACTGAGGAACATTATGAGGTTCCGTCTGACTCACCGTATCGTTTGGACCGCGTCCTTCAGCCTTAGCATCAGCCTCTTCAGAAGTCTTCAACTCAGCCGCAATAACACTAATTCTCCCCGCTACAGTTTTGGCAACATTGTTAAACGCATTAGCCTGAATCGAACCAGGTTCTGACAGAATTACTGGTTTGCCTGTATCGCTTCCTTCCATAATCTGCGGGTGAAGTGGTATTTCCCCCAGGAAAGGGATGTTGAATTTCTCGCTGACCCTCTGACCGCCTCCTTTGCCAAAGATATGGATCCATTCTTCGCAGTGAGGGCATTGGAGGTGGCTCATGTTCTCAATTACTCCTACGATAGGGACATTCAGTTTGTTAAACATGCCTATGGCCTTCACCGCGACATTCATGGCAACTTCCTGGGGAGTAGTTACGATAAGTATCCCTGTTATTGGAATTGTCTGTGCCATCGTTAGAGGCGCGTCACCAGTGCCGGGTGGCAAGTCAATTATCAAATAGTCGAGATCACCCCAGTTTACGTCAGTCAAGAATTGTTTGACAATGCCTGAGACTATTGGGCCCCTGTATATCCCGGCCTGCTGAGACTGCTCATAGAAAAAACCCATTGATATTACCTTGACCCCATCTGAAATAATCGGTTGAATCTTGTTATTCGTAACTTCAGGGGTTTGCGTGAGACCAAGCATCAGCGGCACGCTAGGGCCATAAACATCAGCATCCAGTAACCCCACTTTTGCGCCGGTCTTTGCCAGTGTTAATGCCAGGTTTACAGAGACAGTGGTCTTCCCGACTCCTCCCTTGCCACTAGCGACAGCTATTATATTCTTAACACCGGGCAGTATTTCATCCATAGAAATGGCGCGGCCCTCCATGACACGGGCCGTAACCTTCAGGCTCATGTCTGTCACACCTATGCTCGCAATAGCGTTCCTAACGTCCTGCTCTATTTCGCTATTAAAGGGGCAGGCGGGAGTCGTGAGCTGCAGGGTAAACGCCACCTTTCCGTCATTAATCACCAGATCTTTAATCATCCCCATCGATACAATATCTTTATGCAACTCTGGATCTACAACTTTCTTCAAAGAAGACAGTACTTGGTCAACGGTAATCATGTTGGGATAATGCGAATTCGTTGGTACTGTATTTAAATGATACATTCGAGGCCTAGTCGGTGAATAAATTAAGGAGATTGAGACAATTCAAACTTAAATAAGCAAAGCGATGGAAGAACTGAGACAACTACCGCAGTTAATGGACACTAACGAGAATCTAGTTACGTGTTAGATTCATCTCGAACTCATTATTTGGCTTCTGACAAGCTCAAAATAATGCGGATTTGAGTCTTGGACAGCTAATGGCCCTGTCTGGAACACCAGATCAAATTGTGCGATTCTGCTTCTCTATGAACTCCAAAAAGTTAAATCATCTTTGAATTTTAAAACGTACTCAGTATGATCAGTAAGGTAAGAGCGGCTTTAATAGGAGTTGGCAACGCAAGTAGTATATTTGTTCAAGGACTCGATTATTACGCAAAGCACAACAACACGAACGGTTTGTGGCACAAAAAGATTGGCGGACTCAAACCTTCGGACGTGAAGGTCGTAGCAGCATTCGATATCGATCCCAACAAAGTTGGTAAGGATCTTAACGATATTGTTAACAATCGGCATAAGGCATATCATAGTGTCAGAGGCTCGAGCATTAACATACAACCAGGAATGCTCTCAGATGAGCCGCCTTTTCCTTTTAAGTCGGAAAATACGATAACCTGCTCACATAAAGAATTTGCCGAAATGTTGGGGGCTTCAGAAACAAATGTCGTTGTAAATCTTATTTCTTCTGGGTTAGATAGAACGGCAACGGATTATGCAGACGCTTCGCACGATGCAGGTTTACCTTTTATTAACGCAACCCCGACAAAAATTGCAGGAAATAATGCTTTTTCAAAGAAATTTAGGGAAAAGAAAATTCCATTAGTGGGAGACGATCTGTTGAGTCAGATGGGAGGAACCGCTCTGCACAAGGGGATCATAGACTTCCTAGTGGAAAGGGGTGCACTGGTGAGAAAGAGTTACCAACTTGATGTGGGTGGTAATACGGACACTCAAAACACCATGCTTGAGAGAACGAAAATGGCCAAGCGGAAGATCAAAACTAGGAGTATAGCCATTGAGGCGCCTTACAATTTTGAATCTGTGGCAGGCACTACAGAATATACCGATTTTCTCCGGGATTCGAGGAACAGCTACTATTGGATATCCAGCAAAGGCTTTCTGGGCAGTAATATCTTTGTCGATATGATGTTGCAGACAAGCGATGGAGCAAATGCCGGAAATGTTATAATGGACGTGGTAAGAGCCGTACATGCGCACCATAATTGCAGGGTGAAAAACGGCAGCGAGCTAATTTGTGGATACGGGTTCAAAGATCCACCAGTTAAGTTCAAGATTCGAGATTCTTACAGAAATTTCGTTGAGGCCTTTACATGATTTGCTATCATGCCAGGTGCACTATATATTTTATTAATGAAAGTTAGACAACTTCACTTCTTCATAGTATTCCCAATCTTATGACGTAATTGTACGCTTCTTAATGCTTCTTACGGGATTTAGGTCTAAGACGTACATAATAGCACAGGAGATCTTGATTATACAAGAGCACGGTCTCTATTTCCTGCAAACAGAAGTAGAAAAATTATTAATACGTTTCAAGAAACATTGGTTCATGGCAAAGATCTTCGCAGACGTGACGGAGACAGAAATAACTAGGACAATATCAATGATGTTTAATGAAACGATCGATGAATATGCAAATTGTGACGTAATAGTCATCGGGGCTGGACCTGCGGGTTTGACGGCTAGCAGAGAGCTCGGAAGGATGGGTGCTAGAACGCTGGTCATTGAACAGAATAACTACCTCGGTGGTGGTTACTGGGTCGGTGGATATATGATGAATCCAGTAACGGTTAGGGCTCCGGCACAAAAAGTATGGGATGAAATAGGAGTTCCATATCGCAGAATTCATGAGGGGCTATTTGCTACTTGGGGGCCTCATGCGTGTTCAAAGCTTGTAGCTGCTGCGTGTGATGCTGGGGTGCGATTCCTGCAGTTAACAAAGTTCGACGACCTTGTAATGAAGAACAAACGAGTATGCGGCGTAGTCGTTAACTGGATGCCGGTCTCTGCTCTACCTAGGAATATTACTTGTGTTGATCCGATAGGCCTAGAATGCAAGATTGTTATCGATGCATCGGGGCATGATTCGGTGGCTGTTAAGCGCTTAATGGACCGTGGATATGTAAAGTGGAAGGGTATGGATCCGATGTGGGTTGAAGGAAGCGAGGATGCAGTGGTGAATTACACAGACGAGGTTTTTCCCGGCTTAATCGCAAGCGGAATGTCAGTCACAGAGACACATGGCCTGCCACGCATGGGTCCGACCTTCGGGTCCATGCTATTGTCAGGCAAAAGAGCAGCAGAAATTGCCATGGGCAAACTAAAAGAAATGCCGGGTTCTCCTAAGCTGAAGATAAAGTAGGACGGGCACATAGACTAGGCCATCTGCAACTGTAGTTGGAAGTCTCTTGATGTTTCGATATATCCATATCTATTGCGACCCATCGACGACCCAACTGGACCTTTCTCGGGTGTCAGATGAGCTAGCTACTTTTTCCCACCTTGTGAGATTGATTTAAGACCTCCCTTCCTGCAAAGAGACTGTGAAAACTAGCAGCCTTTGGCTGTGATAGCAGGAATGCTAGCCTCAATATGGATCTCGTACATAAGATCCCCTTATTGCGATCAAGAGAGGCGAAAAGAGCTGTCAACTGTTCACGAAATTATGTATGAGGAGGGTCTCATTCTAAATGCCTCGCTAAGGCCCACCCCCTTTGTACATTACGACGGCTTGATGTTACAATGACCCTTTAGAGCTTTAATGCCTTCTGGGGAGAGCTCCACAGAGCTTGCTCACATCGTATTTGATCCACGCCTAGCGTGAACATCCAGTGAGGAAGATTGGGCGATATCATGCTCGCGCCGTCATTTGTAGAATTCCGTCGATAATCTCAGCTACGGGCATAGTCGAGGCGCCCGCTAAGAACAAAGAATTCTATCTATCGGAGATTCCGTTTGAGATGATGCACTCTAAAGAAAAAATCACCTGGGCGTCAATGTGTAAAAGAATTCGTCAGCTATAACGATTCAAGAATAAATTCAGTCGCAATCGGGTATATTCTTCAAGCGCTATTTTTCTTTATCACTGACGGATATCTATTTGCCATAGCAAGAATTGTAGACTGTACAATGCACATTGGCAGTGTGACTTGTTGCACACCCATATAAAGAAAAAAAATTATGCAAAAAACATCGCAACATTCTGTTACACTATCAAAGTCTTTTCTCAAGACTATGGCTCCATTGCAAGACAGAAAGAAACCTTGCTCGTGGATAAAAATTGACCTCTCGGCTTGTCTGAGAAATTAGATTAGAAGTTATTGAACATAAGTACAGAAAAGCTTCAGTTCCGAACAAACTATTAAAGGGCATTCATGTTTTTACTCTGTACTAATATATGTCCAAGACGGATACTAGAGAAGAATCCGTTAATTCAGGCAAAGTAAGCCTTTATGATGTAATAATCGTCGGGTCGGGCCCGGCAGGGTATACGGCTGGTATTTACACTTCGCGCGCAAGACTCAAGACACTTCTCGTGACTGGTACATTGCCTGGCGGCCAGCTGATGACTACTAGCGAGGTAGAAAACTATCCGGGATTCCCAAACGGAATATTTGGACCAGAACTTATGATGAACATGCGACAACAGGCAGAACGATTTGGAACCCTCGCGGTCGATGACGAGGTTATTCAGGTTGACTTTAAGCGGAGGCCTTTTAAGATTACGACTAGTAGTGAGATATTTGAATCTGAAGCAGTCCTAGTTTGTACAGGAGCGTCTCCTCGTAAGCTAGGAATTAAGGGTGAGCAGGTGTTTGCAGGCAGAGGAGTATCATACTGTGCGACTTGCGACGGTCCTTTCTTCAAAGGTGAGGACATTGTGGTAGTAGGGGGAGGAGACACGGCCTTAGAGGAAGCCACTTTCCTTTCAAAATTTGGAAAATCTATTAAGATAGTCCATCGGCGTGATTCGTTACGTGCTAGCAAAATTCTTCAGGACAAGGCGTTTGAAAACCCAAAAATCGAATTTCTATGGAATAGCGTAGTTTCTGATATCATAGGTGACAAGAAAATTGCATCAATACTTGTCAGAGACGTCTACAACGGCAAGGAGCAGAAGATTCACGCGGGAGGATTATTCGTTGCGATAGGCCACGACCCAAACACAGGTGTATTCAGAGGACAATTAGAATTGGATGATAAAGGTTATATTGCTCTAAAACAGAATTCGCTCACTAGCGTAGAAGGAGTTTTTGCAGCCGGTGA
>DASSIM010000098.1:0-12144 GCA_035691865.1 Candidatus Nitrosopolaris sp. | reverse complement strand
TACTTCATAGTGACTCAATACAAAATCAGGGGAGCAATTGATATTGCGCAAAGAAGGACTAGTCTTATGGAGATTAATTAATCAAATCAACAATGCATATGTTGTAGATAACAGTACATATGGACCAATTTGACTATTATCCAGCCTCGAGGTTCTTAGCAGAGCACGCTAAGAGTAAGCCAAAAATATCGTAATTTCGATTCGTCACATCTTCATTGATGGTTAGTCAGTTGTAATCATTTACAGAGATGATCTGTAATCGCGTTGATCGTAGGAATCGCTTTGAAAAAAATACTATGCTTTGAGCCGATACTCATTTGCTTTGACCACGTTCCCATGAGATCCTCAGCTTGCTTCGATCCATTTTAGCAAAACTAGAAAGGGTCACGAACGTTACTTATTGCTCTGCCTCCCGGGTCCGAACATGCATATTAGGGAAGGGTTTGGCTTGAGACTACCTGTTCTTGAACTTCAATATGCTCTTCATCAGAAGTCGATGCTGACGTTGTTGTAGTAACCTTCTTCTTTTTCTTCTCCTCTAATTGCTTTGTCATTAATCGCTTTGCTATCCTTGGATTGTTCTTTTCTAACCAATTTCCAAATGCTTGTTCTTCTTTTAGATTTTTTTCCAAAACTTTGATAGTCTTCTTATCAGCTTTCAATAACTCGAGTGCTTGAATTCCACCTTCATACATGATAGCTTCTGCTCTTTCTATTATCAAATCGTTTAGCGATTCAAAAACCTCTTTTTGGCTCTCAGTACTACGGATTTCTATCATGGATTTTATTGATTGGGGAGGCTCTGGTATGGGCAGTCGACCTTTCTCAGTTACTGGTTCTCCTCCAAGCGTCTTAATTCTTTCCTTCAGACGTTCTTGTTGCTCCCTGGTCTGAACCAGGTGACGATTGAGTTTATCTTTGACTTCTGGAACAATATTCTCAGACAATCTTTTCTGCAATCTGTCAACAGCTGCATTTTCATAAGATAGCGCTAAGTTAAGTCCCACAAGTGTAGTCGCTTTCATCACTATATTTCTGTCTGATGATAATATCATATTATATTCTATGGAACTACAAATATAATAGAGTATATGTAGAAACAAGAATAGAAAATCATTAACTAATATGATTTAGTTCATTTTTTAAATTATCTTTTGACTTTTAGCAACTTTTACAATATTATCTCCATAGAGGTCTGGTCGATGACCTAAGCAAAAAGAATGGAAATAATATCAAGAGTAGATCACTAATTATTCAAGTGAGGGCTAAATGAAAATGTAGCACCTTTGCCATCAGCATTATTCTCAGCCCATATCCTGCCACCAAGAGCTTCAATAAAGCCAATCATGCCTGATCTGTGACTTGCTATGATTCACCATGATTTAGAAGCAGCTCTGATTGCCTCCATTTTCGCTGTAAGGGTACCCACTTGATTTGCCATAATTCTAATGGAATTTGCAGTTCGTAATTTTATACCTTCTTGCACTCTTGTCTTACTTGTTACGAAAATGTCGTCATCTACTACATATATTTCCTAATTTTGTTGTTATTTTTGCAAATGAATTAAGATCATCCTCTCTATATGGAACTTCTATTATCTTAGCTGGGTACCGATTGCACAGTTATCGTAAGCCGTACTACCGATGAATTTACATCGTTTTACAGCATTTTAATGCACTTTTCGAATCGTCCTTTATGACTATACCAAGCGAAAGGAGATCTGCACATGAGCCTGCGGCCAGGGGTCGTACAGGATACAGCTATTATTTAACAGACATAAGTAAGAATAAATCAAAATTAAGTTACCGTGATAATTCAAATAACTTTACCAATAGTATTAATTATGTAGCAGTAATTCTACTGTTCTCAATATTTGTTCCAAATTAACTGTCATATCCGTTCTTTGAAGAGCGGACAACAATTTTATTTTAAGTATACGAACTTCCCCACATAATACGAATATTTCAGTGAGGAATGGAAAGTAACGTATGCAGTCGATAGCTATTGCCACTTTATTTAGTGTCACTAATAGCTCTAGATCAGCATATTATAGTCATCAAGACCAGAGGCGTTCTTCACCGAGCTGTTATATCAATTTGTTTAGTTGCCTATACTGCATTCCGGCAAATCTGGCTTGCTGACTGCACAAAATAGGATTAGGTGTTTGCTGCCTATTAGATAAAAAAATAATTAGGCAGCCCGAATTAGCCCTTTTAATTTCTGTTTCATTTCGGGAGTTATGTCTTCTGCTTTCATGCCATGGACTTTCATAGCGTGCTCTCCGCCATTTCTCATAACTTCTTCTTCATTCTCGCCTTTGACAACATGATCACAGTCAAACCCTGCTTCGCGACAACTTAATGTTTTCATAATTTATTAAATAACAGACTATCTTATAAGTAATTTGCCTGACTAAACTAAATTATTATGATATTTGAAGTTTGTAACTAAAAACGACTATAGCTATATGGATATCTACATGTGGTATATTTTGACTCACAATACTATATCATATTCTAGGTTACTGGAAGACCTCGTCGAGGTTGTAACTCATGTTTGCACCTATGTGGATGTTATGACCCGCTAGTCAGAATTAACACTTCTCTGAATTTCAGGTATACTTCTACCATTCATTCTTATCCTGCTGGAACTTAGAAATAAAAAATATTTGGTTATTTCAGTTCTGTAGAATTTTTGTTTTATGATTTTCTTATTTTCTATGCTCTAAATTCATACGCATTCCATATTTTGGACGTAATGTAATAAGTGGTTTTAATCCAATTTTGTGGTCTGGGTCATGATGCATCTTCCACTGGTGACATAGTGTAGCTATGAGAAGAATTCCTTCCATCCATGCAAACGCCTCGCCTATACAACCTCTTATACCCCCTCCAAATGGGAAATAGCTAAATCTAGGGAGTTGCAACTTTGCTTCTTTGGTCCAACGATCTGGATAGAAGAGATCTGGATCAGAAAAGTAACGAGAATCATGATGCATTACATATTGACTCATTAAAATGATAGAGCCAGCAGGTATCACATATTTGTCAACCTTGTAATCATTTATAGCTTGACGGCCTATAGTCCAGGCTGGTGGATAAAGTCTCATTGATTCTCTAAACACCTTTTCAGTATATTCTAACTTTGGTATATCTTCAACGGTTGGAACTCTTTTGGAATCTTTATCGCCAAGAACAGAACAGAGTTCAGCATACAGGCGAGCCTCTGCAGATGGATGCTGCGACAAGAGATAAAATGTCCATGTGAGTGCATTGGATGTCGTTTCATGACCTGCCAGAAAAATTGTCATTACTTCATCTTTTAATTGCGAATCGGTCATTCTTCCAATTCCAGCTTCAGTGTCTTGAGCTTGTAGTAAAGTATACAGTAGGTCCTCCTCATGGTATTCACCCTTATTCTCCTTATCCCTGTGCTCCTTAATCATACTATATACTACCGAATCTAATTTCTTTTTTGCAAATTGGTAACCTTTGTTAATAGGTAGTATAGGTATTTTTTCAATCAGCTCGCCAAAAGGCATTTGAAGGCGATTAAAGTATTCCATGCAAGTTTGCAATGCAAATCCAATTTCGTCATCTTCTGGTTTAACATCCGAACCTAGGACAGCCTTACTAATGATTTCTAATGTTACATGCATCATTTCCCTATGTATATCCAACGTAATTCCATCCTCCCATCGCTGACACATACGTTCTGCATAGCTGGTCATGATATGTCCGTATCCTTTTATGCGAGTGGGATGAAATGTAGGTTGAATTAATCGCCTTTGACGATCGTGATATTCTCCCTCACTAGTCACTAATCCCTCGCCTAGAAGACGCTTGGATACCTGTAGTCCTCTACTCTTTATAAAATTTTTATAGTTTCTAATTAATACATCTTCAACGAAATGCGGATTATTCAATAGATAGATATGTTGTCTTCCAAATTTAAAATGGCAGATATCCCCATAGGTATGCGCAATATCCACCAAGGTGTTGATGGGGTCATGCATAAATCCACGCAATAATTTGTTAGGTAAAATTGAGTGAGGTCCAGGAGGATATCCTATGAAAGAAGTGGATGTCATACGTTTCTTTCACGTGTTTACTTCGGCTAGAATATAAAGATGCATTATAAAAACTCAAGTGTCCCTGCTCTAATTAATGAGTGTTATTGAGATCCTTGTTTGTAACTGCAATAATGGAATCTCATTCTAAATTCCAAATAAATCAATTGGACAAAAATATCACACATGGGGGGGCCTTTTCCCATGTAGATAACTACTTCTCTAGATAGACATAATTTGAATTTCCTATCTTAAGTCGAGCCCGTCACACTTATTCACCACTTTACGACCCACTTTAATGAGTCAATACTCTTGGCCCCGAATTTTCGTTGGTTATATGTGTTTAAACTCTTATTCGTCGTATCTATAGAAGCGTTTTGACTAACGGGTACTGCTAATCAAGTTTTTCAAGTATTCCTTTGTGAACTAGATCAATTATTCACCAACTTCTTGAAGGAACCGTCTTTAGCTGTAATGATTCCTGTTTCTACTAGTGGTCTTTCTCCCAATGCTTTTTCTATTGCCTTATTACTTAACTGTATGGCTTGCTCCATACTCATGTCTACGCTATACTCTCTCTGCATCACGTCAAGTGCAATATCTGAATACTGACCGATTGCAAAGCCTGCTCCTCTGAAGAATGTTCCGCTTGGATCTACTTGATATAGCTGAACTCCCGTTTGATCTATTCCAGCGATTATTATTGAGGCTGCTTGAGGTCTAACGGCATAGATAGTATAGTTGTGCAAGTATGAACTGAGATGTTTTGTAAGTGAACTTATATCGACTGGACTCTCGTAAGTGAGCCAGTGTTTCTGTGCTGCTAGTCTTATCTCATCAATTAATTGCAATATGTCACCTATGTACCCTGAACCAGTCGCGCCTATATGTCCATCAATTACAAAAATCTTCTCAGCAGGTTCTACTAAGGGTTTAGTAGGTTTGATGTGGCTAGAGATCAGGGCAAAGGCTGGAGTTTTAATTCCGATTGTAGTTGAACCTCTGCCTACTGCCTCTAACGCGCTATCTACTAATACCAATCTACCTTCAGGGCCATAATAGTATGGATATCTAGTAGTAGCACCGCTTTCTGCCATTTCTAATGACTCACCTTCTCCTCTTGGACCATCAACAAGTTTGGAATCACTACTACGTCTATACCGTTTCCTGATCCAGGGTCTCGTTCCATTGCTGCTGCTACAGCTTTAGTGGCAATTTGGTTTGCTTGTTCATTAGTTATGTCCTTACTGTAAACGCTTTCAAGTACACCATACGCGATTGGAGAACCAGAACCCGAAGATGCAAAGTCTTCATCAGTTATTGCGCCGCTCATATCTGCTGCCAATACGTGTCCGCCATTTTGGTCTACGCCTGCTACCAATAGTTCTACGAAATATGGCTGATAGTTCTTAAGACCAGAATACGCTAGATTTGCTATTAGCCTCGCAGATTCCTTCACAGTGAGTGGGAAGCCTCTTCTAAGTTCCATTAGTCTTTTCTCAGCTTTTGCAACCTTAATCATATATTCAGCATCAGATAATTGCCCAGCTATTGCTACTGCTAGAGTATCATCTATTTTTGTTATTTTTTGTGTTATTTTTGAACCTATGAAAAAGCCTTTACTTGCTCGTCTATCTGAGCCGAGTACAACGCCTTCCTTTGTTTTGATACCAACTATTGTTGTCATTCTTATTTTTTTCTTTACTCCTGATAGTATATAGAAGGAGGGGGCATTAATTGACTAGCATTTATCGAGGTTAGTCACGTCAAGTAGTATAAACATACTAATTTAGATCCTGCTACTCCCAAATATCAAACCAAGCTCATGACTACGTGTAAACCTTCATGGCATTACTCAGATGTTTGCCATATCTCTACTAAGCAAATCAAAAAAGAAGAAGCTATATTATTTTTGCAATTTGATAATCGAAAATCAACTGGAGGTAATTTTTCATTACTTACCTAGTCACAACTCGTGAATACAAATAGAACAAGATTAATAATGGGTCATGGTCGCGCCTGAAGTTGTATTGGAACTTCAAAGCGTCTTCCATATCTGTTTATAGTCATTGTCACCTTGTCCTTTAGTGTCTTCTTTCTTACATTTAGTGAAATCTCTGTAGTATCATCTATTCTCTTGCCGTCCACTGCTTCGATTATATCTCCCTTTCTCAATCCTGCATCATCAGCTGGGCTGTGTGATTCTACCTGTGCTATTAGCACACCTTCTGTAGTTGACAATCTGTAATATTGAGTTAATTGTCTTGTTATTTTTACATATGATATTCCTATCCATGGTCTACTTATTACTCTTCCATTTTGTATTAGTTCTGCCATAACTGATTTAGCAATGTTGGTTGGTACTGCAAATCCAATACCGTGTGCATATGGCATTTTTGCTGTGTTAATTGCTATGACTTCGCCCTTTGTATTGATAAGAGGTCCACCAGAGTTACCTGGATTTATTGCAGCATCAGTTTGAACTAATTCCAAGACTCCTTTTTCAAATTGAATTTTTCTGTTCAGAGAGCTTACAATCCCAGCAGTTACAGTTGGCCCTCCAGTTAAAGCAAATGGATTACCAATGGCAATCACTATTTGACCTATCTTCAAATCATCAGAATTTCCCAATGCTGCGAATGGAAGTGTCTCCGTCGAGTCTAATTTTATTACTGCTAAGTCAGTCGTCTCATCTGTTCCTATCACTTTTCCATCGAAAATGCTTCCATCAGTGAGTGTAATTTTCAGTTTCTGGGCTTCGTCGACAACATGATTATTGGTAAGTACGTGACATCTCTCGTCGATGATTACACCAGAGCCAACACCTTCAACCGGAAATACACGGAATAGCTGGTCATGTACTGTTCTCACACTCGCAATATTTACAACACTTCTACTTACATTTTGAACCGCATTAACAACGAGATCTTCATTAACTGGCATCATATATTATATTATTACTTCCTCTTTTGCTTGGCTTTCATTACAATTAGTTGGATCCAGATGATTCTCGAGGGGAAATGTTGATCTCACTCCTTTTCTCGCCTCTTATTATGGCAAGCTTTACCGATTTTCCGATGACATCATGATTTAAGAGTTGTTTTCTTAGGTCATGAATGTTCGTTATAGTCCGATCGTCGAATCCTATGATAATATCTCCCATTAACAGCCCCGCCTTCTTTGCAGGAGTGTCTTTTTCCACCGAAAGAACCATGAGACCTTCTTCTTGACTTGGCTCTAGTTGAGATCCTATCTCTCTAGGAATGGAAATTTCATCTGTGGCCACACCAAGGTATGCGGTCTTAATAGATCCATCCCTCGCAAGTTGGTCAGTGATATTTCTCACTTTACTTGCTCTAATTGCAATACCACGAGACGAAACATATGCTGCGTTCAATCCTATCATCCTTCCTTCTACGTCAACTAAAGGACCACCTGAATATCCTGGGTTGAGACGCGCATCAGTAATAACTATGTGATTCGTTATTTCCCACCACCGTCCTCCTCCAATTGAACTTCTTTCGCTTGTGATTATGCCTTCTGTAATGCTGGGAAATTCTCCATATGGATTAGCGAGGGCGAGAACAAACTGCCCTGCTTTTAGATTTTCAGAATTACCGATCTCTATCGGATTAAGGGAAATGCTATCATTCTTGCCATTGGCTTGAATTTTCAGGAGTGCGATATCAGAATATAGATCATTTCCTATTACGTTGGCTGGAAAGGATCTACCATTGCTGAAACTAACTTCTAATTCATCTAGTTTTCTGACTATATGGCTGCAAGTCACTATGAGGCCATCTGAGGTCCAAACAACCCCTGAGCCAGTTCCTCTAGTCTTTGAACGTACACCTACTACGGATTGTGATACCTTATCGGCTATGCTCTCTATTGCCTCAGAGAATGACATTAGTGCGTTTTTGGTATGCGGAATCTTTTTTTCGTTCATATTTTTTATTGATCACGATGTATATGGTTAGATACGCTATTTGTTGACTAAGAATGAACAAACCTAGTCACGTATGACGATCCCATTCTAATTTGTAATTAGAATATCTCAGGTTTATCAGCCGCATCCAGCTTAACAGCCAAGCACTTTGCTTGATGTTGGTCGATGCTGGTGTTACAGAAAAAAGGAACAGCATCCGAACCTTACGAATGTTATAGATGAACTACGGAATTTCAGGCATAGGACGAAGCTACAGCCATTTCTCTTACATATACTTCTTGGGATTTCTCTGGGCTTTGTCATCGAGGACGGTCTATGAAGTAGCCGAACACTGCAATTACCAATAATAATATATATGTACATATAGCCGAAGCACTATCCTTAATTGACGTTTGATTCTGATAAATCTATTAGAGTAAACTTATAGCAATCTTCCTCCCAAATCAAATATTTTATGCTATCAATTGCTCATCAGGATGAATATAAATCGCACAATCTTGGGTTTGACAATGGTTGTCATAGCATCTACCTTAGTTATTGCATTGGGGGAGCATACATATTTAGCGAAAGCACAGATTCATATAAAAAAGAGCACTACTAGCTGTGAGGGAGATACCTGTCATACAGTCGTGTGTATCAACAGTAATTGTCATGCATCATTTGCTAACGGTACTACCAGTAGTAAAATAGTACAAAACTCATCTATCCCATAACTACACAGATGTGCGTCAGGATATACCGACGATGGCTCCTGCCGCAATAGACAGAATGACGGTGGTACATATGACAATAGATGTACACATATCTCGCCTCAACTTCAGCTTGATGCCCGCTTAAGCAGTAGGGATCATAGCTAGCTAATAACTTTCACTTTCACGCCCTTCAACATCGTAACTTCATTGTTTTGCGCTCCTAACATCAACACATAGTCTCCTGGCTTTAGATTTGTCGCTGGGGTGAAGATGAATGACAATTGTTTAAGAGCATGAGCGTCTGCGATCGAGAAGGACCCTTGGCTGAAGATGCCGGTGGAATTTCCGAGGTCACCTCCTGGAGTAAATGTGCCTGATGCGACCATCTCAACAGTTGAGTTGGGGTGATTCTGGGACGGTTTTGTTGTTGTCGTTGCTGAAACATTGACTTTAATCTCTACAGCCTGACCTCTTTTAATAATCAGCTCTTGAGGATATGCAGAAACAGAGAATGGTAGCTGTCTATACTTGGTTACTGTTAAGCTTCCGATCTTATTTTCTGACCATTCTGTAAACCATGTCTGATCATTCTGTCCTCTCGAGAACTGGAGGGCGTTGGCTATGCCGCATGTTTGACTGTTGGGAGAACAGTTACCCCACAATCTATCCTGA
This sequence comes from Candidatus Nitrosopolaris sp., assembly GCA_035691865.1. GTDB lineage: Archaea > Thermoproteota > Nitrososphaeria > Nitrososphaerales > Nitrososphaeraceae > Nitrosopolaris. The sequence goes on along the minus strand of DASSIM010000098.1, from coordinate 2,762 downwards.
GTAGGAATCCAATATTCGTACAAGGTATTATTTGAAGGCTCGAACTTGGCTATCTTGTTACCCTCATGCTCATTAAACCAAAGCGATCCATCGCTACCAGCCCCTTTCGCTATCCAGTAAGGCAGACTATAAGCTCCTTGTGGAATACTATTAACGTCATTTACACCATAAATCTGCGGCGAAACTCTAGAAGTTGCGTAGGTCGTGGTCTTGCCGTTGGAGGCGTTTAACATGAAAAATAGACTCGTAGCATGATCGGTGACCCAAGGATTACCTTTCTCGTCAATTGCAATTCCCACTGGAGAGTTTAATCCTGATGGCATATTGAAAGTATCAAAAGTTCTTGAAGATATATTATATCGTAGAATTTCACCCTTACTAGGGAAAGATAACATTGAAATCCAGACGACGTTTCGTTTATTGTCGACTGCGATAGAACCGGTACTGATTAGATCAGGAGAAATACCCTTGAATCCATCTGTAGGTATTGGAATCTTAATTATTCCATTTGAGGTACCATTCTTCATCTGGGTAGTGTTTCCAAACCAGAGCACAGGCATACGTATACCCACAAAATATACATTTCCTTTTGAATCAAAATCAATAGATACAGGATAAGTTGTACCAAAGACTTTAGACGTCTCAGGAACTTTATACAATTCAAAGCCCCCAACAGACTTGTTATACATCCAAACAGCGTTTTGTTTCTCGTCTGTAAACCAAATGTTTCCTCTCTGATCCTCCCTAACGGACCATACCTGAGAATTGTCTGTAGGAATGTTGCGTACGTTCCACACAGGAATGGTGAGTTCTTTATCAAACTTGTGAGTTGCAAGATCGTAGCTACCGAGCGTTCCCTGTTTCGTAGATACGTACCATACCTTTGCAAGTTGATCGTCGACCAAGATACCTAGGGGCATTTCGCATGTAGCTGGGAGTTTGTACTCTGCTATGTAATTAGTAGAATGCGGAATAGAATTCAACCCACAGAATAGCTTTTGATATTGTTCAAGTGCTGCAGCTCTTGAATTTGCGATTAGTTGGGCAGTAGATTGCAAGTTTGGATTGTTGCTGCTAATAACATTATAATTACTAATATTATTATTTGGAGGTCTAATAAAAACAACGTAAGCTATTACAGCGACAACAATAATTCCAATTACCCCGTAAGCTATGATATTTTTATTTTTCAATAATCTGGTATCCCCATTACATTTTCTTCTACTTAGAGCTTCAGTTTCCAACGAAGTATATTACTTTATGTTATATCATTGTTTCTCATTAACGGATTCGAAGTCGTACAGTCCATGAAATCTATTTCATAAACATGAAACACCATTGACATTATATTTTATAGTTTTCGAACTTGCATTTGAAGCTGTCAATAGGGAATAAATCCTAACGGGGCGAATTCAACTGACCGATCAGTTTTGATTCTTGGAAAAAATTCGATTTAAAAAATTTCTAATACTCCAGCTAGGCGAGCGAACTTTACTCAAACTCTTTGTTTGTAGGATTAACATTCACGAATCCTGCTGGACCTTTATAGTCTACACAGACATCTATTTTCTTTTGTGACCTAACAAAAGCTTGCTAAGATAGCGGAATTGTTTCCTCTTCGCACTTGTGTTAACCAGTCATACACAACATGGAGATGCATTCAGCTCCACTTGCATTTCCTTAGGAAAGCCGTTATATGTTAAATGTTACTCCCTTATTGGACTCTCCTAAAGGGAGGAATTCTTATACACTCGTGCTGCTGAATTTTCTTCCTATCATATGAAGAGTCATTCTTGGATAGGTGTCTCAGCCCTTGTTTTAGTTATGCTTGCTTTATGTTTTGCAATCCTCATCTACCAATATACAACGTTGGACGTCCTTCCATTTCCCATAAAGGAGGCTAAAGCTATCAAACACAAAACCTTTTCTTCTGCTTCTCCTCCACCCTCTAATCAAGGTAACACGGGTTCATCTTCTCCTCAATCGAATATTGCCTCTCCTAGTGCTTGTATAAATTATGATCCATCCAAAAGAACAATAACGACTAGTTGTAGTTCAGCAAGGCTTACAGACATCGATAACAAACTCCATGATAGCAGTATCCTTGCTAAACAATCCACAAATGGTGTATGGTTTCTAAATGCAAACCTAGTAATTGCTAAAGGAGCTACATTACATATTGATTCAACAGATACTAAATGGCTAAAGATAAGCTCAAAGGTGACACGCGGTGCTGGTGTTTCCAAAATAGCACCTGCATACTGGATTGATGTTCATGGTAGTTTAAAGATTGACTCTGTGAAGATAACATCTTGGGATCCAACAACAAACTACTATGCAATAACTAATGGATCAAGGACTGGCAGTGGCGTATTTATTTTTGGCACTCCTAGGCCATCCATCGTAGTTGAAAATAATGCAACAGGAACCACAGATATCGCAAATTCAGAGATTGCATATTTAGGATATGAAGAAGGCAAGCACAAAGGCGGCTCAGGACTGAGCTATTACTACGGAGGCGATGGAAGTATCATAAAAAATAACGATATACACCATGTGTACTTTGGACTATACACTTTTGGCGTAGGTCATATGATCGTTGAGAACAACATTATACGAAATAGTGGACACTATGGTCTTGATCCTCATACAGGCACACATGATATGATAATTAGAAATAATACGGTCTATAATAATAACGGAAGTGGGATAATATGCTCCCTGAATTGTTACAATATATTAATTGAGAATAATAAGGTTCA
>DASSIM010000097.1:0-13878 GCA_035691865.1 Candidatus Nitrosopolaris sp. | reverse complement strand
TTCAAAAGTTCGATGGTAATGGTACGTTCATCACAAGTTGGGGTTCATTCGGAACAGGTGCTGGTCAGTTCAACACACCAATAGGTATTGACGAGGACGAGAACAAGCAAAATGTGTACGTGACCGACGTCGGTAATAATCGCGTAGAGAGGTTCACCAGTAATGGCTTATTTGTGTCTCAATGGGGATCAATCGGATCCGGTCCCGGTCAATTCAATAATCCTGTCCGTGTTGTGGTAGATCCATCAGGTAACGTCTTTGTTGCCGATTTTGGCAATGACCGGATACAAAAGTTTGATGGTAATGGCAAACTCATTACGACATGGGGATCACTTGGACAGAATGACGGACAGTTCTATAATCCAACAGGCATGACTGTCCAATTTCCTCAAGGCACTGTGTATGTTGTTGATACAGGTAACCACCGCATACAGGATTTTACAAATGACGGCAAATTCATCAATAAATGGGAACTATCGGCTGGTACGTCTGTTGTTAGTCCCATTACAGGAATAGATATTGATGTCAATTCGGCAGGGACTATATTCTTGACCGATTCGAATGCAGGCACCATAAGTGTAATAGCTGCTACACCTGTGGTGCAGAAGTGAAAAAGCGACAGGCTTCGGAAATATGAAATGATTAGTTACAACAATATAATATTGATGACTTTACAATTGCAATCCCAGCCATAGCGCTGATAGCTTATGTACAAAAAGCAACATTTGGCTCAGATATCAGATAACTTACCCTCTATTGGAGTTATGACAGCACCAGTTAACAAATAAGTGGTAAGTATCCAGGATGATGTGCTATATGTGATTTTAAAATCTTTGATGAGTAGGAATCGCAGGAAAGAGCATTGTCTCACCATACATGGCCATGGTCGCGATGGAGCTGAGAATTGCAATGACCTTCCACGCTTACGAGGGATTTTGTTTCCTAAAGGTGGACGAAATGTTATGTGCTGCGATGCCAGTAGTAGTGATCTATGTTCCTTGGCATTCTTATAATTGATATCATTATCCTGCGGCAATGTCATTCGTTAACAAATATCTAGGTTCATTTGGTTGAAACCATCGAATGTGTCATATTGCCTGATGATTAATTCTTTTCCTTCTTGTTGATGGCAGATTTAAGTCTCTTTAAAAGAGTTTCTAGACCCCACGAGACATTATAACGTATCCGATTGATATAGAAAGTTGCTGTACCATTTACACCACTAGGTATTCCAATAAGTAAATTCCGACCTACCTACACACCATACCTGCAAACGTAGTATTCAGGTAGGGATCATGTAATTCAAAGTTTCTGGTTGGAGACATTAGACTAGATTGGAGTATTATCAACGTACAATATCAATGAAGACTGAACTAGTAGTGTAACATTATATTTGAAATTATTTTATTTTTTACAGTACCTATGTGGGATGGTATTCTCGCACGACCAAATTTCTTTGGTAACAGACGGTAGCAGCTGAAAACAGGTGGTAACAACATGGTAACAGACATAAGAATTATGGTAACAGTAAGAAGCAAACAGGTAACAAATGGAAACACTAAAAGCTGTGCTCTTCTAACATAACATTATCCATAATCGAGCATTTATCAACCACGACGAGGTCCCAGATGCTTTAATCTCTTAGTCAGAAACACTGGTCTCGGTCAGGAAAATCAGCTTTTGCCTTTGTGGCCTCTTAAACGTATCATACTTGATCGAAACCAGTTTCCCCGTGGTTTTCACCAACCATACAAACCATACAGAGTAATCAGTATCCACATGATGAGAATTATAACATGGATTTCATTCACTAGAACTTTCTATAGATGTCGTTGTGTCGTCAATTTTGTATTTGAGACTCTGCTTAGTATGCCTTATCTAGCAAGTCGTACGGTTCATTCCTTGCCTTCTGAGTCTTCAAATTATCCATTATATTCATAAGAATATCTGCACCGAGGTCGGTGAACCTCCCGAAGTTCAGAGCATTCTGCATCACATTTCTTGTAGAAACGGGCATAATTGCTAGGAATAGCCTTTTTGGGGCTAGTAGAAACCTTTTTTCTGACAATCCAGTCAAAACTTTGTCGAAAGTGCGATAGCTTTGAGTTGTCGATTATCAATTAGCTCTTCTATTATCTTGATACGTTGTTCTTTTGGCATCTTGCTATAGTTTGGTACTCCAAGAGAATCTATTGCCTTAAGTTTCCAGTAGTTCTTGATAGCATTTCCGAGCAATCTGTGAGAATCAAAGATTACCCTGCCAAATGCAGTAACAAAATACTTCCCCTTTTTTCTTTTCACCAAACCAGCTTTTAGGAGGCGGGATATTCTTGAGTAGTATTGTTTTCTCGTAAGTTTCAATTCAGTTCTAATCGTCTCACTAGTATCTCCACTTGCAAGAAAGATAGTATTAAAAATAAGCCGGGTTTTGTCATCAGATATCAGTTTTATAATCCCTGCTATGAACTTTGAATTCTGATTCCTTGCAATATCGACATCGTCATCGCTTTTTCGTTTTGCAGTATTTACTTTGCCAGAGATCATATTCAAGCCTCCTTCTAATTAGGACAATGTTATTAATTTATATCTGGATAATTATTTTTAGATCTACCGGAATAAGAATCGGACCAATGTTTTTTTCCTATGTAGCTAATGTTCTTCTTTTTACAATTTGCAGATGTTGTTGCTAGTTCAGGTTGCGTAGTAAGATTAGCAAGACGGTTTTTGTATGTTGATATATCATAATTAATCCTAATGAAAATACATACGGCAAGTTTTTAGGAAGGTATTCGATGTCATTAGAAATGAAATCTTATTTGGATAAAATGCCGTCGCTGAGATATCATAAAACATTACGAGCATAAAGATATTCGATTTACGACTGCATCTTGGCCGGGCTTTCTCGAGTCACAATCAAAAAAGATGTTAACAAGCCATAATCGGGTTAAAGGAGATTCGGCACGGTTACCAATGTTTGCTCCATATCTCGAGTTTTGTCCTTTACCGCATCCATAGATAACAAATCCTTGATTAAAATGTCTTTAATTTCTTGGTTGTCAATTAACATAGAAATAACCTTATCGTTTTCTTCCCTTGAAGGCATCTCCAATGAATCGATTGCCTTGAGTTTCCAGTAATTGTTGAGTGCACTCTCTATTTTTGCCTCGAGAGTCGCCTGAGCGCTGTAAATCACCTTACCAAATGCAGTTAGAAGATATCTTCCCCTTTGTCTTTTCACTAAGCCAGCTTTTATGAGGCCGGACATCCTTGAATAGTATTGCTTTCTCGTAAGTTTCAATCCAGTTATGAGAATATCGCTATTCGAATCTACCTTAGCGATACTTTTAAGAATATTCGACGCTCTTCTATCAGAAATAGCCTCCAAGATAGCCAATTTGGATGTTAGCACGCTTGATCTCCCTTCTAATGAGAGGATAAATTATAAAGGAGTATTGGGTTAAATCCAAGAAAAATAGCCATTAATTGTAATTATTTCACCTTCTCCCTGAATATTGTGAGCAAGATGCCAAACAGGAAATTTATGACACTAATGTTCTAGAAGTAGATGCTTGAACAAAAGACTGCTTACATTTTGTCACAATCCTACAACAACTCCCTCGTAACAAGAAGATGGTCTCTCGCTTTTTAGCTAACCAGCCTTTCTGGATTGTCATGAAATCGGCGCAGGTCAAAAGACCGCTCATACTATAGAATTATTTTTTTATTGTCACCTCATTCTCGTTTTAATATCAGAAATCTATTCGAGTTTTCGATATTATTTAGCCCTAAGCAGTCGAAAACGTATTCACTCTCACGAGTAGGAGTGGGTAAAAACATAAATCCTGACCAGCGACGCTTTACAGGCTACTGAAAAGGTAAGTGAAACGGTACTTTGATTTTTGGAAGTTGAGGGATCGGAATTATCGTCGATGGGGAATTCTGATTATTGTTACTATCACTAGCTTTGGGAGCGAATAATTGGTTAAGATTAGTGTTACTGGTCGTAGTAGTTGTACCTGGGATTATTTGAAACGTTTTTGATACTGTGGTATTCTTATATCCATGTGCGGATACATTTATTATTGTTTTGTACTTTCCGCTTGTGTCGCCTTGACTAGCTGTCCATGCATATGACGACTTGCCAGAATCATCTGTCGTTCCCGCAAATTTTTTGAATGATACTCCTGATGGGTCTGTGACCCTTCCTAATACAGAAGCTCCTGCTACTGGAATAGTTGAATTGGAGTCAGTAACTTTGATTACTATACTCTGTTTATCTCCTGGCTGAATAGATTTCTTGCCTAGATGAACAGATATTGACATCGTGCTATTGCCATTAGTAATATTATTTGTGTTAGCAATGTTCGGATGGGAGAAGGAGGTAGAGGATGTAGTTGCGTTATCAATAGATGCAGTGTTTACATTTGAGGTCGTTGAGTTCTTGCCTGTATTTTGCTGGTTTGTGACAGGATTAAGAGTAGTACTTACGCCCGTCACATTAACACTACTATGCGCTATTAAATTAGGTTCATTGGTACATGAAAATTTAGCAGTTATTTTATTCTGTCCTTGTTTAATACTAGTATATACAGGTGTCAGGGTAAAGTTCCACTTTGAATAGTCTTTAGCTCCTGCGCTCCCATTGGCAGAAACGAGACGGTATGGTTTAACACCATTCACAATAACTGAAACATTACAGTCAGAAGTTGTATTATCTGCGGATGTTCCAGACACTACGAGGTTCTTGCCAGTGGCTACTTGTTGTGCTTTCGTTGGTGAAGTGATTTTTACTCCATGTATTTTGTTCGGGCTTGACTGGTGTTGTAGTACATTTGAAGTGTTCGCGACAGCAGAATGGTGAATATTCGGAGAAACTTGGGCATATAGTTCGTTCGTCACAAACGTCGAGGTAAGCAGAACTAGAAGTACTACTCCCACAGAGAAGTGCAATAATTTTGGTAAACGCGATTCTATGTATAGTAGTAGAAATGTCATTCTCATATCACTAGAGAATCTCTAAGCAATAATAAAAACGAAATGATACAATGACATAGAAGACATTCTAATTCATTGGGTGTTGTGTTCATGTGTAGAAAGAAATGAGATCACACGAGGGGTCACTGAGCCTGCGCAGATCTATAAATCCTACAATAAGACTGTCCAACCGGACCCGCATATCGACCAGTTTGTTTAGGATAACTTCTTGGCTGCATCATTGATATTATTCCTGAACGTAGTGACGTTAAATCACTTGCCTACACATTCGCTCCGAACTCATTGGCAGATTATACTGTTCTACCACGCTACGAACCTATTCTACAACCAAGCCAGTACGAGATACGTTAACAAAACAAAAGTGCTGTATTCGTATGAGCATAATATCTACAAGTGAGATAGAATGTTGATCTAGATTGTTGCGGCATATTGGAGCACAAGCTTAAATACGATATAGTAGTATACTTCTTATAGTATTTAATGGACGAACCTTTCGCTGTAGATGCCACTCGTAGTGGTATTCTGACAGCAGCCAAAACACTTCGGGAAATTCCGACAGAAGCACCTTCTAGACCAATATACGATGGCATCAAGTGCGCTCAAAAGATCGCCAAAATTTCTGTGATTACATTACTCAGTATCGGAATAGTTGAGGTCTTAATTGGCCAAATAAGCGGAAGTGTGGTCGCAACTGCTGACGGTACAGATTCACTATCTGATGCAATGATTTCATTTATAGTATTTATGGGTCTTGTAATTGCAGGTCGTCCTGCGGATAAGAAATTTCACTTTGGTTATTACAAGGTAGAAAGCTTTGCCGCACTAATAGCAGCGATAGGTATGATAGTAGTTGGATCAATTATTTTGTATCAATCATCTGCCTCACTACTACTACAACATAAACACGAAATTCATCAGCCTATTTTGACAATGGTAGTCTTAGCAGCAGCAAGTGTAATATCCCTATACAGGGCAATACAGATGAGAAATATTGCCAATAGACATAATTTGCTATCGTTAAGAACCGATGCTAAGAATTCAATAAAAGATGGTTCAGCTTCAGTTGTAGGTTTCCTTAGTGTATTGATTGCTACACAATTTGGATTTTCTCAGATGGATGCAATCGGTGGTATAATTATCGCAGGATACATATTCTCGGTTGCATATGTATCACTTAAGCAATCATCATTAATTCTCGTAGATTCATGGCAGAATCCAAAGGTTACTGATTTGATAAGACAGACCGTTGAAGATAAATTCAAAAAGAAGGATCAGTTTAAGGTTAGTTCAATTTTGCTGCGGCCCGCAGGAATGAGGGTGGTATTTGCTGCTGTGCATATAGAAGTTGAGGGTAGTAAGACGTTGGCTGATGTAGAACTATTAACAAGAGAAGTTGAGACTGTTATCCGCTCAAAAATACCTTATATTAAGAAAATATCAGTGATACCACATTCATTAACCCCATTATCAATACTATCAGAATCGACGTCGATTTAACACACAGACCCACGACCGAATTCCATTAAAAGTTAGAATTAAAGGTCTGTAAATAAGCATTGGTCTCATGAGAATTAGCAATCCTACCGTATGTATGACTTGGTAAATGTAGTGACATAAAGTATTGTCAGGACGAATAAAATTGGCACATTTGTATGGAAAAATGGATTGGCTTAAATGAGAGAACCAATTAGATTAGTGGCGATAATGTATGAAAACTAAATTGATATTATCTACGCTAGTATTGATTGTAGTCATATCTTATGCGTATCCATCTGTAACAACTAAACAAACAGCATTTGCACAACAAGCAACGACAACAACAAATTTGAATTTCTTGCCATATGAAAATTCCACCTACGGAATAAAACTTCAATATCCTTCTGGATGGGACAAGGAACAAAACGGGACAAGACAGAACACAGAAACTGATGTTGTTACATTCTCTCCTCCAGCAATAAACTCGAATGCCAGCCTTGATGTAACGATAGATGACATTTCAGCTGAAAAAGGTACTTCTTTAGCTCAATATTCAAGTGGCAGCATTATCGATTTAAAACAATCTAAGGGTTTCAAATTGGTTGGATTAACTACAAATAATGTTCTTGCTGGATTGCCTTCATACAAATTGATATATACTTATCTAGGTGAAAACACTATTTTCAAAGCCATGGAAATAGGAGCAATAAAAGGCGACAAAGTATATATTCTAACATACGAAGCAGGAATAAAGGAGTACAACGATTATTTACCAATCATACAAAAAATGATTGATTCAATTGGAATAACGAAATAATGATTACATCAACAATAAGAATGCAGGGGAAATTGTACTTTACTTACTGATATCCAATTCTTTGTTTTCGGGTCCAGATTCTGACATGTTCGGAAGACTATAATACTTGAGATCTACAGAGCAAATTAAAGAAGGACAAGGACCTCAAAGAAGGACGAAGATGGTCGGTACGAAGATCAAAAACCACTTGAGAAACTACGGTTCCATATTCTGAACTTAAGACTGCTACCGACCTAAAACATGAAAATTAAAATTTTGCAAGTTACCGTCGAAAGATAACTTGCATCAAAATTGCAATTCTTGGGAAAAGCTAATGTTCAAGAAGATTGAACTGAAGGTATTTTAGAGAATTCGGCTTTCTTTTTCTACATTACAGTCTTATATAGAAAGTAGTCCAATGTTATGTCATTGAAGGAGAAATCACAAACTAAATGTGCGTTGTGTGATAAAAGACTAAACAATAATCAAAAAAAAGATACTATCACGGAAAAAGTAGGCGGAACAAGGTATACCTTCGATAGCAAAGAGTGTGTACTACTGTTCAAGAAGTTTAGAAGCGTATATGGACCTGACTGCTTCAGTACTTGTTAGTAATTTCCTTTGAATAAAACAATAAAACATAGACACTTAATTTAGTTTTTCTTTGCTGAGACTGTCAATGGTTCATGGGATTTTTAGATTTGTTTATTGGAGGGCAGCAAAATGTAGGGGTTTGATCTAGTCAAAAATCCAGGAATGAATACTATCTTCTTTTTGATAGCCAGTCCTTTTTGGGCACATGCATGCATATTTAACTCGTCTTGGAACTGGATAACACAATGTGATGGCTAGGACAATAGTAATTTCGGATTGCGATAGTGAGCAGAGTAATAACAATTTATTTGTTCATTGAAATGCACATATTGAAATCATATTATAGATATTTAACGATGGTCGATTCGTCACTGAAAAGGAAATTGAATATCTGAAATCGCAGCTCATTGAAAGAATAGTCACAACTGCACCATCATTAGAAGGTTCTCTACAGCAAGATTTCGTACCTGCAAGTTTTGATTTAGACACATTCTGAATTCTAAGAAATATAAAAATGTTCTAAAAAATAATAAAGTTGCCCTTGTTATCGATGACTTCAAGACTGTTGATCCACGGGATCCTCGGCGTATCAGAATCTGCGGTGCCGCTGACATAGTTACTCGTGCAAGTGGATACGTGGAACATACTCCCCACACAAAGGTGGATTTTATTAGGATAAAACCTGATAAGAATGGAGGGGAGTTGCTGAACCCGCCTTTCATCGAACTAACTCGCGAAACCAGATCCACCCACAGAATGGCAGATATATGGCAGTTGTGAATACTGGCAATCCAAATTGAGAAGAGAATGAAAGAATGACGGAAGCACATATGGAACGACCTTCAGCATAATGAAGGATAGGCGAATTCATTCTACGTGACACATGTTATTGGTCTGCAACATAGCCCAAAGTAGTTGATGCTATCCGCCGAACATAGATGGCATAAAATGGAGCTTATAGAAATTAATGCCATCATAATAGAAATTGATGTGTCGTGTTCCCTTCTGAATTTATTCTAATGGTAAAAAGCAATAAATTCTTGAAACGATATAACGAAATAGTCTTAACCTCTTGCTTACAAAAATTAAGTACTTATCACTCATTTTGTAATGATATTTTATTGGAAAGCATGAATTGGTATAATAAGCGCATACATTTCTGAATAATTAAATTTTTATATATTCGATTTTTGTATTATATGACAATCATGGTAGAAGCAATATTAGATTGGGATAAGCTGAGGCTCGGGTACGTACCACAGATACTCTAATGCAAGGAAGAGACACGAATTTTGAGTACCGAAATAGAAGGATACAATGGTAGTGAAGTTTTTTTGAACATACCTTTAAGAGAGCACATACCTTCGAAATCAAGACCTAGAGGTAGATACTGATCAAAACAGATATGACACAGCAACAACAGGGAACTTTTACTCTGAGCGATATCTCACCTAACTGGGCTAAAAGGTTAGGAGAGCAACAACTACCAGCTCAGATGTCAATTACATGGTTCCGATGGTGGTTGGAAATGATTTGGCCTCCGAAATGCGTGGTAGGAGAAGCATATGGTTTCACGCGATCTTATACAAATTGTTGTGGTGAATGTGGCAAAATTGGTGACAAGTTCTCGCTTTATTTTAGCCTAAAGTTATATTCCAAATTAGAAGAGAATAAGCAGAGGTTTGTCAATCATTGGAATAAAGAACATGCTCTGCTTCAATCTCCTTGCACCGTGACCTAACACCCCTCTGCAGGAATTTGTCCTAGTAGTCTTAGCTCTATGTATTTCGACCTATTAGACAGTCATGGCTCTTCTCCTTTCGACTGGCAGAGGTAACAAATTGTTAGTCTAATCTATACAGAATACTCATTCAGTCTATCTGTATCGACGCCAAACTGCATAGAACCATTCCCGGTACTCTTAGTCTTAGGAACCAATACTTTACCTCCTAATTTCTCCACCATCCATCTACCAATTTTACGTCCATAAAATTGGTTATTTATTGTCGTGGTCTGCGTGAATTTTGAAATTCCGCCAGCCAATTCTTTATTTACTGTCACGTGTTATGAAACATGCCTCGAAAAAGGTGCGTTTTTAGTACCAGAAACTAGGACAGCATAACTATGAGCAGTTGTTAGCTGGCACTTGTAATATATCATACATCAAGTACGGCTCCCGATAACTAGTGCATACTAAACTTTTCTAAACTTAATATCTTTTTCCAACGTATATCTACCAAACCATAATTGTGTATATCCGTTATGTGAACTCATCTGAACCAAATCCATCCCGGTAGTCTTTTTAATTTTTTCTAATGCTTTGGCATCTGCGAAGAAATCATTTGTATTGAAGATCAGAAATTCCTTATTTCCGTCTTTTATATATTCAAATCCACAATCTTTCGTACTGTCTAAAGTATCCCATATCCATTCCTCACATTCATCTATCGGTAATTGCATCGACCCTTTTTTTGTGCTCATTACTAGACCATTTCTTGTTCTCGTGCTGATTCCTCTTATGTTCTACAATAGAGGATTTATAGGTTATAGCTATTTGTTGAATAAAGGTTCTGCTACACAAGTCCTCTTCGAGGACTCTTTCCATTGGCGTGTTCCGCTATTATTTTGTTTTTCCGAATTGGAACGATACTAACAGGAGAAGACAGTAAAATCCGTGTCAGGTAATCTAAACTGACCGATAGAGACTGGTCAGTCAGTACCGTTTGTCATAGACACAGGTTATAGAGTAGCACAAGGCAACCAACTGCATTTCATAAAGTTCATGATAGCATACTCTTGAATTTTTCGACTGTCGATGGTCCGAGATCAAACAAATATCTTACAGCAGATAATTCTACATGGAAATAATTACGATCTTCGATGCAAACTATATCGGTACGAATGGACTGAAAGCTGAGTCCAAGTATGACAAAAGAAAATAAATCACGCCAAAATAATGTGAAACTTGAATAATCAATCATGGGAAGTCTGAAAAGATTTTCATTAATATCATCTTTTACTAGAACCTGAAGGAGAAGTCGTATTTGTATTCAATGGACCTGTATTGCATCCGTAGCGGGAGTAGTAATATCGACATAAGAATGTGAAAGACCAGAATGAGCTTCAAGCCACGTATAAAGATCTGCTAAAACATAGGGTTCAATAGGACCAATTCCAGTCAACCAATGAGATGAAGGATAGAACACATGTCCAAGATTTGGATATGTTATCAACGTATGATCAGGATGATTTACTTCAGTTAGCCTTTGTTGCAAGAGGAACGCTTGTTGAACTGGAGTCAGAGAATCATTTTCTCCATTCAGTATTAGGATACCTGTAGATTTAGAGACATTACCAATGATGCTTAAGGTTGGTATCAGACTAAATGCCGACCTTAACCACACAGGACATGGTTCAAAATTCTGGCATTTAGGCAAATTGAAAGCAGTCAGGTTTTCATATCCCTTTATCAGTAAAGGATTAAGTTGTTTTTCAATACTTATGGAATCGTTCGTACCAAATTCTTTTACTAGAGCGTTGGTTATGACTTTGATATTATTAGTAAGCAAAACAGAAGGTGGCACGAAATAATTCTTTAACACAGCATCCTTTGCTATTTGCTGTATTGATATCAATCCAGTGTGATTTTTATCCAATACTTGTGTAGCGTACTCTGAAGGTAAGGTTACGTCTAGAGTGTGTGTATTTTCTCTAGTGCTCAGAGCTACTGTGCCCATTAATATAATGTTCTTTACCTTAGTTGAATTATCTATTGCTACTCTTGGAGCAATAATTGTACCTTCACTATGACCAATTATACTTATCCTTTTAGGATCGACTTCAGGCTGTTGTATGAGGACATTCAATGCTTTCATACTATCTTGAATTAGATCATTGATTGTAGCATTTCCCCATACATTTGTGTCTAAAATAGTACCATTTGCACCAACACCTCTTTTATCGTATCTTAGAACAGCAAATCCTCTTTCTGAGAGATATTGAGCTATCTGCAAAAACGGTGTAGGTGGCTTAGGACCAATCTTGTAAACAAATCCCAATGTTTCATTTTTATCTTGAGCCCCAGAGCCAGCAATAAGAAGAACACCAGGGAATGGTCCTTTTCCCATAGCAGGAAAAGTTAATTGAGCATTAGTCTTTACTCCGTTATCTAAGTCTATTACTATATTTCTATATTTTATTGTCTGGATGTACTGTTGAGCTGCTGCGTGTTCGTGTTGTTTGAAAATACTAGTAGATAAACAAGATAATCCAAGCATACCTAACAAAAATAATCCCATAGACAGCGTGAGAGTTTTTCTTCTATACAAATTGCGATACTAGTAATCTGATGCCTGTATTTGAGGTTTTATGGTTAAACCAATCATAAAAGTTAGTTAGGTGAAACGATGCTCGAATTTGTTATTTATTATTTAGGAGTTATGAAGTCTGTCACAAAGGATGATGTCGAACAACATGACGAAGAGACAGATCACAAATAGACTAGCATCGTCCAAGTTTTCAAATGTGGCAAACCAACTGCTCCACGGTTTAGGGCAGTGAATTTTTCAATTATCTCCCTTTCCAGCGGAGTAGACTACTTGGTTGTTAAATTCACTAGCAGTAGAAGCACCATGATGACTCGCAAAATGCAAGAGCACATGTAAATTATGACCCATGAGCACCTCAGCAACAAAAAAATTTGGGCCCGATTATGAATGTAAAAATGAGTTACTCCATTGACTTTATGATATGAGATTCTAATACTGCAACGACACGATCGTTATCAAATTCCAACTACCATGTCTTTAGCAAAAGATGTCTTTTTCAGCATTATCTGCTAAATATACGAACGTTTTCTATTCCTGCGGCAGTATAGCTTGATAATAACCGCTGCCATGTAGCAAATTCTAACGTTTTTTCGAGAATACCTTGATCTATCGTGAAGGTGTTGCTGCCTAGATTTCTAGAGTCTGGGCAATCTTCCAACAAAGTGTTGGTGCAATTGTTGGAGAGCATTTGGGTTCAGGAAGGTACACGTACATAGAAATATTAAGAAAAGGAAAACTAGCTTGAAATCCATCAGATAACTTACCCACATTTTCCAGACGAACAAAAAAAATCTGCAAAACCAATTCGTAGATACCAAGCTAATACTAACGGATCATCTGCAAGCAAATTAACTAAAAAATACTAGGGAGCAAAGAAAATCTGTGCTGTGGAAGAAACTAGTAGATTGGAACAAATTTTAATAGTAACTCCTACGACCCATGGACTTCCATGATGGCCTATATGCATGGTGCCAAGAATTGACTTCATACTCTTGTGTGTCATTTTTGAAGTAGACTAAACTATTTCTAGGGAACGATATTACATAAACAAAGCAAGACAAATGCATCGAGGCTATCTTATATTAATTATTGGTGGTGCTCTTTTAACCTCCGGTATTGCTATTGCAGTAATATGGGCTGGCTCTTTGGGTGGTGGAATTATCCATCAAAATACTATTCTGAATGGTTTGTCCATTTATCCTTCTGGCACAGCGGACGCAATTACACAGGTCAACGATTTGAGCCGGCCCTTATCGTTGGTAATTAGTATAGAGTCGAATCATAATACCGGTCAGACAAATCCTACTCTAAAGGAAATTGTCAGAAACCCAAATGGAGAGGTTATCTCAGCCAATGAATTCTCAAGCCAATTCTTGACTACTATTAAACCAGATGTTATAGGAAAGTATACCCTTACCATCGATAACATAGGAGGTAGTCTCGTCAGTGTTGGTATTTTGTTTGGCAATCTTCCTTTCGTAGATCAAAACAACCAGCTCAACATAAATCTATTTGCAGGACTGGTGGCTGGGGGAATTCTTGCTGTTGTTGGAATTGTTGCTCTGATAGTAGGGCTTATACTAGTTATAGTGAATAGGCAAAGAAGTACCAGAAACAGCGCACTTAGTACATGAAAAAATCCTGATCATAATGGACAACTAAGGACATATGAGAAAACTATAATCTATT
>DASSIM010000096.1:0-22883 GCA_035691865.1 Candidatus Nitrosopolaris sp. | reverse complement strand
ATGCGCTGCAAAAGGTTTATAATAGTCTCTAACTCCTGCATGATCTCTTCCAACGATAAAGTGGGAGCATCCAAAATTCTTTCTCATAATGGCATGATGAATTGCCTCCTTAGGCCCAGCGTACCTCATTTCGGTATGAAGGGTCCCGAACATAGTCCTACTCTTGGGATAATAGTTTTCTATAAGTGTCTCATAAGTTCCTACAATCACTTCATCCTTGAAATCACCAAACTTTTTTTTGCCTATCAATGGATTTACAAATAATCCATCATAAATATTCAAGGCAGTCTTTTGCAACATTTCATGAGCAACATGTGGAACGTTTCTTGTTTGAAAACCAACCACAGTTTTCCACCCTCTCTTCTGAATTTCCGATCTAGTTTCAAAGGGATTCATTCTAAACTTTCGTAATGGTGACTGAGGAATTCTCATTGAGACTTGAATGTTGCCTCCGATAAGTCGATCTTTCAATCCTCTCACTTTCATAACCCCTGGATGCCTTAGATCATTTGTCTGGTAGATTGCTCTTGCAACAAAGGTTTTATCGTAAGAATAAATTTCTTCGACGTCCATAACTCCAAAATGTTCATTACCAGTTCTTAGCATAACTTCACCAGCATCCTTCATCTGCCTTGCTGTTTCGTCATCAACATCTAATATTATAGGGATAGTCCAAGCTAATCCATTCGTTAAGCGACCAGATTTTACAATGCTTTGAAAGTCATCTTGTCCAACAAACCCCTCCAAAGGACTAAAAATACCATCCGCAATGTTCTCAATGTCATTTCTAAGATCGTTACCGATTTCAATTGAAAACCCTCCTTCAATATTCTTCTTGGTAGAGGCAAATCTGTTTATTAGTTTACCTCCATGTGGTCGAGGCATACTACTAACATCAGTCAAAATATTCCCTATTTTTTGGATTATTTAGTATGGTTCCAATGTAGTCCACATTCTTTATATGTACCGGTTTCCCACCACCATCTTCCAGACCTGGGATCCTCATTAGGATGGACCGCTCTTGTACATGGCTCGCAGCCGATACTCATATAGCCAATATCGTGCAACTTATTGTAAGGAAGATTATTTTTATGAATATAATCCCAGATCATATCATTAGTCCAATCCGCCAATGGATTGACTTTAAGGATATTGTCATGGGAAGAATCAATTTCTACCTTCTGAATGTGCGCTCTAGTAATTGTTTGCTCTTTTCTTAAACCTGTAATCCAACCGTCTAGTTTACTTAACGCCCTATCAAGAGAATGTACTTTTCTAATTTCACAACAAAGTTTTCTATTTTTTACGCTTTCATACATTAGGTTCATGCCTTTTATTCGAACCATCTGTTCAACCTCTTTCTGCTCCGGAAAAAATACTTCAATCTGAATAGCGTATTTCTTGCGAATTGTATCCATCAAATCGTAAGTTTCCTGATTTAGCCGCCCTGTATCCAAGGTGAAAATTCTAGTTTTCTCTTTGTTAATTTTTATCATAATATCAATGAGAACAACATCTTCCGGACCGAAACTTGATGCTAGGCCGATTCTTAATCCGTAAGTATCCACCGCCCATCGCAAGACTTCTTGCGCAGATTTATTTTCCATCTGCAGTGCAATTTGCTTCAGCTGAGGAATAGTCGGCTTTGATTCCATAGCCTCTTTTCCTATCACAGATGATTGTAAGCGTAGTAGGCTTATAATTATTTGTGTTTTAAATTGACTAATCCTGAATTCCTCTATGTCCTGAGTGATTTTTTCGAAGAAAGATTTTGCAACTAACTCCACTATATTTTATTATCTCAGTCTGATTTTTGAACATTTATTAAATTGTATTGTGAAGTTTTGTTTATTAATAAGTGTACTTCTATATAATCGTATAATAAAACAAGATAAAGTGATTGTCTGAGTGATATATGATGAGTGAAAACTTTTGGAGATTAGTGGAAGAATATCAACAACTTGGTTTTGACCCCTTACGCTGGATCCCGACCTGCTCGAATGAAGTAGATAATTATGTCCTACAAAATTCTTTAAAAGAAGTTAAAAGAAGTAATATAAAGTTAATACGTGGCTGGTTTGATTCTTTTTATTATACAGAGGGAAAGATCCCTGAACTTACTCGAAGAGTATACAATTTCGAAAATCCTGTAATTGAAAAGGAAGTTGATATTAAACGAGCACTTTCAATCTTTCGCATTCATACTGCACTCGGTGATGATCCAGCCTTACTTTCAGAAGGAGTTCAAAATTTCTTCAACAGTTTTCACTCAAAGGTGTGCATAAGAAAGAACACGATGGTTCTGACAACCCGTCGTGAGGCCCAATTTGCACTATTAGATTATATAGAGTTACATAGAGGCGACAAAGTAGGATATACATCTGCTAATAACTCCGTCACACAGATAACTGACCCGACGCAGAGACCAGAATCTGAAATTCACAGCAATATTGCGTTGACGGCCGGAATGGAAAATCTCAATCTCCTCGGGTGCACATCAGGATTCAGATTGTTTCCGGTATATGATGCTCCTACTGAAGAGATGCTTGACAAAATTAGAACAAATCTTGATACATTTACTTCTCGTTATAATATAGCTATGGAAGATTACAGTTCTATTAAAATTGGCAATCTCTTTTTTGGTACAACTGCAATTGCAAACACCGTAAAAGAATTACCCACAAGATACGATCAAGTGGAGGAAGGCATGCAAATTATTCTTTCAAATAAAATGGGATCGATGCCAGCGCTAAGCTTATACATGTTAACACAAATGGATCATAATAATATAGTCAAATTTGAGCAAAACGGCATTTCGTTAGACGTTCTTTCTGCTGCAAAAGATGAAATTCTAAAAAGTTTAAGTGAACCGCACTTTTCACTAGGAAAAGTAATATCAAAATATTGTCCTGATTTTGGTATGGCATATGACAAACATACGAATATAACGGCCGTTCATCCTGTTACCACAGAAGGTTTCTTTGCCATTGCAAAACTTGCCGAACTGACAAACTCTCATATTGTAATTCACGAGCTTCCAATGAAGAATGAAGAAATCTGCAAATTTGCAACAAAGGATCTCCTAATTGAAAATGCAACTGCATCTTCCAACGGCTGTCATCTTATAGTTGCAACAAAGGACATAGCAAGTTTGGTTGTAGATGATCTGCGAAAACACAACTTTGAACCGACATTAATCGGATTCTTCGCAAAGAAAGAAAGGCCTGTCGTGACGACTGAAAAAGATATTACCCCGTATATTGCCTCCAAATCAAAACTTGCTAGACTAAACTCCTTAGTACAAACAGAGGTAAAGCAGTAAAATTAAAACTACCGTATTAAGCTCTAATCATAGGATCTTCTTATGAAGCTATTACTTAGTCAAATATTGTCTAATATTTCTCATTTAACCGTGAGCGTCTGCTTATCATTCATGAATTCTAGGTCGGTATTCAAGGATTCACCTTAATGTGCACAGACTCGATCTAAGTCCGAGCTACATGCACTCAGCCATTTCAGATTTGATATAGCAATAGGTGGATCTAACGACATACAACTACAAATTATGCTGTACCGGATGTATAGGGCAGAGTTCAAGCCAGAAGCTGCTAAAATAACCGAAAACATTCTGCAATCAAGATCATTTCTCATGAACCTCTGTTAACAACAAAATACGCAACAGAAGTAATCTAAGGCACTTTACTGTAGTCATTACTTAGACTAAAAACTCATGACTGCACGATGATGTAAATTTCTGTCCATATGGTATAACCGGAGCCCGGACCCCCATAGTGTTAGTATCGTACACGATTTACTTTACAACCATTACAGGACAATGTGAGTATGTTACGACACCCAGTGCAACGCTACCAAGCAATAATCTTTTAAAACCGGTTCTTCCTCGGGTGCCAATAACAATCAAATCTATACCTTGACGTTCGGCATAGTCTACTATCGTAGCTTCTACAGATGTGGAACCTTCAACAATTTCCGTGTCTAAGTCTACGCCTTCTGTATGACCTTCTAATCTAATTCGATCTAACCATACCTGAGCTGCCCTTTTTTCCTCTTCAAATCCTTCTACTCCATAAGTAGGTGCCGTGATGAAAGTCGAAGATACAGATCTAATTCCATGCATATGAAGAACGAATATAGCGATTAATTTGGAGTTGTATTTTTTTGCTATAGCAATAGCATAACGTGATGCGTCAATTGACGCCTCTGATCCATCTATTCCAACTAAAATCTTGGGAAACCGTCCCTTTGTCTTCTCCTCTGACAATTATTCTTTAGTTTAATTGATCTGATTAAAAAACTTACGGCATAAGAAAAGTACTAAATAACAGGATGATGTTAGTTAATTCGGAAATAGTGAATAGGTTTATTTAGTGATTGCAGATCTATGGATGTAAAACTAGGAATAGGAGTAGAGATAATAATCATGATAATATTGTTGTCGTTAGAGCTACTAGGATTATCGAAAAATCTTTGCAAGTGTTCTACGTTTCATTACCGAACGCTTTGTTGGGGTACTTGCCATGAAAATCATTTTTGTGAATTTCTTTGGCTTCACTCATTCAGTTCAGAAACTTGTTTGTGAATGTCCATTCCTTGCTTGGCTTTCATTTACGCATAAAATTGTTACCTTTATATCCCTGGTTTCAAGTGAAAGTCCTCTCGAGTTGCTTTTTTTCGCGAATATCGAGCCCAATTAATTGTTCTATTATATTGTTGGCGTGGGTTGGATTCTGCTGATGGGGGCTTTCTCATTATGAAAAGATACTTGAATCCACGTAGATAGAAGTTGAAACGAAGCGCTCTGTTGCACCATATCCCTGTATTTGAAGCCTGACCTCTGCGCGCTACACATATTATATCCAGCGTATCAAAATATTTACACAATCGTTGATGGACGCTAAAACCTACAGGAGTAAATATTTTCTTTACCCACTGATCACCAATAAGCCATCCTAAGACCTTTCCTGATTTCAAGATACGATGCGATTCACCGATTACTTTCTCTAGCTCTTCATAGAATCTTTCTGTTTCTGATGAGATGTTTCCTATATTATCGATATGATCGTTATAATCTATGTTATCTCCATAAGGCGAATCAATGAATACCATATCAACGCTTTCATTGGAAAGTGGGATTTTCCTTGCATCATTTTGAATAATATCTGGTCTCGTTGAAACAATATCATACGCAATACACATACGACCTTCTTCCTTGCATACATCAAGAGTGGTGCCGCTGCCAGCCATGGGATCTACAACAAGGTCATTAGGGTCTGTGTAACGTTTTACCAGGTTATAAATGATGAAGGCTGGTGTGACGCCCGCGTATTTGTTATTGCCCTTAATAGTCGAACCATAGCTTTGCCTTGGATAGTCCCATAAAGTTGTGGCTTCCAATCGAGGTTTGTCATTAATTTGTGTTGCTTCCTTCTCCGGGACTATCATTTTCCAAGAAAAACCCTTTGGGTTCTCTAGGTAATCTAAAAGTAATTTTGTCTGATTTTCACTGATGGCTTTTTTCCAACTAATGCCCATCTTAGAAAGGATCTTTTCAGCATTTTTCATAGACCGTATCTCGCCATTTTTTTCCACTTCTACTTGGAATGGATACCTGCCACCCCAGGCTTCAGGATTAATATTTATTCTACCATCGGATTTTGCCTTGAAGGCACCATATAGAATATGGCTGTTTATGTTAAGCAAAAATAGAGGATCACCCTTTTTAACACGCAAAACCTTCTCTTCGTAGAGTTTATTGGTTGAAAAAAGCATACGATCGAAACACTCCTTTTGAGACTTTTCCGTGCACGCAAAGACGTAACCTCTAAGGCTCGAAGCTTGTTGGATTTCCTCCATTACTGCAATTACGAGTGCTTGAACTAATCATTTAACAATATCGGAAGTGAGTGTCTGCAATGATACTCGCATTGGCCAGACTAATATGAACTTGTGATGTGATGGCCTTTGCTATTGTAGGACCTATGACAAGTGATATTTGGTCAATAAGTGCGCATCATCATATCAGGTTTGTTTTGCCCTCTCATCATACTGCCTGACATGTTGGTGTTAATCTGAATAACAGTTTCTGAGACGATGGACATTTGTGATACCCTCCCCGGGCTGTGGGAGGTGACAAAATTTCTGTTAATCGACGGACAACAGCGTTTAACTACTATTTTTATTCTATTAGCAACCCTACGAAATAAGATTAGGGAAAATGACCAGATGCAGCCGAAAGTTTTCACAATACATGTATCAAATATCAATATCAATCGTGAGATGATCGTCTCAAACTTCTTGCTACTAAATGGGATCAGAAATCAGTTACATTTCTTATTCCTTATTCAACCGTATCAGCACGATTCTATATTAAGAACTGCGTTTAACTCTAAATCAAGGGTAATATTAGCATACAATTATTTCAAAAATTGTCTGGACGAGCAGCCTGATTTAGATATTAGGAAGGCAAGAGAAACTTTATCTTCCAGATTTAAGGTTGTAAGTATTCTACTCGCATATGAAGATGGCCCTTATCGTATTTTCGAGACTTTAAACAGTACTGGGTTGATACTATCGCAGGCAGATTTGATAGGCAATCATTTGTTTATGAAAGTTAGAAAAGAAGACCAGAGCATGTTTATGAAGAATATTGACAACCAATACAAACATGATTGGTGAAAATCATATGGATCGATTTTTTCGCCATTCCCTACTGAAAAACGGCACCAACATCAACTAAAAAGAGGTCTTTCATACCGTTCACAAATCCCTGAAGTTACAGAAATGTCAGATTTCCTGCATGAGCCGGAGAGGAGGTTCTGTCTACTCTTTCTAACAAATTTCTCGGTATAGGCAATCTATATCGGTTAATAGCCGTCTTTTCCAAACCTCAAAGTCTTTCAGCTTTCGAGTCTCAGTGCCTGCACGTCCACAGATACTTATCCATAATCGTCATTTCTTTCCAAGCAATATGTCTCTCGCTAATCCATATTCATAATCGCTTAACAAATTAGTATGACAACTATTGGTATGTCCGAGATTATGAAAGTATCCCTGAGATTCAACACTTGATACAGGTACTAATCCATCGTTGGGTTTGGGAAGATTATTGTATAGCTCCATAGGCAAGAATAAAGACAATTGACAGTTTCCTAGGCTAGGATTCCAGTTACCGGCAATAGTGTAGTATTTGGTATTTGGATTCATTTTTGCTAGAGTGTCAGGTGCTCCAGGTTTCAAATCGTATATAGCTGGTGCGCATATTATGTTTAATTGAGCTAATGGTGAACCTGCGTTTGGGGTTCCAATCATAATAAGATTGGCAACATCATGTGTACCGTTAGCTAAATATACTCTTGCATCAAGTCCGCCTTTACTATGGCCAACTAAATTAACCTGGTTCTGCCCTGTTTGGCTTTTGATGTCTCCAATTTTCTTTGTTAATTCTTTTGCATGGGCTGCGGCAGATCCACATTTATCATCTGATTGCTGAAAGGTTATAGAAAATACCGGAATACCATCTTTTTTGAGCAAATCTTGCCATTTATTCCATACCGCTGCATCTGATAGATAACCATGTATCAAGAGCACAGGAAGCGGTTTTTTTGGTGCAGTAGATCCCGCTATAGCACTACCGTTTGTACTAGGTTGTTGACCATATGCTACTGTTACGAGAGTAAGAAATGGCCCAATACCATTACTGGTTATTATTATCAATATTGTCCCTGAAGCAATTACGGATACAGTCCCAAGAGTTTTCATCCTAAGATGTTGGTCAGAAAGAGTTATTAGCATTTCAATTACATCATCCAGCTGTGGTCTCCGAAAGGTGACGGGATGCTGCCAGGACATATTGTATGAGAATTCATAAAAAAAGAGAGGTAGAAAACTTGAATGTGAGGAGGCAGGAATCTGCCAAAAAGATTAAAAAATTCGTTGATGATTCGATAAAACATTTCTCAGAAGAAGAAATTGTTTTTTACTCGCGCTAAAAGCAGATTCGACGTAGATGCCGTTTCTATGTCCATCTTTGAATCCCCCATGCCGCTAACATCAAATCATTTTAATCATTCATTTGCCCAAATCCTAATGATATGATGCTCTAATTTAGGCACACTCGTCCATTCTTACACACCTTACAATGAGCCTTCACGTATGTCTGTATTTGATTTCAATCCATAAGCGATATCCGGCTATATTCCGAACGCGAGATCTGCGAGATCGTCTGGCTTGTTGCCAGCGAACATTTTTACAACATGACCAGTACTGATACAAATGAGTTTTTAAAATTATATAATGCTGATATCTTGTTAGCATTTACGGTGGGTAATTCAATATGTTGGAAAAGATATAAAATAATCCAAAGCTAGTTGACATATAGAATATTTTTCTACCCAGGAACGATTTCTGTTTATCTTGGTCTTTAATTATGAAGTTCTTGAAGTCTCTTCATAGCATTCAGTTCATCTTTATTGTACGATTCATGGTGGCGGTTCAACTAGGTAGGAATCTGGTTGATTTGCGTTCATGATTTTAAAAAGGATGACCTTTCGTGATGTTTTTCTATTCTTTCATATTGTGGTATTTTTTTAAAATATTGCGAATAGCTCAATATTGTCAAGCTTTGTATGTAGTCATGCAGACCTGTGGGTGCTATCATGAAAATCGCGAATAGGAATTTCAGGAGCAGCACTATTATGATTATTGCCACCATGACCAGTATTATTGTCCAGAGAGATTTGAGTACCATTTGATAATTTCACTTTGTTGAACTGCTACTTAGCCTTCCTTCTTTGGCTTCCTTTTCTAAAGCTTCCCTTGACATCTGCAGATGTTTTTCCTTATTTCTCTTCATTAGATTCCATATTTCAGTTAAATTTTGTCTATCATCTTTCTATCTCTATGTCTATGTAAGTGTCAAAAGTGGAATACAAGAAATCTGCCTCCTTGTCTAGTCTTATTGTTTGAGTCATTCCCAATAGAATCACAACAAAATTTAGGAGTTGTAGTATTGCGATACGAGATTAATATCAAGAGCATCTCATTCTGGATTTTCAAATATCGTCTAAAAATGTATAGAAAGGGCTCTAATATTGAAGAGAAGACTTCCCATCATATATCATACGCCTATCACTTGTGTGGTAATAATAAAAGATGACTGCTGCATCTAGCCATCAATCAAATTTAAGGGAAGATGCCCATGACATCTAGGAATCTTTTTCTTAACGTTACGATACTTGTATTGCCTGCAATAGCGATTTGAGCTTGGCTGACCTTCTCCCCTTCCTTTAGACACGCGGCATATAATGTAGCAACAGCAAGAGCATTTGGATCTTTGCCATATGACACCGGATTGTTCTTTATCACAGAAAGCATTTCAAGCGCTCTCCTGTAAGCCTTTTCGCTTACACGAGCCCTATTTGCTATCTTGGATAGGTACACATTCGAATCGACTACAGGCAAATGAAGCTTTAGATGCCTTAAAAGTAATCTGTAACACTTACCAGCAAAAATAGGATCTGCATTTGCAATCTCTGCAATTTCATCAAGTGTTCGTGGAACATTCATTTCTCTACATGCAGCATAGATAGACGACACTACCAATGCACGAATTGATCTGCCTTTGATAATTTTTTTGTCCAGAGCCTTACGATAGTTATAGGCAGATTTTTCTAGAAGCGCGTCGCTTAATGAAAGCTTATCTTTTACATTGCTTAGGAGAGCAAAGGCACTTTTCAAATTTCTGTGATAGCTTCTATTATTGTCAGAAATCCTATTCCAATGTCTCATTCTCTGAACTTTACTAATCTGGTCAGGGCTTATCGCGCCACCGTTTGCATCCACATTTGAATAAGAGATAAACGTTGAAAGCCCCATATCGTGAAATGCTAAAGAAGTCGGCATACCCGTCCTGTTTTTACTTTCGATGTCGTTTCCCGAATATTCTTTCCATTGAGCATCTAATGATTCTGCTTTATCAGTGAGAACTATTCCACAGGAGCTACATACCGTCTCGCTAGTTTCCACGTCGAAAAGTATAGCCGTACTATTACACATGGTACAAACCTCGAGATTGTTCGAGGAATCCATCTGTTGTGTTAGTTCTTGATGGTTGCGCTTATCTTCGTTAGCAGGAGAAAACATCAGAGGACTAATTGATTTAGTCAGGACGACGTTCGTTGTTGACGATTTTGCCATGAACTTATCACTACCGGACAAATAATAAAGAGCATGTGTACAAAAAATCTCGACTGAACAGAAATTAACACATTTAACTACAAATAAACACGCTGGCAAGATGCCCTAGAGTGTACTGCTTTTTGTTTCTGGAGGGTTCGTCGAAAATTCTACTGGATCAACAGATGCGATTTTGGATATTTTTGGAGATTTAACATTTGTAAGGATAATCTGTATACTCCATAAAACGCAAAACGAAAATTCTGGAATTTACAGTAACCACGATTTCAAGCATTGTGTAGAATGCGAGTCTCCTATTTGGTCATGCACCACCGAGTGCTTATCAGGATCGATGCGAATACGGTGCCCGTCTATCTATGTTAGTTATTTCTCCGCATGCAAAAGTAAATTTCGTTGACTGATGTTCACGCTGTTATTATGTGATTATGCGAAATAATAAATTCAGTAGACAGACTCATTCTAAAAAACATTAAACATCTAGAGTATGAACGAATTGACATGCTACCTCCGAAATTAGTCTGTCATTTTACGAATTATCATAAAGTAACTTCTATTTGTCTTGGACCCACTTGGTGAACCATGTAAAACTCATTGGCTATTTGAATAATATCTCCTGCAGCTATTCTGTAGTGACTCCTTTTTTCCTTTACCGGTATTCCAAAGGGTCTTCTACTCTAAACTTTAGCAACACTCTGCCTACATTAAGAACTCATTCCCAAACTTTGTCGTAAATCGTATTTAATACCTGTCTGCTAATTTCATTACTTTTAAGAATAATTTCAGCTTCAATCTTTTTGCAGAAGTAAATTTTTACTTTCATGTTTTCATTCCCATATTACAATGAAAGCATCTTTGTTATTATGGTACAGTATCTGGTACAATTGAAATAAATGCACCATTATTTCCCATAACTAATTTTAATAAAATAAGCGAAATTTGCCTCAAGATAATCATCTTCTCAGATACGAAAGAAAGTTTCTTATTTAAGGAGAATTGCTTAACAATTGTTAAGTCTATGTATCCAAATGGTGTTTAAGTGTTTAATGTTTGAACCAAGAACTTTATATAATTCAATCCTCATACAGGAATATTGGAAAATATAAGTCTAGCAATGTACTTCATCATAGGTTACGCAATAACCTACCTTGCACTCGAGATAGCTTGGCATTTTACAGCATGCAGACTGTCAGATAAGACGATAAAGCCATGTTTGTTTAAGCAAGTGAAAATGGTCATGACAACAGAAAGAGGTTATAGAATATAGGCAAAGGGTGAAAGAGAAATCAACCAAGTACGTGGAAACAAAGTTGGTGGTTAGGACTATACTGGATAATGAAGATAGTTTATCAATCAGGAGCCCAGTTAGGGTAGAAATATTGTCATCTGCAGAGAATACCCTGTTATTAGATAAAGACCTTCATGAGATTCTTAGAGATGCATCTAACTGTTGTGAATTCACAAGCTATGTCGATAGAAATGGAGAAACACTTGTAAAAATAGAATGCGAGGTTAGTGAAGATGAGAAAGAACGTGTTTGGGATCTTTTGAGGTTTAAGCACAAAAGAGACTGTACTCTATCAGCAGAACCAGCCAACTGAACTCCTTGAACAATGAGCACTATTCCATGTAAGCCAAGGTTCAAATCGGTACAAAAACGGTCGTGAATCGAGTCGATGTTTTATAGATATTGATAAAATATATTGGCTCATCTACATCTTTCTTTGATTATAGCAAAGTCGAATTAACGTGGTCCGAAGGTTATACTCATTAATGATCATAGTAAAGCATAAGCTCTTGTGCAATTGATTTATCTCTAGCTTTATTCCTCATATTTGAGTACTATATACGTTTCCACCAATTCGTCGTGAAAGCATCTCTTTAAGTACTCTGAATCGCTCTTCAACGACCTGAGTGTTTCTAAGCTTCCTGGGAGTGATTTTATTCCTAGACTGTTTCTTTAAGCATCGGACATCTTGCAATATTTTCGTTAGTTGGATTCCCAGGATCTATCGTCTTCTTGATGCCGTCAAGTCCTGCAACGACTATTGCTGAAACTGCCAGATATGGGTTAGCAGCTGGATCAGGGGGGCATCGTATCCACACTTCCTACTAATTCGTTCCTTGCAGCCATCACCTCCATATCCCTTTACTGATAAAATTTTGGCTTCATGATATTCACTATTATCGTTAGATGCATCACCGCTAAGATTATTTTTAATTTTATGACTAAAAATAATATTGTCGAATACAAAGCGCTCAACTTAAGGGCCCATTTGACAGGTTAGATTATTTTCTATTAGAAATTCTTGCATGATACATATCTGGGATCTCTTACCAACCTGCCTTTCTTAAAACCCTGATAAACATCCGCGATAATTGCCGAGGACATCAGTATACCTTAACTGAATAAAGCCCGTATCTATAATCATTTTTATGCCATCAAATCCTAGTTTTCTTTCTTCCGGTTCTAGGGTGGAATTCCTTCTACTACACGCCATCGATTAACCATAGTGTATGAATTTAGCATGATATAACATTTTGTAGGTATTATATTAATATATGATAAGTATTTATTGACAAGACCTTTTATTTGTCAATTATCAATGAATTTAACAACAATGGACGAAACAGATGTCAAAATACTCGGAAAGCTGCTTTCAGATGCTAGACTTTCGTATAGAAGAATAGCTGATGAAATAGACGTTTCTCCTCCTACAGTACTTGCTAGAGTAAAAAAGCTAGAAAATGATGGCATTATCAAATTTTACTCATCTATATTAGATCATGAAAAATTAGGTTACGATCTAACTGCAATTATTGAAGTTACGTCTGTTAAAGGAAAGATAGCAGAAGTTGAAAAACACATTGCCAAATTCCCAAACGTCTGTGCGGTCTATGATATAACAGGTTTAACAGACATGATAGTAATTGCAAAATTTAAGAATAGAACTCAACTTAGCAATTTCGTAAAAAAAGATTTAGCACTGCCGAACGTTGATAGGACAAATACGCATGTAGTACTGATAACAGTCAAAGAAGACTTTCGGTTTTTCTAGGATTCATATAGATGAACTGAGTACCGAGATGGAAATTTGTATGTCTCTTACGTATCAAGCTGATCGATTATTGGTTCTGATTTTTTCCTGATGTTTGATATAACCGTTTGACTGCTGCAAAACCTGTATATTCTCGGGTCTGTTACCCAACATAAGTGGACATTACTGATTATTGGTCCCTTTTATGAATTGTGAATGAATGAATTGTGAATTCACATCATAGCTTCTTATATGCATCAGCATTATAGTCAGAAAGCTAACAACCAAGCAATATAGTGGGGATTAAGTACCCTTACAATTTGATAATGTGCTATGTATATAATCGTCTTGATAGTTAGTCATAAAATTCCTCTTAAAAACCTGTGGGCATGACAACAGATGACCGTCGAGCTTGAAGTTCGGGTTCCAGACCCTAGTGACGGGTGAATTCCTAGTAGGGGACATCTGGATGTCGGTTGATCCGTATATGTGCGGCCGCATGACAGAGCATTAAAGCTATGTCCCTTCATTCGAATTGGGGAAACCTCTTGATCTAGCATGTGTTGGTAAAGTAGTAGAGTCAAAACACAATAAGTTTACCATACGTGATTATGTCCGGGGAATAAATGGGTGGCGCGAATATTGGATACCAGGCGGAAGTGACGTGACTAAGATCACCCCGAATCTGGGCCCACATTCGATTGTCATAGGAATATTTGAGATGCTGGGACTCGCACCATACCTGCCCACTAAAAATTGGGCAAGTCAAAGAAGGCGAGGCTGTTTTTATGTCGACAGCTTCGGGATGCAGTAGGTTCTGTCGTTTACCAAATTGCAAAGGCCGAGGGATGCTACGCAATAGGAGTGCTGGTTCAAAAGATTAGGTAAGGTCGGTGCAAGGATAGACTATGCACTAACACTCTCTATTTTTCAACCGGACATATTTATATTGTGATAGGATATTACAGCATGTTGAATTCAAGACCTGGTATGAGAGCATCTGCACCGCCAATAATCTCAGCAATTTCCTCACTAAAATTTCCATTTAAACTTACGCAGGATCAGACTGATGCCGTTGAAGCATGGATAGCAAATGGCTATAAAGGTTCGATAATATACAGTACCGGTACCGGCAAAACAGAAATAGCTTTTGAATGTGCAAAAAGAGCAAGTGAAGCACTGTTACATAATGATGGCAATAATCTTTCTGATATAAACAATAGTTCATTCAATATCCTCTTTCTTGTACCGCGAATTGTCCTGGTACAGCAGAATATTGACAGACTAACAAAATATGGTATTCCTCAAGACAGAATCGGAGCATATTTTGGAGAGCGTAAAGAAGTACGTGAAATAACAATAAGCACATACCAGAGCACAATTAGCAATCTTGATCTTATTAGTAACTCTGACATGATCATATTTGATGAAGTGCATCTGGTAAGTGACACTGCTACAACTTTAAGAAAGGTATTTGATTTTGTAACAGCAACAGATCCTAAAAAGCCATTGCTAGGCTTAACTGCAACAATAGATGAACAAGATCCTAAATACAATACAATTCTCTCTTTGTTACCACCCGTCAGAAAATATATGATAAAAGATGCTGTAAAAGATAAAAGATTAGCAAGACCTGTTGTTATTCCAATAAAGGTTGATCTAACATATGATGAAAAAAGGATCTACGACAAATGCTCTGCCAAAATCAGAAATATCTCTATGTATCTTAATACTTCCGATCCTAAATCTATATCCTGTCTGTTAAGAACAGGAGGACGTACAGCTGGACTAGCAAGAACTTGGTTTGCAAATGTAAAAGAGAGAAAGAATCTGATTAATTGTGCTAAAAATAAACTATTAGCAGGGGTAGATATTATAGCAACAAAACATCCTTCTGAAAGGATTATGGTATTTAGTGAGACTATAGAATCCATACAAAAACTAAAGGAAATGTTACGACAAAATAAAGGAATAGAATCCAAGCTAATCGAGAGCAAACTTAATTCAACAGAGAGACAAAAAATACTGGCACAATGGGGAAAAGATTTCTTTCCGCTTCTCTCAGTACATACATTAGAAATAGGCTATGACGTACCGGAAGTCAGATTGGCAATCATATTAGCAACATCATCTAATATGAACCAAATAGTACAAAGAATAGGCAGAATAATAAGAAAAACTGAACGAAAAGATACAGCGTTGATATATACTATATATCTTTCACAAACTCATGATGCCAGCACTCTGAAGATGGTAAGAAAAGCCACAAATGCTACAAGAGGACACGAAAAAAAGGATAACAAAAATCAAGAAACAATAAGTGTATCAGCTAATAATGATAACTTAGATAGATATTATTGAGTAGTATAATATAGTTCTATTGTGTTTGTGCCACCGTCGCAATTACTTCAATAAGTTATGTTTCAACAATGCTTTAATTTTAGCTACCTCAGCCGTAAAATCCGATATTTTACAAGGGATTATTGTTTTATTCTTCTCTGTTGCAGGACGTCTAGTCATGCCATTCTAGGACACGGTAACCTTTCCTACCATTGTAGGATGTATTTGACAGAAGTACGGAATCTCTCCTGCAGTCTTGAATGTATGAGAGAACGTTTTTCCTGGTGTCAATAGTGTTGATAAGCCAGAATCAAATTCTTTTCCCTTATTTGGATCACTAGACCCTGTACCTGATGTAACAGTATGGGCGACATTGTCTTTGTTTGTCCATATTACACTACTTCCGACTTTGACATTGATGGGGTTTGGTGAAAATGCTTTGTCTGCCAAGGTAGAGGCTCCTGGTACGATTGTAGCATTATTAGCAGTCGAGTTGGTTCCGGCAGAAGACTTAGTCATATTCACAATGCTGATCTTGACGTCTCTAAGCGAAGGGGGAGTAAGGAGTAGCTTAGGATCGGTAATGACAGGCTGAGGTCGTAGGCCAAAATGCTGCCTTAAAGTTTTCTGCTGCAGAGTTAAAGTGTCTGAAGAATAGGTTGGTCCTATGTGTCCAATCCACACCCATAAAACGATAACCGTAAGAAGCGAAATCGCCATGACCACAATCGACCAACCAACCGTTCCCAACCCCATACTGCCTGGGGTGTCTTCTCGCTTTTAAAAATATTTGTTTTTCGACGATCGTCGTTAGGACTCATTCGATACAACCAATACAAATGAAGCGAGGGGAGTGGGATTCCAACCCTTAGGCCATATTTGGGGATTCTGTTGGCATTTTTTAGACGATACAACAATGAAAGAGATTGAACCCGTGAATGCGTCTTCATAACCGTGACAATATGTTCTACAGTTATGTTTGCTTGAGTTCCAACCATAAGGAAATTGACAGAACCTGATATAGAAAAAATTATATAATATATCGTGTTTTCTGGAGAAAAAGGCGTACTGGACCTTAACATAAGCGTGATAGGTGATAGATTATTCTACCTTTGCTGTTTCTTTTCGTTCTAGGCCCGCTGCCTTTAACCAGGGATCCCAGAATGCTTTGAGCCAATACTCGTTAGCTTTACTTGCATTTTCATAAAATCCTCTATTCGCTTCAATCAAATTTATCAAATAGTTTTGCCAGAAGGCTATCGGATCCAGAAATGGATTAGAAATATAACCTTGTTGATCCTTCTCTAATGCCATGGCGTTATTTATGTTGGAACAGTAGTTAAAGTTGATGATCTCCCACGTAATTTTTGTCAGATAAAGTTCTCATTCCAGCATAATGAAATATTCGATCAAGATGAGTACATTTGTAGAGTGATGGAGTGACAAGGAAAGGCAGCGTGAATTACTGTTGGGCGCGATTTCAATAATGATTCCTGTCGTTGTGCATACTAGCGGGCCGCGAATGCGACGACAGCCAGATTACGTTCTTAAAAGGGCCACGCAATTAGACGAACATGATTCAGGTCAGTGGTTATGCAGCTCAGCATGCCAAAGCGCCTCTTACTCCGTACACTTTTGAAAGAAGGAAGCCTCGCGAATATGATGTAGTAATCGACATCGAGTACTGTGGTATCTGCCATTCGGACATTCACCAAGTCAACAATGGGTGGGGCGCGTCAACCTACCCGATGGTTCCGGGACACGAGATAGCAGGAATTGTAGCGGCAGTCGGGACAAAAGTGACTCGTTACAAAGTAGGTGACAGGGCGGCTGTCGGCAATTTCGTTGATTCTTGCAGGAAATGCCGCCCTTGCCGTCAAGGACTTGAACAGTATTGTGTCGAAGGAGCGACTTGGACATATAACGCAGTTGAAAGAGACGGAAAAACACCTACCCAAGGTGGGTATTCGAACAAAATAGTAGTCGATGAAAATTATGTGCTTCAAATTCCTGAGAATATTCCAATGGATCGAGCGGCACCCCTTCTCTGCGCCGGTGTCACTTTGTATTCGCCTCTTAGGCATTGGAAAGCTGGTCCTGGAAAGAAAGTCGGAATTATCGGTCTAGGTGGTCTTGGCCATATTGGAGTAAAAATCGCACATGCACTTGGTGCAGAAGTCACTGTACTTAGTCACTCTCTTAAAAAACAAGAAGAAGCGAAGAAAATGGGAGCAGATAATTTTTATGACACGTCTAATCGGGAGACTTTGAAGAAGCTTAGAGGCTATTTTGACATTATCATCAACACCGTCTCGGTTGAGCTTGATTCAAACAAATACATGAAGCTGCTTGATGTTGATGGAACTATGATAGTGGTTGGACTTCCGGAAAAGGAAATCCAGATTGCTCCCTTCTCACTAGTTAGTGCTCGTCACAGTCTTGCAGGCTCGGCGATCGGCGGAATTCGAGAAACCCAGGAGATGCTTGATTTCTGCAGCAAACACAATGTCGCCTGCGACATCGAGCTTATCCTGATCCAGAATGTGAACGAAGCTTACGAGCGAGTCTTAAACAGCGACGTTCGATATCGGTTCGTGATTGATATGAAATCGCTCAATAACAATGACTGACTGATTTTTGGTCATCCATTTGAAGTCGTCATTATTCATCAAATCGTCAAATTCGCTTGTACTAAATAGTACTACACCTAGTAAAGTGTCTCTGCCAAGTAACAGCTCCCTTTTGCTACTAGACTTTTGTCAATTCTAAAAACCATTGAGCAGATAGGTGACGAACCTCGGAAACATTGTAGCCAGGTTCTCTTGTATAAAATTGCCAAGACAAATGGAAAAGGGAGCAAAAGATAATTGCAAAATGCTAGAAGACCGGTTGGCTAGATGTCAGAGTTTATAGCCTTTTGCCGAAGCAATTTTTCGGCTAAAATACGGCCTTACCAAGGAAGAAATTAGACGTGATATCGAGTTAGCATTAGAAGGAGTTGTCAAACCACGTCAGGTCCGATCATAATTGGCTCTCTTCCACGGTTTTACGTGGTACAAGTATCCATATAAGTTAGTATTAGAGATGATCACATTAACCAGTAATTTTCATCCTTCTTCGTTCGGGTGAAATATGAAATCTATAATACCAAAATAGAGCACCTGCCATAATTATGAAATCCGCCACATAAAATATATCCCAAAACAATAGATTGTGTAGACGGCCATTTACAAAGTCATTTACATATCGTTCATCCGCCACAGCATTGACAAATAGAGAGAGGGATGAAAGAATCCATGGAATAGATTGTACATCGTCCTTTCGTAAGCTAATTAGTATTATCATTGAGGGAACAAATAAAATCATGTCTAAAATTGGATAGGTAATAGTAACAACAAAAGCTGTAAAATCACCTTCTGCAAGAAATCGTGTTGAAGGGAATAGGTTAAGCGCAATGTAGGAAATGAACAATAGTGAAACTATCGATGTTAGAATGATAGTCATTAATTTGATCCTACTGCGTATGAATCGAAGCACTGTGAACAAATGTGCTGCAAGGAATAGATATCCGATAAACCATAAAACATCTGTAACAGATACAAGTATTTGTTCTTCTATACCCAAAACAAAATAGTAATAAGCAAGAGTCAGGTCTGCAGCGAACCAAGAAATAATACCTAGTGTTAGAAACAAATATGATCTACCATGAACTCCATAGAGTCCATGACGGTATACTACGACTATACCTAAACTTGATGCAATAGCTGCTGTTATATTTAGAATCAAAAAAGTAGAGGAAGGTTTATTGTGTGAATCTGAGAAAATTATTATAGAATTCGCAACAATGATTGCAACAATAATTGCAGAAATGAAATACCCTAGTGTTTTCCGTTCGTATATTGAATTTTCTGTTGACAGATCAAATCATTTTCAGATAATCTTTTTAATGTATAAACATTTTTATCACAGATGTTTTTCCTAGTAAACAAAAATCAATCTTTTGCATTTCGTCTAAGGATATCTTCTGTTTATGGGGATTTTCTCGGGACAATGCTATGTAAAGGGCCAAATATATTAGGCAAAGAATATATCATAATTACTGTGCTAAAACGTCCAAAAAACGAGCATTCCTAGTGGAATAGCTCAAATAAATGCTATAGTACTCGATGTTAAATATACAGTTTCTGTATGTATAGCTACAACTAAATTATTATCTTCGGAATGATTATCTACGAATATAATATTGGAATTCATTGATGATGTTCTACCGCCCGAGAAAATTGCATTTATAGCTTACAACATCGGAGTGTATGAATCGGTACAAAAATTTGGAAGATTGATTACAAGTGGAAAGCTAACTGATAGTACGGACGTATCAAGAGTAGCCGAATTGCTCTCACAATCAAGTGCTTTTTATGATGCAGACATGATAGCTGGACTCATAAATGCAATGTTATACACAAAAGACAAAACGATAGAGAGGGTATCGCCTGAGCACGTCAGATATGTAATGAGTCAATTAAAAGCTACGGGAATTCCTCTGCCATAATTCACGTTTTTCACTACATCAAATCGTCTACTAACGACTCAAGTGACTGGTAACATAGATCATAGTCCATGTGGCGAGTAGAAGGATTGTGAAATAGAGAATAACGATCCTTTTCACCGACAAGACTATATATACGATGATAATAATACTTCAATTTTTTTTGAATACTTATGCAACTTAGTCAGCTTTGGTCTAGTCTAGACTTCTAGAACAGCTTGAAGAAGCAGGACTGGTAGACAAAAACCTATCAGGCGAGGCTAAACACAGCAGACTTGGGCTTGCTAGATCCTCTTACAACACAGGGAGATAGTGTGCTGAGAATATGTTTTTTTCATGTATGGCTCTACAGCAATATTCGTAAAGTTATATTTATTGGTAGCATTAATTGCGCTGCTTTTGAGATCTTCACTCTATCTGTGTAACACCATCCTGACTGATACCAAGCCTGGCCAGATGGCCAGCAACTAGTGTATCGAAAGGATAGCTCAATGCTTGTGCATGTGATTTGATCAAACCTGGTACGTCTTCTGCTATTGCCAAGCCTTTGAAAGGAACCCAGCCGGGAAAAGACTATGTCTATCAATATAAGGACTTTCACAAGTGCATTAAACGCCAAGGATACAGACCTTATCTTAGATTTTGTGAAAGTGCGAAAATTGAACGTACGACTGCATCAGAATTGGCGGTTAGTATCACAAAATATTACTATTGCAGAGCAATTGATTGAATGATTAATTGATTGATTTATCTGAAAGCGTCATCACTTAGCTCAATTGTTTTATCTCATTGGATGAACCTGAGACTTTTATCACCTGTTTCCTTTAGAAAATTATTGATATCTTTTATGATATTCGAAAAACCATGGAATATCCCAGTATTAATGGGCATACCGTATATTCTATATCTGGTAGTTGAAAATGGTATCCCCGATATCAACCAAATATTTTTATGATTTGGCTGTAAGAATTCCAATTGTGATATTTTATCGGAATCCATCTTATTCCTTACAAATTCTATAATAATTGATTTTTCTGGCGTTCTTTTTAAGCTTTGTAGGCTCGGTATAACTACATCAATGGTTAGCATATCTTTTATTTGGATTTTTCTTTCAGATGGAAGAGTACTGACCGTAAGCATAAAATGGAGAAGTGCTTCACTTAAGACTGCTATAGTTTCATCCTTGTTGTTAGCATTTGGGTTAACGTTTATTTTTGTGATGCATTCAGCCATTATAGCATCAATATACTTTTTCGAGAAGTTTATGTCTGAAGTCGTATCAGATCGAATTCTTTCCTTCCCTATGCTTTCTATCGTTGAGTATAAGATGTCCTTTATTTCGTCACTGCTTAACATCTCTATTGAATACATATGGTAATCGAATATGTTTATAACGATTGTTAAAGCACAGGCTTGATTAATTGTGTATGCCGTTCATACAATAATCAATTGAACAAAACAACGTATTGAGACATTAACTATCAAACATCAGTTAAAGATAGGGAACCTCTGTATAATGCGGCATCCTGCTGTACGATAGGAGGATTTGCGCCGGCTTATGTGGACTCGGTACTTGTTGAGCGGGTAATTGATGAAAACGAGCACGGCCCAAGAGAAATTCATCCATCCTGACTCCCCTTAGAACTCTAGTTTACTTGTCAGACTTTGTATTTGCCTTAAGGAATAATGTCCAATAGAATGTATTTTATGCATGAGGCGGCGTTATTATTTTAAGGCGAAATTAAATGGTACCGAACCTACAAGCGAGCCATCAGTACTATCAAACCCTCTTCGCCGGAGGTCGAGAGCAAGAGGAGTAGAAACGAGCCAACGCTATAGTATAGTTGAGCGGCAACAACTTGGCCATAGACAACAACCAAATAATGAAACAATCAATAGACAAATAGACCTAGCAGCCGCGGGACTGCCAGAATATGTGACCAAGCAGTTAACAGATCTATATTATATATCACCGGAAAATGCAATGAATATTGTAAATTTCATTCTAACACAAAAGACAGAAGTAAACATTTCTGATACATACAGGCTCAATACGATATCAACTTTAGTGCTTCTTTCAAATTTTCTAAATCATATGTCTTTCAAAGATATGAAACGAGAAGATATACTCCTATACCTGGATAGCCTTAGAAGACACGAAGGATCTGATCCTCTACATAAATGGATAGGAAGTTACAATGTGAAACGCCAGCGATTTATCAAATTTTTCAGGTGGCTCTACAATCCCTACAAGATCCCCTCAGCGAGACAAACACCAGAGTTTATGAAACAAATACCTCCTTTAAAAAGAAGGGAACAATCAATATACAAACCAACAGACTTGTGGACAAACGAAGACGATCTCTTGTTTTTAACGTATTGTCCCAACAAACGTGACAGATGCTATCATGCAGTATCAAGAGATACGTCTGGAAGGCCTCATGAAATCCTTGGTATGAAAATTAGATCGATAGTGTTTAAAGTTACACCCAATAACAAGCAGTACGCCGAAGTTCTCATAAATGGTAAAACTGGCAGCAGATCTATACCATTATTTGAATCAATTCCCTACATGAAGGATTGGATAAATTCTCATCCTCAGCCTGGAAACCCCAATGCTCTATTATTTCCTTCTCTCAGTCACCGAGCATTTGGGAGAAAATTGACTACCAGTGTTATTGGTAGTATCTATAGGAGATATAGAACGCAATTCTTTCCACATTTGTTAGAAGACCCAAATGTTCTCC
>DASSIM010000095.1:0-2645 GCA_035691865.1 Candidatus Nitrosopolaris sp. | reverse complement strand
AACAGAAGAAGAATTGTGGGGAGAGGGTACTGAGCACATAATAAAAGTGCATGGCACGGAAGATGCTGATATAACTCCACAATTTAAAGAGACTTATAAACGGTACATCAAATATTCTTAAAAGTTGTGCATTAAATATTGCTGATATATCCCATTTACTTTTGGCATATTTTGGGTTTAATGGGTATTTTAGGCTCATTCTGGGATATACTCAAACCTCAAACATCAGCCAGCCATTGCATGTTCTATCGACCTTAGTATTCTAAGTTAACTTCCTTTCCCAAGTTCAAGAGCCTTCATAGCATCTTCTTCTCCTTCTCTTATCAATTTCTTTATTCTATACGCTGAAAAATCTCCATCTTCAAATAAATAGTGCATCTTTTCTTTGCGTCCTATTCGCATTACATCTTCTATTACTGCCCCATATCCATGGACTAATTCATTATATTCAGATTCTATTTCTTTAAACTTTGCTTTACTCTTCTCATCCATCTTAGTATCATCAGCGCTTATGATACCGTGTATTTTCTTTAAAAGAGAGAGCTGTTTTTCTCGAATCTTCAGCATTTGAATATTTGTGTTTGTTTTATCCATAAAGATGATATCTCGTGCTCTGTGCCACACTTCTACCATATTAGTTGGGAGCTCGTTTTGTTCGCGAGGAAAGATGTCCACAATATAAAACCTTTTGTTGTACTGGGGTGAAGCATTTATTGCATCTAGCATAGGAGTGTTGGTGAGCAAGCTTCCGTCCCACAGATATCTACCATCCTTAGTACTCCATTGTATGCCATAAAATGGATAACCAGCACATGCAACTATACTGTCTGCATCTATATCCATCTTATAGCTGTCAAAGATAATAGGCTCGCCTTTCTGTATATCTGCAGCAGTGATAATAAGCCTTGATTTATTATCGTTGTTGCCTTGAGTGTTCTTGTCATGACCTGCAGTATTGAGGTGTCTGAAATCAATATACTCACTTAGAGTATTCTTTAAAAGCGTAGTATCATAAAGATAATTCCATTTATACGGAAAAAAGTAATCTGAGGAATCAGGGTTAAACCATCTTGGTGTAAATGCTTTTGGATTACCGTACGTAACAGAATACATCGATGACAAAATAGCCATCATTTTGTCAACTGACAATAATGTTGAGGGTAAAGGCGCAAAGGGTAATAGAGAATATGTTAGAAATGGTGATGGGACATCACTTTCTGCAAGTGTCAGCCAAAAGTCTTCCAAAACTTGTGCCGTGTCTTTATCAGCGTTTTGTGCGCTGCAAATGATAGACGAATTTATAGCTCCAATAGAAGACCCAGCCAAAATGTCAAATTTGATACCTCGCTTGGCCAAAGTTTTATACACTCCACATTCATAGGCGCCTAACGACCCTCCTCCCTGCAATACAAGAACTGTTTCAGTGACTGATCCTAGCGATTGTTGCTGTTCTTCTTGTTTTCTCATTATACTAACCTACTCTGTGTTGCATTAATTTATTCACTTGTTGATGAGCATCGTAGAGTTTTTTTCATTCGAAGTGTTTTATAAACTCATATATACTATCGTGCTTTGTAATCAGCAAAATAAATGCAATGTTATTATCGATCCGCATCATTCTTTGCAAGAATATGAATACGCCCATGAGACCTACACACTAGGAATGACTTTCAAATGACTTATAGCCATATTAGTCTTAACAGTAGATATGTGACGTAACTTAAAGTCATAATGGTCTTCGATACTAATTGCATTCGTTTGCAAAATATTGCAATAACTTGAAAAGTGTTTTATAGCATATTGAAATATTTTTATTAGCAAGTATGAAAGCAGCAAGAATTGTTAAACCAAAGGAACCTTTGGAAGTAGAACAACTTGAAACTCCCAAGCCCAAAGGTTCTCAAGTTCTTATTAGAGTTCATTCGTCAGGTGTATGTCATAGTGATATCCACTTGTGGGAAGGCGGATATGAGGGCCCACATGGACTATTTTTAAAAACCACAGATAGAGGAGTGAAATATCCATTGACGCCAGGTCACGAGACAGCAGGAACAATAGATACTCTGGGTGAACAAGCAGAAGGATTTAGCGAAAACGATAAAGTCCTTGTATACCCTTGGATAGGTGAAGGATTATGTCCTGCATGTAGAATTGGTGAGGAAAATCTATGTGATAATCCCAGATCATTAGGTATCTATGTCGACGGAGGTTATGCAGAATATGTATTGGTACCAAGTTACAAGTATCTAGTGAAAATAGGGGATAAATTGGATATTGATTCAGCTGCAACATTATCATGTTCTGCGCTTACAGCATATGGAGCAGTAAAGAATGCTAATCTAAGGCCAGACGATAATGTGGTTATTGTTGGTGCAGGAGGATTAGGTCTGATGGCTATGCAGCTAGCAAAAGCAGTTACTGGTGCTAGGATAATTGCGATGGATATAGGTGACGACAAGTTAAAGGCTGCAAAAGAAGATGGTGGTGCAGATGACGTAATAAACTCAAAAAAAGAAGATCCTGTTAAAGCTATTATGGAATTAACTAATAAACTTGGTGCAGATGCGGTAATTGACTTTGTCAATGCCTCAAAGACTGTAGAAAGTGATATGCAATTTCTTAGAAGAAGAGCAAGATTGGTCTTG
>DASSIM010000094.1:0-21140 GCA_035691865.1 Candidatus Nitrosopolaris sp. | reverse complement strand
AAAGGAATCTTCTATCTAATATCCACACATCTATTTTTGATGCTAGAAGTAATAATACAATTCCATTCGACAAAGACGGATTCGATGTCGTATATTCACATATGTTTTTTAATATGCGCTTTACATGGGAACAACTGAAATTCATGTTTCAAGAAATAAGAAGAGTAATGAGAGGTAATGGATTCAACTTCTTTTCAGTAAGAAATCATAGCGATAAATCTTTTGGTAAAGGAAAGAAAATAGACAACAATGATATATATGATCTCAATGGATTTGAGATCAGGTTCTTTACAACCCAACATGTGAGGGCTTTAGTGAAAGGAGAAGGATTCGAAATTCTTGACACAGAAAAGCATATGAAGAGCCAGTCACAATATACCTTGTTTCAACCAGAAAAAGATAATCTCTAACAATGTTTATTTATTCCAAAAATTCCATGAATACTGTGAATGTGTATTAGATGTGCTGACTGTGGATGCTTACCAGAAGATTGCAAAAATAGCAGATCGCCAGGTGAGTGTCCAAATTGTAGTTGGAAAGAATGTTGCTGTTGGAATAATATTAATTAAGTAATAGTAAATCTTCATTAGTTCACCGCTGCGATTTTCTTAGCAAAGGCAAACAAACATAACTTGAAATGAAATTTGAAGTATGAAATGCTTAAAGTTGAAGAGTTCCTAGATGAACATAAGAGAGAGATCGTCGATTTCGTACAACAGAAAAATATTTTTGACATGCTCGTTAAGGCGTTGGCTGAGCAAATACCATTAGGAAGAGACGGACTGACATGGGAAGACAAGGCTCATAAAGAACTAGCAGTTGCCATGATACATTCAATGTGGTGCGGTTGGCTTTCTCAAGCAAAAAAGAATAGCGGAGCATATACACAAGGATATGTCGACAGTTTTAAACAATTTATAATCCGAGCATTTGAAATTGGTCAGAATTACGCTACCGAAAGACCTTAGAGTTTTGGTTACTACGGACCAGTCTTCTCTTATATCCTGCAATAGCAGCGGATGTTGCTATACCCTCATAATTAGCCCAGGTGATAGATCGACTAAGGAAAGACAAAACTATGAAATAGTGGATACAGATGCCAATTTACATTCAGACGTCTAGTCATTCTTAGGGGGCCTCAATGTTCAGGTAAGACGGAGATTTCTCAAAAATTGAAAGAACGGTTAGATGAAACTAAACACAAGAAGACCTATCTCTTAAAACTAGACGAGATAAATACTGGAAGATTCGACTATTCCTTGAATGAAGCATTAAACAAGAAGTATAACTACATCACCTAGTCGTTATGACAGGAGGTAGAATAATAGGAAAGTCTTCATTGGAGTATCGCTAAGACAACATGTCTTCAGAAATAGAAAATATTTGATCCTAATATCCAAAGTGGTCATATAAGTTTACGATGTTATGAAATAATTCTAGATAATATTTTTTGGTTTCGCTTTAGAGAAAGTTCATGTTCTATTTCATTATCCTATTTAAATAGATGTTGTATTGTTAGTTTATTATGCACAAACAACTGGGAGGTTTGTGGAAATAGTGAATTTGGGTGTTGAATAAAATTCTGCTCCTTAGTCGAAGATTATAGACCGTGTGTTCAACCGTTGGTTGAAATATGCTCATCGAAGATATATACTATAAATGCGGTGCAAAAGCTGTAGCTCGATATTGCACTACCCCACTGCAGGTATCACGTGTAGAAATTGTGGCTTTAGTATCCATCATGATTTCTTATTGGAAGTGAAATGTCAATCTTGTCATAACGTCCTAGAAGAGTCAGAAAAGACAACAGGGCTTTCTGTATTCTGTCTATATGATATAATCAAAGGCACAAAATAGTCGGCTATTTACAAAATACAACAGTAGTAGTCGTAGCTATTCATTCAAAAAAACTTTCTGTTATCTTGAGAATTCAACATAATGAGGAATCGGTAACAATTACACTTTTGAAAGTATAGTAATTAACCCAGCTAACCTTGTCAACTTAGCTAAACCGTCAGTCTATCTTGATAATTTCTGTCAAAAAAATAGCTGCTACCAATAATTCTGCTGCTGCATCAGCCATCGCTCACAGGCTATCAATAACGTCTGCTTGTCTAAAACGCAAGCAAA
Organism: Candidatus Nitrosopolaris sp.; assembly: GCA_035691865.1. Taxonomy (GTDB): domain Archaea; phylum Thermoproteota; class Nitrososphaeria; order Nitrososphaerales; family Nitrososphaeraceae; genus Nitrosopolaris. The sequence continues at coordinate 19,010 of DASSIM010000094.1, read as the reverse complement.
GTCTCCACTCCATGTTTACTCGAGCTAATCCGATTTGTTCTTCCAATAAAGGCAGGTTTACTATAATAAAACAATGTGTCACGAGAACAGGCAAGTTGTGAGGACTCATTACTTTAACAATGATGGCAATGCTAATTTCAATATAGTGCTGGATGCCTCCTACTAGAATATGTTAGGACCTGACAGTTATTCTAAGGTGTTTGTTAGCAAATACGCTGGAGGTCTTGCACTACATAATTAGACTGAATACCAGGTTCCATTACAAGTACGGATGCCAGAATTGCCATTAGGAATTACAGAACTGTTTCCGGTCTAAGATCCTATCTTAATTTGTTAACAAAAACACACCGAAAGGCAGAGCAAAAGGAGGCGTCTTTGTTGGAATAGACCATATTTTCTGTGAAGGATCAATTCCACGATTAGGCATTGCTGTAGGGTTTTGACCACATACATCCCATAAATAATCCACTCTGATTTTCACTTGCAGTAATTATTGATATTCGAATATTTTCTTGATATCTCTTGAGTTCATCCGGATTTTAAGTTGCGCGACTTCATTTTGAGCCGTAAGCTATGTCATATTTTTGTTATCATCTTACTTTTCATCCAGCTCTTCTACCTTAAATTTCAAAAAAAAGATATGTCTTTGTTACTGCTGTTTTTTCATAGATTGTTCCTTTCGCGAGTTCAACTCTTCATTATCTTGGTCAGACCAGTGTGATGCTTTGTCATCTGCATTTTTACTGCATGAGGAGCAACATGATAATTTCACCATCTATTTCGAGTTATGAATAGATTTGATTTTATCTATTATCTTGTCATTGGTACTGTTGCAGCCTTTCCGAAGAATGACTTAACATTGGGTCTGTAGATATAATAGATTATTACCGCGTTGATAATAACACTGAATACAGTTCCTAGATGCCCAGTCACCATTGAAACAAATCCTAATGCAATTCCAATGAAAGATAGTACTAACGTTATTGTCCAAGCCCAACCTTTCCCTTTTATTAATCCATAAGCCATCGCAAAATATGCTATTCCTAGTGCTAGAAATGCTGCACCTGCTCCAGCTGATAATCCCACTAATAATGTTAGAGTACCAGATAAAAATGGAGCTACTGTCACTGCTGTAATTCCACTTGCAAGAAAAGCTATCCCACCGATTACGGTAAGTACTGCTATTAATGTCACGCCGAAAGGCCTATGTTTTTTTACTTGTTCCATAATGATAAATATTTGAAGTTATATTTAAGGAATACGCATTTTTTGCAATAACATTTTGGTTTTTTTATATAATATACACAATACCAGTGAATAGTTGCATTCTAAACAAATAGTTGCAATGCAATAAAAAAATAATTTATATGCAATGATGTTATACTATGCCTAGAGCTACTTAAATTAGTATTTGTATAATGGAAAAAGAAAGCGAAATTAAACATAGGAGGCAAGATCCGCATCGTCCTCACGAACATCAAAGTGAAAGTATCACCCTTAGGTTGGACAGCATTATTTTAAACAAGCTACAACATGAAGCAGAGCAAAAAGATACCAGTGTCAACGCATTAGTGAGTCGTATCGTAAGACGACATATAGATTGGCATTCTAATGCAGCTAAAGCTGGGTTTGTTACTGTACGGCGGGGATTGCTGATTGATCTCATCAATAGACTTCCAGACAAAGAGATATCTTCAATCGCAGAATATATAGCGAAGAAAGAAACTAAAGATTTCGTATTACTTCTAAGAAATGAATATAATATTGAATCGGCTTTAGACGTTATTGAAACTTGGATTAAAATATCCGGCCATCCTTATAGGCACGAAGTCAACTATACGCGACACGCTTATGTTATCCAGCATGATATGGGAAAAAATTGGTCTCGTTATATGGCGGAACAATATAGATTTTTGTTCGAAGAATTTGAATTGAAAAGAGTAGAGTTTGATATAAACGATAGTTCCTTGCATTTCGTTGTTGATACCGAAAGATAATATATATGATCTTCATCCGTCTTGATTCTCCAGTTCTAAGTTATCTGGCTTAGAAAAAGATGACCAACTATATTTGCATCTTCTATCGACTTCATAATTCTGCCACTATCAGGTTAGTTACATAGGATATGACAAGACAACGAGCTCGAACTAGCAACTATTAATGCAACAAACGGAATAGAAATATCTTTCACAGGCCACGGGATTCTAAATGATATGAATATTACCGATAGCGGCAATGCGATTGTAACCAATGGTTCTGGTGGTACAATCCATACAGCAGGAGATGGAGAATTAGTCTCTCAGAACGGTGCTGGAGCACTAATCTTTGCATTTCAAGGCACAGGACCTTCTGGCGCAGATGGGAAGCTCAGAGATATAGGTAATGTCTTCCAACATCACCATCTGATAAGCAAACTATCCATTGCAGTTAAGGCAACCGGAAACCCAGCGTTTAGAGATAATATGGTGTGGAAATGCAGTGACCAAGATCTGGTTTTGGAAGTTAGACATAGTATCGTTAGTAATAGAAAGTGAATATGTTTTCGGCAACTTGCACCAATAATTCTGGCACTTCGTACACTTAGGTTCGTATCTTTAACTAGGACAGAATTCCTAAGCTCACTACTAGGGAACTAACCAATGATGCCACCTTATGAATGTGGTGTAGGGGCCGACGGAGGTTGTCTAGGTGGACCTGGAATCGGAAATGGAGTGGCAGATCGTTCGTTGAGAAATGGAGGAGAGGGTCTAGGAATAAGCGTTGTTTTCAGCTCAATAGTATGTCCATTCCTATATACAGTTAAAGTAATATTGTCGCCAATAGACTTCTGTAGATCAATAAAGGAAATCAAATCATCTATTCTGGTAATATGATATCCATCAACAGCTATTATTATATCACCGGGGTGCTTCTTCGCATACTGATCTACTGTGCTTCCGTGCACTCCAGCCTTATCGGCAGGCCCATTCTTCGTAATTGTGTCAACAATTATGCCCTTGAGATTAGTTGCTGCCGGTCCACCAGTAAGGTTCCTTGCCAAATCCGACGTTAGAGTTGCACCGCTAAGTCCCAGATAAGGATGTAGAAATTGCCCTTTTTCGATTAATGAAGGAACTATTTTCGCTATTGTATTAGCTGGGATTGCAAATCCTATTCCAGAAAATGTACCTGTACGGGGAGTATTCATTCCAATAACCTGTCCTTGCATGTTGAGCAAAGGTCCACCCGAATTACCAGGATCTATTGGTGCATCAGTTTGGATTACATTTGGTATGGAAAATCCAGCTCCTGGAAGTGATCGTCCAATCCCACTTACAATACCTGTCGTCATAGTATCACTAAGCCCAAATGGATTGCCAATAGCGATTACCTGATCTCCAACTTCTAGATTTGAGGAATTCCCAATAACAAGTGGTTTAAGAGAGGATATCAGATGTTGTTGCTGAGTATTATTCTGTGTAATTTGTAGAACTGCCGTATCTCCATAAATATCGGCTCCCACTACATTTGCAGCATATCTGTTTCCATCCACAAATGTTACATCTACCATTTTTGCATCACCCACGACATGACCGTTAGTAATAATGTGCCCTTGGTTGTCGTACACGAAACCAGAACCTAATGAAGTAGCATTCGGTGTTTGAAGATTGAGGGCGTTGGGTGTTGATGTTGGTACTTTCCTTGTTATCTGTACTACAGAGTTCTCTACTTGTTTAAAGACATCCCTGAGGTTCGTCAACTGTGTATCGGGTGACAGTAACGCTATATTCTTGAATGCAGCTTGATTTGTGCCAGAAGAGGCTTGGTGAGTGACAGAAGATGATGGCTGAGCTAGATAATTTTGAGTTAATTTTGCTCGATTACTTTGCACGTTCTTTAAAGCAGAAGCGACCGACCTGGCATTGTCAAAATCTGAACCTTGAGTTATCATTGAAATTACAAGCGAAAGCACGCCTACAAGCGTCATAGTTTCTATTCCATTGACCATTATCAGACAAACAGTGAAAAAAGAGTATTTATGTGTTGCCAAAAATGTCCGATTTAGGTTCTATTCCTGCCTTAGATATGATACTAACTATCTAATCAGGTGAACTCATTAAGGATTTATATCTAGAAGTTAGCCTCCTAAATCAAATAAGATACGAAAAGTGTTGTTGTTAGCATGAAAATTAATCACAAAATTCTGACTCTAACAACCATTGCGATGGTTTTTGTTCTGATAGGTGCTGTAGGAACGCATAGAAGTTTGGCGAATGTGGAGCTCCACATGAAAAAGAGTTCTACCACATGTGATGGTGACAATTGCCACACAGTTGTATGTATCAACAACGACTGCCAATCATCCAATTCTACGAGCGCGAGCAAAATAATACAAAACTCAACTAGCCCTTGATAACGCTATTGATGAAAACCTCATATATACACGATATTTTTACTCCGTGGATTTCGGAAACGAGGGAAACGATCTATTAATGCTGAAACGATCCTGCCAAATACAAAATAACATCACCTACAGTATAGTAAAGAATGACATTGACAGAGGAGGGGCCCTTACCGGAGTTAGTATAGCAATTCCTGCTTATGAAATAAACAACACATACAACCGCCACTCCACTATGAGATATCGTACTAACTTTCTCAAAGTGTGTCTGTGTCATTGCGATATGGCTATGTACGATAAGCAGCTGCTCTGTTAAATCGTTCCCCATTCAAGGAAAATCTGTAAAAGAAAGTATATCGCATACACCATTTTAGATCTATCTTGGATCGGATTCATTGGGCTATCTGCACAGCATCTCCTTGAACGATGACACCTGATATCTATTGTCTGTCATACCCTGCTAGTTTGGTTGCCTAAGTATGTATTCATAACAGAAGCAAGTTGGGGCATTCTTATCAACTAGTCTTACACCACCTCTATCTCGTCATTTGCCAACTGAAGTAGTTTTGGAAGCATCTATCATTTTGGAATGCCTTTCAGCAATGATTACTTGCACATTCGTAAATCATTTCACGTCAGACAACACTAATAGCCATTCTATCGAATAGAAACCTAGACACCGTTCCTCTCAGCCCCCAACACAACACTTTGTATAGTAATCTCAACCCATAGTGATCCTCACAATTGGATATGTTAGGAACAGCTTGAATAGGGTAGGTATATTCACCAAATCAACAGAACCTACCTTCCACCAACCGCTAGGAGGTTATTATGCGATTGGAATCACCAGGAATAGGTTTGTCATACACACTTTGTCAACGAGAAAATGAAAACACTTTCAACCCGCCCAGTGAATATTCTCCTACATTGGCCATCAACTGATAGTACCAGCGATCAGCGACTAAGTAACTAATGGTTTTTAAATTATCGCCTGTTCTATCCTTGTGCCTTCATTTACAAGGTCAAAAATCACGGGATTACGATTAAGATAAGTTACACTAAAGTGGTTTAGTCAACGTCCGTATTTTAGACATATGGTTACATGGGACCGAGGAAAATATTATCCAATCATCTGCACTGAGATTAGTTATTTTTTCTTTTCTGTTTCGTCATTTCTCTTAACTCGTACTTTAACCAGCTTTTTTATTAGCGTGACCGGAAGTTTTTTGTCCAGAGGAAAACGAACGGTTGCTTTGGTGGTGTCATAGTCTTTTAGCTCATTTTTGTGATCCTCTATGACTGGAGTGGGTATGTAAAGTCCAATAGGTTTTTTGAAAGTCCGAAATAAACCAGCCGGCCTATGTAATAGTAATAAGGTATACCATAACTAATACATTCCTGTGCATTGGGAGCAGCAGTCTTGATAGTTGTTCTAATTTCTTTCAGCTTGTCCTGTACTTCCTTTGGGGCTAGTGTAATGTATTCATCCACATCCTTAACGGGTTTCAAATATTCACTACGACTATTTTTGGTGTTTATAAATGAATTTGGTCTAGTATATCCTGCTTCGATAGCTGGATAAGATTTCCTGATGAATTTCTCCAATTCAAAAATGGTAACGATCATCATGTACGTCAGATTTGTGTATTGTATATTTATAATATAAAATGGAGAAAACATATAGAATGAATATCAACGAAATTGGGAAAGGACACTACTACCAACTAGCTCAGGATTTGAAAATACATAGAATAGTCAATGGTATGTGGCAGGTTGCAGGAGGACATGGACTTATTGATCATGAATTGGCAATCAAAGACATGATGAAATATCATAACGCTGGATTTACTAGCTGGGATCTAGCAGATATTTATGGCCCTGCGGAGGATTTTATTGGGCAATTCAGAGGTAGAGTGTCCGAGGTTTTAGGAAAACCAGAACTCGATAAAATTCAGGCATTAACAAAATGGGTACCGCAGCCGGGAAGGATTACACGTTCTATCGTGAAAGAAAATATAGAAAGATCTATTCGCAGAATGGGTGTTAGCTCGCTGGATCTACTTCAGTTTCACTGGTGGGATTATAACAATCCGTATTACATGGATGCTCTCAAATATCTGTCTGACCTGTGCGATGAAGGAAAGATCAATCATGTAGGTCTTACAAATTTCGATACTCAACGAATGCAGCTCATGATAGATTCAGATTTACGAATTGTATCAAACCAAGTTCAATATTCGGTTATAGATCGCAGGCCCGAAGTGAGGTTGATACCGTTTTGCATGAAGCATAAAATCAGCCTCCTTGCCTATGGAAGCTTATGCGGAGGGCTGATGTCAGAGCGGTATCTAGGAAGAATACAAGAACCCTCTATTGCAGAATTAGATACGTTGAGCTTACGAAAGTACAAGAAGATGATCGATGCATGGGGAGGATGGAATTTGTTCCAAGAGCTTTTATTTACTTTAATGGAAATTGCACAAAAGTATAGTGTAAGCATTGCAAATGTAGCAACCAGATTCATCCTGGAGAAATCTGCAGTAGCAGGTGTTATTATCGGTGCTAGGCTTGGAATAGATGATCACAGAAACGATAATGCCCAGGTATTCACCTTCAATTTGGGAAAATCAGATTATGACGCCATCGATGCCGTATGTACAAAGTCAAATAATCTATTTGATAGTATTGGAGATTGTGGTGATGAATATAGATAAATGACGTACCAACATAGTTTTGGTAGGTCAAGGTCGGAACGCCAAATTATGGGCCCAAACTTCAGAAGGTGCTGAGGGAAGGTGCCGGTGCCCAATATTAATCAGTTATTTCACATATTAATCAGTTAATCGGTTATTTCACGTATTAAAGCATAGATGTTGATGTATGCTGTGATGAACGGCTCAGAAATCATAGCCACTGATATGGACCTAAACCTCATAATCAGTTGATGTTCAAAATATTCATGGAAATATATGCATATGATCGTAACCTACTGTCCTGAACATATTGCTTTTTTGATACGATGAATTTACTAAAAATAAGATATTGTTTGAATTTTTTCAACCCAATGGTCAATGCTAAGAGATGTGACTCTACATGAGGTTGACTTGTTCTGAATAGAGAAGATGTTCTAGTTCTTATCGATAGATCAAATTGTGAGAAAATTCAAACTTATTATGTGATAGTTTCATGAGAAATGAATGCAAATCCAGATTATATTGACATTCTAAATTTGGTCTTAATCTTCGACCCGAATGCACACCAATTGACACATCAGCTTTCGCAAATGCGGCATTATCATTTTCTGAATCACCTAGATACATTATATTATTCTTTGATCTGTCCATATCCAGAAGTTTCAATACGGAGTCAAATGCACTCCCTTTGTTGCACTTGATACCATAGACATCAATGAAAGGATGTGTAGAATACATTTCAACGTATAATTTAGATGCTGAAGATGTTGGCTGAGACTTTATGGTTTGTTGAATCCACTGAGACAAAAGGGTTCTGAATTTGTCTTGTAAGTTAACCAATCTTCTAAATGTCTATAGTCTAACGTAATTCCTGCTAGTATTCTCTCTTTAGAAGTGAACTCATGGTATACAGATATCTCCTTGAAAGCTTGTGATATTTCTTCTGCCAACGAACTTAATAATACGGAATTATTAGTTAACGTGTCGATATCATCAGTTAAACGAGTGTTAAAAATTACATTACTATCATTTTTGATATGAATTAGTTCATTACACAATTGTCTCCTTAGAATAATAGTTTCGAGCCGCATGATGCAAGAAACGATTCTAGCAAATTTTATCTTGTCACAAAGAAATCCGAAATCCTTACTAGATATGACACATACAGGCACATGTTTAGAAATTTCAGATAGTACTGCGTACAATTCTACAGGTATTTTATTGCCACTCGAATTCATCACATTGATAGTAGAACATAGTGTTCCATCATAATCGGAGAGTATTGCAGCTATTTGCATTAGCTTGGAAACATAGACCCTTCGCCTGATAATAAAATCGAGCTGTAATTGATGGTTTAGAATTATTATGACATGCCAAATAATTTTCTAATGTGATCGTTTGAAATTTCCACTCTGAAGCATCTCGCTTAGATTCCTGCAAACCATAATGAATCGTAAGCAAAAAGTTGAAGTCGATAAAACTTGGAAGCTACTTACAAAGGGTGGGTGGGCAACAACGATAAAAATGTATCAACTCATTTGGTGATGAGATCAGACGTCTGAGCCGTAGGTACAAAAGCGATTACAAAGCTTTCACTTTAATTCGTATATCGATTGCATGTAAACACACGACCTGGCAAGTAAGCCCTCACTCACTTAGCTTGATTGTCATCTAAGTTTCAATGTATTTGCTGTCGTATCTAGCAATTGAGTATACTTTGATATGTCTGGTTTTTCGGAACTTTGGGAAGGTGAAGTATATAGATTGCTAACAACAAGGCCTAGGCGATAAGTCTTATCAATTCCCTTGAATTCATACAGTTTTGCCTGCATAACAGCGTTCGGATTCAGTGATTTGAATATTCCACTCCCACCATTATAGGCAAAATTGCTTTGATTACTAATGCCTATAGATGGTGCACTACGCAGTGCAGAGCCCATGATAGAAGACAAAGGGCACTCTACTGTTGCCACATTAAAAGCCTTGCCATCAATAACAGATGTGGTGTTTTGAGTCAATGGCTTGCAAATTTTGGATATAGAAAGGTCTTGTGGACTGCCTCCTGAGCTCACGCCCGCAAGTTCTGAATTATTTCTTACCTGTAATAACATTTGGGGTTGTGCAAGTGGAGTAGAGAGGAAAAAAGATGATCTATTTTCGATTCCTGGATGCATAATTACAGTTAGACCAAAAATTGGCGCCAGTTCTCTTCCATGCCATCCATTCGGAAATACGATATCTACAATTCCAAATTGGGGATTACTGAAATGGCCACTAACATCTTTTTGTGGCATAAGAAAATTCTTGAACAAGGCAGATAAATTCTGAAACCCTGCATTATTAGCCATCTGGGAATAGACATATTGAGTAAAGGCAAGGGGTGAATATAGAGGAAAAACAAAAGCTGCTGTTAATCCGATTGTTAGTAGCGTAGTAGCCAAACTTGATACGTGTCCATTATCGTGCATACGAAAACGTCCTGATTCTATTATTTAAAGTTGTATTTCTTTGTCCTTCCAGGATTAGCTACTGGATATAGCTACGTTGCTGGATTTTGGATGCATGTAAGGTGCATTTCTTTTGGCCTTATCGGGCCGATGAAGTGCAGAAATGCTTCGGACTCCAATTAGCAATCTGATGCCAGCAGGGTCATGAACCAAGAAACGGTATATAATGGCTTTAAGATCTCCATCTTACTATAACCTACTTTGTATTGACAAGTATATCGCATTCTACGAGAACCTTGATATTCTATGAGCGAAGATAGATACTTTATATCACTGAAATGCCCCAGCAAGGTCATGAAATTTGAATTTGAAGAGTTTTCGACTATAAATGAGGTATTTATGTACCTTGTGTCAGTAGCTCCTTACATGAAGCAGCTCCTTCCTGTAAGTTCGTACAAAGGTTATGTGTTTGCTATAGTACCTATAAGTCCGTTGTCTGGAGAAGTGATGACGATGGTGTATACTAAAGGTAGCATTGATGCTGGGCTGGTGGAGTTTGACATCTCAACTAAAAAATACATGCCAGTCACTGAGGTTGAACGCGTTGATAAGAATTATTTTATTATTCTGACCCCGAAGAGTACCAGTATTTCAGATAGCGCAATTGGACAGTTGGAATCTAGCAAAAAGTAGATTTCTTCCTCATCTAAAATTACGGTGAGTGGTGTTTATCCAGCAGAAGATAGACAAGGATTATCAGGTGAATGAGACTACAATGGTGACATGCTCTATCGTTTACTCACGTGTTGGACTTTAATAGAGTAATAATTGTTCAGATAATAGTTAAAAACTATAAATAGATAATGGATAAGAACAATTCATTATCATGATAGGAAATAATAAATCGTGGCTAGATTATGAACACGTAACATTAAATCTTAGATCCGACGAACTGCGAATTCATCTCTTTCTGCTTCAGGTTTCTTGAATAAATGCAAATACTGGTAGCCGAAGACGACAACGACACTGGTTTAATTTACAAGAATTTGTTAGAGGACAGAAGAGGTCACCACGTTATAATAACAAGCAGCGGAGAAAGTTGTCTCAAAATTTATCATCAGAAATTACGAAACGTAGAATGGGAAGCTTTACATATTCAGCCATTTGACGCAGTGATTTTGGATTATAAAATGCCAGGTATGGATGGAATGGAAGTAGCAACTGAGATTCTGGCAATAAATCCACAGCAGAGAATAATATTTGCCTCTGCGTATATCAAGGAAACATTATTAGATTCTGTCAAGCTGCTGAAACAACCAGTTGAATTACTGCAAAAGCCATTTGGAGAAGAGGACTTGATATATTCTATAGAGAAGAAGGAAATTTACTCTGAATTACAAAGACTAGTCCATTCTCAGATTGTTGATTTATTAGACGTGTTTAGAAAATTAGGGCAGAGGCAATCATTAGGAGAGGAACTCGAAAATGTTGAAATAAGACATGAGGAAATAAGGAATTTATTAGATCTACTTGATAAACAAAAAAGGGCAAATACATACAAAAAATGGTAATATTTTCTATTTTTTTTAAAGTGGCATTTTATAGATCATAAACATTTTGTTCCTTGTCTTTCCTAGTCTACGATGATGATATTGGCAGACTAAATGCAAATGTAGCACCTTTGCCGTTTTGATTGTTTTCGGCCCACATCTTGCCGCCATGGGCGTCGATCATGCTCTTAGATATAAATAATCCTAATCCTAATCCAGTACCATCAAAAGAATTTGTAGCAAATTTTGAGAACAATCTAGGAATCATATGTGGATCTATGCCAGTGCCAGTGTCCTTCACGCTCACGATGACCTCACCATTTTCCTTTTTGACAATGTTTCTGGGTACACTATTGCTGTTGTCTGTAGTATTCTGAATCGTTTCTCCCTTTTTTTGTATCGTTACGGAAATAGTTACGGTACCCTTTTTTGTGAATTTGACTGCATTACTTAGGAGATTACAAATAACTTGGTTTAACTTCTCTTTATCTGCCTCTACACGGATATCTCTATCTTTTCCATCTGCATGTTCATAGGATAACCTTAGATCCTCGCTCATAACTTGCGTTTTGATATCTCTTAGGGCTAACAAGATCACATCGTTCAGATTAACCTTCTCTTTGTTTAATCTTAAAGATTGGCTTTCGATTCTTGAAGCATCCAGTATGTCATTTACCAGTACGTGAAGCTTTTTTGCATTTCTATAAATAATAGAAACGATTTGGTCATTTGGCATCATGCCTTTTAGTGCTTCTGAAGATAACACAAGTGGATGGATAGGTGTCCTTAATTCATGAGCAGCGATATTGATGAAATCCTCTTGGAGTTTATCGTGAGCTTTTAATTGTTCGAATAATTTTGTTTGCTTCCAAAGACTTTCAAATATTATAGCATATGACGAGACGATTGATTTACTATTAGAATACGTAGACAACCCTGCAGCGCCAGAGGAAATGTCTCTTGAGTCAGCTCTTAGTTCTACAATGATGCACTCTTTTTTATCAGCTATGACGATCGTAATTTTGGTACGTAAATTTTCTTCTAGTATTCTAATATCTAGCCACGGGCATTCCGATTTCACTTGTTCTATTGCATGAGCAGATTTCTCATCATTAGGAATTAATAATCTGATCTTTACGTTACGTTGTAATGCTGCTTCACTTAGGAGTTGCAGTCCACCGACCTCTATTTGTCTACGGAATGCATTTGCTGTGGAGAACATTATCAACACCTCTTCATGAGCAGATCTTATGAGACTCCATGCAATGCTTAGCCCTTCTTTGGGATTTTGAATAATCTTTATATCAGCTAGATCAACACCTTCTTCAATGTCTCTGATCCTGTCTACCGCATCAATCCCATTTCTCCACAGCTCTTCGAAAAGAGCATTGAATCGATTGACATAGGTGGGTTCATCACTAGTCAATAGGCTCTTTAGCATATACCAGTCTAGTGGTGGTGTAGTTTCTCCTCTCGTTTCTTGGATTTGATCTGGATATTGTTCGTCTAGCGATGCAGGTGTGTGCAACTGAAACTCTTTCCCTATACCAAAATTCAGTGGAGGCAAATTTTTTACATGTCTTATTTGCACACCCATATCCAAAAAAAACCTAACCAAAGATATGCTATCCTTTTCTATCGTGCCCACCCACCTAATCCCTTTATGTTTTCCATGTTTGTATTTGGTTAGGATTTTCTTGTAAGAGTCAAGAAAGTTGTTGTAAATCAACCTCATTCTTGCCTGGGTGGTGCAGATCAGTAGTTCATCAGATCCTTCAATATTGTATTTTATTCTATTAAGAACCTCGTCTTCATTTTCAAATATTTTAGATCCGTACCGTATTGTTATCCCCTCTTTAATTTCTCTAATTTTTTTTTCAGCTGGAACCGCAATTTTCCAGTCTGAGAAGAAGTGCTTTTTCGCCAATTGAACCACTGATGGGTCTGTAGACCCTACCCAGAAATCATCTCCCTCAGTTTGATCTACATTTTCAGTAGCACTATGTGTTATAATAGGCTCTACAATTGAAAAATACGCTACTTTATCATCATAGATTACACATCGTCTTAGACTTGAAGTCTCGATATGCCTAATTTGTGCGCCTGCCTCTGTAAGATCTTTAATTGCTTGGAGGGTTTTTTTTTCTAAGTTAGTGATTATGAGCGAGCTGCCCCCGAGCTGCCCGATTTGAACCTGCAATAGCGGCACAAATGGCTTGTAGCTTTTTACTAATTCTTCACCGGTAACACAGTAGTAGGAATGCTTGACAGTAAGTGATTTATTGTAGGCTTCCATTAACGCGTTTTTTCTTCCTTTTATGATAAATGTAGAAGTATGGGAAGAGAGGGGAGTAGACCTATTCGCAGTATTGGGAGCTGTTTCTAAGTTAGAATCGTACTTGTCCTCATAATTAATCATAATATAGTCAATAACAAGGGTATTCGTGTATAAAAACCAGTAAAATGAATGCTTACTCATGTGCAGGAAAAGATGATATGAAATCCGCAACCGTCGCGGATATTATCCTGTTTTAAGCTTATCTGATTAATAGACCACATTGGCTATCAAATTATATTTTTAGAAATATCATACGCTGCTGTTATGTCTTGGTGAGTTGTTTTATTGACAAAGTGATTGACTTTGATTTCCCAAGTATGGAAGAGCGTGAGAGAATTGGTAGCAAAGAAAGGTTGAATCCACTTAGACGCTTTTTAGGTATCGTGAGTCTGGATCATTCAGAGGAATTCCTGCAGTACTACCTTATTCAAAGATAAAATAATCCTAATACTGGCCTTACACGATTTTCGTGGCAGCCAAGTGGCAAATGGGTTATAAGTGTCCCGTCACACCCTTTGAAAGGAGAGTATATGCACTATCAAATCCTGAAGGAACCCATGGCATTACTGAATATTCATTTAGATAATGCTGAAACAATTACTGCAGAAGCAGGCGCGATGGTATACATGCAGGGAGATATCGAAATTAAGACAAAGACTCGAGAAGGCGGAGGATTTTTTAAAAAGTTAAAAGTGAGTGTGTTAGGAGGACAATCATTCTTTGTGAATAATTATGTTGCGAATACGGATGGTTGTTCTATCGGTCTTACAGGTGGACCAATCGGCGATATCGTAAAAATGGAGATTAGTCCTGGAGATGGGTTAATAGTTCATTCTGGCGCTTACATTGCTTCGACTGCTGATGTAATATTGGATACTCAATGGCAAGGTTTCACCAAAGGTCTATTTGGCAGTGAGTTATTTATGCTAAAAGCTAATGGTAGAGGAGATCTATTTCTTAATACGTTTGGAGCAATTGTACAAAAAGATTTGCAGGTAGATGAAAGAATTATTATTGATAACCATCACATTGTAGCAATGAGCGAAAAATCAAACTACTCTGTAAAAAAGTTTGGAGGATTAAAAAGCACCCTTCTTGGTGGAGAAGGGTTAGTCACCGAAATAATAGGTCCAGGTTCCGTTTATTATCAAACTAAAAATATCAGTGACTTTGTAGACTATCTGGGAATAAAAGAGCTGATAAATAAAGCTAGTTCATCATCGGATAGTAGAAGTAGCGGGATATCTCTTGGAGGCTTTAAAGTTGGCACATAAAGCCGCAGACCTTCAGATGTGTTCCAAAATAGGAAATAGTAGCCAACTTCAGACATCGATTCTTGTAGAGAACTAAACCGATAGTGGTAGCTCCAGCTTCTTCCAATCGTCGAGATTTCGTTCGCGAATCATGATGGTGACTTCACTAATATTCAAAAGAAAATATCATACTGACAAATCATCAAATCCTAAATGCTATTCCTTTGTATGAAAGTTTGTCTCTTCCGATCTCCTCCATAATATGTTATTACAACATACTAACACGTAGGAAGCTTTATCGAATTCCGCCGTTCAATGGAAAAACATCTAAGTCCATTTCAGAGAGGGTAGAATCTGGTTTGAAGATAATTGTGTATAATAAATTCACGAGTGTTTGAAAGCGATAATATCAGGGCTCATACCAGAGTAATATCTCCAATATTCTATCTAAGCTGCATGTTACATATGAACATAAACCTTATAGTTTACGCTTGAAGAAGATAATGTAAATACACCCTTGACCACAATTATTGAATATCCTCCAGGCCCATCATATAAGATGAGGCCAGCCAAGTTAGTTCGAGAGTTTTTGCATGATCCCATAAAAACCCTACAGGAAATTTCTTACAAGTACGGTGAAATTTCTCATTTCCAACTCGGACGCCAGCATGTATATCTGATCAATAATCCTGATTATATTGAAAAAGTACTCGTATACGACCATCGCAATTTTACGAAGGGGAAGAGGCTTCAACTAGCCAAGGCTCTTTTAGGAGAAGGACTTGTAACAAGTGAGGGAGATCTTCATAATCGGCAACGACGAATAATACAACCATTATTTCATCCCAAACAAATCACAACCTATAGCAAAGTGATCACAAATTATGCTGCCCGTCTGAATCATAAATGGAAAGATGGAGAAACTCTAGATATTTTGAAAGAAATGATGCAGATGACATTAAGTATAATCTGCAAGTCAGTACTAAATTATGAAGTAGAATCAGAGGCTGAAGAGGTTGGAAGGGCTTTGACCACATGCCGCAATTATTCAAAGAGGCTCCAATCTCCCTTGGGTCAAGTTCTTAATAGAATACCAATTCTACCTAATGTAAAAGGAGCCAGAAAATCAAAGGAGAAGCTGGACAGACTTGTATATGGCTTGATTAAAGAAAGAAGGCAAAGACCTGAATCTAGCGCGAAAAGTTATGATGATCTCTTGGCACGTTTGCTTCAAGCCCAAGATTCTGCTGAATCTAGCCCCGACACTGGCGATAAAAGCAAGAATGGTCCCGCTTCTGGAATGTCTGATACGCAAGTTAGAGATGAAATCATGACTATATTTATCGCTGGGCATGAAACGACTGCTAATGCGCTCACTTGGACGTTCTATCTTCTTTCTCAACATCCAGGTGTTGAGGAAAAGCTTCTAGCTGAGCTAAAAGCAGTAATTGATAGCAATGGAGTCGCAACTGTCAATGATATTCCAAAATTAAAATTTACAGAAAGAGTGGTTAGAGAGTCCATGAGACTATATCCGCCTGTGTGGGCCATGGGCCGTTCCGTGGGTGATGATTATCCCCTCGGCGGATACACCATACCTGCAGGTTCTACGATTATGATGAGTCAATATGTTATGCATCGTGACCCACGCTATTATAACGAGCCAGACCGATATGATCCTGACAGGTGGGATTCGGAATCAAGATCTGCCCTTCCAAGATTTAGCTATTTCCCATTTGGTGGAGGGATTCGAGCCTGTGTGGGGGAACCTTTTGCATGGATGGAAGCTATACTTGTTCTAGCTACTATTGGCCGACAGTGGAAAATGCGTCTCGTCCCAGGTCATCGTGTTGAGCTTGACCCGGCCATCACTCTACGTCCGAAGTACGGGATGAAAATGAAACTAGAACGAAGGAACGTGTAAAGATGCTAAATTTTGTCTTATAAAGTAATAGATTACCGAGTCATTTTAATCATCACTCCCTGTTAATCAAAATCGCACAATTGATACATGGCTACAAACTCTATGATGAACGGCTCTGTCTCATAGCTCTTATCAAGGCCATTGCGTGGTGCATTCGTAATGTATCCACCTTAATCTGTAGACTGGCTGCAAAGGAAAAGCACTGATTTACTAGGCCACTTGAAGAGGAAGACTGACCGCCGCCTTAACTAGGAAATCTAGTTGAACCTATTATAGGTGGAATGAATTCTAGAAATTGCTTAAATAGGCCATTGTTTTTCTAATGGCTGGAGGAATTGTAAGTCTCAAATGTCCCGTTATTTTTCCATCTTTCTAATTACTTGTTTAACTAGACTCATCTTAAAGGATGGATCGATCAAGTTTGAATAAAAAGATCTCCTCACCCATTATCAAAGCAATAACGGCTGGAACTATTCTCGCACTTTTAGTATTTGCAAATTCAATGATGAGCAACTCATTGATAAGCAATAGCTATGCTGCAAAGAAGAACACTCCAGTCCGGAACCAGACCATTCTTCCTATACCTGCCCCGTTGCCAACTCCGCCTCCTGAACTTCCAACCGGCTTGCCAATACCGCCACCAGGTTTATTAGGAACACTCATAGTCACCACGAAAGTGTCCGGTGGTAACAAGAACCCGTCAGACTTTACGATAACTGTATCTGGGGATAGTCCAAGACCGGCATCATTCGCCGGCTCATCTTCAGGTACTACTGTCACACTAAAACCTGGAACCTATAACGTTACAGAGTCATCTTTATCAGGATACACTACTACTTACTCTTCAGGATGCTCCGGGAGCATTGGTGGAGCTCAGAAAAACAAATGTATTATTACCAACAAATACACTCCTCCACCTGGATCAACTACATTTCTGATTGTTGTTACTAAGGTAGACAACACTAATGGAGGTACGAAGAACCCGTCAGACTTTACGATAACTGTATCTGGAGATAGTCCAAGACCGGCATCATTCGCTGGCTCATCTTCCGGTACCTCCGTCACGTTACAAACTGGAAAGTATAGTGTCTCAGAGTCACAAATATCGGGATATGTTACTACTTACTCTTCAGGATGTTCTGGCACGGCTGGTGGCGGAGCACCAATCAACTGCACTGTTACCAATCTACATACCCCAGTCGTAGGCAACTTGGTAGTGACAACGAAGGTTGACAGTACTAATGGAGGTATCAAGAAACCTTCAGACTTTACCATTTCTATGAAGGGTAATAGCCCAACACCAAGTTCATTCGCTGGCTCATCTTCAGGTACTACTGTCACATTAAAACCTGGAATCTATAGCGTTACAGAGTCACAAATATCGGGATATGTTACTACTTACTCTTCAGGATGCTCTGGGAGCATCGATGCAGGTCAAACCCTCAGTTGTACTGTAGCAAATAAATACCAGCAAAGTCCACTTGGCAAGATAATAGTTGTCAAAAATGTAATTAACAATGATAGGGGCACAAAGAAGGCATCAGATTTTATGATATTTGTGACAGGAAATAGCCCGTTTCCAAACAACTTTCCGGGATCCGCGTCAGGTACGTTAGTATCGATAAACGCAGGGAAGTATGCAATTGTTGAGGCCTCAGTTTCTGGCTACACGACTACCTATTCTTCTGGCTGTTCTGGGAGTATCACCGCAGGCGAAACGATTAACTGTGTAGTCAGTAACGATGACATTCCTCCTGTCCCATTTATTGACACGGAAACAGTGAAGCTCGGAAAATCAGCATTCCCATCCGATGCTTTGATACCACTCATTGACGTTGGCCCAACATCGAACATCATGGGTGGACACATCTCGCTTAATTCACCCACAAGCAGCAGCGATCACCTGAAGCTGATAGCTGCAGAAATTACAGATGCAGGAGTACAGCACGCAGTCGCTGTAAACTTGACAAAGACATTGGACATCACACCAACAGTGCAATCGCTATATCATACCGACCTAAGATCAACCTTTACTGGTATCAATCCTTTTACGGGGGCTCAAGATAGAGTGACTCATTTCACGGATCTGTTCCTTTGGAACAATGGAACATCTGCTGTGCAATTCGCTGGAAATAACACCCTTACGATGAAAGCAATATTTAAGCAGCCTCAGTTCGTCACACCAGCCATCACATCTGCCAGCCATACAACAATACCGGCAGCTGATCTGGGCGTACTGAATCTTGACGGCAGCTCTGGCGGAGGTTCCATACTTTCGCGTTTCGGTTTGATACCACTCATTGACGTTGGCCCAACATCGAACATCATGGGTGGACACATCTCGCTTAATTCACCCACAAGCAGCAGCGATCACCTGAAGCTGATAGCTGCAGAAATTACAGATGCAGGAGTACAGCACGCAGT
>DASSIM010000093.1:0-6671 GCA_035691865.1 Candidatus Nitrosopolaris sp. | reverse complement strand
TCTTCCTACTGCTGAAATTGTGATAGTTTGTATTCCCTGGAAAATGTACACTGATAATGGTTATCTGAATAGATTCTTTATAATCTTCGATTACCATCTCGAGACTTTTTCAATTTTTGAATGCTATCGCAAATTCTCTTTAGATACTTTTTCTCTTTGCGAATATTTTTTATCGACCTTCTTTGATCCCAATATCGTGGATAATTGCCCAGATTAGGTATTACTTCCCATACTCTTTTCAATGGAGTCTAGATTCCCTTACTAATCTCGGTAATTTCCATACTATGGAATGTTATCACTTTTGGTCGTCCTTGCTTCACTGAAAAATCCTTGGGTTAGCGGAAGGCGATCTATCTTAAAACAAAAATACGTATTCTAGTTTCATATTTTCACCTGAAAGTATTAAAGGGTCAGTACATGATTAGTCTATTATGCGAGAAACAAAATATTTCTTAGGATTGCCTTTAGCGATAGCCATTGGTGCCATGTTAGCAACATCTGTATCTGTTGCTTCCGTCCTTGCCGCAGGTAACATGACGGCAGCAGGCGGCACGGCGGGTAATGCAACAAAAGCAGCAGGCAACGCAACCTCTGGAAATTCGTCAAATCCGTTTGTGAAGATCGGACAAGCTTTATCTGGGCTATTCGGCGGTAAGAAGTAAAAAAGCACAACACAAGTCTTGTTGCTATATGTCAATATAGCACACAAGATGAATTTTTATTTACTCAGCATACTTCTGTGAGTTTAAATAGATCCAAACCATTTTTAATAGAATATACGCTATCACGTGTTGATGTCCTCAGACCAAGATAAGTATATCACTTATGATGAATTTTCGAGGATGCATCTGAGAATTGGCAAAGTAATTCATGCGGAAACTATCCCGGGTATGAACAAAGTCTTTAAGGTCGTCGTAGATATTGGTAGCGAACGAAGAGATTTAGCAGTAGGTGCAGCACCTTATTTCACACCAGAGCAATTCGTTGGGAGAATAGTCGTAGTTTGCACAAACTTGGAACCACGTAGGATAGGTAGCGTGACTTCAAATGGGATGCTGCTTGCAGCGGAGGGAATAGGTGGTCGACCCGCATTTCTCACAATCTCCGACGATGCTCCTCTTGGTTCCGCTGTACGTTAGATTAGATTGGAATTATCTATTTGTTTATTTACTTGATAATCGACCAATCCCGTTAGGCGGATCCTTTTGTTATCTCCTAAAATGGACTCGTATTGCCCTTTTGTATTAAGTTGCAGTTTCAGTTTTTGCAAATGCCTTGCTTCAATGTTACTATCTGCAGCTAAGCCCAAGATTAATCCGTTGAACCAAGTTATTGTGTTTCTTCCTTGACCTAGTAGGTCAATTTCTAAAATTAACAGTTTAGAGTGTTTGAAATAACATATTGTGCAATTAGAGTTGAAAAAATATTAAATTAAGTCTTTTGAGGTGCCATAAGCACCGGTAACGCAGATGTGATATTTCTTACAGGATTGAATGTGCTCGTTGTACCAGCGTTATTACCTCGCCGCTCCTATAGCGCTTATATTTGTGAGATAGCGATCGGAGCAATTGCTAGGCGGAGTTGTATCGTCACATGTAGTACAATAGACTAGCAAAAGCCTCCCAGTGATGCTCGACACGGTAGGTCGACAACATCCTGTCTTCCCTGGCGGTACTTCTTGGCCAGTACGGCAGGATATCCTTATAGAATTTTCCAGTATGAACTATTACAGAAAAATTGTCATTGACCTTTTTTTTCATAAACTTTTTACTTTCATTTCGAGTTGGCTATGCTTAATTTAAGTACACAACACGACTTGGCGCTAGATAACGCACTGACATCTAGTCATATACTAAAGTCCGTTTCCACTCGTAGTCGAAGTCGTCGTTGGTAGTGCAATTGGTTGTGGAAGAAAAGCTACGGTGCTACCACCATTTGATTGGCCAAATGAAAGTGCAAACGGCTGATCTGCTGGATTCCTTGAAGAGGAACGCCGGAAACTATTTCGACAATGTATTCTGACCTCAAGTTTCTTGCCAGATATGCTGATACTATTCGATCGCCTTTATCATACCTGGGAGTGATGCGAATACATTGAATCCATCCGTCTTGAGTTGTTTGATATTATCTAGGCGCATCACTAGTTTCTATTCCATTTATTTTCATTAAAAAAGCCGCAATTGCAGTGTAATCCTGTTCCGAGTATCCGCTATTATTTGCTTTTCTATACATTTGTTGCATCAACACAGTCAACGGTAACGAAAGCCCTATCGACTGAGCACTAAGCGCTGCAAGATCAAGGTCCTTCAACATATTTCTAAGGTAGAATGACGGCTCGAAGTCATTTGCTATAATCTTCGGGCCCTTCGCTTCGCTCAGTTGTGTTCGGATAGATGTGGAGTTCAATATCTCAATAAACAACTTGGGATCTATTCCTGCACCCCGGACAAGCGTTATGCCTTCAGACATCGCTCCAGCTATTAGACCAATATTTAGATTCAGTGCTAACTTGAGAACACTCGCATCACCATCTCGTTCGCCAAGATAGAAAATTGCTTTTGATATGTTTTCAATAATAGATGCCACTTTCTCAAAGGCCTCCCTACCTCCGCAAATCATGGGGACCAATTCACCTTTTTCAGCTGCGGTAGTTCCTCCCATGACAGGCATTTCGAGCATTGCGATATTGGCCTCTCTAAAACGTTGGGCACAAAACCTTGATTCTTCAGGAGATATTGTGCTAATATTTGCCACGATAAAATCTTTGGAATTGCAGGCAAGTATTCCTTCATCTCCAAAACATATCTTCTTCACTGAAATAAAATCCGTAACACAAATAAGAATAAAATCAGAATACTGTGCTAGTTCCTTGGGCGTTGCAGCTACATTGACTCCCTTGCTTGCGAAAGGTCCAGTCTTTATGCTATGACGATTATAAACAGTAAGTGAATGGCCAGTACCAATGAGTCGGTGTGCTATCGCAGCTCCCATTAGTCCCAGACCCGCCAGTCCAATTTTCATTAAGTTGGATTAAATCAAGACATCGTATGATATTAATCATAGCGTTTTCAGAAAGGTGTCTAAATACCTTAGATTTGGATCCAGATTTATGATAAAAGAGGCAGGGATAGATATATGAGACAGCAACTATTATATCGTCAAAGTTTACTGATTCAGAGTTGCGAATTGTGTCTGAGTAAGGGCGTAGTAATCGTTTACACGGGGAAAGGCAAAGGCAAGACGACGGCTGCTCTAGGAATTGTTTTACGTTCTGTGGGCCATGGGCATAGAGTGATAATGATTCAGTTCATCAAAGGAGAATGGTATTACGGTGAACTAACGAGCTCAAAAAGACTAGAGCCCGAATTTGAAATGATCGCTGCAGGTAAGGGATTTGTTGGAATTTTGGATGATGATCACACTTTAGAGCAACATCAAGACGCGGCGCTGAAAGCAACGACTCTGGCGATAGAGAAACTGTCAACAGGTCTTTACGATGTTATGATACTAGACGAAATCAATTATGCGGTAAAACTAAACTTGATATCAGTTCAAAACGTATTAGAAATTGTAAGAATCAAGCCTCCTAAAACCACGCTAGTTCTCACGGGTAACCATGCGCCTGTAGAGGTCATCGCACTCGCAGATCTAGTCACAGAAATGAAAGAGGTTAAGCATCCTTATGGGTTGGGAACTAAGGCAATTAAAGGAATTGACTATTGATTGGTAGTTTACTC
Organism: Candidatus Nitrosopolaris sp.; assembly: GCA_035691865.1. Classification (GTDB taxonomy): domain Archaea; phylum Thermoproteota; class Nitrososphaeria; order Nitrososphaerales; family Nitrososphaeraceae; genus Nitrosopolaris. The sequence goes on along the minus strand of DASSIM010000093.1, from coordinate 2,934 downwards.
ATTAAATCAGGGTATGGTAACCTTAAAGTATACCATTCGGACCGTTTACCTTTATAAATGGTGACTGCCGAGATCCGACGGCTTCCAGAGGAAGGCGATGTTATTATCGCTACTATAAGGCAACTGACAGGACATGGAGCGTATGTCATTTTAGATGAATATAACGGCATGACCGGCTTCCTGCATATTTCTGAAATCGCCACCGGCTGGATACGCAATATCGAGCGCTATGTTAAACCTAGGCAGAAGGCAGTCCTCAAAGTTATCAGGGTCAATAAGAGCAGAGCAGAAGTTGATTTATCTCTCAAGCAAGTATCCGGGGAGGAAAGAAAATCCAAGCTCATTGAAGTCAAGAAAAACGAGAAGGCTTCCGCATCGATGGATATTATCAAGGAGAAGACAAAAATTAACGATGTTCAGGTAAAGGAAATAGAGGATAAAATTCTTCAGAAATACGACTATGTGTACGACTTTTTTGAAGACGTCGCGAAGAAAGGAATCGGTGCAATCACAAATATCGATTTATCGCAGGATGTCTTGAAAGCGATTGAAGAAGAGGGCAAAAAAATACAGATTCCTCACGTTGAAATACGGGGGATTGCGGAGATCGCTGTGAAAAAACCTAATGGAATTGATATAATCAAAACAACACTACTACCAGTAGAGACTAGCAAGAGTGCTACTAGCACTGTGAGCGTGACCTATATTGGGGCTCCGCGATACAGAATCGTAGTCGAAGCAGAGAATTTTAAGATTGCTGAGAAAGCGATGAATAATCTCGTAGAAAAGATTCATTCTAGTATAGATAAACATCATGGAACATTCAATTTTATCCGTGAAGAGTCAAAGAAGACACACCTTCAACGGTAGGTAAATCTGGGACATGAAACATCTTATCCGAAAATGTCCAAAATGCGCTTCATATACCCTCAAACACGGTTGTGAAAAATGTAAGATCCCAACGATCGATGCTCATCCGGCCAAATATTCACCTGACGATAAGTATGCTCGATATCGTATTGCGGATCGGTATATCCCCTCAGAAAAAATGAGTGATTCGGATCCTCTTGAAGTGGATAAGTAGAATAGTCTTTAATAGCATCCACTATTTTTGATTTAACTACGGAATCTTTCTATGTAATGCTCGCGGTAAGCTGCCTCTAGTGCTTCACAGCTGTGGTGTTCTTTGTTGCATTTATAATACTGTGTGCGGCAAAGCTAGTTGCATTAGTATTTCGTGTAATATTCAGAACTGACGCAGCAGCAGCAGTAGCATTCATTCCAGCAGTCTTATTCATTCCAGCAGCAGTAGCATTCATTCCAGCAGTCTTATTCATTCCAGCAGCAGTAGCATTCATTCCAGCAGCAGTAGCATTCATTCCAGCAGTCTTATTCATTCCAGCAGCAGTAGCATTCATTCCAGCAGTCTTATTCATTGCTGCAGTAGTTGCACCAATAGCGTGTTGAAGCGCATATTTTGTCGCATTAGTATTACGCGCCTGATCGATTATTGATTTCGTTAAACCAGGTGGAAGGAACGATGACATCGCATTGTTTGCTGCGGTTTGATTTGCAAGGCCTCCTGGGCTAGGTACGCCGGCCTGGGCAATAGCCTCTTGCAGAATCGGGCCTGCACTAAATGACATTGCTCCAACTATGGTGATTGCAGATAACAACAACAATAGGCTTGTCACTCGTTTTTTGTTCATTATTCAAAGAGAATTTGTCTCCAATTTATCACTTTCGACCTTCTATTCTAGCCGAAAGTATAGTTAGAATGATAAAACGAGAATAGAGATATGATCAGACCTTCGAATCAAAGTGAGTTTGCTCTATTAGAAGAGATATCGGTTATAAAGGTGCAAAATTACTCTCAATTGCTTAACTGTTTAATTTTATGAAGTGAAAAATAATTTGAAGGATACAGCATTTTCAGCTGTCTTCCTGAGTAAACGTTCTATTTTCTATCTGCCTATACAGAGTCCGCTTGGGTTACTAACCATGCAGTTGTTGTCTGCAAATGAGTTTACATTGATGTTCGGAGCTAATCCATTGGCGTTGTTGAGGTCAATTACATTATGTAATACGTTGTTCATGTTTATTGTGTTTTCGCTGCTTTGTGCATCAAGGAAAAGACCATTTTGACCACCTTCAATATTGTTTGCTGCAATAATTGCTTTGTGTGTATTGACTAATGTGACACCTGCGAGCTGATTGCCTGTAATTAGGTTGGACATAAGGCTTGCACCCTTGCTAGAATGAGATGCAACTCCGAGATTGTTGTTCTTGATTATGTTCTCCTCTACTTGTGTGTTAGTCGAGCCTGTTGTAAAGACCGCAATTTCGTTGCCTGTTAAGATGATTGACTTAATCTGTACGTTGTTAGAACCTGTGGCTAATATGCCAGCCTGGAAACCCTTAATGACGCCGGGCCCCATTACCATGACGTTGTCATTGTTGGGTACTACTACTCCTACTTTAGAGCTCTGTTGCCCAGGACCTGTTACAGTATAGCCGTTTAAGTTTATGACCGTGTTGTCGGCTCCTACAATTAGGCCGTCTCCGGTGCAGTTAAGATTAGCTGTCAAGTTAACGCTTCCTTGGACTACTTCTCCACAAGCTGGGTTTGTTATTGGTGTTATTGCGGTTGTTGATGCTGACGATGTACTTGGTGCTGATGCTGCTGATGTTGCTGGTGTTTGTTGCGTTTGTGTTTGTGCCATTAGAGCTGATGGTTGAATTACCAAACCAATCACTGCCCCTAGGGACAAGATTGTCGCTACCATGTATGACATTATAGTTCGTTTCATTCAGATGACGGCTCGAAAATAAACTATTTATGCGAACCTACTGTTTGTACTAAATTCTAAATTCGTGTTTAACGAATATAAGTATGTATTTACGTTATTGATCGTAACTATCTATTAGTATAAG
>DASSIM010000092.1:0-8468 GCA_035691865.1 Candidatus Nitrosopolaris sp. | reverse complement strand
GCGGAATTGACTTCCTTGTTAAGGATACCTATAATAATTGCCAAGTAGTAACTTCTAATAGTACTTTACGGTAAGATGCCAAGTTGCCTTTAACGAATGTATTACAACTATGATGTGTGAGTCTTGCTCAAAAATTCATAAATATACATTTTCACCCTCCTTCTTAAATGAACTGTCGCAAATCCATAAGCGAACTATGGGTCATGCCATATCCCTGAATGGCTCACAAGGATAAGATAAAATATTGTTTATTAAATTAATGTCGGAGCTTTTATGCCTGTTTATATGCCAAGCCTAGGTCTTGATAAGACACAAATTAGATAGTGTAAAGAACAGTTCAGATACTAAAATGCATATGCCCGTCAATGTAAAAAATGCGTGAATAATGCTCTCAAGCAAACTGCAGAAATTGCCTGTAACGGTATGTTTCGGTTAAAACATACATTCTAGAGATTGTGACATCGACCAACACGGCCTGAATTAGTCATCAGTATAGCGTGATACTTGCTAGCTTTGTTATGCAAACTAGAAAGGATCAGTATAATTATTTACTGATTGGAACTATACATAAATCTAGTGTTTGTGTGGCATTTTGAATGAATGTCTGGTTTAATTCTGGTGTAACCCCTTTACTATTATTATGAAGAGTCAAATTTGGAGTAGTGCCTGCTTTCACCATGCTGTCAACAAGAACATGATTAAGACATGCTACAACTTGATTTGGGTTGTAAAGAGGTTGACCTTGTTGCAACTGTGGTTGTAGTGAAGGCTGTTGTTGCGGTATCTGTTGTTGCGGTATCTGTTGTTGGGGTACTATGGGATTCATTGGCTGAGCTAGGGCCAGAGCCCCTTCTTGAAATAAGAAGCCATAACCGCCTATAGAAAATATGATAACCAAGATTTCTAGACTTTTCGTCATCGCCTAATCACCTGACTCTTATTTGCCTCTAGAATATTGATAGAACCATTTAATCGATTTGAGTTATCTGTCTGGGCCAGACTAGCTAGGGATTTGTGCACAATCTTCGCTAATGCGATCGCCTTATGATTCTTGCTAACACTTATTTTCGCGACAAAAGCATTCATAAGTTCGCTTGTCCTTCAAATGATGACTTATCTCTAGCATTTAGTTCTACGCTTGGTCTAAATTTTTAATGCGATGCCAGATTAAGGCCCCTTTAGGGCATCCCAAAGAATAGAAATTCTACCTGTTTAAACCAGTCTGATTGTCACGTTACTTTAAGAAGACGCAGGTATAATCATCTGCTAAATGTTAGGCCCTGACAATTGTTGAAAACATTTTTGATATTAAAATTATCTCCCTGGTTCTTATCGATATTGTCTTGGCCTATGAATATCTTTCCTTTAACAGATTGTTGAGTTAAATCAATCCCGCCAGCAGAATTTATCTGTATTGCTATACGTTGCTTTCCATTACCAAGATCTTGTCCCTTGTTATCAGAGATTTTCCCTATAACGGTAAAGGAAAATGTTCCACCGCATGCTACGGCTGGTAATGATGGAAACCATGGCGAAAGGGAACCCGTAGGGACAGCAAAAGATGTTGATGGTAGAAAAGAGTTAGTTGGAGGAAAAACAGAAGGTGGTGACGTTGTGGCAGATGGTGGGATGAATCCCGTGCCTGGGCCCCCAAACTGAGATGGAAACGTTGCACTAGGTTGTTGCGTCGGGTTTACAGGAGACGGATTAACAGGCTGTTGAAACGTTGTAGGCGGTTGAGTTAGAAACTGGGCATAGACCAATGCAGCAGAACCATGAACCAACATCAGTGAAGCAAGAAATAGTAGCATTAAGGCTATCGTTTTTCGAGCAAATGGCAAATTCATGGAAGATAATGGTATGGGCTGCCTCATGCCAAGTATGCCTTACGACTATGAGTCCGTCATTCGCCTATATTTGGCTTATCCTTTTCTGGAATATAGTTTGATGATAGAAGTTATTATAGGTCGACTACTATATAAGATTCTGCCGAGCAGGGCCAAATAGAATAATTTAGGTTACTCTTTCTGATGTGTATCAATCTAGCCAATTACCTTGCCAGTAGAATGTCAACCGTTGTTTCAGCTGTTATTAAGGAAGGAAGGCTAAACTTCGAAAGAGTTTAGAAAAGAGTATGGCTGCGAAGAATATTAAATCGGCGTTTTTCATTGTTCCGCCATAATGCTTACTGAATGTTGAATTGTTACGGCTGATTCTTAAGATTAAGTAATATGAGGCCTATCAGATGATTTAATGAATTGTTAGGTATAATTATTCTACCAAAAATGTTGGGTGTTCTGCAAGTGATTTAGCATATAGTATGTAGAACGTTTTATACGAGTTCACCATATTCCAAGGACCTGGTGTGAAGAAGGTCATGATACGGCGCTTTTGACAATATTCAAAAGATCTTCATTGGAGATTGGTTTTTTTATGATATGAAGAGGATCTAAATTTGGAACTAGACTGACTAATTCGTCAGCTGCATCGAGCGCTGTTATGAATCTTATTCGAAGGCGATCATCTATACTTTTCAGCTTTTGATATAGCTGGATTCCATTCATACCTTTCATTCTTATATCTAGCAATGCCACACTGTAGAATGGACGATTTAGCATTGTAAAATGCTTAAAGGCTTCAAATGAATCTGTAAAAGCACTAACGTTATACCCATGTGATACTAAGACTGTCTTGAAACTTAGAAGAACGTCGGGTTCATCCTCTACGAGAAAAATGTTGGTGCCATCCCTTATCTCACCTTGTTTTTTCGATTCCAGAAGCTTAAGGCCAGTGCTTAACTGAGAATTTTTTTTTGTAAGCCATTTTCGCAGTTCTGGATCTCGAATTAAGTTATTCACCGCAGATTCTTGTTGTTCTTTTGGAACATCATCAAGGGAATCAATGGCTTTAAGTATCCAATAATTGTCGAGGGCATGTTGCGTGACCACTTGTAACTCGTAAACTACTTTACCCAGTGAGGTCAAGGAGTATTTCTTGTTCTTTTTCTCCACGAGACCTGCATTTAGTAGTGCAGAAATCCTCGAATAGTACTGTTTGAGAGTAAGATTAGACCTCTTAAGAAGGACGTTACTATCGACATCCTCGGACACGATAGACCTAAAAATAAGTAACGATTTTGCATCAGCTATAGCGCTCAAAACTTCCAATAATGAATGTAGAGGTACGGTTCGCTGCACTGCTAAATAAAATGACAGTATCATAATAAAAGAACCTTAATAGCAAAAATTTTTTAATTATACTGAAGGTGGGAAAATTCGGTTTCATTGTCCAATGCAACGGACATGGCTCTAGCATGAGTTTTGTTCTCTACATACCAAATTTTAGTGGCATGCTGGCTAGGTTTGTGAATTTTCAAATTTTGAGTATTCTAAACCTCACGACTTGATCTGACGCAGTACTATAAGTCACTCTAACTCCGTTAGTAGTCGACTTGTTGTGGTCTATGTTCGAGGCATGGCTGGATGATAGACTTCTCAAATATGTGTACAGACTATGAGGACAGACCAAAAAGACGTAAACTGCCCCATCCACATGGTAGACGAAGTCAGAAATAAGATGAGTGAGTACATCATCCAATGGCTTGCTATTGTTATGACTAATAATAATACTCACGAACCCTCTAATCCTGAGTTTCTTATACTTCTCGAATCAATTTCAAAACCCCTTACGAGACAAAACATTTCAAAGGTTGTTTATCTCTAAAGGTATTATCGACGCTCTGTAATTACTTTTTTATTTAATAAATACCTGTCCGCTTCTTTTCTTTATCAGCACTAAAATAGCAGTCATGATTGCAGCAGGCATTACGACACCAACAATGATACTTTTGGCAAGAATGTCTGGAGAAGGGAATGGAGCTGCCACAGAGACCCTAAATGATGCCAATGCAACGCCAAACGAATCTTTATTTATACTAACTAGGATCTGATTATGTCCACTATCCGGAAAGGAATACTTCAATGAGAAATCGCCATTTATAACAGGTATATTTAGAAATTTGAATACGCTTTGAAAATCATTTATTATTACCACACGTGCTCTAAAGTTCTTGATGTGCTGGCCTGTCGTCAAATTTTGGACACTGAAACTAAGATCAGTAGGAGAATCAGCTATAGGTTTTTCTGGTTTATATGCAAACTGAATTTTGATTCCTGTTTCTTTATCTACCCATTGTTGTAAAGTTGGTCCTGACAAATGTGCTTGGATCGTAGCGTTAGGAGCTGTATTTCCAATGACCAATATGACCAGTATGATTAAGATCGATTCTATTGATAATGTCATAACGCGGGTTGATATGCTAGTCACAGACAAGCTATCCTATTTTAGAACTATTATTAATTAACAAATGTCATCATAGTAAAGGCCGCTCATGAAATACCAGACAGAGTAATTTTATGGGAGTCAGACTTGAGAAGGCATGCTTTCATTCTGTGTTTGTACCCGTTTTCGGTTGTATAAAGAGAAGATTGATGAGCTCAATGCACCAATTATAGCTCCAGGAATTATTGTCATGATTGATGTAATTGGCAGTGTATTTAGAAAGTATAGGATTGTGTTTGCAATATGATCGGTAATAAATGTGTGAGTTGGTAGAAGTAGATGTGTAAATGTTAGATTAATCCAAGGAAAGTCAATTATAAAGGATAATGATCCTATAATTGCTCCGGCGATTATCATTTTTGATTTTTCTGAGATCTTCCTTAATAGCGATGTATTAAGAATTAGGTCAGCTAATATAACCGTTGGATAGACTATCAATGCATACCAAGGTAAGAAAGATACAGCTCGATAAGATGGCACGATACTTGCAAATACATTCATACCTATCAGTACTATAGCAACAGCACTTGCAGAACCAAATTTACCGCCATCACCGTCTACGCCACCAATCGTTTTGGATGCTGTAAGAAAGACAATTGAACCTATCAAAGGCAAAGCGACTATTGCGATTACTGTCTCAGCAACAGGATCCAAATTAAAGTTAAAGTGTTGTCCGTTAGAAAGAGGCAACGCAAACATATGAACATACCATATTAGCGTTAACCACATAGCAGCGAATGCAGGAATCAATGCGCTCTTAGTCATCAACTTCTTACTTTTTGATAAGTACACAATAATTCTCCCAAGTCCCAATACCACTGCCACAGAGTTAATGAGCATGCCGGTTGCGAGTGTTAGATGAGTGGGACTAAACAACCCATCGACTCCAAATGTTTGGTGCCACCAGAAGTCTGCTGGTCCTGCCACGAGTGCAATCCCGGAGCCTATTATCAACAGTTTGAGTGCAGTAGCAACTGATTTTGTGCGAAGGTCTTTATTCCGCGATAACAAAATGCCTCCGATACCAGCAGATATTGTTAATATGCCGACTCCTGCATAGAGAACGGCATGAGAGGGTGTGAAGAACGACTCAGGTCTTTGTAAAAGATGAGATGTGACATCCCAGCTGGTTCCTCCGATCTGTAGAAAAGCCCCAGTGGTGGCCAACATCAAAGCAGTTAATAGTATGTCCATCATACGTGAATCTAAAACACGCTTACCCTGATTCTGCATGTTTCTCTTACAATAAAACTTGTATGGCAATCTAATAAGTATAGTGACTGGTTTCTCGGGGATCTCTAAGCTACGCGAGATATGACAGAGAATGGTGCTTCAGGTTGCAGGAACGATAAGTCTCATCGCCGATCACAACAGGTATGTCTACGTACGATCTTATAAATGGCTCAATGAATCCATAGGGACTACATGGACAGCTTCATGACTTTCATTTCATCCATTCTCTCGTCTCTAAGTACTCAATCAAATCCATCATTTGTTCTATTCTTGCGGTGCCCCCCACTTCATGCATACAGCTTTCAAAATGCTTCATTAATATTTCATTCTCTTCAGCTGTCAGACTGCCCTCCTCTTCAATCATATCAAAAAACTTGTCTTCTTTACCTGTATGGTCACCTATGAATATACTATAGGACCTTAGGAATCTTGCTACTGGCTCCCTTGAATCTACTCCGCTATCCTTCCACACATTCAACTTGTGCAAAAACATTCTTGCGATTCTTCTTCCGAGTTCATGTTCAATCAGAAATTTACGGATATCTTCCGAAAAACTATTTTTATTTTTAGTCTCTGGGAAATATGCTTGCTCTTCTTTTCCATGATGAAACCTATCAACAAACTCTTCAATAACCACTGAAATAATTTTAAGATCCTCAAATGGAATATTCTCACTAGCGTAGAGCTTATCAGAGCATCTTTGTGCGATGTCTCTTACTCTTCTCAGAGTCAGATGGTCTTGTTTAAGATCCTCAGTAGCATTCAATAGAGGATAATCCGGATAAATACGGCGTTCTCTATTTTATAAATTGTTTTCTCAACCCCCTATATTCAAAGCTGCGCACTGAGGTGGATATGTGCTCACTTAATCAATCTCCGATGGTGAAAAGAAGGTTTGATAAAGAGAACAATGGGTGGCAAGGTTTTGTAGCTTATAAAAGACGTCACATTAATTAATCACAACATGTGAAGGAGAATAATACCTTGATTATAATTAGGAATACCCTACATGAAGACATTCCCAAAATAGTCAAACTTCAGGAAGACTCATTTCCTTATCTGGCACGTTATGGAAATATTTGGCATCCGAGCGAGCTTCAAAGTCATATTAGCCTCTTTCCTGAAGGACAATTCTGTGCCGAATTGAATGGAGAAGTAGTTGCTTCTGCAAGCAACCTCATAGTCTTTCTAGAACCTGAGTATAAAGAACACACATGGAAAGACATCACTGCCGATGGCGCGATAACAAATCATGATCCTAAGGGAGACAGCCTCTACGGAGCAGATATCTCTACACATCCAAAAGTTAGACATGAAGGAATTGGTAAGATGCTTTATGATGCAAGGAAAGAGCTAATCAAGAGATTAAACTTGCGTCGAATGATAAGTGGCGGAAGATTATTCAACTATTGTGAACATGCAAATATGATGACTCCATTAGAATTTGCAGAGAAGGTCATCAAAGGGGAACTCCATGATCCAGCCCTTTCCTTTGAGTTAAACAATGATTTCAAATTCGTCAAAATATTACCAAACTACCTAGAAGATGTGCGTTCATTAAACAATGCCAGCTTCATAGAATGGTTAAACCCAGAATATGGACAAGTTTAATGAAGATCGATATTGATGTCAGCCAGGGACGGTACGCATAACTCAGGCACTGCGATAGACATACTAGGGAGGCCATTTATATGTCTATATTTGGACAGTTAAGATCAGCATAACTTGGCTTTTTTTTCAAGGTTAATTATACCTTCCAAGAGTTTTACAAAGGAAGCCAAATATACTAATGTATGTTCAGCGGTGTCTAAGGAATCACCACAACAATACATATGTCCAAACGAATATGACTTTTGCAGGATAATCAAACTGCCGCTAAACAACTGATTCGTGGAAGGCAAGCAAGCAGGAGCGAGGAAAACAGGGGAAATACTCGCTTGCCTTCTCGGAGTTTCGATCTACAAACCCTATCTGTGCATAGCTTGACCGATAAATAAAAAGATTAATTGACAAATTGCAAGAATGTATCCGTTTCTTGCAAATTAATATCACGTACATAGATTGCATAGGTTGGAAAAGTATGAATGTGGGGGGTCCGAACTTTATATCAACTACAGTATTCTTGGTCACGCCAGCATAGCGCCCAGAATTTTCTCTTGGCGGATATCAAAACAACCTAGTTTTAATGAAGACACTATATTTGGCAAGTTGAAAAAGACAGGAGAAGGAGTTTCGAATTGCCTCTATGGTCTATTCGATTAAGCGTTTAGTAAATTACGCCGTAACAAAGCTGTATCAATCAGACGAAGGCAACTATTCATATTCCTTATTGATTCGTATACTAAGGTCATTTCGAAACATCTATTATCAACACTTAACCATAAAATCGAGAGCAATTGTTACACAATTTATGAGCTACCTAATGTTCCGTTCGCAGATCATGATGGTTTCAATACTAGTATATGTGGGAATTATGTTATACTACATCTCCTTAGCTGTTTGACCGACGACCGTATGCAATTATTTTAGAACGTTATTCTGACGGCAAGTGTACAAGTCCTAATAGTTTTCGTTATTGTTATTGTTAGTATTAATAATGTTATTCTCGCTCTAAACTCTATTTTTGTCCTTATTGATCTCTGCTTGGATAGCAGACCTTAATTGGTCGTCACTCATTTCTGAGTGATTAATTCCCAGAGTGTTAGCTATTGATTCAAGTTTTTCTCTGTCTTGTGAATTGGTCCCGGTGGTGCTTATTGTTCCTAGGTCTTTGACCCGTTGAAGCTCTTTTTTCGCTTCAATTTTAGCCTTTTCGTATTCTGTAGTTGCCCTACCAAAAGATCTAGCAAGCTCAGGGAGTTTCTTTGCTCCAAAAATTACTACCGCAATTATTA
>DASSIM010000091.1:0-15799 GCA_035691865.1 Candidatus Nitrosopolaris sp. | reverse complement strand
TTGTGAATTGAATTATTGTACAAATTATTGTTTGAACTTTGAATAGTTGTACTGTAAGACGGTCCAATTAAATGATGTGGGATAGGCAGGAATAAACCATTACCGCCGAGATTAGGCATCGCATTTGCTGCTAACGGTACTGGTACAATGAAACCCAGTGTTACTATTGCCAAAAGCACGAAAAGTTTGATAGCTGATTGTGACATCTAGTTGCGTATGCTTTTATTCCTTTTTATTGGATCAGACTCAGAGGTCAAATAAATAATACCATTGTTCTTAGTACAATGAAAGTATAGTAAAATTTTCGCAGGACAACTGGCAAATATCGAAAATACTTGTACCTAACATTCTCTCAACGAACCACGCAAATGATCTCCAGCATGATCTGGTCTGATTGAAGCGTTCAGGCTCACAAATCTAGTTAATCGGTGGGATCAGAACTAGAGCATATCATAAACAAGAGAATGAGCCTAGCGCCTGGTTGTCATGTAGAACTCGACCAAGCATTCAAAGATTCAATACACTGGCAGATCCTAAAAACGTGAGTCTAAGGATCGTAAAGACATCAACCGTGGCCCACCTTAATAAAGTGGTCAATCCCAGACTATACTATCGCTTAGTTGACATCGACCTCATACGGTCATCCAATAGACAAAAGGATACTAGTACTGAATGTCATCTAGCATTTAATCAAATATTCGTTTATCGTCGTCCACATTGACTCCTAAAGAATAGATGAATTTTGAAAGTCTTAGCGCCTAGAAATTCATGACGGAAGCGGGCCTAAGATAGCACCCTAAGCGGGAACGTCAGTCCAGCGGTTCTAGAAAGAGTTTCAACAAGATATCTTATCTAGGTACTTAGGCACACTTCTTATATGTAAGAGGGATTTTTTTGTTCATGTCGTGAACATTCTGGCAATTGGTGCTCACCCAGATGACATTGAACTTGGATGTGGTGGAACTCTACTTAAGATTGCAAGACAAGGACACTCCATTTATCTTTACACCTTGACACAAGGGGGAGCAGCAGGACAGGTGATTAGAAGAGCAAACGAATTAGTCAATTCTGCAAAATTTATTGGCGCTAGAGTTCTATGGATTGATGCATTTGAAGATTCAAAAGTATATCTAACTAGCGAACTTATCAATAATATTGAATATTTTATCGTAAAGTCGCATGCAGACGTAGTCTACACACATTCGTTACGAGATAATCATCACGATCATCGGGCGATAGCAGAAGCTACACTAGAGGCTGGTCGATTTAGCCCAAATATCGTAGCATACGAAAATCCCTCGACAAGGAACTTTTATCCCTCTATCTATTATGATATCTCTGATGTAATGGAGAAAAAGGTTCAATTAATTGAACTATTTGGATCTCAGAAATCGAAATTATTTATTACAACCAATGCAATAAAAGGATTGGCTGAATATAGGGCTTTTCAAAGTAGACTTGGCAAGGCAATAACTCACGTCGAATCTTTTGAGGCTTTGAAAATCTCGTTCGAAAAGGATCTCACGTTACTCAAATATGCACCAGCTAGTAGCGAGAAAGCGAAACCAGGATTATTTCCAAGGAATGTGATTGAATACAAGATTCCTGACTATTCATCCAAAGATAACGGATGACTAATAGATAATGAAAATTACTTATATGCCCAAACTCTATTCTTTTCCAGATGCAATGTTATATTAATAAATCTTGCCGTGATTATGATAACAAGGAATACAGAATAAGCTATTGCAATAGTTGTCGTCACAATAATCTATTTAGCTTGCGCCTAATGCCAAATTGGGGGCCAATAATTCTGCTTTTAATTTTTCTTTCGGTTACATCTCAAGTTATGAATGCAAATGCACAAGTGCCTTTGATTCCCCATCAGGCGCGGCAAAGTACTGCCAATGAGCATAATATCGGCAGATTATTTTACTTTTTGGACTTGATAAATCCATGCGCAGTCTTGGTCGAACCCCATGACTTTACTGTGAAGGCTCTAATAAACGTCACTAGAACATAAATGATAAATGCATCATATATTGGAACATAAACTGCTAGTCTTACTCCTTTTCTGCCATATTGTTTAACCAATGTCATAGCTTGTAAAGCATAAAGCAATAGTGTAACAAAGATCCATAGATAAATGGACGTTGAAGCATAGTAAAACGGATAATATTTAAAAGCTAAATTGTACAGCGTTGCAACCGCCACCAAAGTTATAAGTACAAATCCTGAATAGACAGCAAACGGACTCAACCACAATAATGTACCCAGTATGTCTGTGGGTTCTGCTGCCCTGTGTCTAAGCATATCCAGAAACCCTTTAGCCCATCTAGCTCTCTGTCCAAGCATAATTGTTAGATCAGGAGGTTTTTCGTCATAGTTTATGCAAAGAGGAGCAAAAACTATCCGATATTTTTTCTTGAAAAGTCTGCAGGTAAGTTCGTAATCGTCCACCAAATGATTTGAAAATCCTCCAACTTCGATAAGCACGTCTCTTCTTATAATATAGCCCGTGCCTCCTAATCCACATCTCTTGTCGAGAAACGTTCTCGCAGTCATATATGGAGTGGACCATAAGTCTCCTTCAATTGCAAGCATTTTGCTTACAAAACTATAATCCCTGTTACTTGGGAGATATCTCCCCTGGATAGCAGCATATTTTGTATCCCTGCCAAAGAGCGGCAGTCCTTTCTCTATAAAGTCGTCGGTCAAAAGACCGTCTGCATCTAGAATCAAAATGTATTTTCCTCTAGACTGCTCTACTCCATAATTCAGAGCAATGCCTTTGCCATCTGCTTTGGTCTGATAATCCAATGCACAGACTCTATTATCGGAAATCTTTTTTGCTTCTTCATAAGTCTTATCGCTACAATTATGGCATACTACTATTACCTCGATATTTCCATACGACTGTTTCAAGCAACCATTAACCGTTGTTCTGATTACACTATCTTCATCTCTTGCTGCGATGATAATGCTACAAAGATCTTTTTCTTGTACTTTTCCTAATATGGCAAGACTTGAACGAGTCAATACCCCAATATTATCAATATTATCCGCATTCTTAATAGCTTCAATCTGATTATTTTTGACTCTCCCGAAGCTCACCATATAGACTATAAAGACGAAAAAACCCAAAAAGAGATAAGATAATACAACAATAAGCATAGGAAGAGTTACAGAATAGAGGTCAATACTTTTATCTATAAGAGGCTGAATGCCGTTAACAGCGAAATAGACTATGTTTAGAATGGATACGACCCAAAGGAAGAGAATTGTGAAAAAGAATCCGATCCAAAAGTTTGTTCCTAGCTTCATTTATTCTATTTAACCTTATTTTTCGTTATAGATCAGAATAATTGCACCCCTCTTTCTATAAAGATTATGTTACGATTCGCATTCAGGTATGGTTTCCAAACTGAGATTGATATCACTCTGCCATACTTTGCCGCCTCGTCGTGGAATATTAGAATTATCTACAATTGGAAAATTAACAAAAAGTCGAAGATAGACCTCATCTATCATCATGTACTGTGTTGATGGTGATAGAATTAAAATTTAATATATCTATTATAACTCAAAGGTGTTGGGCATATGACGGCAGTGCAACTTTCTTGGTTCTCTTCTAAATGCCTAACTTTGATTATTTTATCGATGTTTTTGTTTCTCATCATTTTACTATCAGATCCTACAAGTATTAGAAAGTCGGCTGCTACTCCACCCCATATGACAACAAGAGCAGAAAATATTTTGCCGATGGCATCATTTGGATTATACAACTCAAATTACGGCAGGGTTTTGAGAATTGATGATAATATTAGTACCAGCAATAATACGTTGCACGTCTCATCTCTTAATACATCCGAGCTACTGTCCGGCTCCAAACCTATCCTATATGATAATTTCGAAGGTAGTGACTACAATTTGAGTGAGCATGAAGTTTCTCCTAATGGTAAATGGACTAGTATTTTCAATGGCTTTGGTGTGAGTGGAGTCAAGACAGAAGCAGGGGCAGGAGGAGGAAAAAATACCCCATTATCAAACAATAACAAAATATTGCTTTTATCTCCGGCTATTTCCGCTTCCAGAAAACAAAATCACGCATCATTAGTAACCACTACCAAGCAATTCGGTAACTTTGAACTTTTGATAAATACCAATACGGTTAAACAGTTAAGAGTGAAAAGCACACCTGGGCCTGGAGATGCTGCCTGGGTATTGTTCAGATACACTGACCTCTTCCATTATTATTGGGTATTACTAAAACCGACGGGGATAGAACTAGGCAAAAAGGATTGCAACACTTGCAAGGATACAAGGGAGGGCCAAATATTCCTGTTTACCTCAAACAAACAGAAGTTACATTTTGGAAATTGGTCAAGATGGGATATTTTGGTTATTGGTAATCACATAGTCGTCACAGTCGACAACAAAAAGGCAATAGACTATATTGATCCAAATATGTCAAACGAGCTGTCATTCGGAAGAATAGGTTTGTATTCAGAAGACGCCCTGGCTTATTTTGATAACGTCTTCATATCGCCGATAACACGAAATCAACTAACCCAGGATCAGCAGGTGCGTTAACAGCATTCCAAACTGAGTTGTTCTATTAAAAATTCCTTAATTTCAACGAATTGTTTCGATTCTGTTTAAAAGGTTTGGAAAAAAGCAAAAGTATTGGTTAAGGTGATCATTCAATGGGAGTACAGCGATTTTTTTTAGTCAGGACTTTTATATTATTATTCAAATCACCTGCGATGATCTTCAAGGTCTGGACCTAAGCGTCCAATATGCCTCGTATCGAGTCCCTTGATGTCTTTTTAGATAAAGTATTTTGTAAACCTTGGTAAATGGAACTTCATACCCTAGTTTGCCATATCGTCTATTTGCACCTTAATAACATTCTTCCCGATTATGAAGCTCATACTTGTTCTATTGTGGGGGAGGAATTGTCAATGTGTTTGGGAGCTAACAGGGAGGAAGGGAATTGGCGCCAGCAGGATTAGTAGTACTAGTAACGACAAGAAAAGACTGATAAAATTATGATATTATCCATAACATTCGAATGAAATTAATGCCTTTCAGTCAGCAAAGACTAGAAATGAGTGCGTCTACAAAGTCATGATCGCATCCTACGAGACCGCAGCCAGCCAGTCTGCTATCATTGCTACTCGGATGGTTTTTGTTGCCTTATCTGTGCATCAGATTTCTGCTGACCAGCCATGAGAAAAGTGAGATTACTGGTAACTTTGTGTTTAATCGACTTTGCCGGAACCCCAGCTACAATATCCCCGTCCTCAACATCATGTATGACACCAGCGGCAGCACCAACTATAACATTGTTACCAATTTTTATGTTATCTTTAATCATAGAGTTTAGACCCGTCCAGCAAGAATTGCCCAGTTTCGTGCTGCCGCCAATTACCGTCCCAGCAGTTAGCTCGCACTTCTCTCCAATAGTCACGTTGTGTGCGATATGTACTAGAGCATCAATTTTCGTACCATTTCCTATAGAGGTATAAGAAAGAGATCCTCTTGCAATAGAACTATTTGCACAAATCTCAACATGGTTGCCCACTTTTACACCACGAAGATGCGGAAATCTTTCAAGTTTTCCATCGACGTGTCTTTCAAATGCAAAACCATCTGCTCCTATCGTGACACCTTGTTGAATAACGCAATCGTTACCAATCTCACTATTTTGTACTATATTTACACTATCTCCTATTACACAATTATCACCTATTATACAGTCTTTGCCTATGACTGTGAAATGCCCTATGTAGCAGCCGGATCCGATCTTTGATTCATGGGATATTACAGAATGAGGAGAAATTCCTGTTATCGAAGTCATATGATATAGTTTGTTTGTTGCCCTAACGAAAGCTAAGCGAGGATTTTCTGTAAAGATTAGTTGTTGACCAGATTTTGGAGACACTAGGTTCTTCATACTGTTCTTACATAGTATCACTCCTGCATCAGATCGAGAAATCGCAGAAACAGCTCTTTCTGCATCATAGTAGCAAAACGAAAGTTCCTTTTCGGAAGCTTCAGATAGTGAAGCAGCTCCATGCACGATTCTAATGTCTGCTCCAGCGCTTTCATAAGGTATTTCGAGCTCATCAAGAATTTCTTGCACGTCTAATTTCAACTATTGATACCCCGTCCACTAGTATGCTGTGTGAAACTACTTACAAATATATCTAACATATCTTTGCTGAAATTTTCTAGGGTAATGGGAATGATATCGAATTTAATCATTAGATTCTTGATTATTTCTTCGGGTTCATGATAGAGGGTTATAGCATATTTAGTGAAAGTGCTGTCAATATTTTTAGATAACGTATCGAGCTGAATCAGAGTCTCGATATTGTCGTCAATTTCTTCATCTAATATACTGATTATGATAATATGTTTCTGACTCTCTTTTCTAGCAACTAGTTCAAACGGACCAAATTCCTCACCATTGAGTATAAATTTGTGGTTAATTTGAACCTCATAATTTTGAGAGCTCAATAAGTCCGAAACTGGCTCTATCATGAGGACATTTTGTTTGATATAGTCAAGTTTGTCTTGATTCAGTATATAATCATACAGTTGAATCCAGGACGCATTTGCAATTTCAAAATTTGACAGATTGCATTTCGTACAGGTGTGATCAATCTTAGGTGAAGGAAATACCTTTGCACATTGATTACATTTAAAACCTGCTTGCTCATTATATGTAAATTTATTACTACTAGTATGTCCCAGATTTAGTTTACAATGTGGACAAACTAGGATTTCGGCACTAATTTTAAATTTCTCCTTGTCATCTGAATAGCCACAACCGTTGTGATATACAACGGATTTTATACTTATAAAGTTACTTTGATTACAATACGGACATAAGTAATGACTGATTAAATCTGGCGATCTACATTGAGGACAGGCTATCGACAATTCACGTTGCCTTCTTATCACAAGATCAGCCGAAGACAACAGATCTATCGCGTTAGTTCCCTTCTTCAGAACATCATTAATGTTTAATTTATACATGTCATTAATTACCTCATTAACTTCTAACTTATTTGATCGAGTAGAGTAAACGCGCTGAACTATAGGTAAGTTTGAATTTAGCATTTCCTTCAATATCACTCGGGCATCAGAATTGTTCAACACGCGCTGAAGTCTGGAACGCTTATCGTTTTTCCGTTGTTGCTGAACTGCCGAATGGAGGGAGCGAGGTATCCATTTAATGCTGAGTTTGTCTTTTAGGATAAAATCTTTTGCACCTAGTTTCGTCGCGACCTGTACCGCTTTTGGTCTATTGTCTTGTGATAAGGCAATTATGGGGATCTTGCTGGAATAAAGTTTGAATATATTCAGTAAAGAAGAATCGGACAAATCTAAATTACACAGAATGGTATCAAATTTTGAACTCTTTAAGAGCTCTGTCGCATTGGCTGCAGATTCGACCCAGACAAGGTTAATAGATGTGTCAACGCTTTTTTCGATATAATGCCTTGAAAAAGGATCATTGTCGATGTAAAGAGTGTTGATTTTTTTTTGAGTTACATAGTCATTTTCTTCGTGCTTAGATCTATCTAATAATAAATCCATTCTATCGATAACATCTAATCTATCATCATGAATGTCGTTTATTAAAACATATTCCAAATAGCTCAATGTCTGAAGTATGGTATTGATCGCGTCTTCCTTTGGAGAGATTGCAGAAGACTGTATCGAATCTACTAGATGTATTAAATGCTCCGTCACATTGGCAAGATGAGAAATTCCTTCTAGTTTGCATGCAGATGCAATCGAATTAAGTAGACTATTAAACTGTGGATTGATACCCTGATTTACTGTTTTTGCGTAAGGCACTGATTGTTGTACGAGACCGAGAACATATTCTCGAAATTCACCTGTGTATTGTAATGCCAACGTCAATCTCCAGTCGTGGTAGATCATCTTCATATTCTCGCGTTTTGCTATATAAGATTTTCCAATCTAGGGAAATATCGTTAACAATGTCAAAACGCAGATATTATTCCTCATTTTAACATTAAGCAATTGTAATGCAAGGCAAGGATAAGATTGACCTGGTAACAGTCGCAGGCACTAGACCTGAAATAATCAAACTCGCTCACATAATTCCATTACTCAATAAACACTTTAGACACAAGTTCGTATATATTGGCCAGCACTTTTCTTCCAATATGAAAGAGATTTTTTCGAAAATTTGGATATTCAACCAGATTATGATTTTAAATGTAATACCTCGGATATAGATTTTATTAAGAACGCGATGGTCCCGACATTAAAAAAATCAACCCTCGATACATCAACGTATATGGTGACACCAGCTCTAGCATGGCTGCTGCACTCGTGGCTGAGAAAATCGGATCAAGGATCATACATATAGAAGCTGGGGTTAGAGACTTCGATTATGCCGTGCCAGAGGAAGGACTGAGGATAAAGATCGATCAAATGTCAAGTTATCTATTTGCACCATCTGAGTTTTGTAGGACTGTACTTTCGTACGAAGATATTCACGGTGAGGTTTACATGACAGGAAATTTGATCGTCGATGTTTGTAAACGATTATCTAAAATCGCCCATCAAGTGCATCTAGAAATTGATATTCCGAATGAGTATTTGCTCCTTACTTTACACAGACCAGAAAATGTAGATAATCCTGTTAATCTAAGATTATTGTGTAAACACTTCGAAAATGTAGAATACAAGATTGTATTTCCCGTGCATCCTAGGACAAGACAAAATCTTTTAAAAAATGACATCCAGTTACCGGCAAATGTTTTGCCCATAGAGCCTCTGGGGTATATGGATTTTCTACAAATGTTGAAGAATTGTAAATTAGTGCTAACTGATTCTGGAGGGATTCAGGAAGAAGCGGTCGTATTGAAGAAACCATGTGTAACGTTGAGACATACATCTGCAAGATGGGAAACCATACTTCTGAATGCAAATATTTTGTATCCACCAGATAGGCAAGATTCACTTCAGGAAATTGTTGAAAAGATGATTTCTGTCAAGAACGGATTCTTCAGGTGGATACACACTCATGATAATATTTACTTTAACTGTTTGACATGTGAGCAGCAATACCATTCGACAATTGACGCGCCTTGCACTCTAAAGATAGCTTCATGTGAGGCTAAATTGCCACATAATACACATCTCTTACGCTTATCTTTCTGACGTCTTCCCTCTTCAGGAACTGGGAACTCTTTGACAGATATCAAAATCCTTTCCATACATAGTCGATCTATCACTACTACCACCATTTATTCTTTGATCTCATATATTGATGTGCTAGCATAAATAAAGACTGGTTTGATAACTTCTGTTTTGGCACAAATACTACCTAATGCTCAGAGGAATGATGGAACTCATGACGAGTAAATAATAATGAATAATGAATCCATATGTGTGGTGGGCAAAAGATCGTGATGACTATGCAACGCTGAAAGTAGTTTACAGCCCTTGTGTCTGCTTGGATTTTTGACCTTGATTTTGTGATAGCTGTGATGGCTTAAAGAATCATCATGGTTTCGTCTAGGGAATGAATATTGAAGCAATGTTGAATAAAACAAACAAATAAGGAAGTGAGTTGGTGCCTTCGCTTGTCTTTAATTAACTCTTAGCGTATTCCTTAAAGCCAGTGAAGTCAATAGCGACAACTGGCTCATTTCCAACCACCCATGCATTGTGTCCCGGCGGAATAATTGCAGCGTCTCCACGCCCAAATTCTTCTTCTGATCCATCATCCATTTTAACTCTAATTCTTCCGGAGACGATGTATTGGGTATGAGGTGCTTCACAGCTTTTGGTGTTGACGATGGGTTTTACACATTTTTCCCAACTCCAACCTGGTTCGAGAATTCCTCGCCCGATAGTAATATCACCAAATTTTGCAAGTTGAATTTTGCCTTTTTCAAACGACCGTGTTTCATCAGCTAAATCTAGATTCTTTTTCTGCATTTTTGCCAATTTGTTGTCAGATTGATGAGGTGAACCATGATTTTTATGTGTTCCGATTTGTCTCATTCACTGAAAGAATATGCCAGGTACGGACTCATCCAGGACGAACCATGATCTTCATTCTAGTCGTTGGGTCAATATAAAGATGTAATCCCATTCTTGATTCTTGGATATACTATTGGTGATTGGGGTTAAACTACGTTTTAGCCTGGATCATTGATTAGACCATCAATACTTCCCATTTCCAATATTAGTAACATATATTGGGAATTTATTGATAGAAGCTGATGTATGTGCTCAAGACTTTTTAAGTTTTATGTCTGCAACTTTAATTACTACTACCTTATTGGTGCGCTATCAAGGGGGTCAAAACACAAGCTACCTTTTGAATCGGTAAA
Source organism: Candidatus Nitrosopolaris sp. (assembly GCA_035691865.1). Taxonomy (GTDB): domain Archaea; phylum Thermoproteota; class Nitrososphaeria; order Nitrososphaerales; family Nitrososphaeraceae; genus Nitrosopolaris. The sequence goes on along the minus strand of DASSIM010000091.1, from coordinate 5,405 downwards.
CGAATACTTGAATCAAGTGCTGCTATGTCTTTGGATTCATCACCCACCTATTTTGCTCATATGTCAATTCTGACTTCAAAGGGAGGGCTAAACATACTAGGGGCTATGATATCCTAGACTGTTGCGTTGTCTAGTGGTTTTATTGAGATTAAATGAAGAAGGATTTTATCATTAGATCATGAGAATTAACTTTGGCCTAATTCTTAGTTCATATTACCATTTTTCTCTCGAAAAGTACTGAAACTTATTCGTCGTATTCGATGAGCATATGGGAGGTAGTACTTAGACTATTTATCAAATCTGAAAGCTTTTGGAACGGTACAATACACACTTGATATATCATTTAGCCTTCCAAGTGTTAATTTAAGTCTGATTAATCTTTCTAACACAATTACTTGCATTCACTGCGAGAATGGCACCACAAGCATTACTGTTAATATGATTATACCGCTCATCAACACCATCTCATTCATGCTCTCTAGCCCTACGTAAGTATAAACAGAAATCGTGAATCGGATTATTTCATTTGGAGATATCGCTTCAACGGTAAATGAGTGATTTTTTGAAGATTTTTGAATGATTCGCCAGTGATACGATTGCGATGCACCTAAACATCTTTTGTGCGTAACTTCCTACAGCAAATGAGGGATTAAGGGACCTCTACCAAAATACCAGGAGGAGGCCTAGCAATCTTTATCGAAGGTGTTTTGATGATGTCTTTATTATTGTTATTGATATTGTTAACATTATTGTGGTTGTGGTTGCCTGGGCCGGTAATTCCCGCAATCGCATTTTGAGAATAACAATTGTCTACTATTTGTTTGGAAGGCGGATCTTGATTGGTTTTTGATATACAACTGTAGAATTTGTTAATTTCTTTGTCAAGATTGGGATTTCCGGAATTTACTTGTTCTTGGATGACGGACGCTCCTCCTCCGTTCCCAATGCCTACTGCCAACACGGGAATGAACCAATTTGTCGTTAGAATGGACAAACCGATAACAGATGCAACCATCATTAGTATTGGCAAATCACCCATATCGAAAATATTTAGAAATCATCCTTTTATGATTTGAGATTACATTGACAGGTACTTTTTTCTAGCTGCTTACAATTTCAGTCAGCGGTTTTGTTTGCAATTCGAATTCTAGTTTTATTGTATATAAAGTCTAAAAACTCACTACTGAAATAAGGACGAGTCGCAGGTCACTTGTTATTGACTCACACATTGATAGCATATATGATGAAAAGTACCGGTGGCTGCTACGTCATCATATTTATTTTCAGCTTCAACAATGGAACGGTTATTTGATGGTTTAAAAATAATAACTTTGTCTATCTATTACTATTATCATTAGTTCCAGGTGCTGACCGTGTTGTGGGAGTCCATAGTTTCCAGAAAAGATCAAACCATTTTAGAGTCCACCGCACAGCATTTGTAGTAAATTCGTTGTATACAGCCAACCATGCTTGCCAAGGAGTAGTAGAATTAGGGGAATAATTTGCAGCTATCATATGCCTTTTTACTACGGAGGTACTCTCTTCATCTGGGGGGGCAAGTTGCCCTTGCTCGTCTGACCTGGTCTCACGCTCGTTGCTGAAATATGATTGTGAATCCGCTAAGACTGATGAGGTTGAGGAAGCTTGCATTTTGTTTACATCCTTCGCTTCAGAAACGTGGTCAGGTTCTGATGTAACCTGTGGTGTTTGTTCTTGCTCCTTAACCTCTGGTAGAGGCTGTTGCTCTGAGAGTGGTTCTACTTGAACAGCCTTGTTATCAACAAGGAGAGTAGTAGTGCTGGTAGTACCAAGATCAGTAACATTATTTTTTGTGCCATGGCTTGAGACGGTTGTTGTCGTAGAATCGTCCTTTTTGATATCTACGTATCCTGACGTCTCTGAAGATTGTGCAGAGTCTATTGTGACTGGAATGCTGGGTCCCGCTTGTGATGAAATAGCGGAGGGTTTATTCTCTTCCTTTGGAGCAAATTTCTCTACCGAAGTAATCTTTATTGGACTACCACTACTTGTATTTTTTGCCGTTGTTGATGTTACTTTTGCTCTGCTTGCTTTAGAATCCGTTGTTATTATCAGATTCAAGCTTTCTACAATTTGGGGTGAAGATGTCGTCACAGACGCCGTCTCAGTCTTTTCCGTTCCCTCATCTTTTTCGGGTTGTGCTTCCTTTAGGTTATCAATCGCTTCCATACCCTGCTCTCCTGCTACTGCTCCAGAAATCTTCCCTTCTGGGAAAGGTGCGCTTCTCATTATCTTGTATCTTGATAGGACAGAATGGCTATTCTGAATAATAACTGAACCTCCAGCAACAGCAATTTCGGACTTCGGTATATCATATCTCACTTTCTTATCAGACTCACTAAATATCACTACTAGATCATCAGTTTCTTTAGCCACATAACCTATAGGAGCTAGATTATCATCCGTGTAAACGGACTTGTTGAAAAGAGCTTTTGGATACCTACTCGCAAGAACCATAATAATAATGGCACATGGAAGTATAAAACTGATTGCTCGATATGATAAAGACGTTGATTTGGGGAGGCAAAAGTCATCTTGATATATTTGGTATGCTGTATAAAGGGTAAGTTGTTATTGCGGGCTCAGAATGAAGCTGCTCAAATTAAGGTTCGATTAAGATTAAGAGCGTGCCTCTTCAATGCAATACCAGATGGTAAATAAGGTACTGAATGTTTCTGGATCTAAGAGGAAAAGTGATAACAAATGACTAACAAATCAGCAAAAAAGAAGAAAAGCAAGAAAGCAGGTAAATCCACAAAATGACTTCTCTCATAACACCGCAAACAGCGGACGATTATGAGTTTAAGATGAGTGCGATAGTTATGGCCATCACGCATCCACCCACTTTTTTGCTGATGACTTCTGTTTCGAGTTCACTGAGCCAATGAGAATTGAGATGACTAATTATTTACCAAGTCCGTCGCAATATCTATGTAGTCATCCCATTCTATATCCTGCCAAGAGAATATTCATGACAATATGTTCGATTGTATATTTTACCTATCTACATATCAATGAATCGATAGTATCCATTATATAGTCGCCTCTTCAATTACGCTGTTCTCAAAGGTTTGGACAGTGAGTTACTAGTCTAAAGCTTCAATGTATTGCTAAATCAATTACTCAATATGTAGGGTGGCTTAAATGATTAACAGTTCACGCATTGTGGGAGATATAGATTTGCAAAAACGCTCATCACTGGTTTATTAACTGATGAACAAGGAAATTTGAGAAGAAATCATTGATTGATTGCATGGGTTTTAAGATAGTTACACTCAATTAAAAGGGATGACAGTGTGTAGGACCGTAGTGGTAAACTAGAAGACCATTCAAAAACAAGAACATTTCCAAGACATCGGTAATCCAGAATTTAGATGCCATCCCAGGATGTGGAACGTTCTATGAGGAAATGAACACAAAGTTGTACCCAAAGAAAAAGGGTATGAGAAGCAATATCGTGGCAGGTGTTAGTAATCCGGATATAGTTTTATTTTCAAAGTAGCACTAGAAAATTATGGATTCATAGGCAGAGTTGATAAATATAGCGATCCAGTAATACCAAGCGAGTTCTAAACCTGAGTATTATGGTCATGTTGTTTTTCCATCTGCAGCTATGAAAATATGTTGCTTTACTTCCTTGAAAGTAAATAATACTTGTATTGAAGCTCGTTTTGTGCATTATACACTTCGGCTTTTACTGGAAGAGGAAGATTATGAGACAGCCAAATCCTACTAGCGTTAGAGCCAATAGTATAACCCAGTACAGAAGTATCAAATGTTCCTGCAGGTGTTTGTAATCTCTCTTGAGCAATAATCCTTGCAGAAATTGTCGACCCGATAGGCCCGATAGTGAGAGAATTCCATTCTGCCCCAATTGCCAAGTAGTTTGGTTGCAGAGAGATATCTCTTATTTCGAGTAAAGAAGATTCTATCGGTTCGTAGAACGATACGATATCCTTGTTGATCGGGCCAGCATTGGTTAGTTGCTGTTTCGACAGCAAAACTGTAAATACTTTAGCTGTCGCTCCGTTGTTCACATCGAAGATTACACTCCATGCATTTCCTTCAGATTTTGCAAAGTCCATTGTTACGATTGCATTCACAAGAGAATAATGTCCTCCTAGACTACTCCAAGGTGAACTATGATTACCTATTCTCGTCAAACCATATTTTAATATAGTTCCTGGATGAATCTCTTCACCAACCGTCCATACGTCGGCTGGAGTTGGAGGGTGAAGGAGAGAAGATGGTGGCGCATAAAATCCCCCTCCTATTGCAATTATTACCACGCTAACGCTCACCCCGAAGCTAGCAATTATTCCGAAGGCTAGAAGTATCCTGCCCTTTGGTGACACAATACGAAAGACATCAATTATCAAATATTTATCTTTATAATACGCTATAGGACGGCCATAGGTAAATTTTTATTCACAGGTTTCGATGTAATTGATGAGATCTTTTATACTCTTCAGAGGACGTCCATTCACTCCTGTTATAATGTCAACTTCGGATTGAGTATTTGAAAAATTGTTTTGGGTAACTCCCTGCAGATAGAAAGTTAAAAGAAAATAATAATAAGTCAAATAATGTAACGTATCTGAAGGATTAGTATTGCTAGCTATTATATCTCACGCGTAAACAACTGGATGAAAATGAAAGATATCTCAAGGAACAACGGTAGGCCAAGAGGCGATAATGACATATCCGATACTAAAAAAACGCCTTTCTATAAACAGCAATCAATATTTGTTCTGTGCGATATATGTCATTGGTGTGTAACTTGGCTTGATAAGATCAAACTACCTAAATATGATAAATGCCCTCAATGTTCTCATGCAGAGATGTTATCAAGCTTTCCTATATTGCCAAACGAATCGTTTACTTTTAACTACACAGAGAAACGTGGAGTAGAATTAGATTTTAAACGCAGAATAAACAAATGAAAAACTCAATGTAATTATTTGCTGCAGAAAATATGTATCAAGTGATATCTAAGCAACTAAACCTTAGCATCATAAGAAAAAGAGGCGTACAGACATTAATCTCCTCCTATCTTTACTGCCTTAAACTGCCCTAATGGTTTACCTTTTGTAACCAATCATAGTAATTGTAAATTCCTTCACTCTTTGGATATAATGTGATAGTATCATTTTGACCAGGTCTAATTATGTTTGTATGTATGTTTAATCCATCACCAATGTAAAATAGATGTGGTATTGTATCCTGATTAATCACGGTTAGAACAAATGCAGTATCTCCAGTCCTAGTTACCAATGTAGGATCAACTTGAGTAGTTCCTTTTAATCCAAGTACTTTGAGTTCACCGTTAACATTCCTGAAAGCTAGTGTTGTGTCAATTCTTCCTT
>DASSIM010000090.1:0-9990 GCA_035691865.1 Candidatus Nitrosopolaris sp. | reverse complement strand
TTTATGTGCCTGGTTCCGGTTTTGTCCTCACTTACTAGATAAATTGATTCTATTGCAAGAGCACTTGCCTCATCCATGTTGATGTCATCATTGTAACTCTTTTCTAGGAACTCGGTTACTTGATCGCTTCCAGCACCAATGGCTACTGCATCGTACCCAATATAGGTGCCGCTAGGGTCAGTCAGATAAAGAGCTCCCCCGCTTTTATCTACTCCTGCAAGGATTAAAGCAACACCAAAAGGTCTTACCCCTGCATATTGAGTAAATTGCTGGGCCATGTCTGCTATGTTTTTTGCCACGCCTTCTACGTCTACGGGTTCGTCATAAATTAATCGGTTACTCTGCGCAAAGAATCTTGCATGATCAACCTGTGTTCTAGCGTCCGGAATATATCCGGCTGCTGCCACCCCTATGTGATCGTCAACTTGAAAGATTTTCTGTGTTACATTGGAGATCTGAAGCTTCCTAGCTTTTTCTTCTACTGCCAGAATAACGCCTGTCTTGCTTTTTATTCCTATGGCTAATGTTCCTCTTCTAACTGTTTCAATTGCGTATTCCACTTGATAGAGTCTACCATCTGGAGAGAAAACAGTAATAGCTCGGTCATAACCTGCTGCTGCTGGTAACAATACATTTTTTCTACTTTGCAATGTTTAATTTAAATTTACCTTCAATTTCTATTGACGAATATAATAACATGGCACAAGATGAAGTGATTTTTTACGGACACGCAAATATAAGGTCAGTTCATCCCCGCACGATAGAAATAACGAAAGATCCGAACCTCACTTTAAGAGGAGATTGCATAGTTGGAATCAGCGCAAATAAGTCATGTAGTGATTTAAGTCAGATATTACGACGGCTTCTGAAGGCTGACAGTTCGATTGCGAACATTGAAATCATGGCTGGAAACACTTCGTTCAAGGTTAGCGGTCATGGTAACAGAGGACTTTTACTTTCCAATGGTAATGATATCGTGATACGAAAATCGAATTTTATCTGTCCCAGGACTATGTCGATTGGTTGTGACAGAGCCTCTTCAGATATTCCTAGGGATATGATCCATTCCCTGCAGAATCCGGAAACGAAGGGCATTTTAAGGATAACTGTAGAATAGCTCTCCTTAAAACATCGGATAAAATTTGCATCACAATTTTCTTCCAGTAATTTTCTCGTATGCAACTACATATCTATTACTCAACTTATCCACAAGGTCCGGAGATAGTATTGGTGGATCAGGTTTTTTTCCTTCCTCTGCAAAACGATCTATTTTATTTTTGAATCCAATCTTTATAAGCCAATCTCTTAATAGTTGTTTATCATAACTTTCCTGAATATTTCCTGGCAAGTAATCACTCCTCAGCCACAGACGATATTCGTCGGGGCCCAGGGAATCCCCTAGCAATATCTCCCCCGTTTTGGGTTCTCGACCAAACTCGAATTTGACATCCGCTATTATGAAACCAGCCCTATCTGCGATAATACTCATTTTTTTGTATAGAGTAATAGAGGTTTCTTTCAGATAATCAAATTCCTTTTTTGACAAAAGTCGGGAGGATACTACTTCGCTCTCGGTTATGGGCTTATCATGTTCTTCTGACTTTGTAGTTGGATCAAAGATAGGCTCAACTAATTTAGCGGCCGTTACCGGTTCAACAGTATTTGGAAATATGCAATGAATTGTTTCCTTGTTATAACGCTCTAGTAAACTGCCATAAAAGTATCCTCTTACAATACATTCTATCGGTATCATGTCCATATTTTTTGCTATCATTTTGTCTTTGTCTTGTAGCTCGAGCATGTGATGGCTTGTGTCAAGACTGTTAAACCAGAATTCTCCAAATTTACAAAGGACTTCTCCTTTCTTTGGGATAGGCGTAGTCATTTTGATATCAAACGCAGAAATACGGTCAGAAAAGTGTAATAAAATATTCCCGTTTTCCAAATCATAGATGTCTTTTACTTTTCCCCTACGTAGTAACTTCATACTGAAATATTACCTGGATGGCATAAAATGTCTTTGCGATCTCAGATAATCCCGTTTCGACTGGACGTTTGGAAACAGATCACTTACAAAAGGTATTGCCTTCGATTATTTATTGAGCCACAATCCTAAAAGTAAAGGTCATGGTGGGATTTGGACCCACGACCTAAGGTTTACAAAACCTTCGCTCTGGCCAGGCTGAGCTACATGACCGATACCGCTTAACTCAGTCACAATTCGACAGCTGAAGATAATTAACACTTTCGGTAGATTTCAAGGTTTGCTCATATGTGTTTAAATCCTATCCCGTTAACTTCATCTTTGTTATTTGATATGTCGAATACCATGTCAAAGTTTCTCGTTGTTGTTACAATAGAAAACAAGCCATACATCAATGATCCCGAGGGTGAAACTATCAGCAGGGATCTTATAACCAAGGGAGGATATTCGAATATCGAATCAGTAAGGACAGCGAAAACCTTAAAGGTCATAGTAATTGAGAAATCCGAAAAGGAAGCTGAAAAGGTCGTCCGTAAGCTTTGTGAAGAACTTCGCATCTACAATCCTGTTGTAAGCAATTGCAGTGTCACATCAGTCGGAGAATTGGCCCGTCAATCTAAACATAAGCGTCTATAAGATTTGTCTCATTTTCTTGTTCCTCACAAGAAAGTAGCATATATGTTGATCTATGTTCCTATAGATTAATCGGTTCAAGAGCATCTAGACCGTTAATCTTCACCCTTTGTCTGTGCTCTTGACTTGAAAATCGGTTTAATTCCTAGAGGAGAATAATCTCCAGTCGAACAGCTGAAACATAGGTCTTCTGAAGGAATTCCTATCGCATTAGATAGACTTAAAGTGTCATTATAGGCGACATAGTCAGCTCCGATGACCTTGGATACTTTTGAAGCAATATCCATATTTGAACCTTCTTCGCTGGCTTGCTGATAGGCTATCAACTCTTGCTGAGAGGGAAAGTCAATACCTGCGTAACACGGATACCGTATTGGGGGATATGTGACGATAATGCTGACTTTTCTTGCACCACTACCGCGAAGGATCTGGACTATGGATGCAGAACTTGTTCCTCTTACAATGCTGTCATCAATAACAAGTATATGCTTACCTTCGATAACTTCGCGAATCGGTATGATTCCCCTGTTTATTTCTACCCTGTCTTCATGATGTGGTTCTATGAAGCTACGCATTGAACCTTTTTTTCTGTATCTATCCTTAAGTAAGCCTTCTTCATAAGCAAGCCCTAGTTCTTGTGCATAGGCTAAGGCAGCAGGTCGAGCAGAATCAGGAACCGGGATTACAACGTCAGCATCCTCTACAGGGAACTTCTTGGCTAATAACAATCCTATCTTTTTTCTTGCCTCATACACATTCACACCTTCCATAATGCTACTTGGATGTGCAAAGTAGGTATATTCAAAGGCACAATGAGTATGAGAGTTTTCGGTTGAGAATTGCTGCATTTCAATTCCATTTCTATTCATTTTTACAAGTTCTCCTGGTGTTACATCTCGCTTTATGCCTGCCCCGACAGCAGACAGAGCACAAGATTCTGATGCAATTATATATGTATTGGTTTTTTCATGATGTCCAAAAATGAGTGGTCGGAAACCCTTCGTGTCACGGGCTGCATAAACCGAACCATCATCGGTTAGAAACGTGAAGCAGAACGATCCTACCATTTCGCCTTTCAGGATATACAAAGCTTTAGTCATGTCTCCTTCATCAGCTAAGTGCATAACGAGACGCTGTGCTGCGATGAGGGTGTCGCTCATAGTTTGTGGAGTAAAAGTGCAACCGCCTACCATGGTTGATAACTCTTCGACATTCGCAATAGTTCCATTGTGTGCAACACATAGATCTTTAACTTTCAATGGTTGCGCATTTTCCAGTGTGCTTTTACCGAAGGTCGAATAACGGACATGGCCAATTGCAGCATGAGAAACAAACTTCTTTATTATAGATTGAAAGTCGGAGGCTGCTGCAGATACTAAGCCGAGTCGTTTCAAGGGAGGTTTGCCAGGAATCGCAATACCCCATGATTCTTGACCTCTGTGTTGCAATGCACGTAAGGAATCTATAACAAGGGGTATGACATTGTGACCATTGAGTGAAAACATGCCGAGCACACCACAGTTTTCATGAACCAATTATGCCAGCGCCTCTATAAAATTTTCTTGCACCCTTAGAAAATTATGGGGTAGATTTATTTCATAAACTTTGTTCATTGTCTGCACCATTATGAAGATAAATTGTGCCAAAGACCTAAAAAATGTTGTCATGTATAGGCCGTTTGTATTTTTCTTACTAGTCATATAGTTTCTTCAGCAGACAGATTCGCTGCAAATGGACAGTTGAGTCCCAACATGCTTTTGAACGATCAACTATTCATCATTCTTTCTAATGCGTTTGACCTTTGTCTTAATTTGTGAACAGGGATATCCACAATTGTTCGATTCTTTTTGTTTATGAATTTTATATTTTTGTCGCTCTTGGTTGCACTCCCTATTTGAGCAAAACTAAGGCCTTTGAACTTTGAAAGTAATTTCCTTGTTCTTATTGGCTGCCTAGTTCCTATAATAAAACGGGATTGAGACTCTGAAAAAACAAGATTATCCAATCTCGAGCAAGAGTTGGGGATAAGACCCAGCTTTACGTTTAAACCTATATCCCCCGCTATTGCCATCTCGCTGAGTGCAATGGCTAAACCACCTTTAGAACAATCATGAACACAATCAACGAGGCCAGTTGTAATCAATTGCAACACTGCTTTAGAATTTATTTTATCAACGATAAATTCTACCTTTGGCACATTCCCTCCAGTAATACCGTGATAATATTCATAGTATTCGGATCCGCCGAGTTCATCTGAGGTAAATCCTATTATAAAGATAGAGTCATCACGCTTCAGAGATGGTTCCATGATCCATGACTCCTTTTCGATTAGTCCCAGCGATCCTATAACCGGAGAAGGTTTTATTGCTCCTTTGGGAGTTTCGTTATAAAAGCTAACCTTACCTCCCACTACAGGAATATTCATGTATTTGCAATAATCGGTTATTGCATTCACTGCCTGGACAAACGTCCAAAATATCCTTGGATCTTCGGGACTTGCAAATTGTAAATGATCTATTATCCCGATAGGCTGAGCCCCAGTGCAGATGACATTTCTGCATGCCTCGGAAAGACACCCTAGCGTTCCTTGATACGGATCCAAATAACAATGTTTGGAGTTACCGTCTAATTTAACTGAAATGAATTTACCATTGCCAATTCGTACTACCGACGCGTCGCCACAACCCGGTTTTACTACTGTCCTCAAACCAACCTCATGGTCATATTGGTGATAAACCCACCTCTTATTTGCAATTGAAGGATTAGACAACATGCTAAATAGAACTTCGTCAAGATTCTCAATTTCTTGTCGTATATCAAAAGAGTTTTCTAGTTCATGTATATACCCGGGCTCTTTTATTTCTCTGTCCAGAAGTGGTGCATGAGCCAAGATGTGCGAAGGAAATGCAGCGATTACTTTCCCACCATATCGCATTACAACCTCTCGATCTTTTTTGACCTTACCAATTAAAGAGTATGTTAACTCATACTTATCAAAAATTGACATTAAATTTTCGAGTTTTAAACTGTCAGTTATGTAAAGCATTCGCTCCTGAGATTCCGATATCATTATTTCAGCTGGTGACATATTTTTATGCTTGAGATGGACCTTGGTCAATTCTATATCAAGGCCCTTTTTCAGATTGTCGGAGACCTCGGATAGACAACATGAGAGTCCACCCCCACCTACATCCTTTATGGCCTTTACGCATTGTTGTTGTATTGCTTCAACCGTTGCTTCTAGCAGCAACTTTTCCAAAAATGGATCAGGTATTTGTACTGCCGACCTGTTCTCTCCTTGTAGAATGGCTGAAGCGAATGATGACCCTTGAATACCGTCTCTGCCAGTAGATCCACCAGCAAGAATGACGAGATCATCATTATTAACCTTGTTTGCTATAATCTGCTCCCTCCGCCCGACACCTATCGAAGCAATATCTACAAGACAATAATCCTCAAAACATGGATCAAATTCGACTTCACCTGCTACTGTAGGTACGCCTAGACAATTACCATAGTCTGCTATACCGCGGACAACGTTTTTGAAAAGCCATTTTGACTTTCGGCTTGTTTTGGTTTCTCCATTAATCGGCCCAAATCGCAGTGCATCAAGAATGGCTATAGGACGAGTCCCCATTGACATTATATCTCTTATAATACCACCAACGCCTGTGGCAGCTCCCCCATAGGGTTCGACAGCAGAAGGATGGTTATGGCTTTCTATATGGACAGTTATAACATATCCGTCCCCAACGTCTAGTAACCCAGCATCGTATCCTAAACCGGTAATAACTCGAGGTCCATTTGTTGGCAATGTCCTGATATACTTTTTAGAAGATTTATATGAGCAATGCTCAGACCATTGCGCACCGACTATATCTAATTCAGTCGGAGTGGGCTCACGTTCTAAGTGATTTTTTAGATAGTCAAATTCGTTATTGGTCAACATAGTTGGAAATACAGCAGAACGATGTCGCATATAACCATATTATGTTTATAGTTTTTTCAATAGATAAGAAAGGAGTGAATGAAATATCAATATTGCGGTACAGCTACTTTTCGTAGGAGAAAGAATAGTTTCGCTAGCCCTTTCGGGGTGTGGCATCATACCCATTACGTTTCCTTCTTGATTACAAATCGCGGCGATCAGATTCATAGAACCATTTGGATCATCATTGACATACTTCATGACAATCTGGTTCTTCTTTTCTAAATCTTCTAAAACTTCATCATCGGCTACATACCTTCCTTCACCATGAGCAACAGGAATTGAGAGCTTCTGATATTTTAAGAATCTAATTGTAAAGGGTGTCTTATTGTTATGAACTCGGACAGTTGTCCAACGACATACAAAATTCAGGGAATTATTCATCATCAGAGCGCCAGGAAGTAAACAAGATTCAACAAGGATTTGGAAACCATTACAGATACCAAGGATTGGTATACCGTCCTTTGCCATCCTTTTTACCTCGCCCATAATTGGACTATGAGCAGCAATCAGGCCAGCGCGAAGACGGTCGCCATATGAAAATCCTCCTGGAATCACGATAGCATCATAATAAGAAATTTTATTCTTCGTATACCATATTAGATCGGCCTGGGCCTTCAGAATATTATTTAGTACATAATGAACATCGCGGTCGCAATTACTTCCAGGAAAAACTACAATTCCAATCTTTGGGACTTTTCCACAATTAGGTGAACTTTGCATTGTCTATACTTTTATGTTTAGATGTCTAGAATATATCTCGTATATAGCCGTTACCCAGATAGCCACGAAATGAGATCCACAGTGTGGAACGGTTCTTTTGTATATGCCTGTCCTAGTTTAACGAGAGTTACAAAGTTTTTATCTTCAATAAAAAAATTAGTAATGATGGTTGACGTAGTTAGGGATATTATGACGAAGGAAGTCATCACAATTGATGAAAATAAAACAGCTTTGGAAGCTGCCAGATTAATGTCTGAAAAGGGTATTAGTTCATTGATTGTTATAAAAGACGGAATGCCAAAAGGCATCTTGACTGAACGCGACTTTATCAAAAAAGTATGCGCGAAGGAATTGCATATATCGCAAGCAAAAATAGGCAATATAATGTCAAAAATTCGAACATTTGCAGATCCCGATACTCTTATAGAGGTGGCTGTTCAGAGGATGGTGAATCAAAAGATCCGGAGATTGCCTATCATGCAAGAAGGACGAGTCGTTGGAATCATCACAGTTACCGATTTGGCAAGACATTTGCGGACCATATTGTTGCTCGAAGGTGCATTGTCCGGGAATGTATAACCCGACAAGAAAGGAAAAAAATGTCAATCTGGGCATCCTGAACGCGACAGGAAATCAGCCACAAACACACGTCATCTGATTTTTTGATTCTCTAGTGCCCTTGCCTTCTCGATGACGCTTTTTTCTAGATCTTTTTTGTATTTCTCAATTCTAGTAGCAATTTTCTTGTATTTGAGTGCCAAAATTTGGCAAGCGAGTATTCCCGCGTTCTTAGATCCGTTAATAGCCACCGTTGCCACCGGTATTCCTGCGGGCATCTGCACTATTGACAGTAGAGAGTCCAAACCGTCTAAGCTAGCAGTTTTAATTGGTACTCCTATCACCGGGATAGTCGTAATGGACGCAACCATTCCCGGAAGATGCGCAGCCCCTCCAGCTCCTGCTATAATCACTTTAATACCTCTTTTTCTGGCTGCCTTCCCATAATTCAACATTTTTTCAGTTGTTCGGTGTGCTGAAACGACTTTGATTTCATTAGACACTCCAAATGAATCTAAAATGAGTGCAGCATCCCTCATCACAGGAAGGTCACTGTCACTACCCATTATTACGCCGACAAGAACTTCAGATATTGTGTGTCACCCATTCTATTCCACAACCACTTTTATCATCCTTCTTGCTCTGTCTGCTCTTAATATTGCTTCTTGCACGTTATTACCAGTCACTGTGATATGTCCAAGCTTTCTACGTGGTTTTGATATCTTTTTACCGTAAATATGTAGTTTTACACGCGGGATAGACAATAATTCTCTTAAACCTTTTATCTTATAAGTTCCGTTATGGTTCTCAGGACCTAATATATTTACCATTACAGCGGGAGCGAATAATTGAGGCTTTGATAGAGGGAAATCGAGGACAGCCCTTATATGTTGCTCAAATTGTGAGACAGAGCAAGCCTCAATAGAATAATGACCTGAATTGTGTGGTCTTGGCGCGATTTCGTTTACTATAACATGCTCGTCCTTCGTAACAAACATTTCAATACCGAATATCCCCGCTCCTTTTAATGACCCGATAGTTTTTTCTGCTATTTTCTTGGCTTTAATGCTGACGTTATTTGAAATCCTTGCAGGAACTATCGTCATGTCAAGAATGTTCTTTTTATGGATATTTTCTGCTACTGGAAACGATACAATTTGGCCGTCAGAGTTCCTCGCGACCATTATGGATATTTCTCTTACGAATGGTATGAACTTTTCTAGCATACATTCTTTTCCTTGAAAGAACTCAAAAGAATGCTGTATTTTATTCTTCGACGTGATCAAAAGATTGCCTCTTCCATCATAGGAATCTTCACAGGCCTTGAGCATGGCTGGCAGACCATAAGCTGTACAAAGACTCCTCAAACTCTCTATGGATTTAACACGATCAAATTCCGGTACAGCAATATTGTTTTCTCTCAAAAATGATTTCTGTCTGAATTTATTTTGGATTATTCACAAGGTTTCAGGCGAGGGAAACACTGGATATTGTTGAGATTCTAAGATCTTCAGTGCATTTGAATTCGCCAGCTCTATTTCATACGTTATTACATCTGACTTTCGTGCGAGTTTTCTAATAGCTGATTCATCCTTAAAATCAGCACGAATAATTTCATCCGAGACTGACGATGCTGGACAGTTCTCACTCGGGTCCAAAATGATGATCTCGAAAGACATACGTTTGGCTTCTTGTGCAATCATCTTTCCGAGCTGGCCTCCTCCGATTATCCCTATCCGAATGGGCCTTTTTATTGTCAGGACTTCTGTGCTGATTTGAGGTATGAGCATGAACTAGTCTACTGGATTTAAAATGATGAATTAAAGTCTTCGTCTTCAAACCCCAAGTGCTTGAGTAATTAAGCAAATTCATACCAGATCTTCGCAGACAAAAAAAAGGCTCGCACGCGCAGACACGCTTACAAGTCGTAGGGCTAGGTTACCGCAAACGTTGTGGCATCCGCTTCATAAATTACAACTTAAATCCGGCGCTCAACTGATACATGCAAAGCTTATCATACAGTACTTTAAAAGGAGTGTCCACTCTTCTACGATTTATGAATCTCAAGGGCAAAATTGCTATGGTCACAGGAGCAGGAGGAGGG
>DASSIM010000089.1:0-26880 GCA_035691865.1 Candidatus Nitrosopolaris sp. | reverse complement strand
AATTAGCAACCACAATAAAAGATACTCGGATACAACAATTAACAGCAGTTGTACAATTTATGACCAAAGATAAGTTACAACCACTCTCAAATTCGGCTATGGTAAAATTAGCTTTTGGACAGAAAATGGTGAATAAAGTGTGAGAGGACTAAGGGTCTCAATCAATAATCTCTGCACAATCTATATAGCTGACTGATAATATCATAAAGTGTTATTCTAGTGTGTTGTTCACTTCGTCACCGTACCCATCTGTATATCCATTACAGAAATCCTTTGTATGTCCACTCGGGCAATCATAAGTAAATGCAAGCTCCATCTCCTCAACGGGTATAAGGGGAGAAGGATAAAAATCATTCAATCGGGCCTTAACGGAACGATGATCCATTAGAACTATTAAAAAAGAGATATTGAAGTCGACGTCAATACGATAAACAAGATCCTTGAATATGTGCTATTGCTCCATCTTTAGTGGGCTTGCAGTCGTTCGAAACTTTAGAAAGTTTTCACTAATAGTACCTTCGGATAAACTGAAAATCATTTGGTCTGGTTTTCTTTGACTAATAGATAATACTAACACTCCCAGGAAAGAAAATATATGTAAAACCATAGATGATTGATTGGTAGGGATATGAAAGATATTGAAGCGTACAAAAACCTAACATTGCCTTATATTATTCGACGGCTTATGCTGGTATTTATAGTCACAGCAGGTATCATCAGTATTGTTTCAATATTACACTACGTTCACGCTCAAGCAAACAGTGTCAGGACTAATGAAACACAAGTATTTGCGACTGATTCCAAGCCTTATGGTCTAGCCTATAGTGGATGGACTGCTAAATGGTGGCAGTGGGCCTACTCCGTACCGAAAAATGTTAATCCTTCCTATGATGATTCTGGCAGGTATTGCTCTGAAGGTCAAAATGGACCCGTTTGGTTTCTAACTGGTAGTTACAAGCATCAGGTAGACCGCTATTGTAATATACCTGAGGGTAAGTCTGTTCTGTTCACTATCTTAAATTCCGAATGTTCGTTTGCCGAATTCCCAAATCTTAAGACTGAACAGGATCTTCGTAATTGCGCTAAAGAAATGCAAGACTCAGTGATACAAGTACAAGCAATTGTCGATGGGGTTAGTGTTAAAGGTATAGACAAGTATCGTGTTCAATCCCCATTATTCAATTTTACTTTGGGTGGAGACAACATCTTGGGATTGCCGGCACAAACCACTCAGGCAGTTTCTGATGGTAATTGGGTTTTCTTAAAACCACTACCTATGGGTAACCATGTTATCTACTTTAAAGGCGGTTTAAAGAGTATCAACGCTACTACTACTAGTGGTTCAAATAGTAATTACAGCTTTGCAGGACCTTATGGCTGGGATTCTCCAGTGACGTACCACTTGACAATAACAAGACCCTGACACTAGTCTTTTTCTCGTCAGTCCATGTACCCAACCCATAAATAGGATTATCTTCCATAGTACTGAATATGTCATCTACTGCCAGTCCATTTTACAAATGTGACGTATGTGGTCGAACGTTTAACTCTTTAGGAGAACTTGAGAGACATAAACGAGAAGAGCATAACAAATAGGCTAGACATCGCTTCGTCACTATAAATCTAGAATATTCTCGATTTCAAGGCAAGAATTGATTTGCTGACACTGTTCTTAGCCTTCTTTCTTTAGTACCCACGAAGAAAGGAGTACTATTGAACAGAAATGTCAAACATGTAAAAGCCCTCTCAATCCGAATTGTAATTGTATAAAATACAATCGTCATCCGATGGTGTGTATCTGTACCGATAAGGATCTGTTAGAAGAAATAGGAGTGATTAAGATAGTTTCATATCCGGCATAAATCGTTTCGCAATGACCGGTCAGGTAAGAGCATCGAGTTGGTCATTGACAATGCACCGTCAAGGTCATATCTCTGCACAATCTATATAATAATACTAGACTAGTTCAGTCTGTTCATATCTTAATTACATTTTATTTTAATAGCAAATAATCATATATTATGGATATTTACAAAAGAAAAATAAGTGTAGACAATGATCGGTATGATATATTGTATCTTTGTCCAATAGTAATGACATGGAAATCTTATGCAATACGTTGTAAGGCTAAGGCCTATCTTTCTAATATTATTAGTTCGTAAATTAGTCTCAGTATATGTCACAAGGTAAGTCCTTATCAAGAGTAGCTACGTCTAGAATACTTTTTATAATTCGCCGGTCGCTACTCCAATATTATTAGTAAATCTGGGTCACAAATACTCGCTCTATTGGGGGCTTGCTATTATGAAAGAAACATTCGAATTATCTTAACTTCTTTATTGTTGTCTTTCCTTGACTATAACACTTTTTCCAAAGTCTGTAAACAGTTCGACCTGGTGATGCAAACACTTGCAAATTAAACGGCCTTGAGGGTCGTTAAGATTTATTACGGCTCCCCCTCTGTGAGATCAGCCCTTAATACGACACTTTTTTATTATCGTCCCCGTATCATATTTCGATCGTACGTTTATTACTATTTTTGAGGTTCACGGTGAGAATCTCCATAATTATCTTTTGAAGTTATACTGCTTGTTTTTGTTTATTCTTGTGTTCAATGGAAACATGAAGCGGTGTTATTTTTGATTTGAATCCAGATTCTCTAGGTAATGCCCCAATTGTCAATATTATCTATCTTTGGACACCCTTTAATCCATCTAACAACTTAGAGTAATCATGAGCTTTACAGCATATTCGTACGAATAATGCAGTGCAATGCACAATATTCCAGTCTATAATATACTATTATATTCCTGAGCAATATCAAGAAAAGCTATGAGTAATATAGAAACCACATCAGTATCCAGTATTATGACTAGAACTGTAAAGACGGAAAGAGAAGACCAAAATGTTCTAACTGCATGTAGAATAATGCATGAAAATAATATTGGGAGTGTTATTATTGAAAAGAAAGATGAGAACAATAATATCAAACCAGTTGGTATAGTCACAGAAAGAGATGTTGTACGGCTGTTAGGATCGTTAAACCCATCCTTGTTACAGACTCCACTACGTGACATAATGAGTAAGCCCTTGATAACTATCTCAACGAATGGTTCGGTTAAAGACGCAATCCAATTGATGCAACAAAAGAATATTCGCCGACTTGTAATATCTGACGGCGAAAGAATGGTTGGTATAATCACAGATAAGGATGTATTCAGATCAATAATGAATAATCAAAATCTTATACATAGTTTGCTCGGTGATAAATTGCTAATAGAACCTAAAACACTCCATGATCAATTTGGTCAAAATTGGTTTTCGGATATTTTGCGGAAGCCATAAGCAAATGAAGGGCAGCAGTATTAATAAAAAAACAATTAATGATTAAAATGGGGTGGTAGTAATAATAATGATTTGGAGATTTGTATGAACCACTTATTAGATATTCAAATAAAAGATGCAGCTCCTCTTATATTTAGACGGCCATTTTTGTTTGTTGAACCAAATACACGCATGCTGCAAATAGCAACATTTCTTGCAATCGGGCCTCAAATCTATGTGGATGGATTGGTAGTAATTAGTGAGAATGATAAAGGACAAAGATCAGGGCCTTTAGGCAGGATAGGCAGTAAACATATCATCTCCAGCCTCCTAGACTCTGACTATCCAGACTGGTTAGAGACAAAAGCATCACAAATAATGGATATCACTCTGGGAGCTTTAGAAATGGATTCTCCTGTGAGCAGCGCGTTAGAAGTGTTTGATAAGACAAGATTTGCTTTTGTTCCAATATTAGCGAATAGAGAAAATGAGAGATATGGAGAAATAGGCAGCAGCTCATTGGTAGTGACAGCAGCTCTAGCAATAAGAGATATTCTACCGCTAATTGCAAATGCTAATCTTTCTATACCAATAAAAAAAATCTCTTCTCCATTAGTATCCATAGACGGTAATACTAGCATTACGAATGCATTAAGCTATATGATACGTACTGATATTAGGAATATAGGAATAAATGAGGATGGGTCAATTCAAGACAATGCCAGTGGGGACAGGGTCGGTGTTGTCAAAGACTGGGGAAAATCTAAGCCACTTCGTATTACAAATGATAGAAAGATACTCGAGTTTCTATTTAGCCATAATGGGATGGAGATTCTACGCAAGAATCGTATAACGGGCTTAGGAGACACCAATATTATTAATCATTTAGATATAATATCTATAGCTCAGGTTAACTCCAATACTACGGTAAGCAAGGCAGCAGAACTTTTGATGGATATAAACAATCCATGCTTAGTCTTGAAAAACAATGAAAAAGAAGAGGAGCATAATCATATAATCACCCCGTGGGACATTGTGATGAAAACACTAAAGTCAGATCAGATTACAAGTGGTAGCTAATACCATTATTGAAAAGTTCGTAGACACACGTATTTCAATATTTGGGAGATGCAAGGGAAGGCGTTAATAATAGGCATTAGTGATTATAGTAAGTTCCCGTAGACCTTCTAAAACAAAAGACAAGAAATAATGGAAGACCGTAACTATACTCTGTGTATTTTGTACCACACAATGTTTGTATTTATTACGCTCGTGGAAATAGAAGGAATATAATCGACGAGTTAAACAGAATTCGTTTACTGTTCATAGCTTCACTATCCAACTACATTTCTCATAAAGTTCGTTACTATCCTTCATTGCACCAGCTTTCTCGAAGATCGCAGAATACTAGCAAGTAACTTAATCAATTGTCCTTACCAGATTTATGTACGGACGAATTGCAGTTAACTCTGCTGAAGTTAATGGAATTATGTGTGGTGGTACAGGCTTCTGGTTAAAGTCAAACGCATTTAATAGATTGTTTGCATGAAGATCTCTCGCAGTTAACGGTTGGAGATTAAAGCGCCATTCAATGAACTTTAAAATTGATTCGAATTGATATTGCGTGTGATCAATATATCCTGCTTTTACATATGGTGAAATTATAATAGTTGGCATTCTAAATCCTAGACCATATTTGTCTATTTGTGGTGGAGGCACATGGTCATAGAATCCACCGTAATCATCCCATGTTAAAATTATTGCAGTACTATTCCAATATGGACTGCCCATTATGGCATTTACAACATGCTTCACCCAGTTCATTCCAGATGTGATATTTGCAGGAGGGTGTTCACTAATGGGAAAACTCGGCATTACCCACGACACTTGTGGAAAGTTGCCATTCTTTAGATCTGCAAATATTTGTGCTCTGTTAACAAAGTGCGGAGAGTATGCTGTAGTATATGTGGAGCCTTTTGCAGAAAACGGATTCCAGAACTCAAATGCACGACCACTACTTACTGCAGCTTTGTAGCCACCTGCTCGAACCAAATGATCATAATATTTCCAGGTAATATTATGAGTATTATTCATAAATAGATCTGCAATTGTCTTAGTTAGATTTGACTCTTCAAGATAGACTCTTGCTACTTCATCCCTTAAACTGGTGGATAGCGGATTGGGATTAACTCCAAAATTTGCAGTAGTATTTGGATTACCCCCACCTGCAATAGTACTAGCATTTTGTCCCTGGTTTAAGATGTCATTGTGGGGGGGTCTGTGCATAAGATAAAATATTGATGTAGCCGGTGCTTGACCGGCAAGAGCATACCAATGATTTGGCAAACTATAGCTGAGAACAGAAGAGTAAAAATTATCAGCTAAGACATAGTGTTTTGCTAGATCCCAGTAGTATGGTATTGTTTTATTATCATAATATGACATAGTTTTGGGATCTTCATTTTCACCAACCATAAAACCATCCATCTTACCATTATCATATGCAACTATCGATGATTGATAACCGTGTGGTAAATCTCCTGAAATAACATTGGTAGAAAGAAATGGTTTTACACAACCTATGCTTGCATCGTCCGGGGATAAGGGTACACATGTCCCTTTAGGTACCCCATTAGCACCTGGATAAGTACCAAAGTAGTTATCAAAACTTCGATTTTCTTGCATTATTACTACTATGTGTTTAATAGGATTTGTTGCAGCGTTATTAATAGGAGTAATCCGCTGTGCGTATGCTAGTGATGAAATTGGGCTAGCTGCAACTAAAGCTGATCCCAAAAATAACGAAAGTGTAATTCCATAAATAAACTGAAATCTGCGCCGCTTAGTTTTCGAATGAAATTGGGAACTTCCTCTTGCTGTTTCTATCATATTAATTATTATCAAAGAGATAGAATTCAAAATTTAACAGCTTGTGAACTGAAATCTGAAGTCAGGTTTCATAACATTATTCACTTTTTCAATGTCTTTGATCACTCTGGTTTACGACTTTAATATTAAATCTAAGTTCATTCATATAGTTTCGATCTGAATGTTCTATAAAACATCACATTCTTTATTTGGACTTATTTGCAATGTCTGGAATACTTCTCGCTAGTTATATATCAACAGCAAATTCTACAGTTGGTGCTCCTTCCCATATTCCTCCTACTTGAGCTCCACCTAATCCAATAGCAAAAACTAGGACCAGCAAAAAGAGCGCTCACTCATGGAAGGAATTGGGAAAGGGAGGTTACTAATATACCAGGTGTATTTCTGTTCAGACCCGGCTTCCAAAAGAACACCTGCATCTGTGGCAAAAGAGATTAATACAGTTGACACCTGTGGCTCCACAAAGAAGAGAGTAGTAATGAGGTTTGCTTCAGAACTGGATGAAATTGGGCATCTTTTGATTAATCCGAAAGTAGGTGAACTATCAAGATAGATGTAGTAAATCCTAAAAGAGAGGCTACTCCATGTAAAGGCGGTCCTGATATATTTGAGATATGAGTAAGAAAGTGATTTTCCAACAAGAAATATACTTGGATATAGCATGAAAATCACAAAGCAATACGCGCTTTTCAGATTCTATCTCAAGAGACCCAATCATTTATGCTTTTAAATGGTTTTATCGATTCGAGATATATCTTCATCAAATTCGGAGTGATATCATTTACCATCTTAAGCATTTTGTGGTGATATTGCATTCTAGATAATACTAAGTCATACTCAAGAGATACATAATTCAAATAGGATTCGATGAGTCTATTGGCAATTCCAATTATAGGCATCATGTATTCCTTGCTTAAGATGCCCCTATTTGCGTACTCTTCTAACATGTCTACCTGTTCCTTAATTAATCCATTACAAGAATCAAAAAAATCGTCTTGTATGAGTGTCATCGCTTGAAGGTATTCGTACTGTTTTCTACTGATTTTGGCGTACATGATAGAACAGGTTTTGGAGAATGTTTGGAGAGACTCATCGCTATCAGCAGCATGCTCATTAGGTTTATCCGATTGCAAACTTATCATCTCTTCTTAACCTCTACCTTAATATTATACTATTTTCATTCATTAAACTATATAAGCAAAATATTTAACTTCTAGTAATGAATACGTGAGGACTCGTAGCAACATTCGTTCACACAGTATGGAATTACAGATAGATGCCATGTCCAAAAACAGACAAACCGTTTGAATTCCACTAGGTCATGAATCCTTCCTACCCGAAACTTTTTTAATATTTCGGTAATACGCTACACAATCAATAGTCATTTCTGCTCATGAAGATTCTTTACCTCTATATCATATGAGATGAAAAACCATTTCTCTTGGTTAATAATGATCTACTTATGACGAGGCAAGGCAAGTATTACCTATGCAGCACATGACCCACTAATCTATGACTTAGTTTAACGACTAGAATCCTCAACTTCCAAGAATTACTAGATACTTGTTATTAGTCTATATTGCCAAAAAACACTCCGATGTTTAGATCATATGGAAAAGAAATGCATGGTTCAGTTTATTTATTCAGTACATATTGGGCAAGATTGCAGAGTCATTGAAGAAATCTGGACTTTACATCATAAAGGAATCAATAGATGAATAATGAAGAAAATAAAGAGTGTGATGTTTGTGAAAATTCAGTAATCAAAAACCGATCTAACTTTATAAACAGTTATAATAATTCTCTACCTAATCGGCCAAGGCATAAAATCTCATTGACCAGCGCCGACTGCTGAATCTGCAGTAATCTACTAGATAGATTAGGAGGAAAAATCTTTATTGTTGACGTTCATTCTGCCATAGATCTGAATACTAGAGAGGAAAAGCTTGTATGAATATTAGGTGTAAGGGAATATTAGAATTCATTACTCTTCGAGTTATAAGTTTCATCAAAATTCAACTCTAGTCTTGTAATCGTCACTTCACTATTAGTACTGAGGATCCTGCGCCTTCAGAGACTCTTCTTGCCACACTTCCAAGAAGCTTTAGTTTGCCAGCAGCATTTTCCTTTTCTCTATCTAGCTCTCGGCTGCCCATAACTATCAAATCTACATGTTCATTTTCAGCCACATCAATTATTCCTTCTTCAGGTGATCCCATGCCTGTTATGAATCTGACATTTATCCCATTTGCCTTTACTTTTTCCATTCTATCCTTTAACATTGCCTCTGCACCTAGCTTTAAAATGTTAAGTGCTTGCATTTTAGCGTCCTCAAGGCTTGATTTGTCACCAATGAATCCCAGAATTGCAGTTGACGGTATTAATCTGTCATCGACTATATGTAGAATAATTATCTCTGATTGGAAGGCCTTAGAAAAATCTATAGCTTTGTCCAAAGCCTTATCTGACATTTCCGAACCATCATGCGGCACTAGAATTTTTGACGTTGGTGTTTTGCCCACGAATTTTAGTATTAATTGCCATCTATTTTTACATTATTGCTATATTTAATGCCATTTATTTTTTGAAGACGCTGGGAGAACACGGAAGAAAAGGAGAAAAACGGAGAAGACTAGGCATTATCATTCTTATCAATCTCGTACTCGTATTTGAGAGTGGACATCCTTGTCATGTGGACAAATGCCGCTGAAAATTATATTTCATGAGATACCTTCATTCATACACATTCATGACGCTTATGCTACTGAATAAAGGACGACCTTACTATCCTGTTTCTTTACTTTGATTGTAATACCTAAGATTCTGTAAACAATTCAACTTGATGATGTAAACATAAGTTGATATAACGCCCAGGACTTTAGGATTTATTACATGGCCACCATGATGAAAGCATCCCTTATACCACATCTCATTTTCGCTTTCATCTCCCCTCCCGCTTTTATGCATTCCCTTCAATTGTATTTAGATTGATCTTCTCATTAGGTGAGTACCTGTTGTATGCTCTTGTTTCCTGTAAAAATTATTTACCTGAAGAAAAGCTCGTAACTCGAACTCGTACCTGTCCTACCAAGGATCAATCTTTACAACCATATGAAAGAGCAGCTGCGTTCTCAACTGAAATTGTATCTGAGAAAAAGAAAAGAAGAACTGGCAAAATTAATTTTTGAATCGTTTGTCATTGAGAAAGGTGTTTTAAGTTAGTGATAAGTTAGGGCAGTAGATCTATAGAAATTGGATATAACTCGGTGTATAAAACTAAACATTAATTTTTTTTTGCAATTCTAGTCTATCGTACTTAATTGCTTCCCTGATTATAGTAAATTCTACTTGCTCAGCCATCTTACTTAATTTGGAGACATCTTCTCGATAATCTTCAAAAGATGTATGTTCCTTTGCACCCATAAATATCTCTTTAATGTGGTACCCTGATATAGCCGCTTCAATTAAAAACCAAACATCTATGCCCCACCCATCAGGACTCGAACCTGAACCATTATCTCTTTTCAAAAGGTTTTCCCAAACTTGTCTTCTTGCACATACTTCACCGCTTAGAGGTTGCTCAAACTGAGATAATTCTGGAAAGAAAGTATGTAGCATAGGTCTTGCAACTAGTTTTGTAACTGCTGCATCTCTTGCATGTCTTGTATAAAATCCTCTTGACATATCACAATTATCGTCAATTAAAGCCTTAACCAATTTATCGACCCATTCTGGTGTAAGGTTCCTTATGTCTGCATCCAAAAAGACAATAATATCAGCTGATCTATTAAAAGCCGCTCTTAAGCCTGCTTTCATAGCCAAACCCTTTGCTGGAAAAATTCTTGTTGGCTGTTGAATTACAATCGCTCCTGCTCTTTCAGCTACCTGGGTGGTTTTATCGGTAGAATATGCATCAATTAGTATTACATCTGGTTTGCAATTGCTCTGCTTAGCACTAGCAATAGAATTTTCAATCGTACCTTCTTCATTCTTAGCGGGAAAGATAACAATGACTTTGGGAAGTGAATTTTGGGAGTTATTTTGATGAGTCAATATACAAGTCCCTGCCATATTGTTGCCATGCTTACTTATTCTTTTCTAGAAATCTCAACTTTAATGTGATTTCTTCCAACTCGTTTCTATCGTGTTCTTAAACTGTCACATTTGGTTGTGTACACTCCGTTGCAGAATATCACTAGGCTCTATGCAGGAGGTAAACAGGAGTTATCTTTATGTATCTAAATACTAAAAGAAATTGATTTGAATAATTGAAATGATATCGAAAATACTAGTTGCAATTGATGGTTCCAAACATGCAGACAGAGCCTTTGAATATGCATCCAATTTAGCAAAGAAAACTGAAGCTAGATTGTTGATTATACACGTTTTTGAGGAATTGGGGAATATTGGGTATTCAATTGCCAAAGAATTAGAGCAGTATGACAGAGGGATGTTACAAAAATATCAAGCAAGGGCCAAAAAGTTAGTAACAGCTACATACGTGGATGTAGTGGAAGTTAAAGGAAATGACGTTGCTGAGGAGATTTTACATACGGCTGATACGGAAAATATAGATACAATAGTAGTAGGCAGTAGAGGAATTAGTGAAGCTAAGGAATTCCTACTAGGAAGTGTTTCGTATAAGGTCAGTCACTATGCAAAGTGCCCAGTTATTATTGTGAGATAGAAGAGCAAAGTATTATTATCAAATGCAGGCGTTTTGATTCTTTAATGGGTCAGTATAAGTAGTAGGTAAGAACATGTCGTATGGTGAAAGAATGCCTTTAGTCTAACTTCAATATCTCAGGCTGATTTATCCTTTATAAGAAAACCGCGAAATGATAAGCTGCAACGAATATTCAGGATCCCAAAATGTCACAAATCGTCAATTTATGACTCACAGTAATTATTGATCATGGGTTCAACTAATCGATTCTATTGCCTGAGGTTGACCGCATCCTCAGCAGAGCCGTGGTTGCAGCTGTCTTTTGCCATACTTATCCTCACGTTTTTAGGATTTCCTCCCCTATAGGTATCGAGACCCGGCCTTAGTCCAATGCATCCCTCATCTGGCTGGCGTACTTTGTTGTTGTACTGATCGTTGAAATCGCGGCAATCCCGATGATTTACAGAGGCCCCAGCGTCGGGGGGAGTTCTCGGCATCCTAGCTGGGATCCTCAATATCCTGGTTTAGTTAGTTAGTTCTTGCCTATATCCTGGTTTAGTTAGTTCTTGCCTCCAGACCCACCTACTTCAGCCAGAAGCAGCACCTCTTAGTTGTTCGGCTCTCCAAAGCATGATGGTGATAGCCTCCATCGCACTTTCCTAGTGGTAATCTGAACAACTCACGCTTATGTTTTTCCAATACAAGCGTCAAGTCTAACTCAGATCTTTAAGAGTCGAGAACTTGACCTCCCGATAACTGCTCACAGATTAGACATCTTTTGATACCAAAGGAAGGAGTACGAGACCTCAAAACGGGAATGTTAAAGAAGGAAAAGAACAATGCAAATAAGTATGTAACCCGTATACACCTAATTGCGCGATAATAGGAGATCGACCCATTTGAAAATAGAGGTAGAAACAACACCAAATTTAGTTACCGAAGTATATAAAAAATTACAAAGTAAGATCTCAACATTTAGAAAAGGTATTGATAGATCTCTTACACTATGTGAAAAGATTCTCATTGGACATCTCGATGATAGTGCAGATTTGAGTCCAGATGATGCTTTGGTCGCTGGCAAGAGCTATGTTCTTCTGAACCCAGACAGGGTTGCACTACAAGATGTCACGGGGCAAATGACGATTCTCCAATTTATGTTAGCTGGCTTAAAACGAACTGCTGTTCCAACTACGGTTCATTGCGATCATCTTATTCAGGCAAGAATAGGAAGTGATCCTGATACGAAGGCTGCGCTTTATGAAAACAACGAAGTGTACCATTTCTTGGAGTCGGCATCAAGAAAATATGGAATGGGATTTTGGAAACCAGGAGCAGGAATTATACATCAAGTAGTTCTTGAAAACTATGCTTTTCCAGGGGGATTAATGATCGGAACAGACTCCCATACTCCAAATGCAGGAGGCCTTGGAATGCTTGCTATAGGAGTAGGTGGCCTTGATGCAGCAGAAGTAATGGCGGGGATGTCTTGGGAATTATTGTACCCAAAACGGATTGGTGTATATCTTACAGGAGAGCTGAATAGTTGGGCCTCTCCAAAGGACGTTATACTTTTCGTGGCCTCAAGGCTCACGGTTTCTGGCGGAACCAACGCAATAATCGAATATTTTGGACCAGGAGCAGCAGCCATTAGCTGTACCGGGAAAGCTACCATTACAAATATGGGTGCAGAAATTGGGGCTACTTGCTCAATATTTCCATATGACAACAGAATGGAGACATATCTCAGAGCAACTGGACGAAGAGCGATAGCTGATCTTGCGAATCAACACATTGATCTGCTAACCCAAGATCCACAGATAGAAAAAGAAATATACGAAAATCGAGAAAGTTCGATAAACTATTTTGATCAATTGATTGAGATTGATCTTTCTAATCTGGAACCGTATATTGTAGGCCCTCACACACCTGACCTTGTCAGACCTATTTCAAAGATGGGAGAAGACATAAAGAAGAATAATTATCTCGACACAATTTCGGTAGCTCTTATTGGAAGTTGCACAAATTCTTCATACGAAGACATGTCACGAGCAGCAGATGTTGCTGAACAAGCAAGAAAAAGAGGGATCAAGACTAAAGTACCATTACAAGTTACCCCAGGTTCTGAAATGATTAGAGCCACAATTGAGAGAGACGGCCAGATGCAATTGCTCAAAGATATTGGTGCAAACGTTCTTGCAAACGCATGTGGTCCCTGTATAGGACAGTGGAGTAGACCTGAGTTAAAGAAAGGTGAGCCTAATACCATTGTTACATCCTATAATAGAAACTTTCCAGGACGAAACGATGGAAGAAGGGAAACGATGAACTTTATAGGTAGTCCGGAGCTTGTTCTAGCTTTAGCCCTAGGTGGAAGACTTTCATTTAGTCCACTTACCGATGAACTAACTGCAAAAGATGGAACAAGATTCATTCTAAAGCCTCCTAAAATAGCGCCTGAAATTCCAGAAAAGGGTTTCAAAGATGTTCGGGATATCTATATTGCACCGGCTAATGATCCCGACAGTGTAGAAGTAATCGTTAACAAAGATAGTGACAGATTACAAAAACTTCAGCCATTCCCAAAATGGGATGGCAACGATTTTGAGAAATTACCAATATTAGCAAAGGTAAGTGGAAAGTGCACAACAGACCATATTTCACCAGCTGGACCCTGGTTAATGTATAGAGGACATTTGGACAAGATAAGCGATAATCTACTACTTGGAGCAGTCAACGCTTATCGCGATGGTAAAGTAGGGAGTGGCAAGAATACTCTTAACAGTAAAATTGAGTCGTTTCCTCATATAGCTAGAGAGTACAAAAAAATAGGTCTGAAATGGATCATAATAGGAGACAGTAATTATGGAGAGGGCAGTAGTAGAGAGCATGCTGCCATGACTCCAAGGTATCTTGGATGCGCTGCAGTAATTGCCAAAAATTTTGCCAGAATACATGAAACCAATCTTAAAAAACAAGGAGTACTAGCATTGACATTCGCAGATCCATTGGATTATTCCAAAATTATGGAAGATGATCGGATTAGTATAACTGGATTAAGCAATCTCGAACCCAGGAAGTCTGTCAATTGTATTTTATTCCACGTCGACGGAAGAGAGGAAGAAATATCCTTGCGACACTCTTATAATGAATCTCAGCTCGAATGGTTTCGGGCAGGTTCGGCACTTAATATCATGCACTAAATGGAAGAAGCTTATTAATCACGCTGCCACCACTTTAATGTGACAAAGAACAAAACTAACACCAAAAAACGATAGACCAATAGGAGATGAAGACATAACTTATCTCCACGAATATGACTCGAATCAAAATCAAATTAAAATCCTTGGTAACGTCAAAAGAATTTCTTACACTAATACTTGCACTATTTGTCTCTATAACCGTCTACACGTTAATCACTTTACTCATGAAAGTATGAGCGTTGGCTAGAACTCAGTCACATGCACAACTACTAAATCCAAGCAAGGTGAAGTCTTGTTTCTAAAAATACAAAAAAACTGGAGACATACATTGAAGGCAAAACCTTATGAACCAATTCCCTTCGAAGTCTAGCAGTAACGGCAATCAGCAGTCAACAATGTCCAATCACCTCACGACGTATGTGACGTCACTTGCGATATCAGAATAGCAATAAAATTCATATTTATATATAATATTCTAGTATTTTTTCAACTGAATCTTTACTCACTTCATCATTTGGATATTCTTGATATCTTGTAAAATCAAGTGGAGTAATTATCCCGATAGGTTTGTTTGCGTCGGACTTGTCTATAACAAGCAGATGCCTCACATTGTATTGCAACATCATATCAGCCGCTACTGATGGTGATGAGTTGGAATCGATAGTAATAAGAGGAGAAGACATTATCTCTTTATTTGTCACTTCATGAGCAGGTGTCCTATTAACACAAACCTTTCTGGCCAAATCACGTTCAGTAACCAAACCTTGGGATTTACCATTCTCGTCGATTACTACCAACGAACTAACATTCTGTTCTTTCATCTTCTCCGCTGTTTGCTGAACAGAAGCCGTTTCTTTAATGGTCTCTAATTTTTTCTTCATTATATCGGCAACGCTCATAGTCATAAGAATAATTAATCTCTGTTTATTTTTAAATATAGCGATAACGACATTTTTTTGTATTTCATCATATACATTTTTGTTCATAACCATGACAGGACAGTTTACACAAGTGACAACTCTTAATGCGACTTTTCCAGTTTCTTCAAGTCTGATCTTCCTCTAGCCAGCCAGCTTCAGTTAGCGCTTGTTGTGTTGACTTTTCTATCCATGTCTTTAAATTTCCTATTCAGCTTGTCCATTCTAGCTTCGTATCCTTTATTATACTCCAGTTCCTCTGGCACCAGAGTAGCTGGATGGATGAATCCTTGATTTCGCATAATCATTGTTCTCTCAGACGCCCAGAATCTTTGTAAATCCCAGTCTGCAGTACCAAACCCATCATGTGGTCCCGTTAGTTTACCATTATGCATACTGAAGACCAAGCAAGAGACGATAGGAATGGCGTAGTTGATACTAGCTGCAGAATTTAATTTAACTGGCATAAGCGGCAAATGATGGCTTCCACGAGTATTTCCAGATACGTAATGAGGGTTATTAAAAGCACTACCTGCTTCTTCAGTTGCAGGAAAATTCTTCTGAGTTCTTATAATTGCAATAGGATCATCCTTACCAACATAAGTTCCAGCAATATTATGTAATCTATCAGTAGAGGAAGACACGATTGGTTCTCTTTTGTCATCAGAAGACAAAACAGAATGCACAACATATCTTCCCGGATACATCAAAGATGCCTCTAATTCAGGTTTGTCTTCCCACAAATTTAGCTCTGCAACTTTACCGCTCATGACATCTAATATTCTAAACATTACTCCAGATGCAAGCTTTTCATTAATAATTAATCCAGAATTGCTTCTTGCATCTACAAACATCCTCCAAAACGGGAAATTGAACGCACCAGGCTCTGTCTTGTCTGCTGCAAATATACAAAAGACTTCACTGGGACGTTCTTCCATTTCAATCTCTGCTACACCTGGGCCCATGCCCTTGACATTACCTGAAAATGCATCCTTTAAAAGATCTTGGCCAGCACCGTATAATCCTTGTTCTTTAGCTAACTTGGTCCCTTCTTTAAATGCATCCCACGCAAGTTTGTGAACCCTTTCATTTTCTACACCAAGTGCATGTGTCATTATGATGTGTATATCATCACCTGTATAGCCAATATAGTAGTCGATTAAAAGCGCTTCTTCTTTTGATCTTTGGGTAATGTACCTCTTTACTGCTTCAACAAGCTCATCGCTTGGCCTTGTGTGTCCTCCAATGCCCCCTATGTCTGCTTTAATCGCAGATATTGTCGTTCGCATATTATGATTACAATCTCAGCCATATTTTATATGTTTGAATGTATGACAGCGCAACCGCATATCATAATTATGGATATTGTTCGTTAAGGAATATGCTTAAATCTAGATATTGCTGTTCCGGAAACCAAAAGTGAGGAATATGTCTGAAGTAATTGAACAGAACATAGGCAGAAATATGCCAAAAACTATCTTAGATCTAAACGACCTAGTATATTATGGTAAGAAAGTATTGATGAGGGTTGATTTCAATGTAAGTATCAACAACAATGGGATAATTGGTGAAGATTACAGAATTAGAATGACTATTCCAACTATAGAGTATCTTACCAAGCGAGGAGCCAAGTTGATATTGATCTCTCATTTGGGTAGACCAACTTCAGATCAGGATAGTCATTACTCATTAGCACCAGTAGCAAGAAGATTGTCAGAAATCATGCCAACAAATAAAGTTAGTTTTGCTGTTGACTGTTTTGGAGAACATGTTCAAAAAGCAATAGATGAAATGAATAAGGGTGATATTCTATTGTTAGAAAATGTGCGATTTCATAAGGAAGAAGAGTACAATGATCCAGATTTTGCTAAAAAGCTTGCTTCATTAGCAGACGTTTACGTGAATGATGCATTTAGCACATCTCATAGAAAACATTCCTCAATTTATGGTACAGCAAAACTATTTGATATCAAAGTGGCCGGACTCAATCTCAAAAAAGAAATAGAATATCTTTCAATGATAAAAGACAATCCACCAAAACCCTTCACTCTTGTTATAGGGGGAGTGAAAATAACGGATAAAATTGGTGCTCTGGAAAATTTGTTGCCAAAAGCAGATAATCTTCTTGTAGGTGGCGCTACTGCATATACATTTCTTAAAGCAAAAGGTTTCAATACTGGTAATTCGCCAATTGATAAGGAACATCTTTCTTGGGTAACTAAAGCACTTTCAAAATACGGTGACATGATTGTTCTACCAACGGATCATATAGTATGCTCTTCGTCCCAAGCTTCTTCTGGCTCTGCTAGTCTCATTAAAGGCAATATCCCCGATGGTATGATTGGTTTTGATATAGGAATCGAAACTTCGCAGTTGTATTCCAGTCAAATTAGTGCAAAGAGAGCAGGAACAATATTTTGGAATGGACCTATGGGGCTATTTGAAATAGGGCCTTTCTCAAATGGTACCATAAATATTGCAAAGAGCATGGCACTGGCTTACTGGAGAGGTTCCAAAACGCTGATAGGAGGTGGAGATACATTAGAAGCAATGAAAAGAGCTGGAGTTTCAGAAGGTGAAGTTAGTCATGTGTCAACTGGCGGTGGTGCTACTCTCAGGTTCCTTGCAGGAGGTGAGATGCCAGGAATTGAAGTCTTAAATTGAATGGCAGAAATATATCGCACGGGAATACCATAAAGCAATAAAAATCGTTGTCAAGATCCGCTTATGAATTGTGCGTGCGTACTCAATATTAGTAATTGACCTGCTTGATATTTATTTTGCTGGTATGAATTCATTGTGTCTCGTGCTGAAAATATGAAGGTATTATGAGTGCATTATATTAGCAACGAATTTTATTAGGTCAATCAATCTGCAAGCAAAACTCCACTCGTTATCATACCAGGATAATACTTTTACAATCTTGCTTTTATCACCCAACACCATAGTACTCAAACCATCAACTATAGAGGAGTGATGATTTCCAATAATATCGGAAGACACAATAGGCTCTTCAGTGTATTCCATGATTCCTTTTAATCCAGCTTCGGAAGCATCTCTTAGGACTTTATTTATTTCCTCTCTATTGACCTCTTGTTTCAAGGTCAATACCATATCTGCTATAGAGCCGTCGCTAACAGGCACTCTTAATGCCATACCGTCTATCTTACCATTCAATTCTGGAAT
The DNA here is from genome assembly GCA_035691865.1 of Candidatus Nitrosopolaris sp. Lineage (GTDB taxonomy): Archaea > Thermoproteota > Nitrososphaeria > Nitrososphaerales > Nitrososphaeraceae > Nitrosopolaris. Next base: position 8,698 of record DASSIM010000089.1, on the reverse strand, counting down.
TACAGTGCCTATTGCTTTTGCTGCTCCTGTAGTTGTCGGTATTATGGACATCATTGCGGCCCTCGCTCTCCTCAAATCCTTGTGAGGCAAGTCCAAAAGCCTCTGATCATTTGTATATGCATGAGTAGTAGTCATGTATCCATTCTCAATACCAAATTTGTCATTGAGAACTTTGATTACTGGAGCCAAGCAGTTCGTTGTGCAAGAAGCCATTGAAACGATATTATGTTTGTTATTATCATATAAATTATCGTTAACACCCATCAATATCGTTGCATCAGGTTGTTTTGCTGGTGCAGATATTATAACCTTTTTTGCTCCAGCTTCAATATGCTTCTTAGCTTCTTTTGCATCATTAAATTTGCCTGAGGATTCCAGCACAATATCAATATTCAAATCCTTCCAAGGTAGTCTTGATGGATCTTTTTCAGAAATAACTTTTAGAGGGAGATTATTTACCACTAATACACTATTATTACTACTTCCATTATCCACCTCTACTGCTCCATCAAACTTGCCGAATACAGAATCATATTTGAAAAGATGTGCTAGGGTTTTTGCGTCTGTCAGATCATTTATGGCTACTATATCTACCAAATTCATAAATTCTCTATCCTTTAATGCAGCTTTGACAAAACATCTTCCTATTCTTCCAAATCCGTTGATTGCCAATCTTAATTTCATATCATTGGATTGTATAACGTACTAGAATTTAATTACTGCGACTGTTCAACAATACTCTGTATATGCATATTATTACAATTACGTCTGTCCTATAAAGTACAAGCTAGGATCACGATATCCCATGTCCAACAACTTTGAAAAGCTTGAAAATTTCAGAGGTAATATGACGACATCACCTAATATCGTTGTAATGCCAGATTTCTTTGTCGATCGGATAATTAAATTAAAATCAGTAACAGAATTATTTAACTCCTTGGCTGAAAAAGCCAGAGTTGGTGGTGGTAGTGTACGAAAGAGTAATTCTACTATTGATATCAAAGGGGGAAACGCTGTAAATGTCGCATATTGTTTAGCGATATTGGGATTTAGGGTTACACTCTTGACAGTTGCCGATGGGATTGGATCTGCGATACTCAATCATACTTTCTCAAGGTTAAAAGATAGAGTGAACCTCGTAATAAAACCTGGAATGCATGGCCTTACTACCGCATTTGAATTCCCAAATGAAGAAGGATGTAATGTAAATGTGATGGTGAACGACGTAGGAGATAACGCGGATTTTGGTCCTGATAGAATTAATTCAGCGGACGACCTAAGAATTTTGCAAAACGCCGAGGCAGTTGCAGTAGTTAATTGGGCTAGTAACTCAAAGGGAACTCAGCTGGCAGACTATGTATTCCAAAATTCTCCAAAGGCTCTTCACTTTATCGACCCGGCAGATATTGAAAAGAGAAAGGATGAGTTTCGAAACTCATTATCAACAATTGCAGAAATGACAAATGTTCTAAGCATAAATGAGAATGAGTGTAATTGCCTTGGTTCTGCCGCCGGGCTTGATTCTCAACTTAGCCATGCTGATGGAGGGTATAGCAAGGATGATGTGAAAAATGCGGCAAAGAACCTAGCGGAGAAAATTGGAATTAATATTGACTTACATACAGTGAAGGGTGCAGCATGGTCGAATGGCAGAGAAACCGAGTATGTAGATGCGTTCAAAGTGAAATCTAGGAGAGCGACTGGCGCTGGTGATTGTTGGGATGCGGCTGATATTATCGCATATGTTGTAGGCCTTGACACAAGAGAAAGGTTATTGTTTTCTAACGCATGCGCTTCACTCTATGTTAGTAACATGTATACAGAACCACCACCTCTCGATGAGGTGTTAGGTCTATTACATGAAAAATGTTAGACTTTGAAATAGAGCCACCCAGAATCATACATAATATATTACCAATATTGTACTCGACTATTAGAGCAAATGTATAGACTCCCTTTATCGGACAAAATTGGCGACCTTGCAGATAAGGATTTTGTAATATTGGACGAGGATACGTTGGTTGGTGTAGCGGCCAAGATAATGCATGATAGAGATATATCATGCGTTTTGGTCAGTCGAAAGGATTCATATTCAAATGACCCGATAGGAATTGTAACTGAGAGAGATATGTTGTATCGGGTACTAGCTGAAAATAAGGGACCATTTAAAGTTAATTTAGGAAGAATAATGAGTTCTCCACTTCTTACAATCGGTGCAGACTCCTCAGCTGCGGATGCGATTTCAATAATGAGAAATAAGCACATCCGAAGACTAGCCGTACAGAAAACCAAAGGAGGGAAAATTACTGGAATAGCTACTCTTATGTCGGTAGTTGGAAATATTCCAAGCCAAAGTATAGATTTAGCAGAAATCCAATTACCTAACGATCTTAGAGGAGGAAGAGGAATTATTAGCTGTCCCTATTGTAGTTCGACATTTGAATTCAGGGATAAAATAAAGTGACATACAGAAGATACTCCTATTTTGGCTTAAGGATACTTTTTTCGTTCCCTTTGGCATATATTATGGGTGATGGAGGTGGAGAGAACAACGAGAAGCTGCATCACAGAAGTTATTATCCTCGCTTCTGCAATAGGAATGTTGAATTCCAACAAACGGATAGGCTCTTGTAAACTGGTTAGTGCTGTCACACTATGACCCAGTTATATCACTAGCGATTTGAGCACAATTTTCTTCTTTGTATCGATGTCCTTCTATTGAGTTTCACTATATCTGTGTTAACCTTGCCGTCTGTCTCGTTTCGGGCAAGTAAGAGCCGAGCGAGCTAAACAAACACCGACCTCACTTTTTCACTTTATTATCATTACAGGGCAATGAGCATAAGCTATAACATCTGAAGCTGTGCTTCCAAGTAACAGCTTCTTAAATCCCGATCTCCCTCTTGTACCCATAACAATCAGATCAATACCTTCTTGTTCAGCATAGTCAACAATTGTCCCTGCTGTAGAATTGGGGCTCACCATTACCTCTGTCTTTACTTGAACATTATTGTCATTGCTTTTCTGCTTTACGGTATCGAACCATTTTTGGGAATCTTGCTTCATTGTCTGAACCATCGAGTCTACAGAGGTGGGTGTTACTACTTCGGTGAGATTAGAAGCGTACTGAAATGCTTCTTCCGATCGTATAACATGCAAAGCAATAAGTTGAGCATTATTTTGTTTGGCGATTAATACCGCATAATCTGCTGCATCTATTGATAATTCTGATCCATCTATTGCAGTTAGGATCTTCGAAATCTTTGCCTTTAAATTCGACAATTTATTGCAATTGTTTCTACAATATGATATTATAAAAACCTATTATACTAGAATAGGTTTGGTCATGTCGCCAAACCTCTCAAAAAATGCATATGAAAATCTGTGATTGAGAAATAGTACATTCAGTCCATCTTTCATCATATTTTCTATTTCAACACTTACATCGTCACTTTTGATTATTGGTAAATATGATAGCGAGTCTGTTATAAGCATCAATTTTGTATACTCATAATTATCCACAACATCATATAAAATAGACTCTAGATATCCAAAAAAATGAAGGTCGTAGTTGTTGATCTTAGGCCTCACGATACCTACTAGAATATGATCAATTTCATCTTTACCTGTTTCTTCTGCTTTCTTATAAGCTGATATAGCTGAAGAGAAACTACGAGATCCTTTATCGAACTCTTTGTCATGTTCGATATTAGAATATTCATTTAATCTGAAGAATTCTTCAGCACCTTTTAGTAAATGATGTTCAGTTAACCAACTATCATGTGCTCTGTTATTATTCATTCTCGCAAAATAGGTTCTTGCGTTTACCATTCGAGGATGAGACAATTCCTAGTATATGAGTACCGTACTCTAATATATTTTTCAATTACTCATTATGAGATAGTTATGAAACTCTTTGGTGCAGTTATTTAAATATCTCAGCGAAGTTTCCTACTTATTATTGCCTCCAATGAGTGCAGTCTCCTCCTATTTCATGTACTCCACCATAGAAAGTTATTTTGGTATGAGGCAAGTATGTTGACAAAAATGATGTATGGCTATTAATTAAGAGTTAGCAATATAAAGTATCAAGAGAATTGACCCTCAAGAAAATTTCAATGTTTTTGGATTAGAATGGCAATTTTTATGAATCTTCCTATTAGTCAGTATTCACATTCATAAAGAAGAGACATGTATGCCGAAAACAAGCGACTATAATAGACCTGTTTATTAATGCAATCTAGACATACATATGACGTAAAGAGAAAATTCAGTTATGTCCGTATAATTTTACAGAATCCGATCTTTGGGATGGCTGTAAAAAATGCCTAGATAATGTCAAAGGATTACTTCATAGTGCCTTGCTTTTACTTGATAATAAAAATAGTCAACAATATGCTCTTGGATTGTACATGTATAGAGTTGAAGCATATGGAAAAGCAATGTTATTAGAAAGATACATTAAATTTATCAGTGATCGGCACTTTCTCAGCTTTGTCTAGGAGTCTCTTTCTGGTTAATCGTCTGAACCAACTTTGCAGGGCTTATACAGGTCGATATATCATTCTTTTTGGTATTCGTTTGAGTATTTTCTGACGATGGAATCTGATGGTACGCCGTTGAATGAATAGTATTGCTTTACCAGCTTTTTATATAATGGTGCTGCTTCGACCCCCACAGCATAGATTAAATCAGTTTTAGATAGCAAGTCAATCAACTGGAATAAGATCTGACGATGTTGCGTGGTCATAGGTGCTTCGATGACGACTCCGTTCCTAACTCTAGCAACTAAACTAAAACGGATTGCTTTTGCCGCATCCATGCAGCCCGTCCAAAGACGTAACTAAATATTCTTTCTTATCTTCTCATCCATTTGTTCAGTAAGATAAGCCATACTTAGTTGTGCTATTTCATTAAGACGGTTGTTTTTGTTATCGCTATCCAAATCTTTAAGCGGTATATCTGCATTGTTTCCTTTTTATCAAAGGGCTGTTAATTTGATGTACTATTTCAGCCCTCTTTTCAGCATCAGTTAAGGATGCAGGTAATGTCTCTTGGAAAATTCCTGCTGCCCATGAATAAGCTGTAATCATATTGGGGTCCGACACTTGTTCTTCATTCCTTATACGTATTGGCAATTCATAAAGAGATACATTTTGAATGGCCGTCTCCGTTAATATACAGTTCTGCGGCGGACACTTTGAACTTACTGGATTTGGGTCTTAACAGGTATCAACTATAATGATAATCAATTGATATTATGGAATAAATTCGACCAGTCAACCTCTGTATGCCTTCTCATTAGCTTCTTTGCATTATTAACGATTTTTCTTGTGTCAGGGTCACTATTTATTAATTCAGCTAATTCTTTTTCGTCCCCTACAGCAAAACAATTATGGCCTTCTCTTAGATCGGAATATTTTGGATCTACGTCTTCAAGCCACTTACGATGCACAATTATTGCACATCCATTGTGAATTGCTTCAAGGAAGGTGTATTGGGTTCCTCCACCGTCATTCTTAAGGACTGATAAGTCTACAACAAACTTTGCCGTAGACAGTATTTCGGATAATTTATGAAATGATTTTTCAAATTGACCGTAGTAGTATCTATAAAAATCAAGATTTTGTCTTCGCAGAATGTAGTGCCGTCGCCTCCGAGCTCCGTATATCCTTATAGCTTGGTCGTCATTCAATGACTTGTTTGCTCTTAATATTATTTCTATATTCTTTTCAAACGCTATCCTCGATATAGAAATGGTGGAAGATCTTGTATTATCCCGTTTAGTGACAGGATAAGGGTAAAACGGATGATATAGAAAAAGTGGATTAAGGCCAAATTTGGTCTCAAGGTAATACTGTACAGCTTTTCTAATTGTGATTATCCTCCATTTTTTTACATGTGGCACTACTTTTATGGGAATATTCGTGGGATCGTGTATAACCAAAGTTATGTCGTCGAAATTATTTTTCCGTTGGTTGAATTTGGGTAATATGTGAGAATAGCCCGGTGTGAATAAGGTTATGAACGGATATCGTATACCTTTAAGGAAATCTGAAGTTACATTTTTGTAAGGAAGTCCATATCCAAAATCTCTTAGGCCTTGTTGAGATCTCTTTGATTCTCTTATTCGCGAGATAACTATTTCATTTTTTTGCTTTAGAGTGTAAAGTAAGTGGGCGGTAAAAGTTGTCCCTCCACCATAGAGGTATCGATGCAAATAAAGAAATTGTGTTTTTTGATTACGCATTAAGGAATGATAATATAGATTTGTGCGAATTTAAAAATAATGTTGTATAGTCTCGTCTTACCCGTCTATACAGACAGGGAATCTCGAGATGACAAGTGGATAGCACTATTTGCTCATCAACCTACGAATGCTATGATTAGGAAGCAAATTCCCAGTGGAAGGCGGGTTCGGGTTGGCCCGTCTGTATGCATTTCTTCAGCTGCCCCCTGTATTTGGGTATCACAATTAACAAAAAATTAGGAATTTACTGCAATTAGCAAAGAAAGATACAAAAAAGAAGAAGCGCTAGTCCATTTCTGGTTTTAATATCAAATCATTTCTTGCTGCAATAAGGAACATTTCAAAAATTCTTTGGCCCGGAGAGATCCATAAGTGTAAAGAATGTAACTTTCAACCTCCACTATCTCGGGAGAGAATCTGAGAAAACTCTTGTCTATTGATGAATCTTCTCCCCTGAAGCAAAGAAAATTTAGAAATTATTTTGAACATTACGATTTTTACATACAGGATTGGCATACCTTTCAAAGTAACCGTCCCCTGCGGCAGAGTATGATCTTTCTGCAGCCATTTGATGTGTAAGCAAAGTATGTGTATCATACGGGTCTTGCTCCACTTTGTCTATCCATGTCTTGCCACCGTCATGACTGTGGATTTATGCTCCGGATTCTATTGCTACAAAAATATAATCAGGATGTTAGCATCTGATTCAATCCAACGTACGTGAGATGTCCAAGGTCTAGGAGGGAAACTCCACGACTTGGACGACCCTAAATTGTTGAGCGCACAATCTTTGCCAAGATCTCCCCTCATCATCGGATCTATAAAGCGCTCAGTTCCAACGTATACACGTGGCTGACGTCACTTCATTGCTGGAATTTGATCATTACCTATTCTATTCCAAGTCTGTCCAGCATCATCAGTCTTCCACAATACATCGCCAAACGTCCCACAATACGCACAGTTGCATTCCTAGGTTCGAATGCTAACCATTGTGGATGGGTTCCTCTCAAAGACTCATGGGTTTTCCATCCTGATTTGCCAGATTCAATCGACAGCAGTGAATCCTGCATTGCTGCTATAATGATCGTCATTTAGAACAGGTATAGTACACACTTTTTCGTATTTAACTGGACTTGCTTATGAAAACATGCTTCTACAAATCCGTGATAGAATATTTAGGTGTTAACAAGCATTCGCAACTCCGACGAGGGAGCAGAAGGAAGGGCCTAACACGAAACCATGAGAGCAGAGGTGATTGCAAAACAAAGGAGGTCGATATGAACAAAAAAGGAGAATAATCTGATATTATCATTTCCAAGGATGGCATGGTCAACGAAAGAATGGATATAGCCAAGTAATAAAGCGAAAAACAACGTATGAGGAAGTACTCATTCTGACTACTGCACTCTCACAGATACTTGGAGATCAAATTGATAGTGACTCCGGCTAGTAATTTTAAGTGTTTACACTAGCTGGTCTGGCAAATTATTTGGGGTATAGCTAGTAGGCCATTTCGTGTTCTGATACCGTCGGGGTGGTTCATCATCGATTGTTAAATATTCAGTGTAGGGACTTAAAAAACGATTAATTCAAATAAAGTGGAAAACGTACATTCGATTAAGATCTTGTCTGAAGTAAAGGAACCGAAGCTTTCCAAGATTCTGGTTGCAATAGATGGTTCAGAACAATCAATGCATGCAGCAGATTATGCTATAGATATGGCTACTAAGTATAACGCAGAACTGATCGCCATTCATGTAGTATCTGCAAAATTACTAGGATTTGAATATACTCCACAGCCTATGCTATTTAATCTTCCAGCAACTCCTAATACAGTAAATAATATTACAGAAACCTCTAAACGAGAAGCAGAACGCTGGTTGGATAGAATTAAACAGCAGCTATTGGAACATGGACCAAAAAAAGTCAAATTAAAGACAGAAGTAATCATTGCAATAAAACCATTGATAGCAGGTGAGATAGTAGATTATGCACAGCAAGAAAATGTTGATCTAATTGTAATTGGAACGAAGGGAAGGTCAGGTTTTAAAAGACTCCTACTTGGGAGTGTTGCTTTAGGTGTCGTAACGTACGCACATTGTCCTGTAATGGTAACAAAATGAGTTAAAGTTTTCTTGAGACTTGGGTAAGAACGTAATAAAAAAAGTGCACTATTTTTAGCTCTTATTGATTTTCAATTGATTAGGTTTAAACCGTAGGGGTAGATGACTGACTCCGTGAAAGAAAACACTTTGAAGTCGACTCAAACGTTTAATTCTACATCCGCATTTACTTTTCCACGCAACGTCTTGTGCAGAATACAATTTCTGCTTATCAGGGAATAAATTTCAGTACCTTCTTTGCTGATTGTTACTTCATAGTGACTCAATACAAAATCAGGGGAGCAATTGATATTGCGCAAAGAAGGACTAGTCTTATGGAGATTAA
>DASSIM010000088.1:0-3784 GCA_035691865.1 Candidatus Nitrosopolaris sp. | reverse complement strand
ATACACAGCTGATCTTATTATTCATCATGTTAAGAATTGAAACTTGAGAATTACTTTGATAAGGTACCCTCTAAAGAGGAGAAAGATAGCTCGCTACATGTCTAAACTTTGATTACTTGATTTAATGGCAGTGGCTCGATGTGGCTAACAATGCGGGGCTGAATAAATATTACTTTCAAAAAGTGCAGGACTCGGATCAGATTACACAATCCTGTTATTATAATGGCTACTATAACAAATAATTACAATAACAAGAGAAAAATTGTTACTCTTGCCAATCAAAGATTAAGTTAACGTGAGTTTAAAATCACTGAAACTCATGGGGAAGAGAAGGGAAATAGGAGGTGTAACATGTGATTCATTACAATAATAGGAAAAGGAGAAAGAACGACAACAATAACCTGGTGCTTAATATAAATGAGGAAGGCTATAAAGCGCTTTACAATTATTTAAATAATAGTACAAAGGGAATCCTTTGCAAGACATGCAAGGCAATTCTGTCTACAAAGGGATTACAACAAGTTGAAATATCTCATAACATAATAATGACCTATGTAGAATGTCAAATTTGCAAGGAAGTTTTTAATGCCTCTAACCTTCATATTAAAAATTGGAGCACTAGTAGTAACAGTTCCGGGAATGAAACTCCTAATGTCGATATTAATAATGTTGACAGGAGAGCAGTAGTAAGCGATGGAAGAAGATCAAGACGTACCAAAATCATGAAACGATCTAACGTGTTGCCAATATTATGGAAAGCTGGGCATCGTTTCCCCATTACTATTGAGGACATACTTACCGACTCTTGTGCTGCCAAGCACGAGTTTGAATATTTAGGAATAGTCATAATAGATGCTACTACAGGCAATGATGTCCATTGGAGTAAATGCAGCAAATGCGGGCTAGACAAATTCAAATCTACACCACCACCCCGACATGAACGAAATTGCCGTTAGATAGGTCACATGGTTAAATCCACTCTATACCTAACAAGCTTAGCTTCAATCCTCGGAATATTAATTGGGGATATATGCTGGTTTAACTCAAGCAAAGAAAAAATTCTCAACGTATCTAGTTTCGCCTTGTTATGCTAAGACTTTATTTATAATCGATAATACTATTACGGTCAATTTAATCACCCACATTCTCCCTTTTTATGCTATCCTGTTGCATACAGATCGATAGCATTGCTGGCCGGTTCTGGCCAATGCCTCGTTCAGATAAAGCTGCCGATATGTCAAGAGCGATTTTAATTATATGGGATAATTCATTTGCTAACACGATCATCTAGCGTGGCCATGAACAGCCCTGAACCCTTAATCCAGCAAGAAATCAATAATGGGACGTATTTCTAGAGCTGCCACAATAAGAATTTTTTAATTCCTTTGAGTAACCTCGTCCAGACCCAGACCGTATATTTCCTAACGCACCTGCATGTGCAGGCAGGCTATAATAGATTATACAGTCACGCCCTTTAAGCTTCATAGATAATTTTCCTTCCTTGGTTTATCCCCATTACAATAATTCCAACCGTCTCCATCATGTTTAGTTTTAGTTCGATTTCAAAAAAAGAGTTTTGAAGACATTTCCCTTAATCGGTCAAGAGCGGATTGAAGTGATAAATTCGAGAATGTACTTATAATACTGCCTAGCAGGCACCTCCACTCCGGGTTAGATATAATAATATGAATGCATTCAGTTTATCTAATTGGTCAGTTAATCATATAAGGTGGTATACATTGACTATTTATCCATGCCATCATTGATTTACTATTTGAGCAGATCTCTCACGGATGGGAAGGTAAGGGCAAGCCGGTTCCATTTACAAGTCCATCTTTTGACCTAATTGTACTGACCTTCCCATTAGCGCTTTGGTAGACCGAGCCGTTTGCATTGCAGCCAGAACTAGATTGGTTTGCAATCTTGCAGCTTGTACCATTACTTCCTATACTGGTACCATTATCATTTCTTGAAAATGATTCCATATTCGATACCACTTTAGATTTATGATCTGAACTAACCTGCGGTCCTACTCCTTGTTGATTTTGAGAGCTAAAGTTGGCCGTTTGTACTTGTTGTTGCGTTAGTTGCTGGTTCGGAGGGGTGAAGTTGGCCGTTTGTACTCTCTGTTGAGGAAAGCAAAGATTATTCTCAAAAATTGTACCCTGAGGGCATGCACTAGGAAGCTGCTGTTGAGGTTCTTGTAGTTGTTGCTGCTGTTGTTGTGGCTGAGGGCTTGTTAGGGTAGACTGAGCGCGTATGCAAAGGTTGTCTTCTGCTAATTCGCCCGGTAAACAACCATTTGAAGAAGGCGCTCCCGATAATGAAGGTCTGGTGTTCATCATTGTCATACCAGGAGAGGCAATTGGCATACATTGGTTGCTGATAATAGCAGAGCCTATTGGGCATGACTGAGACCCTGAACTTAATGGAGGTACAACAGTAGCTCCTCCCACTACTCCGCCAATGATACAACTTTGCGGTAAGCTTTGGCACAAGGCCCAAGGAGTATTTGGCAATGCCGTCGTTCCATCTGGTGATGTATCGACAACAGGCGGAGGCTGTACTGGTGGTGGCGGCAGCGAAGAAAAGGCATTAGAACCGCTAGCTAACAGCAGGTAAAAAGATACTAATGCAAATAATAATATCAATTGATGGATTTTCAATTTCTTCCCTTGGTTAGTATTAGACTTCCTTTATATGTCCTAAATAAATAAGATCTTGCTAAAAAGAACTAAACTATGTACAGAACCAATTGATCCTCCTCAATTGATAGGTGGAAATTGCTCGACTAAAAATACGGCTAGAGATAAATTGATACCCAGCTGTCAGCTAACTTAAATTGGGCTAATTCGCTGGAGATACGCTTTATCTAGCAAGTCCATGTCAGAGTGAACGGCCTATTTAAGGCAAACCTGATCCATATTCAAAGAGCCATTAGGTTCTAACTTGGAGGCGTATTTGAGACCTTTCCAGAATCATTCACCAACTAATAGCTAACGCTGGTCAATAAGGCTATTACCTGAACATGGACTCGTTAATAATGCGTGCTAGAATTATGAAAGCACACGCGATAAGGAGTTATAAAACCGGTTTAAGGTGTCTCTACTATGGTACACAGACGCCGTTTTGTAGTATTGCGTTAGTACCACAGACGCCGTTTGTTGTCGTGGAAGATGTTGTAGGTACACAGACGCCGTTTTGTAGTATTGCGTTAGTACCACAGGCACTAGATGAACTGGATGTTCCCAAGTTTTGACACTGAGGACCTGTGGCCAGTCCGCCTGATTGACACAGCCGCTGGAATAAGCTCCACGGGCTCATTTGAGCAAATACAGAGTTAGGTAATGAGATAGACACAGTGAAAGCTAGAATCACAATTGTGACATAATTCAATAACTGGTTCATGTTCTTTCTGTGAATATAGTACTATAAGTCGGTTTATGGAAAATATTTGGATTTTATCCCTATTAAACATAAAAATGATTCATTTTGTCCTAGGCGACTCTAACCACTACAATCCCTCAAAACAACTTATTTAACTACTTTGATTTGTTTGTGTTAATTTGTTATTTCTCATACATGCGAAATCCTATGTAAATTGCTGACCCGATCTGTGATATTGTAGAGCTATCTTTATGATTCTATAATCGAGCTAATCGATACATATCAAAAAATTTTTGTTTTGCATTAATGTATTATTTTCTGAGAAAAATGCTGAAAGATTGCATAGAATTATCAATACTAATGAGTAGTATTGACAGGGTGAAAAATTTCGACAACA
>DASSIM010000087.1:0-10405 GCA_035691865.1 Candidatus Nitrosopolaris sp. | reverse complement strand
TTGGCGCCTACTTTAACAGGCTCGCTTGTTGTACCTTTCCAATTTGTATAAGTTCCTTGTGGGCCTAAAGGTGTAACTGGTTTGTATCCTCCTTGGTTTATCTGAAGTTGTACATTACATTTCGTATGGGTTGCATTTGATGGTGTAGATGTCCCTGTTATTGTTAGAAATTGGCCGGCGGGTATTTTATCACCAGAATTTGGTTTATCTATTCTTAGATACGCGAATGATGATGACGTTAAGATCGATGTTACCAGTATAATACCTGTCGGTATCATTGCAAGCAATAAAGCCGATTTTTGTTGACGCATTTATTTACTTGGCATATATTACATAAATCTTTATCGTCTAATTTCGTGGAGAATGACTTAATTTGTGGACTCTCATTCTCGCTTGGATCTCTCGCGCGGCATTATTTGTTAACACATCCTTCTATTATTTTACTCATTATAATGAGTAGTTATTGTTGTTTAAATTACTATGAGAATTAGTTGTTGGTTACGTTTAGTCAGACTTATTTGGTTCATTTTAGTTAGGACATGATTTAGGCCTTAATACTAATAATTGATTATTATCCTTGCAAAATAGTCCGTATGCCTGTAACCCTTCTGGTTGGATGAAGGGGATACCGTCTATTTTTCTTCTGTAGACTACGTCAAGTATAGTGATAATTTGCTGGCTAGTTACTAACCAAGGTCTACCTAAAAAATTCGCTCTACATATTTTTACAATATTGACGAAGCTGTCGTAGGAGCTTAGGAACACAATACAATTGGTGCGCGTTATGATGAGGGTGTCATAAATATTGTTCCATTTGGATTTCCACTTGGCTTGTCGTAAAACGTATGAAAGAGTATATTCTAAAATTATTGTTAGTGAAGCCTATTAGCCTGGCGGAAGAAATATTGTGAAAGATATGAAGTTTATTATTACCACAATGGTGTGTTCTGTACATGTTCCGTCATGGCATTGCGATTGTCACCAACTAATAAAAGAGATAAGGAAATAGTAAAACAACAACCACTGATGACTAGCTCAGATTAATAAATTTGGTAATAACTATTACCTGAGAAACGATATTAATCTGTCTAATTATTTTGGATGCTGCTGTCGCTTATGCTGATCAAGTTCTTGTAATGAGGTAAATGATGTACCACATACTTCACATCTATAAGAAGGACTAGTAGTAGAAGACATTTCAAATACTCAAATTCTCTACGCCATTTATAGATTGTACTAACAGGTTCTGTTAATTTGCCGGCTCTGTAGGAACCAAAGCAGCATTATACTCCTAGAGGGATGGAATGTAATATTTGCACTTCAAATTCATTGGAATAGCTATGCTTAGTAAACTACACTTACAGCCTTTTTCATTTCCTTCGACAGCTCACGATAGCCATCTTTATCTATAATGACTACATTGATGCCATCACCAGTCCCAGAGTTTCTTCTGATGGCTGCTGCAATTGCTTGGATTGCTATTTTGTAAGCATCATTTACGGTCAAGTTCTCTTTGAATTCTGTTTCGAGATAACCATATGCCACCGGTGAACCACTACCAGTAGATATGAACTTCTCACTTGTCATTGAACCAAAGAGATCAATATTGTATAATTGTCCTTCCCCCTTAGTCTTATCAACTCCGGCAAGGATAATCTGGACATAGTACGGAAAGTATCGCTGATTGAATAACACATTGGAACACAATCTAGCTGCAGACTTGATTGGTATAGGATCTTTATTTGTAAGACGGTAGATGTTTGCGTTATACCGCATTATATCAACAAGATTTTGGGCATCTGCCACTCCGCCTGCCATAGTCATACCAATATGTTTATCAACTTTCTGAATTTTCATAACATGTTTATCAGCAATAAAGAAGCCAGCACTTGCCCTCGTATCGGCAGCTAAGACGACTCCATCTTTACAAGTTAAAGCACAAGTAGTTGTACCCTTCTTGATATGCTCCGATATGTACTCTTCGTATCGATTGTCGTTGACTTGGTGATACATTCTATACGATTATGAGAAAGATAATCAGCCAAATTTAAAGATTATCGTCTTTTACTCAGTTTACTCCATAGGAAGCACCAGATGAGATTACATCAACCACAAAGTCTTGGTGGCAAAGTCTTCAAGAACGGTTGTAAGAATGAATTGACAAAATATTGTGAAAAAGAAGAATAAAATATTTCTTGTTTGGTCACAATATTTACGTTTTATAACAATAGAAAAATATATGCTACTACGGTGAATCCGAAAGGTTACGTACTCAACTGAACGCAAATGAGTGAATGAATGTTAAATTCCTGAATCATGCCAAGCCGACGAAGCTAATCTTTATCAAACCAAAAATATTTACAAGACATTTAAGTATATCTAAACTTATTTAGCAGAAGGAAAGCATATCAAAATATATTCCACCTAACCCTTGGCTATCAGGTTTTGTATAATCTTTATTCTCATCTAACTGTAATAAAGTCAACGTCTATTCTCATGAATTTTTTCCTTCCAAAAGTACTATAAGTTTACCTTCGTAGGTTCCTGTTATATTTATTAGTTGTAAACCGATCTTATCGAGTTCGTTTATGAAGTGCTGATTCATGAACCTTGTTTTTAGCTTGAAACGACCGGAGTCCATATCTTGGTCTAGACTTTTTATCTCAATGCCTATCAATTCTATTTTTTTATACCATATACCTATATCTTCTTGAGATTTATCCATTGTACTATAATCTCAAAAAGATTGATTATGCATTAAAATGTTCCTCAACTCGACTTAAAGTTCTCATCGGATTATGGAACCCAATTTATATCAATAGTATGTGAGCTAAGAACTGGCTATACATTCGATTAACATTATTTTGAATGATTGCCTTTACTTTCGGCTTGACCCGAAAACCCACTGTTATCAGAACATCTTGTTTTTTTATTGACGACAATCCTGCCCTTTTTGAGTGACTGGTGCAGGACCACCCGGTTTGCTGCCATAGGATGGTCCTAATTCAGTAAAATCCATTCCAACATTGTTACTCACTAATGGATAAAATCGATAGTTGGGACTTTCGATATTAGGTTTAGTACGGCAAATTTCTAGCTACCCATGTCTTTTGACTAGGTTAAACCTCCCTCCGTAGAACAATGTTCAGTAACACCGGGAATAGTTTTCCGTATGCTCATACAAAGCATTTCTTTTTAAAATTTAGTGCAAAAAAAGTACGAAAATCAATGTTGTACCCTCCCGGGGAGGGTACGGGTATCATGTGTACATATGAAGTTCGCTGCTGCAAATGCAAATAACTTTGCCGAAGACTAACATTAACGCTGTATGGAAACCAGCGTAGCAGCCTACCGCATACTGAATATGTTGCTTGCCCTGGAATTTGATTTGGTGGTCTGACGGTATGCCGTGTGCCTCCCGGGAGGCATACGGCATCCAAGTCTGTATTGTCGTACAGATTGACAAAGATTGTTAGTTTCTCCCATGATGAGCGGCTATTTCTTTGGAAATAGTGCCGAATCTAACAGTCGATTATACTGGAACTTGAATTCATATATTGGAGATTTCAATTGTTTGCATTTTCGTTTCTTTTGAGGTCATTAGTTTCATGTTTGCACCTTTTTTTGGACCACTGAAGAAAATAATCATGAATATGTCATCGAAGATTTTTTGATGAAAACTCAATGATTGTTGGTCATCTTTGTTGTTGTAATAATAATTGACACTGATCTTAGTCCATATTGGCGCACGAAATTTACACAGTTACACTTTCATCATGATCTATTTCACTTATTGCTCTTGGACTAAATCTTCCAAAACCGCTTAAGGTAGCATCTAGCATTCGAACTCCTTTTGCCTGGGTGCGTGTAAGAGGAAATAAAACCTACATTTCAGGTCATGGCCCGCACAATCCAGACGGCTCGATTGCAGGACCGTTTGGAAAGGTAGGACATTAGAGCAAGGATATGAAGCAGCAAAATTGGCTGGCTTACCTGTATTGGGAAATCTCAAGCGTGAACTTGGTAGTTTAGATTTAGTAAATGCATGGCTCTATGTTAGAGATATTGGTAAATGCAGTTGCTACGTTTACCCATACGACCAATGTAGTTAATGGCTTTTCTGACCTGATCCTGTCGTTATATTGCCCTGGAATTGGAAATCATGCGTAATCAGCTATTGGTGTACAGCTTTACCGTTAGGTCTTCCTGTAATTATAGAAGCTACGGTAGAAATAGCTGTTTGACAACAGTATGGGACGTCAGGCAGAATACCAAATTTTGTTGTTCTTGACAGGGTCATTATGGCTAAATAGACAACTGCAATTGTACTGAATTCATTGCATTATGAGATGATAGATAATGTTGCAAACTGTAAGTTAACGATCCCCCAATTTTATCAAGCATTCTTTGACTCATGGTATCACTGCAATGCTTGTGATAGGATGTATCTCAGCCCAGTTATTCTTTCGCGTATCCAAGACATACGAACCTGTAACTGTCACATGACTACCTACTGGTGGAATGGTTAGAGGAGGATGGTTAAAGTTGTCACAGGCCGATCCTACTTCTGACCGTGATACTGTGCTTTGGCATATCGCTTCTAGCACTAAATCGCCATTCTCGAATTTGATGTTTGCTTGATTGATTAGGCTGCTATTATCTGCCAACAATTTGATATGAAGGTCACCGTCATTTTCCACATGTGTACTTTTGATTACTCCCGTGGCGGTTATACAAGGATTCACTATATGCAGTCTAGTTGGTAGGAATACGTGCTGCCATAATGATTTGTCGCATGTTGACGTTACTGCTGCATGCGCAGTTGATGAAGATAGTACTACTGCCATAATCATAACCATCAAAGTCAATACTGCGGTCTTGCCATTCACAAACTTGCAGATAGTCTTCGCTTCTTTATAAGAATTAAGGTAGACAATCAGCTAGCTACTAGATATTTTGGGACATTCGATAGATTGAAGGTGTAGAAACATGAACGCCCAAAGAAGCAATTCTTATACAAACTTATTCTGCCACGGCCCGGTTTCTTTGGATAGAAAGAGAAAGAGGAGAAGTTGGCCAATAGGGTCAAATGGTAGTCTTTGTTAAGGATGGTGAAAGTCTCAGTTAGAGACGCTATGAATGCCGACTCATCTACTGATCGTTGCAGGTATGCCGCGTAATGAGCCTGTAGCACATTATGGACCATTAGTAATGAATACAGAAAGAAATCCGTGATGCAGTTGAGGATTATCGAATTGGTAGAATGGGGTATATTAATTCCTAATCCATCTGCGATGATCAAGAAATCTGTCGTTGTATAACTTGAAACGTTCGTTGACATATAAGTCAGTTATATGTAGTATCAAGAATATTTTTGCACATAAAATTAAAGAATTCTTTATCTGCCATATTATTTCTCTTTTCTGTGAGAGATTCAGCATCACTACCTACTATATATCTCAAATTACGTTCTTCCTTGGACGATGTAGCTGCTCTGAGTATCACTTTGGCTACGTATTCTGCTGTGATACCGTTCTCAAGCATTCCTTTGACACGATCTATTCTCTTTTGCAATAGTTCACGATAAGGAGAACCTGGATCTTCTGTTTTTTTAGACTTTTTTACGTTCTCAAAAAAATTTGTTTTTATTAAGCCTGGTTCTACAAGTATAACTATAATACCAAATTGGGCTACTTCGTACTGCAGAGCCTCTGATAATCCTTCAAGCGCAAACTTAGTACTTGCATAAAACGGTGAAAAAGGAAATGCTATCCTACCTCCTATGGAACTTATATTAACTATTGTACCATTTCCCTGCCTTCGCATTAGAGGTAATACTGCCTGCATTACCCTTACGGCTCCAAAAAAGTTGGTTTCAAACTGAGCTTTTATTTCATCAATTGAAAAATCCTCTACTGCTCCAGTAGAGCCATATCCTGCATTATTAACTACTACATCTATTCTTCGTTGTTTTTCTGTAATTACATTAATAGCATCTTTAACAGATTTATCATTTGATACGTCAAGGAGCATAACTTCAAGTGGTAAATTATCTCTTTTAGCCAGATCGGCTATCTTATTTGACTTGTCAATGTTTCTCATAGTTGCGTAGGTGTAAAAACCATTCCTCGCTAGCAATAGAGATGTTTCAAATCCTATTCCACTTGAACAGCCTGTTACAACTGCAACCTTTGTATGTTGCATGTTGCTATTTTTAAATGAGGACATAATAACCTTACATCAATGGTTATTGGTGTGATACAATACACTAATGTATTTAATCCACTTTGAGGATACTACCAATATATAATAGATTTTAAGTGTTAATCTGTACGGTCTAAATTACTTTGGAACGGTAGTAGCAGTTCTTAGTCCCTTGTTATCTTTTCAATTACCTTTAACACCCACTCTAATGTGTTGATTCTTGTGTATCGTTCCGGTCTGCAAGTAAACTTTCAAGACTGCCTGACACTTCGATTGCGCACAATCTCCGCATTTATTCATTATCTGTGAAACTCGAAGTAATAAATAACGAATCGACGATTTGTATAATTTGTAAACCGAGCATTTTATATCTCTGGGTTAATAAAATATTATTTATGAGAACAATTTTAGTAACAGGTGCAACTGGAACCGTTGGCAGTGAGGTTGTAAGGCAACTCTCAACTAAAGGACAAATTATTATCAGAGCAGCGGCACATTCAGCTAATAATCCCACTTTTAAGGACCTGAAGAGTGTGGAAATAGTGGAACTAGATTATAATAAAACAGAAACACTTGCAACATCTTTCAAGGATGTTGATGAACTTTTCTTATTGACGCCGTTCCGATCTGATATGCTACATCTTACATCTAACTTGGTAAATGCAGCAAAAAAGTCAGGTGTAAAATATATCATAAAACAATCTGTTATGGGAGCTGATGCTGAGCCTGGAATTACTCCAGGCCGTTTGCATCGACAAGCAGAGAAAATTATAGAAGAATCTGGAATACCATTTTTATTCTTGCGGCCGAATTTCTTTATGCAAAATTTTGTCAATTTTTATAGTCCCATGATAAAATCCCAAGGGGCCTTATATGCGCCAGCTGGAGATGGAAAAGTTAGCTTCGTTGATGTCCGCGATATTGCAGCGGTAGCAGTACAAGCACTAATTAGCGACAATCAACATAAAGGAAAGGCATATAACATTACAGGTCCAGAAGTACTCTCTTACGGACAGACAGCAGAAATACTTTCTAGGGAACTAGGTAAGGAAATAAAGTATGTAAACATACCTGACGAAGATGCTCGCAATGGGATGAAAAATATGGGTATGGATGATTGGTCTGCTAATTCTTTGATAGAACTTTTTGACATTACTAGAAAAGGCTATGCGTCAGACATATCTTCTGTAGTTGAAGAGGTCACTGGTAGAAAACCAATATCATTCTCGCAGTTCGTCAAGGATTACGCTCAAGCTTTTAGATGAAACTGTACGTTATGTGCAGGATCATCAATACAAAACCAGAGTCAACGAGTTCTGTCTACTCGTTGTTATTTTGTGAATATTAATAATAACATCGGAAGACTATCACCCGATATTAAAAAATTTGATAAACAGGCAAGTTATTTCATAGGGGATAATTGCAAAACATATTAGAGTACGGTACAAAAGTACTGTGAGAGTTGTCTCATCCTAGGACAACGGAAAGTTAACACGATTACACATCGGACAAGAAGTGACTAGTATCATCCCCTCCGAGTTGATACCATATGACACTGTATCCTTCAACCCAATCATTGCAATAGATTGGGTCGGGGTCAGGATTACAAGCTGGATTAAATGCATTACCATATCATCCTTTACTAGAACTTGAAGAAGTCGTATTTGTATTCAATGAGCTGTTTCTGTCGTGGAGGCAGTAGTAGTAGTAGCGGAGGAATTTCCTTTGAGGTAATACTTTGAACTTCAAACTTCGTTCCGCTACTTATCTTTACTCGGCAGAGAGAACTACTTATAAAAGTGCCAGTTGATTATTTTGTAATGAACCAAAAATCTGTAAGACAAATGTTTATTGTAGCTTCCGTTATAGTTGCAATGATTGGAACGGTAGCACTAACAGCAAGTTCAATGACCTTATTCAGCCACAAAGCGGTAGCAGCAACAGCAGTTTCATCAGTCGGCGCTCCCTCTAATGTGACCAAAAATAAGCCAGTTGAAGGTTATGATAACGCACAAGGATACTTTACAGCTATCAAACATGTCTATAATGATCCTAACCTCAGACTTAGCCTATTTTGTAAACCAGGCTTAACGATAGTAGCTACATGTCAGATATACGATAGCAGCTTACCAAATGCACATCTCATCGGAATAGAATACATTATCACAGCGAAAGATTACAATTCTTTACCTACTGAAGACAAGCCAAACTGGTATATAATCGATAAGAAATTAAGTACTATAGTCCAAGGACATTTCCCAGAGCTAAATGCACAACAGATCAATGTAGTACTACAACATCTTTTAGGTAATTACGGGAAGATAATTCTTACTTGGAATCCATTAAATCACTTACCCACATCTTCGCCACGAACAGAGAATCTACAAAATCTATTCGTAGTCAACCAGACCAGTACTAATAGCTCATCAACAAGCAAATAAAAATCAAAATTACCGTCCAACCTCCAGTCCCACTCTCTAAGTAGCTCCCATATTTTTGGCTGTGGTGTGTAGTGGCTCTGTAGAAACCACGGAATATAATACTAAGGTTGGTCAGTCTGTGGATGTTATATGCTATACATCGGAATGATAATTCTCTGTTCTGTGTTTTCACTAGTCTTGATGTAATATGCTCTCCAAATAGTCGTTTTCTCACTGAAACTATGATTTCATTCTTGTTTCGTTGACTGTATAGCAATTTGGAATAGCCACGCTTCATTTGTTTCCTGTTCATATCCTGTTGGTATATTGGTATACTTTAGAGGTTCTTACTAATAGTAACGATGCTAAATAGTTACTAAATGCGCTGAGTGAGGATGGTGAGAGAACACAAAACCTACTAGAACAGGTTCAATATAGACCCCATTAATATCTGGCAACCGCACTATTAACTACTCAGAAGGTTAGATAAAAATCAACAATAATTTCACTAGCGTATTATTTAACGTTCTTTGACTCTTCTCAAAGCACAGGCCACTGAAGGGATTAGTGAACCTTCATTCTCTCCAAGACATCTAAAGTCCTAGGAATACGGAAACAAATTCAAATCACCTATTTTTTATTTACTTACACATTCAGTTCGGAGATATTAAGGTCGATGCATTTCATTTAGTACTACATGAACCCACGTCATGAAATCTTGAAAAGCTTTTGTAAATAAAACATACAACCTGTTTTCCTCCCGGAAAATGATTAATTATTGGGTATATCATCTTACCGCCAGGTAGTATCGCTATCAATTGAAGAAGCGCTTCAGATCCACTCTTTGATTCTCCATTTGGAAAGATGAGATGAAATGACTTATAACGTATAGGAACAGGAATCTTATCAAGCAGACCTTTCTGATCGGCTTCGGTCAGAGAGATGAAATCAATTTTTTCGTATTTGTCAAGAATATCAACTATATGCCTGAATCTCGTACATGGGCCGCAATCTATGTCATACGCTAAAATGTAGTTTAAAGACGGCGACTCAGTTAGCATGTATTGTGTCTTTACACCAGATAAAGAATATTGTCGATGAGTATATAAAAAGCAACTGCAAGGAGATCCGTCTTTAGCAAGAGGCGTCTATTTGGACAAGATTATGAAATGGTTGTGTGAGGATAAATGCATGTAAAATATGTATCTAGAAGGATTCTCGATATGTATCTAGACTCTAAAGAGATTGATTGGTTATTTTTTACGAAACCAAATATTTGCGCCCTTATTTCTATTTGGAGAAAGAGTGTCGTTAGTGTCTCTACATCACGAATTGTTTCAGATCATTGTACATAATCACATTGATAAAAGAAGGATCAGATGCCTCCGGCAACAAAGTGCTATGTTGTAAGAGATGCAACTCTTCAAAGCACGATCATAATATTTTTGAATGGTATTACCTGATCAGAAATCCCAAAACTAATATGAAGTAAATATCTCAAACTTGTATGGGAGTTTCGTTGTTTCCTTTATCATTTTAAACCCACTGATAACTCCATCAATATCGATAAAATGATCTGCATTAACAGACTGCTTTTTGCAAAACCAATTGTTGGCCTGTCTATTATACCGCCTACGTAAGAGGCGAGCCCACATCTCCTAGGATGAAGAACGCCATGACCATCAATTAATAGAAGGTCAAAACGGTTTTTTAACGGTTTCAAAATATTTAGTATTACTTCGGATTCTCTTAGCATAAAAAAACTGGGTACATACGAGTGC
>DASSIM010000086.1:0-22893 GCA_035691865.1 Candidatus Nitrosopolaris sp. | reverse complement strand
GATACCACATAAGCAACCAAAGTTGTTTAACAAACAATATTCATCTTAGATCAGAATGCAAGTATGGCGTAATATACAATTATATGTCCTAATTTGGAAAGTTTAATTGAATTATTTTAGAATTACGATGACCAAAATTAGAGAATTGTCTTTGGTTGCGGTAATTATTCTCCTTGTAAGTATTATTGCGATTCAGTCTATCACCAATACCCGAATACTATTTCTCATAGCACATCAACCACAACAAATACTGCCCTTCCTTTCTACGGTACTAAAAGCAGGAGAGCAGCTACAGCAACAAATATTCGGACAACAACAAATGTCACTGCCCTTCTTTTCTACGATAATGAAAGCAGGAAAGCAGCTACAGCAACAAATAATCGGACAGAGCACTGATAATACTGGAAATTGTCAAACTGCGGCTCTTACTCCTGCTTCAGAGCCTGCTGGATCTCATAACCCCGCTCAAAGCTTATCTCTCACGGCTTTATTCAAACAAGTCGAAAATTCGGTAGTTCAGATAACAAGCAGAGTGTCAAATCCTAACATGCAGATTATCATAAATGGCAATCCTGTAGGAGCTCAATCTACTAGATTAGGATCTGGATTTGTATACGATAACCAAGGTCATATCATCACCAATAATCATGTGGTTGGTAATGCTAAAACAGTTGACGTAACTTTTGTTGATGGAAATACTTATACTGCAACCGTGGTAGGAACTGATCCATTTAGTGATATTGCAGTAATTAAAATAACTGATGATTTCTCTGCTGAAAAAGTTCTGCCACTTGTAATTGCTAATTCATCCAGCCTGCAGGTTGGAGAACAGATAGTGGCAATCGGTAATCCATTTGGACTTAGTGATACAATGACAACGGGTATTGTTAGCCAAATGGGGCGCTTGCTGCCAAACCCTGATACAGGATTCTCTACACCAAACACTATTCAGACTGATGCTGCGATTAATCCGGGTAACTCTGGTGGGCCATTATTGAATATGCAAGGACAAGTAGTGGGAATTAATACAGCCATTAATTCTGCTACTGGTGAGTTCTCTGGAATAGGTTTTGCAGTGCCCTCGAGTGATATATTGCGTGAATTGTCGACGTTAATTCAAAATGGTTGTTACAGTCATGCTTGGCTTGGAATATCCGGGAGTAGCATTACCGCAGATATAGCTCAGAGTGCAGGTTTACCAAGGAACTATAAGGGAGTCGTTGTTGGTTCAGTTCAACCTGGTAGTCCTGCAGAAAAAGCAGGTCTACAGGGTATAGTACAAAATGACGTTTCTAATACTCAACAAGTAGGTGACATTATAACAGGTATTGATGGACATCCTGTGAGGACTATAGATGACCTCATCAATTACATCGACTCGCACAAATCAATCGGGGATAATGTAGTGGTAACTGTAAACAGACATGGCCAGATACTGAATTTGGATCTAGTGCTACAGACACGACCATCGGCACTAGGGAACGCCAGGCCACAAGAATCAATTCTTCCTTGAGAAAATTCCTACACTTCTAAAGAACGATAAAGTATTGAGGAGGATGGTGCCTTGAACATTTCTTATTGCCTTCCCAGACACGCACTCTTATTAGTCATTCATATTAGTCTGACGTATAATCCAGGCTTGGATATGGGATAATGCCTACTTGTGGAATAATCAGTTGTCATCTCGAGACATACTTTATCTGCCAAACATGCAACTACTCTCAATCCTGATGCTGAGACCCTCGCCAATAGACTTGGTTGCTTTCTAGAAGGACCTAGAAACCTACCGTCGAGAACGGAATCGCTATAAACCTGTCGCCGAGGCTGTATCTGACTGATTAGATTACTCACAGGCTAGGATGACGGAACACTTTTTCTAAGAATAATTCTCCAGCTTTATAGGAGCTCCTCACCAGGGGACCAGCTGCAACATATTTGAATCCCATAGGTTCTAGAGTTTCCCTGAACCATTTGAATGTCTCTGGAGTGACGTATTTAACTACTGGCATATGCTTGGATGTGGGTTGAAGGTACTGACCAATTGTGAGCATATCTACCCCAACCGAACGAAGATCATGAGCAGTTTGCAAAACTTCATCGTCGGTTTCGCCAATACCTAGCATTAGAGATGATTTGGTAAAAATATTAGGATCTAATTCTTTTATTTTTTCTAAAACTTGAAGTGATTGAGTATATGATGCCCTTCCATCTCTAATTTTAGGACTAAGCCTCAAAACCGTCTCAATATTGTGGCTTATGACTTCCGGCTTGGCGCTAACTATTTTTTCTAGGAAAGAACAGTTCCCTTGCAAATCTGGGATTAAGGGTTCTACAATAGTCTTTGGGCATACGGATTTTATTGCTTTTACAGTATTTGAAATATGAGCAGCACCTCCGTCCTCCAAGTCATCCCTGCAAACCGAAGTAATTACTACATATTTCAGTCCCCATTTCCCGACAGCTTCTGCTACTCTGGATGGTTCTGTTGGGTCAGGCAATGCAGGTTTATATCCAGTCTTCACAGAGCAAAATCGGCAATGACGTGTGCAGAGGTCTCCCATTATCATGATTGTAGCTGTACCACTTCCCCAGCATTCTGAAATATTCGGACATCTCGCCTCTTGACAAACAGTGTGAAGATTTAATGTACTAAGGGTCTGTTTGACATTCACATAGATGTTATCAGACGGAGCTTTTATCCTCAACCATTGGGGTTTCTTTATTAGGATGGGTTGCACGTCCACAGGTAATACAGACTGAAAACCAGATGCACGATAATAAGTCTTTACGGAAACGTAGCAGCGGTAGTAGCGTAGGCGGTCGTGATGTAAATCATAAATGAAGACACCTTTTTACGAAAAACACAAGTCGCTGAATGCAAGAATAGTAGACTTTCATGGTTGGCTTATGCCATTACAGTACTCTGGGATAATTAGCGAGCATACGAGTGTTAGGACAAGGGCAGGTTTGTTCGATGTCTCACATATGGGACGGTTCGAAATTAAAGGGGCGAACTCGCTAGATTTGTTACAAAATTTAATGACAAACGACATATCCACATTGCAACAGAACCAGGCATTGTACTCACTCATGTGTTATGATACGGGCGGGATCGTGGATGATCTAATCGTCTACAGGATAGACACAGAAACATATCTTCTGGTTGTTAATTCATCAAATATACATAAAGACTTTGAATGGATTCTTGAGCACCAAGAAAAAGTAGATTCAACAATAAAAATAAAGGACATTACCGATAGTATGGCACTCCTTGCATTGCAAGGTCCATTGGCATATAAGCTCCTGCAATGGATTGCAGTAGATGCCAATTTTGGGCAGCTAAAGCCATTTAACCTAATAAAGACAAAGCTCTTTGGTGTAGAATGCATTGTGTCACGAACAGGATATACTGGAGAAGACGGCTTTGAACTCTTCTTTGACTCTGCAGAAGCTCAACTTTGGGATAAACTATTGCAGGTAGACGCAGGACTAGACATTAGACCTGCGGGACTGGGCGCCAGAGACTCACTCCGGCTAGAGGCAGGATTATTTCTTTACGGCAACGACATGGACGAGCACATTACTCCCTTAGAGGTCCCGTTGACATGGACAGTCAAATTTGACAAGAATCACGACTTTATAGGGAAGAAAGCATTGCAAGCGAGGAGCGTGACCAGAAAACTCGTGGGTTTTGAAATGCTAAGCAAAAGAATCGCTAGAAATGGAAATGAAGTTCTAATGGCTGGATCAAAGATTGGCTCTGTTACGAGCGGGGGGTATTCTCCTACTCTTAACAAATCGATAGGCTTTTGCTTTGTTCCTTCATATGTTCCTTTGGGCCAGATAGTTGATATCAGAATTACGAGAGCAGGAATAAAAGAAGCAGAAAGAGCACTCGAAGGTGTTTCAGCTCCGGCTGGAGCTGATAAAGAGAACCTATACCCGGCAAGAATTACAAGTACTCGTTTTTACAAAAGAAATAAAAAACATGACTAAGAATGAGGGTAAGGATTTATACTTTACACTACGACTCTACCTCTGAATGAACATGCCTGAACCTGCTATCAGATTTACAAGAGAACATGAATGGGTAGTAATGAGAAATGAAATTGCGACAATTGGGATATCGGATTTTGCCCAAAATCAACTAGGGGAAATAGTTTCTATAGAACTTCCTAAGGTCGGTAGCACATTTAAGGTTATGCAGGCAATGGCAATTGTTGATTCTGTAAAAGCATCATCCGATATTTTTTCTCCTTTGAGTGGAGTGGTATCTGAAATAAATGAGAATCTCCTTGAACACCCTGAGTTAATCAACCAATCTCCATATGAATCGGGATGGATACTAAAGCTAAAACCCTCGCAGCAATCAGAATTAGATAGTTTGATGACAAAGGAAGAGTACGACAAGTTCGTTGGCGAGGAAAAAGAGAAAGAAAAAAGAGGGTAATCAAACAGACTAAGGAAAGAAGATGATATCGTTATGGATTTCGTACCTACCACAAAAAAAGACCAAAAAATAATGCTAGAAAGGATTGGGGTAGATTCAGTGGATGAATTAGTTGATTCATTCCGTCCTATCATTTCAAATGAGAACTTGGATCTTCCTCCTGCATTGACTGAGATGCAGCTAACGCAACACCTTAAGAAAATAGCCGCGCGAAATAAGATTATGAGGTATTTTGTTGGAGCTGGCTCGTATAACCACTACATCCCTTCGGCTTTGAACCATCTAGTGAATAGAGGAGAGTTTCTGACTGGGTATACTCCTTATCAAGCAGAGATTAATCAAGGAACTTTGCAGTCAATGTACGAATTTCAGTCTTTTATATGCCTTCTAACTGGAATGGACGTGGCAAACGCTTCTCTGTACGAAGGAGCTTCAGCGTTGGCTGAGGCAGCCCTAATGTCAGCATCTTACACGGGGAGAAAACAAATTTCTGTTGGAAACAATATTCATCCGCAATATTTGGAAGTTCTAAAGACATATTGTGAAGCTGCCGACCTTGAGATCTCTAACCAAGTTACCCAGGAGACTGCATGCATTTTGACACAGAACCCTGATTTCCACGGAAATATCGAGAATCTATCCTACATATCAGAAAGAGCACATAAAGTGGGTGCACTAGCCGTTACATGTGTAGTTGAGCCCACTTCTCTCGCCATAATAGAACCTCCAGGCAATTACGGTGCTGATATTGTTGTAGGAGAAGGACAGGCCTTTGGCATACCACTAAATTTCGGGGGACCGTATCTTGGATTTTTGGCAGTTAAAAATTATTTGTTAAAAAAGATTCCGGGCAGAATAAGCGGTATGACCAATGATTCTCTGGGAAATAGAGGTTTTGTTCTTACACTTCAGGCACGTGAACAACACATAAGGAGGGAGAGAGCTACTAGCAATATCACAACAAATGTGGCCTTAAACGCCTTGGCCGCGACAGTATATCTCGCACTCATGGGTAGGAGCGGCTTGATTAGAGTAGCAAATGCTTCATACAAGAACGCTCATCTTCTCCAAAGTAAGCTTGGCGCACTAGGTTTTCAGACGCTAAACAACCTTCAATTCTATAATGAATTCCTAGTCAAAACACCAAAATCTTCTAAAGATATCCTCGCAGATTTAGCAAGACAAGAGATCTGCGGGGGCTTAGATTTAGGAGACGACAGGCTTTTAATTTGTTGTACTGAAATGAACACTGATCAAGATATACGCGATTTTGTTTCTGCAGCAGGAGGAATATAACGGATACCAATGACCTGGTTGGAGTAATAGAAGAAAAATGGAGAAGCTGCTATTTGATTATCCTGAGGGATGCATTGCAGAACACGTACCTTGGGATAGTTCTAATCCGGATGTCCAAATTGAACTACCGGACAACATCAAAAGAAAAATTCTTCCTATACCAAATCTGAGCGAGATCGATGTCGTTAGACACTTCACCAAGCTTTCCAGAATGAATTTCGGTATTGATGTGGGTTGCTATCCACTTGGTTCTTGCACAATGAAATACAATCCAAAGGTGAATGAGGATATCGCCAGACTGGAGGCATTCGCAAATCTTCATCCTGATTCTCCAGAAGATTCTCAACAAGGCTCACTGCGGTTGATGTACGAGCTCGAGCAATACCTCAAGGTTTTTACTGGCATGGATGATTTTTCTTTGCAGGCGGCAGCTGGTTCACAAAGTGAGTTAATGGGTGCCATGATAGCCAAGGCGTACTATAAAGAAAAAGAAAATAACGAAGACAAGAAGAGAACGAAAATAATAATCCCGGATTCTGCGCATGGGACAAATCCGGCAACTGCTGCTATGTGCAAGTTCGAAATCGTATCTGTTCCCACTGATTCGCATGGCAATATTGATCTAGATAGATTCAAAGACTCGCTAAATCCTGACGTAGCACTTGTTATGCTGACCAACCCTAACACTCTTGGTCTTTTTGAGCAAGACATACTTCAGATTAGCGAACTAGCTCATACTAATGGCACGTTGATGTACTGCGATGGTGCGAATATGAACGCTTTTTTGGGTATCACCAGACCAAGAGACCAAGGCTTTGATATGATCCACCTCAATTTGCACAAGACGTTTTCGACTCCACACGGTGGCGGTGGACCTGGTGCAGGAGTACTAGGAGTAAAGTCTTTTCTAGCCGATTATCTACCCGTTCCTCGTGTTCGAGTAGGGCAAAGTCCTCCCAAACAATCCCTTTCTCAAAATTCTGGTAGCGATGATGATCATGATAACTACTATTTTCTTGATTTCACTGAACGAAAATCTATAGGTAAGGTCAGATGCTTTTACGGTAATTTTGGGATGCTTCTAAGGGCATATAGCTATATCCGGGCTTATGGCTCCAATATAAGAAGGGTTTCCGAAAATGCAGTACTAAATGCAAACTATCTTCTCAGTTTGCTTAAGGACGTCTACGAACTTCCTTATGATCGAAGATGCGCGCACGAGTTTGTCTTATCTAGTAGAAAGTTTGGACAAAGAAGTGCGCTGAACATTGCGAAGAGGCTGCTAGATTATGGTGTCCATCCGCCTACAATTTATTTTCCACTAATCGTACCTGAAGCGCTTATGATAGAGCCGACTGAAACTGAGAGCAGGGAATCACTGGAAACATTTGCTTCCGCATTACTAAGCATAGCAAAAGAGCTGCTCGAGAATCCTGAGCTTGTCAGCTCGGCCCCTCACAATACACCTATTAGAAGACTTGATGAAGTACTTGCAGCAAGGAAACCGAACCTGCGATGGAGTCCAACTTCAATCTAAGCATTCGGGACATAGTGACAGTATCAACGGGCATGATAGTACTATTAGTAGTACTCATTCACGATCCAACGGCATGTGTACATACTTGTTAAAGCATTACGTTTACAAATCAGATAAATTAATCCATATCTTGCTAGAGCATACTACCAAGACTCCAAAACAGGACTGCACCATTTCTTCAATAAGCATAACAGGCGACTTCTTTGTCTATCCTGAAGAAAGCCTGGATACACTCGAGGCCACTCTTATCGGTACCAAACTAGATCGATATGATATCAGGCAAAGGGTATGGCAATGGCTACAGGGATCTCAGGTCTTTGGTTTTGATATAGACTCTCTGACAGAAGCAATTATGCGATGTTTCCATACCGGTGAAGATAATCATAAAATTTAATGAAATTAGGCTACTGAGAACTGGGCATAACAACGCGTACTGGAATATGGCCCTGGATGAGGTGCTTATGAAAACTGTTGGTATCGAAACACCTACCCTTAGACTATATGGCTGGAGCCCTTCTGCGGTATCGATTGGATACTTTCAGAGTGTGGAACAGGAAGTGAATTCTGAAATTTGCGAGAAAACTGGTATTGACGTAGTCAGGCGAATTACTGGCGGCGGTGCAGTATTACATGATTTCGAATTAACATATTCTTTTATAACAAGAAAATATCCGCAGAACATACTTGAGTCTTACATTTTGATATGTGATCCCATTATACGTTGCTTAGCTAATCTTGGGTTTGATGAACCAAGATTTGTGCCGCTAAACGATGTGCTTGTCGATGGCAAAAAGGTATCAGGGAACGCTCAAACAAGAAAAGAAGGTATCCTACTACAACATGGAACAATTTTGCTCGATGTTGATATCGAAAAGATGTTTAGAGTGTTGAAGATACCCCAGCAAAAGATTCAAGACAAGCTGATTAGTGATGTGAAGCAAAGGGTCAGGGGTTTGAACAGAACCTTTGAGCAGGTTTCGGTAGCACTCGAGCAAGCATTCAGTACTAAATTTGCTGCCAATCTTGTAATTGACAAAATTACATCACAAGAATGTGTGGACGCCCAGATGCTGATTGAAACGAAATATGGCACTCATGCCTGGAATTGGAAAAGATAAAACTAGACATCACAAAATGTTAAGGCTTTATTGCCTTGGTCTTTGATTTATGAGTGTAGAACATGTATGACGTAGTAGTGATTGGAGCGGGTCCAGGCGGGTACGCATGCGCTATTCGAGCAGCCCAGCTCGGTGCAAAGACATGCATAATCGAAAAGAATGGAATGGGTGGAACATGTACACAGAGGGGTTGCATTCCGACTAAATATCTTCATTCGTTTGGCGACATAATGCGAAGAGCTAATATTGCAAAGAAATATGGAATAAATGCATCGATCCAACTAGACTACAATCTCCTAAAGTCTAAAATGCTATCAACCGTATCTAAACTTGCCACAGGAATAGAGATTCTGCTCAAGAGTAATTATGTTGATATTATAGCTGGTGACGCGCAAATAGTCTCGCAAAATGAGATAGTCGTGAGTGCTAGATCGATAGAAACAAAAAACATCGTAATTGCTACTGGAGGTTATTTTGCAGGTTTGGGTGGTTACCAATTCAAAGATAATTTGCTTTCTACTACTTCTGTTCTGGAGCTTGAAAGCTTACCCGAGTCAATAATCGTGGTGGGAGGGGGTTATAGCGGCTGTGAATTTGCCGCCATTCTAAACGCATATGGATGCAAGGTAACTATAGTAGAGGCACAAAAGACACTACTTCCAGGTCTGCCAAATGAAGTCGGGAATACCATCGAGAAGTATATGCGAATTGATGGTATAGACGTGATTACAGACTCTACAGTAGACAGAATAAGTCATACTGGTGCCATAATCAACGGAAAGGAAATCAAAGCAAGTAAGCTGCTTATTTGTATTGGTAGAAAACCGAATATAGACGAAGCTGAACTGAATAAGGTCGGCGTCAAATTCAATCAACATGGCATCATTGTGAACGAGAAGCTGCGAACCAACGTAAACAACATCTATGCCATTGGTGATGTTACTGGCATGTACGAGCTAGCACATGTTGCCTCCAAGCAAGGGGAAGTTGCCGCTGAAAACATAATGGGAATGGGAAGTAGTATGGATTACAGTGCTATACCAGCGTGCGTATTTACTTACCCGGAGGTTGCTTTCGTTGGCCAGCTGAGTGGTGAAAAAATTGGAGTATTTCCCCTAGCATCAAGTGCAAAGGCAAGTTGTTTGGGTGAGACACGCGGCTTTGTTAGGGTGTATGAGCAAGGAGGGATAATTGTAGGGACGTTGATAATTGCACCACATGCCGGAGAGTTGATAGGTGAGGCAGCCTTAGCAGTCAGGATGAAAATGAAAATTGAAGACCTGCAGGACACAATCCATGCGCATCCAACACTTCTGGAATCGTTTCTTGAAGCTGTTAGAGACGTTAACAACATCTCAATACATACTATCAAAGCAGCAAAATCCAATACAACTTCTCGTACCTAATCTCCTTGGGGGCGTGGAATAGTAACCGTACAATGCACACGTTGGTCTTAGATCATAAACGACTATAGTCATACATATTCTAACCCCCACGTATGAGAAGCATAAGCAGTGTAGTTCAGTTGTTACACCTGATTAAGGCATTCGCATTTTCCTATCTATCGCTCAGAGTCATACCGAAACATGGATAATTTACTTCATCTCAGTTCATAAGGACAAACACATGACGATCGCATCAGATGGTCTGATAGCTTCGTGACGAAAGCAGCTACCTTTACAAGTATTTAATTATGGTTCCATTTCAAAGATAGACAATCTGGATTGTTTCAAGGATTCTGAATAGTAAGTCGCATTCAGGGAATTTTGTTTTGTTTCCAAAAAAGAGAAATTGATGCTGTCTTTTCCACCTGACTCATTCTATCCACTCTGCCATTATTAAGCGTCTACACAGTTTGCATTGGACCCATGGAACCTGGAACCTCTCAAAGGCAATGTTCTCTAAGATCAATCCACATTTCTCGCATTGATGTAATTCCTTATGCATTAGAATCAGTTCTTGGTCAGTCAAGGCTGGTTCACAAGAATTTTTACGATATCCTGGTTCTCAATTAACGTGTTAATTATCTTGTTGCGTTCATCGGCTGGAAGCTCGTGTGACTCGAGAGAATCAATAGCCTTCAGGTTCCAATATGTACTAGTCGCCCTCCCAATCGTCATCTGTGCATCATAAATTATGAAGCCAAATGAGGTAAGCATGTATCGACGGTTCGTTCTACTTATCAACCCAGTCTTTTGTAAATTAGACATTCTGGAGTAAAACTGCTTCCTAGTAACACCTAGTCTTGTGATAAGAATATCACTGTCTCCGCCTGCAAGAGCGATGGTATTGAAAAGAACTAACGACGTGTCATCGGCTATTGCTTTGAGAATATTTGATATCGATAGCCCTTGCACATTCTCAGGAGCAGATATCGGCTGATCTTGATATTCCAACCTTGTCATCATGTATTAGATAAGAACAACGTCATATTAATAGGTTTTTGGTATTCCCACCCATAACCGTGCATTACAATGCAAAACTATACAATACCTTAAAATCCGGATATGTCTATTGTCATGAGTGCTGAATTTGCGCACTCTGGCGTTAATCGTGACCAAATCTATGTTTCTGATCACACTCAAGATCTGAACCTCTTGATAGAAACAAGGGGAAGGAATGGCTGCAATTAGAAATCATAAAGTCAAAGTCAGTCAGTATAGATCAAAGAAGCAATCGACAACAAATAGACGGTTATAAAGAAAGCAAACTAGATTGGTCACAGAATGAGAAATACAACATAGACATCAAAATCAGTGAATTAAAGTGGACTATATATAATCGCTGAGAGGAGGGAAAACAATTGAAAAAAATGCGATAAAACCTTTGTTTGTAGCATGCTCAACTAGTGTCGTAACATATTTCGTTTCGAGAAGCCGTTCCATTTCAGTGGCTTAGTTTCCTATCTATGGTTCTGAATCTTTTTTTGAAGTTCTCTTCTCTCACTCTAAATCATCGATATTAAAGTCGTCATCGTCCTCTGCGTCAAATTCTAGGTCCATAATTGGGTCTGTATCCGCTACTATTTCCTCGTCGTCGTCAGTAACAACATCAGTGCCTGTTTCCTGAACATCACTTGCCATACATTTTGTATGCTAGTTGACAGTTATAGCATTTTCGTTTATGTGACTTTGACTTATCTTCGAGAATAATTCAAATGGTACGATAGGAATAAGGGTAAGCTTGTACCGTGACCATGGATCTTTTTGGAGATGGAAATGGCAGGATCTCCAGATTGATGGATGAATTTTGTATTAAACGCGGAAGATTATCCACTGCTCGATTTCTCAGAGAACGCCCCATAGCTAAAAAAAGCAGGTATACGCCTCTCCGATACCTGATTATTATTCGTAAAATTCTTGCTTTATGATACATAAATTATCGGACTATTTGAAAACCTCGGGGCAATCATAGCACCAAGGCATTCGTCGAACATACTATATACTTTTTATAATACTCATTTGTTGGACCTGATTAGACGGTATGGCAATTGACAGCAATGATGGACATCCTGCTCGTGACCAAACCGTCACGGACCCAAAAATACAGTTGTTGACAAATCAAATTGAGAAGGATTACGCTCTGCGCTTGAAAGGTAAGTCTGAATTACTTGCGGTTACTAATCCAAGTATACAAAAGTCCGAGTATACAAAAGTTATTGCAGAGTCGGACTATTACGAAGATTTTGAGTATAGGAACTGGGATTATACCTTGAATCACTGGATCGCCTATGAAAACAAAGATAGAGGAACTGCCAGCAACAAACAATAAAGGTGAAAACTCTGAACCGTAGTGAATGCTATTCTTGACACGTTTAACAAACTCCCAATCTCTTCTCAACCTCCATTATTAGTCTAAAATACTAGAAAGCCTAGATAACTCAATAATCAAATGCCATAGAAAGATCGCAGAATCTTCCGCGATCTGCCAATCACTTTAAGGTTCCAGCTCGAACTTTAATGGTTAATTCTAATGGAGTTTGGTCAATTTGCCGTAAGTTTGCCGCTATCTATCTAACCATCGCAGCGGAATTCTTGTTTTGTCTGGAAAAATCTGTGGTAGAAAAAAATAATGAAGAGAATTTGCTTTTTTACTTCATCAGAGTCCTCTTATGCTACATCAGCGGTGTATGTCAGCACTGTTGCTGGCGTCGTTAATACAAGTCGAATTGCTACAAAGGTTAGCTTGGTTTATACTTTGACTAACGTCGATGCTGTTCTGATTGTGGTTGTGATTGTGGTGTCCGTATGCCATTGCTTGTTGTGGTATGTTGAATGCTCCTGCTGTCATAGCAACTGCCGCTACGATAGCTGCGATTGCTAAAGTCGTGTTCCTGTGATTCATTTATTCTCATTCCATATTTTTCATTATAGTATATTTGGACTGCTTCACAACAAGTACTAAAAATATATGAGTATCTGTAGATATATTCGAACTCTGATAAATTCTTTAGAAAGATTATCTTCAAATTGTCGCTCAATTTAATAAAGAGAGAACTTCTTCTGACATGACAAATATCTTTTATCGATAATAACTAGATTGTATTATTACTAATCGCATTTATTTGATAGATTGATACTAGCGATTCGGTGTAGATTAGGTCGAGAAGAGATGGGATAGTTTGCCAGAGTTATTGGTTCATAATTCTCCTAATCCCAATCTTTTCATTTAGGCCTGCTACACCATTTTCATTGATACAAAAGCCTTAAAACCCTTCTTTTGTATGAAATTGCGTATTATTTCAAACTCCTTGAGACTTTACAAATTTAAATTCTTCACCATTCGATTTTCAATCTACCTAGCGCAACGCATTTTACCTGCATGTGTATATTTAGCCGGCCTTGAATTTCTCCGATTTACCAATAATGAGTAACAATTTCTTAAAGTGAAATAAATTGTGTAGCTCTAACTACGTTTGCGCCGATAGATTTCTGCTTAAAATAACTATCTTGACAGAAAATTAGGAAGCACTGACTTTAGGGCACTGGCAGTAGCATTAGTTGATGCTCCTGTTGAACCACCTATTTTGAATGAATCAAGCATTTTTTGTACGATTGGTAAATAGCTTGAGTATTTTGATGCTTCGGCTTTATATATGAGCAAATAAGTATTACCACCAATCGTCGTCCAGGTTTCTAGTGTTTTAAGGTGGAATGTTTCTTCGTTATTGGTATACACCAGTTTGTACCCTGGATTTCCGCCAAGAGTAATATTTGCCTGGGGAACGAGATTCCCAACAATACTTTGCTTTCCCACTTGTATCATCAAATATTCACGCCACTGATCTGATGCATTCACGATGGGTGCTAGGAAGTTAACGACGACTCTGTAGGCGGCTGGGGACATCGACAATGATGGATACTCTATTTTTTGCCAGTTAGATGGGTACTGAATTGATATATTATCAGCTGAATCTACATAAACTGCGAACTTTTGTGTTGAAGATGGTTGCTGCGCTGCTGGTGCAGGTGCTATAGCCAAGGGTCTAGCCACGAGGGCTAATGCATTTGGATTAAATGATGATATAGTAATGAACAACGAGCAAGAACAAACTGATCCAAACAAAAAAAGGTCGAATATCAATACTAGACATGATAGTGAGAGTCTTTGAACTCTACCTGATTTCAGTGCTTTGTACAAGGTACAATGAAACCTTGCTGATTTCTAAGAATTTGTGAATATATATAGTATTGTTGATTGACTTTGTTGATTCAATTTACTTCCAATTGGAGTACCACCGATTGTCAATGATTAAAATCAGTGGCTTCCTCTCATCATTGTGTTCATGTCTAGGCTAGGAAAAGTCCTGGGTATGTCCACAAATATACCTACTTTGGAATATTCCTAAAGCATAATAGGCACGTAATATTTCTTATTCGTTTATTTTCTTCGAAGAGAACAAGGCATTTCCATACCACTCGTTTAAATGTTTAATTCAATAGCCGATAGGAACAGTAAAATGTGACATTTATAAAATATTTTCATATTCATGGAAAACCTTGAATTTTTACTATTTTTACTCAGTCAAGTTAGACATTCTTATACGATATTCTTACAGTAGATAGGTTCTTACTTTTTTTATATTGTGTTCAACTCAAAGAGATCTAACATGAATTATTCAGAGACAAATTACAGAAAAATAGGCATAGTAGCAGCGATAGCTATAGCAATCGCTGCTATGATGATCCCAGGCGCAAGCCTTGCATCAACAGCATTAGCAGACAAGGGCGGTAAAGTAAGTGACAGCGGTAACGTTCAGCAATCTATAAGTCAATCCAACTCCGTGAGCTCTTCTAATAGTGGTAGCGGTGGTAGCGCGAGTGCTGATCACAACACTCAAACCAATAATGCAGCCAACATTGCAAGCGTAGACATTCACAACGGTGGAGGCCACGATAAAAAATCAGGACATCATCACAAGGGTGGCAGCATTAAGGGCAGCGGTAACGTAGTCCAATCCATAGACCAATCCAACTCTATCAGTGCTTCTAATAGTGGTAGCGGTGGTAGCGCGAGTGCTGATCACAACACTCAAACCAATAATGCAGCCAACATTGCAAGCGTAGACATTCATAACCACGGCGGTAAAATCAAGGACAGCGGCAACGTACTACAAGCAATAAGTCAAAGCAACTCAATCACAGCAACCAACACTGCTCCGGGTGGTAGCGCAACTGCAGATGACAATTCTCAATCCAATGACGCAGCCAATGTAGCAAGCGTAGACATTCACAATGGTGGTTATCATGGTGGTAAAATTAAGGACAGTGGTAACGTTCTACAAGCAATTGCACAGGATAACAGTATTACCGCAACAAATTCTCCTCCGCCACTCACAGCAGATTCTTTCCTCTCAGTACTGCCTAGCTCCGCAACTGCAGATGACAACACCCAAAGCAACACTGCACTCAACATTGCAAGCGTAGACATTCATAACCACGGCGGCACAATTAAGGACAGCGGCAACGTAGCCCAATTAATTGCACAAGCAAATTCCATCAATGCAACGAATACTGGTAACGGCGGCAGCGCGAGCGCAAGTGACAACAGTCAAAGCAACAACGCAACTAATTTCGCAGACATAAGCATCAGCAATCATTAATGACATCCCTTCATTTTTTTGTTAAACCCAATCTATTTTTATAGTCAAGCTTTTTTATATACTGCTCACATAATTGCTTGGTTATTTTGCTGTTATTGTAATCGAATTAATGGTGCTTTGTATAGATGGTAGGTAATCAAAGTATTTTCGTTCCTCAGTCATATATCTTATAATATACCCTTTGTCATCTTTCACCGTAAGAATTTCCATGCCCTTAGCAACATCGTCTCTTCCTTCACCTCTATATGAATACACTAACTTGTGTGCAGGAGTGGTGTCTCCAAGTGTAGCTCCTCCTGATTCGGCCTTGAAAAGATGAAAATCTGGTAATATTGTTAATAAATTCGTGAGATGGGAAAGAACAAATGCTTCCAGTGATATTTTTTGAGACCCTTCTTTATCAAAGAAGCTGAGTAGGTTACCCATCATATTTTGAGGAGGCAGCTTATGGATTAATATGCTAAGCATAGTTTGATTTTTCTTTGCTACCAACTTACCCCCCACTGATGCTGGCAGCTTGAATTCGACTATTACCCGATCAGCTTTGTTAGTTTCCCCAGTTTGTATTTTTTGCCAATTGGAAGGATATTGCATTTTTATTCCGTAGGTTGAATTTTCATATACAATGAAATGTACAGAATTAGGAGTCGTAACTGCGGCTGCTAGCTTAGGAGTCCAAAGTATTACTGTGATTGATAATAGGCAACACAAGAATAACAATAATGATACAAAGGGGAATATCTCTGTACATATAAAAAACCTCAAATTTCCTCTGGTTTGTTGATCATCATACATTCTAGGGCGACAGCTTACAATTGGTATTTGAATATTTAATGCCTTGCTTAACATAGTTAATTACTGGTTAGGTTATAATAGATCGACCATTTGTCTAGTTCTCCGGCTTCCTATCGGGATAGAATTTACATTATTAAAGATGTAATTATCAAGTTAGTAGATTACGGAGAGCTCACCCAGACAGCACTAGTAAGCTATTGTGGCTTGAATTTGAAAAAACACAAGTATATCCTAGATGATTTGGAGTCAAATGGATTGGTTAGTAGAAGTGAGATAATTTATGGAAAAAGAACGATTACTATCTACAAACCAAGCATTAAAGGAATGGAATTTTGCAGAACAATCTTAGAGCCTTATGAAAAGATGTTCCCTAGAAAAAAGGCAATTGCTATCAATGAACAGAAAGGCGATGATGATAGTGTAAACAAAAGTGAAACAAATCTAAGTTTGACTCTTATCTAGTCCGTATTGTGAACTGATATTTCTATCGATTTCTTGTTTTTCCTTGATGTACTCCTTGTATCTTTTGTTCCACGTATTTATTGAACGATATTGCTTGACTCCTGCTACTAGCCATATTGATGAAATTATAATAACTGCTATTAGCAAGATCCCAAGGACGATTCCAAATTCATTTTCTATCTCAAGAACAGCAAAGAATGAACGATGTTGTAGCAAGAATATTGACAATCCTATTGCAAGTGGCGCGAGAATCAAAGCAGAGATAGAAACGCCAAAAAGTGTTTTTCTGATCTGGAATACCTGTTCAATAAAGCTGTCGATTATATTTAGGATATTATGGCGGTACGTAGTGGGTTCGTTATCGTCATCACCATTATACTCACGTTTCATCTACGGTAACCACACCCACTATACTAATCCAATCTGCTTTCTTATATATTTACGATGATTAACATAGTTAATCAACTTTTATCTTTACATTAGTATGACTAGATTTGCATATCCAAATGCACCAGTTCATCTTCACCGATCTGCTCCAATTGCATATCACAGGTCGGTGAAGACTTGATTGTATAATTGAATTTTATTATTCGATATTTTGCTCTAAATCTGCCCTTAGCTACAACTCAGTTACATCGTGATTGTATATGCTTAATGCTGCGTTGATCAAGTGAGACTTAAAGCTACACCCCCTGTTCCGTAGTCAGTTGAACCTGACTTCAAATGGCGCAGCTCCAATAAACTACTACGGTACGGCATTACCGAATCTCTTTTTCATTTGGCTCCCATAGGGCACATATACCATGT
Source organism: Candidatus Nitrosopolaris sp. (assembly GCA_035691865.1). GTDB lineage: Archaea > Thermoproteota > Nitrososphaeria > Nitrososphaerales > Nitrososphaeraceae > Nitrosopolaris. The sequence continues at coordinate 5,326 of DASSIM010000086.1, read as the reverse complement.
GGGGCAATAAGACCTGAACTTCGACCATTCACATCTTCTCCTTCATCAGTAACGATAGCGCAATGGTGTGGTTTCATAAAGTATACACAGTTATAACAGAAATAGCCAGTATGATGATCAGAATCACTAAACTGATCCATTTGCATATATCTAGCACTCACCTTTGTCAATTTCTTTAATTTCGTCGCTTCTTGCGGTATATTTTGAGTTGATTCTTTTGTCATCTCAATTTCTAATTGCACTCTAATCTAGATATAGGTTTTATTCCTGGCGCATTACTCATACCAGAAATACAGACGGTTACGTAACAGCTACCGAATAACTACTATTGAAAGAATAATTAAATGGAAACAGATAGTATTAGGACATAAACCGAAGTATCTTCTCCTTCATTAGCACTACTTTTTTCCATTTACCCGTATCCTTCGTGCACTCATTTATCGTTGGGTTATGTGTAACTGTAAAAAGTCATCCGTTCGCGCAGTGCACAACGAAGATCAAAATGATCTCAAGAAGGATGGACTATTTAGAGCTTACAATAACGTATTACAAGTGAGATTTCTATTGAATATCTCTATTAGAGGTGCTATCCGTTATCTTCCATTACCAATGGCGTTTCCCATGTTATTATGCCTGTAATTTATCATCTCATGCAATTCCCTGAATGTTTAATCCTTCAGCTTATACTTTAGTTAACTTGGTTAATCTAGATTCAAATACTTTGAGTATTACTTAATGTGGAAGGAAATTGAATAGACATACCTTTCGTTTTGTCGTGAATAGCCAAAATGACAGATTGTCAATAGGAGCACATTTTGTATTATGTGAAGCGTGTTTTTGGTGTGCATCGTGTTTCAATGTAGATGAAAGGCCTATTACTAAGTGTCCTTACTGCGACAGTATTACAGTAGAGTCAATACCAATATCTTATAATTATGGATAGAAATTTGATCCAAGACGAAAGTTGAGCATGATTGCTGCCCATGGTCCTTTGATTGTTGCAAAGACATGTGTCGATCAAGAGGGATAGAAAGGTAACCAATTCAGTTGTAGATATTTACGATATTCATTTCAGTTATGGGCGCCATAATCGGTCTAGCGACAATGCTTCTAATACCCAACATAGCAAGTCATAGCGTAAGAGCAACAACTCTAGCGTTTTCAAGTAAGGATGGTTCGGAATCTAGTAGTTTTACAACCTTTGACAGCTGTTCAGTTCCAGGCGGCGCAAGTTCGACTCCTATAGGCGGCTTAGCCGAAAGTGCCGCTAAATCAATTTGTTCAAGTACCTCTGCCAGTCATGGAACTGAGTCAGTATTTTAGGTAGTACTAGTAACGGAATTACATGTAGTATTTGTCATTCTCCTTGATGGAGTCCGAAATATCTTTGTACAATTATCTGCAATCGATCAGGGGATTGTTTCTATTGCAGAAACAGCATTTTCCTGTGAATCGTGTAACAATTATTTAAAAAAACATTTGAAAACATATCTCACCAGCATGACTCCCTTCAAGTGAGGAACCCTTATAGAATTGATTCCTCTTGAAATGCTTGATGTTAGCAGCAACACAAATAATGGTAATGATTGCCCTTGTAGGAGTAGTAAGTGTTCTATCTACACCACGTCTAGCCGGTTCAGTAGATGCAGCATGTTCGGGAAATCCACATGATTATGATTCTGGTCCTAATGGAAATCCACATGATCTAGTATCAGATTTCCATCATCACGGTGCTGAGCCCAGGCCTGGTGCCAAGTGAGAGTCTCACTTTTTTTTCTGCCAACGAGTAAGGAGAGAGGAGAAGGTCGTATGGAGAATGCTAATTCATCAACAAGGACGGATCTAGAAACTAACGCTGAAATAATGCAGATAATTACAGGTGCAGAGAAAATAACAGAGTTCAATCTGCAGCATTTCGCGACTACTCAAGTGAAAATTGATGCATGTTTTGACAATATATTCCCATCAATAATTGCGTCAGATGAGCGCATAAAGAATGGAATGACAGAATTAGTGGACAGAGGCATTAAAGTTAGACTAGTTACTGAGATTACAAAAGAGAACATCAATTATTGTAAGGAAATAATGAAGTTTTCAGAGGTACGTCATTTGGAAGGTGTAAAAGGAAATTTTGGCATAATTGATGAAAGAGAATATGATATGCACATAATTCATCAAGAATCACAAGCACCAACCCAATTGATCTACTGTAATGTAAAAAGCTCTGTTGAAGCACAGCAATTTCTTTTTAATACCTTGTGGACCAAAGCAATCCCGGCTGAGGAGAAAATTGCGGAAATTGAGGAAGGGTTGAAGCCAGCCTTTATTCAGACTTTTAGAGATGCTGATGAAATACAAAGGATTGGTTTTGATGTTGTAAAATCGGCTAAAGAAGAGATACTGATACTATTCTCTACAGCCAATTCATTTCTCCGCCAAGAAAGGGTTGGATTAATACGAATTCTAAGAGATGTGGCAGCGCAAAGTGACGTTAAAATTAGAATTCTTACTCATACAAATAGCGAAACAAGTGGATTTTTGGATAGTTTGAAATCGATCAATGGCCTTGATTTCAGGCCTCTAAAAGAATCATTGCAGACTAGGCTTACGACGCTAATAGTGGATAGAAAATTATCCTTAGAAGTTGAAGTAAAGGACGATACAAAAGATAATTCGTCTGAAGCAGTAGGATTGGCTACGTATTCCAACAGCGAATCAACAGTTTGGACTCATACTTCCATTTTTGAAACCCTCTGGATGCAAGCAGAGTTAAAAGATAAACGGTACGTAAGAGAGTAAGTTCAGCCATGCTCTCGACCTACCTTGTATCGAACAAAGAATCAATTAGAAAACGCCTTATCCGTAGACGAAAGACAAATGGATGCTATTAAATAGTTACAAAAACCTATATAGTTATTTTCTACTTTTCATGATGTATTTGAGATCTTTTAGATCATTACTAATAGAGCTGACGATTGCGCAAGGAAATCTTCCGTTCAAATCCTTAAGAATTATTTCTATAATATCTCTAACGTTCTTGTTGTTAATTTCAGTACCGGGTAAACTCGACATTCTTGCTTTATCTAATGGTGGCGGTGGTCACTCACTTGGTGCTGCTGGTGGCGGTTTTGGCGGTGGCAGCGGTGGTCCTATTTCAGGCAGCCAACCCAATAGCATTGGAGGTGGTCCTCGATCTGGACTAAATCCGAATACCAATTGCATGGGTACTGGCACTGGCATTCTGGTTCCGTCAGCGACTAATTGTGCTAATCCTAATTCCATACCTCCGACCAACGCTGCTAACTCCGATGTAGTACAACCCAGCAATTGTAATGCCCCTGCTTCAGTACATCATACCAATGCTCTCTCCCCAGCCGTTGCACATTCCGCCAATTGTCCTCCCCCAAGTTCGGGCACCTCAAATTCTTTAACAGTTAATAATGTACAAAGCTCCAGTAGCAGTGGAAGTACTACTCCAACCCAATCTACTACAATTCCTGTTGCCAATGCTGGATCAAATCAAAAGGTACATTCATCTGATCACGTGACACTCGATGGGAGTAAGAGTTATGCTCCAAATGGCCATTCGCTCACTTTCTCTTGGCTACAACTAGCTGGAGGTCCTGTTGTGACATTATCAAATGATAACATGGCAAAAGCAACATTTACAGCACCATTAGTTAAAGACACAACTAATTTGACATTTCAACTTATAGTAAACAATGGAAATGATAAGAGTAGCCCATCTTTTGTATCAATTACGGTTACACCATAAGCATACTTTTCAATACATGATGGATTAGGATAACTTACATTGTCATGAAAGTGAAACCACTTCATATCCTGCACATGTACTGCATGTCATGTCTTCACATTGCGATCCTTCGTCATATCTGATCCGTAAGAATGGTTCGACTGGTGGTTTATAGCTGACACACGGGACGCTTTTGCGCTGAAAGAGAGATGTTGTAGTTCTAAAGATATTAACAGACCTCGAATTTGGTGGTATCAATGGCGCTCGAAATTATTTGGCCTCCGAGATGCCTAGTAGGAGAAATATTTGATTTCAGGCGATTTTATGTCCAGTCTGAATCTGGTAAAATTGGCGATGTCCCGATGTATTTTACTCTAAATTTATGTTCTAAGTTAGAAGAAAATAATGTGGGTTTTCTAAAAGATGCGGTTCAATTTCATTGTCGGACTGTGACATAACACTATTTTTTAAACTGATCTAGATTACGTGTCCGTCTACTTGCTGCAAGTGATATTCAGCTATCTTCTTTCTAGTTCTCAATTCCGTTTCGTATTTTAGATTTCGGGGATTGGTTCTCAACCTATAACCACAACAAGGACACCATAACGCGTCCCACTTTAAGAAGATCTCGCATACTTGGCAACGTTTCTGACCAATAGCATAACGATTGCCGTTGTTCTCGATTGGTCTTGTAGCTTTATGACGTATGCAAATATCCTTACAAGTCATAATTGATTGTTTGTCATTTTTAATCTCTTATTTATTTATTTATCACGGCTTTCCTTCTTGTCCATCATATTTACCATGATTGCTATTAGAGCATTTTGTTGCACATCGGGCGAGCCTGTATTCATTTTACGAGATTCACCTTTTTGTTGCGTCAGTACTTTAAAGTGAAATCATCTTTCACATGTCAGTTCAGTCGGGGGTGTTTCTAAACCCTTTGCTGTTAAGAGGCCCGCTCGGTAATGTTACAAGCGATAATCGTAATGCCGCTTCCAGTGATTAAAACGGTGATACACTTGGATTCGTGTCAATTCTCGCCAGAGTTCTTTGGATTGATGCATTTGAAGACTCGAAAGTATATCTAACCAGCGAACTTATCAATAATTTTGAATATTTTATTCTAAAGTTGCATGCTGACATGTCTAACACACATTCTTTACAGGATACTCATCACGAGCATCGCTCGATAGCTGAAACTACATTAGAGGAAGATCGGGTTTAGTCCACATATCAAAGCCAATGAAAATCCCTCGACAAGGAACTTTTGTCCTTCTACAATGATATCTCTTATGTAATGGCTGAAAAAGTTCAGTTTAATTAATTGAACTATTGGGATATCAGAAATCGAAATTATTTATTACAACCAATGCAATAAAAGGATTGGCTGGATACGTCTATTCGTCAGGAAAATGCGTGACTCCAAGAGAAGATTTAGATCAGGCAGACTAAGAGCGGATATTGATGTTCTAGAAATGGCGTTTTGTTCCGTTAAGACAATGTCGATCCTGCTGGCTGGCTATTTGGATGTACTGTAACTACATATTTGCAATTAGATGCTTTTGTATC
>DASSIM010000085.1:0-29291 GCA_035691865.1 Candidatus Nitrosopolaris sp. | reverse complement strand
AGGAAATTATTTTTGGGTAAAAGATTCTAAATTGTATACAAAACCTCCAAAGTCTATTCCTCTTTACATTTCAGGACTAGGTGAACAAACTGCTAGACTTGCTGGCGAAGAAGGAGATGGCTTTGTAACAAACGAGTTGAATAGAGAAGCAATAAGAAACAGGTTGTTGCCAGCGCTAAAAAAAGGCTGCACTAAATCAGGAAGAGATTATGATTCCCTAGATAAAATACTCTTTATTCCCTCATCATATAATGTTGACGTGCAAAAAGCTCTGGAATCAATAAGATTCTGGAGAGGTGCTATGATAAAGGCATTCTTCGAAGTAGATGTACATGATCCTAGAAAAATAGAAGATAATGCTCAAGTCATAGGTGATGATACATTACAGAAAATGTTACTTGTTATATCAAGTGCAGAAGATGGGATAAAGAAACTCGAGAAATATGTTGAGTTGGGCTTTACAGAAATCGTCTTAACCAATTCAAGTCCAATCAGGAAAGAATTGATAAAGTTAGTTGCTGAGAAAATATCTCCTTACTTTAAATCAAGATCATAGCAAACGAAATTAAAGTGTAATGATGTGATTTGAAATCCGGTGATGGTCATTATTTCCAAAGTAAGGTATATATTCATAGCCACGAAACACGTACCATATACTAGATTCGCATCATCAAAACAACGATGATATTCCAAAAATAGTAATTTACAAAAAGAATCATTCCCATATTTAGCTCGCTAGGGTAATATCTGGCATCAAGAGGAACTTGAAAGCCATTTTCACCTTTTTTCACAAGGACAATTTGTAGCTGTTGAACCAGAAGGTACGACCCAGAATTTGCAGGTCATACATACAAAGGAAAATAGACCTGCCTTTGAGTAGAGATTTATCTTTCTGAATCATATCTCCCAGATGTTGGATTTAGCTTGGTAGAAGTTTTCATATTGATGAGACGATGATTCCAGTTAATCGTGTTCTTATTTGGAATTAGACAGACCTTCCAAAGAACCGCCCGATTTGAAGGATGAGTTGATATCAGCTTCATCATCGACTTTTACATACTAAACAACAAATTTATCTGATTCGAGAGCGCTTTTGCATACAGCCGTCCTAACTGCTTATTCTCAAACCACTAACGACGAAGTTCAAGGATTGTATGTCGTTGTATAAACTGTTGATGCTATCATGAAAATTGCAAACAGGAATTTCAGGAGGAGTACTATTATGATTATTGCAATTAAGACGAGTATTATTGTCCACAGAGTATTGAGTACCAATTGCGTTTCACCTTGTACCTTGTTCTTATTTTCGTCTTACTTTTCCGTCATCTATCTTGCGTGTGCTTTAGTCTTAGTTCTTTTTCCTGTCCTTGGTTGTATCCCTTGCCTACGTTCTACGGATGCTACATAAGCATTTGCTCTGTCTTTTGATATCCCCTTCTGTTTCTGGATCGCAGCTGATGCATCTGAGAATTTGTCATATTTCTTTTTTCTAATTTTACAGGCATTTGATGAATGGCCATTCCGTAAGTGGCTGACCCATCGCCCTTATTTTTTAGTGTATCCGTACCGGTTGTTTAACATGAACTAGTGTTGTTGTCCCGACATGGCCTCATCATTATTATCTTTGCTACATATGACTCGATTCCCAAGGTATAGGACACTGCTTCTGGCTTCCAACAACTCCTTCAGACCCGAAGCTATTTCTAATAGCCGAATGCCTGATTCCAAGGTACCTGAATACCAATATGGTTACATTCTATTTATCCAAAATGCCGTTCCACAATCTCGTGGCCGTATCAATAAACTCCTTGTTACATGGAACGCAATGATAAGATCATCATGCTACAAATTGTGCATCAAACTAAAAAAAGTTTAACGTCTCCATATTATAACTCTGTAGGTCAATCATAAGCCGTTTCTTTTTGTGTATCGTTTTTGGTACATTTGTCTTTTTATAAAACACATCAATCTCAAACTTTCTTATGTTCTAATCGTTCTAATTAATGACTACCCCAAGTAGCAAATAAAATCACAACTGATATCCCCATTATCATTACGGTTGCCCATCCAATAATATTTGATATTTGACCATTTACACTATCCTTTAGAATCGTTTTATCATTGGCAATTCTCATAATTGCGATAAGGATCGGAACCGCAACAACCCCGTTGATTACTGCTGTGTAGACTAATGCTTTGATTGGATCTATACTCGAGAAGTTTATCCAGAGTCCAATTACTGAGGATGCAGCTATTACTAAGTAAAACGCATTGGCTTGCCTAAACGTTTTATTCAAACCTTGTTTCCAGCCAAATAAATCGGATAATGCATATGCTGATGAGCCAGCCATTACAGGGATTGCTATTAATCCCGTGCCGATTATACCAAGTGCAAAAATTGATTGTGCTATTTCACCTGCATTAGGAAATGTCTTTACAAGAGGTTGTAGTGCCTTTGCTGCTTGATCTGCGGTCTGTATATCTGTTATGTTGTGACTGTGAAGACTTCCAGCAGTTGTAGTTATTATAGCCCACATGATCAACTGTGAAAATGCCATCCCTATTGCGGTATCCGATCTCATTAGACTTACTTCTTTTTTTGAAATCTTTGGTTGCTTACTGACATTACTTGCATTAATAATACTGCTAACTTTATTATCTTCACTAATTTCCTTTATCTTACCTTTAGCAACATTTTCTTCAGCCTCTTGTGAAGCTTGCCAGAAAAATACGTAAGGTGTTATGGTAGTGCCCAAAATAGCCACAAACATCATTGCAAACGCAGGTGTAAGTTCGATGTGTGGAATTATACTAGAAGCTAATATTTGGGCCCAACTACCTCCTACGATTACAACAGTTACAATATATGCAAATAATGAGATGGTAAGGTATTTGAGTATTTTTACATATTTGTTGTAAGGTAATAGAATTTGTGAAGCTACAATGAACACCGTAAAACTAAGAGTAGCAACAATTATTGGGAGCTGTGGGAATACAAGTCTGACTGATGCGGCCATAGCACCGATATCTGCGCCTATGTTTATTGTATTTGCAATGAGAAGGAGACTGGTAAGTGGAAGAACGACCTTTTTTGAATACTTTCTTTTTATGATTGTAGTTAATCCTTTACCTGTAAGAAGGCCTATTCTTGCACACATCTCTTGAATTACTGTCATCATTGGGTATTGAAAAATTGCCATCCATAACATCCCAAAACCAAACTGTGCACCTGCTTGGGAATATGTTGCTATACCAGAGGGATCATCGTCAGATGCCCCTGTTATTAATCCTGGACCTAAAGATTTAAGCCAATGAGTAGACTTCTTTCGAGATTCTGGTTGACTTTGAAAATTGATGTCTTTTTCAATACTCTCTTCTCTTCCTACTTCCTTATCAACATCATCCAATTAATTTGCACCATAATCGAGAACAAGTGTCAGATTTGCACTACTGATTGTCAATCTTCTCATGCTGATAAGCATCTTATACTTTAATAGGGTGATACATTGCTACTCTAAAAGAATTTGAAATGGTGATATGTCATCTTTTCTGGCGAACTGTCAATGATTACTTGCTATGAAGGACATGATTAAAATAGTTCAGATAACGAACAGACTCGAAAAAGGCAGTATATACGACTCTAGTCTGTAATCTTGGGATATCTATAGCCAAGCTAATAGCAACCCTTCATTCAGTATGGGATACATTTAACCAAATACTGCTTCTAATTGGAATCAAGTACTAAGGTTGCTACAGAATGCCGCCCTTTCGGCTATGGTAAAGAGCAATTTTTTGGTCTTTTATAGTTGCAACAATGCTCTTTGGTTGATGTAGATGTATTAATTATTAGCGGCAGCTTCTATGTAGAGAAGTCTAGTGAAGTTGTCCATTATATCTGGATTGTGTATGAGATATCAAGGTATTGAAATGAAGACGAAGAATCACACGTAACAACTACATCTTATCGCAAGAAGCTGCTGTTAGAGTAGCTACAACCATACCCTTGGCCATACCTTCACTTATCTCTGGAGCATCGCTTCTTAATATTTGCGGACAGGTTGCTTCTTATCCATTTTGTCCGTTTCATTATCGAATCTAAAAAAAATTTAAGCAACTTCGTGGCAATCAGAACACCACAAAGTCACAATTGCAGATTAGGATGTCATTTGTGTACCAATGATTTCTATAAATCTATTATCTTTGCTAAAATCAATAGATAATATTCTTGCATTCACATTGTTTGCTATCTCTTTGTAATCTACTCCCTTACCATCTATCTTTATTAGATATTTTGTATCTGCATTTGAAGCCCCTTTAGAGTCTATAACGTTTCTAGGTAATTCAGCAGTAAAGTTGCCGCCATTTGCACTTGGATTAAGGGCTAGTACCAACGAAGTTCTATCCTTATCTGCCAAAATCCCAACCAGTTTACCACCGTTGATACTATATTTGATTGGAAACGTTTTTCCGTTGATTGCGAGTATATAGAGATTGGCGAACCCAGTCCTATTATAACTTGGGGCATTACTAGTGTTACTGCTCTTCGAAGTAGGTATTGTTATAACGGTGTTCTTGCCTGTCGTCGTGATTGTCGTTTTGGCCGCCGCTCCAGTGCTAGCATTCGATGATGCAGTATTTTGTGCGTTCACTATTTGAAAAGGTAATGCATACAGAAGAACGACCAGAACTATGGCTGAGGCAATAAACCCATTCAATGTGACTAGATTTGTTGTCCTTGTTCCTTTTTTCATCTCACGTCTCCCTACAATATTATTAGTACCGACTTTTTTCATCAAGAATAACACTGGGATCTTAAACTATTTCTACGTTTTAGTCGAGTAGTTTACTCGAGGTGAAAATAAATTCACTTACGCTCACGAGAAGTACACTAATAAATACAATATGTAAGAAAAAGGAACTGATAAAGGTAGATCGACAACCTTATCACCTAGAACAAAAAGCAGATAGCCTCGCTGCCAGACTATGCACAAACGAGATATAAGAAAGCTCACGCCAATGCCCTTGAATAATATCTAAAATCTGAAAAAACTGGGTGATAAGATACAAAGCGTTGAGCAAGTAGGTCATAAGGTTACTTGGGCAGCTGTGAAAAAGAATTGCCAAAGGAAAGCAAATACATGGGTGGAGAAGCGAAATTAACTAAAAGAATACACTAGTTTAGTTGTCATTTATTGGAATATCGGTATCATAGATGTACGTCTACTAACAGTGTGTTAATCACGATCAAGGATGTCTATTTATCTCGTCTTCATCTCAACGTATCAGCTTATTTCAGGTATTGCAAAAATTGTACGAGAAAAATGGACTAAAACGATCATTATTGTGAAGGTTTGATGGCGTCAGACAAATTCAATGTCGTTTTTCAAGTTTATATCATGATTATCAGCAGATTGCTGTGAAAAAACGTAGATTTCAAGCATCAGGATAGATTGAAACTTATTTAATTTATTCTGTTGATGAACCTATTATAGGATTATGAAAGAACAACACAAAAATCCAACACCCACGATAGATATTATTATAGAAGAGGATTCTCGGATTTTATTAATCAAAAGAAAGAACGAACCGTTTAAAGATCATCTGGCGCTCCCAGGCGGATTTGTAAATGAAGGAGAAAAAGTGGAAGATGCAGCAAAACGCGAAGCTCAGGAAGAAACGTCCTTAGATATAGACCTTATTGATATCTTAGGTGTTTACTCAGATCCTAAAAGAGATCCTAGGGGACATAATATGTCAACTGTTTTCATAGGTAAAAGGCCTCGTTATAACAGTGAACAAATCAAACCAGTAGCGAAAGATGATGCTACCGAGATAGAATGGATAAATATAGACACGATTGGAGATAAGAAGTTGGGGTTCGATCATAGACATATTCTATTAGATTACAAAAGATGGAAACAATTTGGTGGAACCTTTTGGTCGTCCAAGTATGTAGACTGAGGCTAATTAACAAGATGTTTCAAATAGGTAGCCTAGTGTTACATAAAGAGAGGATATTTGCTGTTAGAAACGGGATTTTTCGGAATTAAACATCTGCTTATAGAAGGGGTCTAACTTGTACATCAGACTGACCTATAGTCAAGATGCGATTAGGTTCAGTCAGTTAGAAAAAATAAGAACAGTCATATTCAATCACAAATTTAGATCTGCATCATCATTATCTTTACATACTTTTTATTAGAAATGATCCATGAATTCCGTTAGCATTGTGTAAGTTTCATGATCTTTTGTTCGCATAGTAAAATTCTTCTTTAGCTGCGTGATGATCTGCAACAACAGATTGTGCAAGCTGTAAAGAAAAATATGTAATCAATAGTTTCCGCATTACTATGTCCTTCCCATAATCCACAAGTCTACACCAAGCTCGTATAATCCATCTTTCATTTGGTTATCTGAGTGGATTGACCTATTTTAATGTGGGCACAAATAGAATTAGAGTTTTCAAAAGCATAGATTGGCTTCTCTAAGTTCGATTGAAATCGTTCCGAGAGATTACGGCGGAATTGTGCACATATTCGCATCACACACTTTAGCCAATTGATTGCAACCCTTAGCCAGCTGCTCTTACGGCTTCAACATGAAGAGCTCCTCAGCAGTTGCTTTTTCTATTAAATTATTTCGATGTAATAACATTACTCGTTCCAATCCTCCCCACGGTCTTGATACTTTTTTATAGTATCGATGAGCCATTCTACATCTTCCTTCTTCTTGGTCATCTTTGCGATCTTTATACATTGTCTGATATTTGGCGACCCCATTTTGTGCCATACTGCGCTGGCAATTTCAATAGCTAGATCAGGTTTCATATTGTATCGTCTTCCTAACAGATGTATGGTTACCTCTTCGAAATCTTCGTATGTATACGGTCTAAGACTAAATACCATGAATCTTGTGAGCAAAGGTTTGGATAATGTTGTCGTCGTATTGGCAGTAGCAAATACCCATGTTTTCAATTTGATACTTCGAGTTTTACTCACCTTAGTTTCTACCAACTCCCCTGTCTCCATCAGACCAAGCAGACTTGCCTGTTCACCCACTGGCATTTTGTCAATTTCATCTACCATCAGATACTTTGGCTCCTTCATGAATAAGGTATTTAGTACACCTGCTTTTGTGCTACTACTTCCGATCGCAAAGTAGGCTTGCTTATCTCCTAACTTGTTCATCAGTGCTTCAAGAAACATGGTCTTTGCACTGGCCGGTGGACCAACTAGTAATACATGGATTGGCTCATCCGACTTCAGAGCCATCCTGAACACTCTTTTTATATCGTCATATCCAACCACATCTCCGAAGATCTTGTCCTTTTCTTGCCCAACTCCAGGATGCCGATCTCTACTAAGACCAATTAATTGACGGAGATTCATTCGCTTCTCATACAGCTCTATCTTCTATTGTGAGGGACCGAGTGTAATAAGGATAGTGAAATCATCGAGGTTTTCCAAAGTCTTGGGCATTATACCATATTATCGAACCCTTAGGAGCACCAGCGATAGAATTCAAAAAATTATTTAGTAGATTACTGCTGGAGTAGCGCTTCATAAATTGATGATACTGGCAAAAAATTAATCAAGTACCGAATCTTCGTTATTGATGGCAAGAAAACATGAACATTATGTGTGTTTGTTGACTCGAAATTTGTCATTGGCCAATTGCCATTCTAAAACGTAAGGCGCGAGACCTTTTATTACATTACTAAATGAAATTTGCTTTACTGTTGAGCTTAAGGTAGAATAAGTCCTCTGATTAGAAATTCGTTAAATATATCTATCTCTTTTAGGAATATGAGATTGATTGCCTAAAGGTTGTAACGTAGCAATTGGTATCCAGTGTTTCAACCAGCGTGGAAGGTAGTACAAATTAGCCTTGAAATAAATGGTGGTATTGCTAATGGGCAACTGGTAGTACTAATGGCGATTGTACCGGGGAAACGGCGGCCATTTTTTGCGTACAACACAAGCAGGCTGATGACTGGTGGATTCCAAATAGGCACAGTAACTTCAGGACATACAGTGGAATGGTCACTTGGCTACTTGTCTGGGTATATGATAGAGTCTACGGCACAACAACTGGCAGTACGACAACGACGACACATACGACAACGAGTAGCAGTTGCGGAGAGCACAAACAAATTGGGGTTAATCCAGACATAACCATTACTATACCAAGTGGGCCACTGATCAGAGGAGCAGAACCCAATCAGTTATTTGCATTATCCATTGACAGTAGAAAGGATAAAAATCTCGAGGACTCGAAGAGCATAGCCGGGAGCGGTATAACATCCTACGAAGAAATAGAATACTATAGTAGAAACAATACAGACTTCCAAACAGATGATGATGGAGTGGTATCTAGAGGACGACTACATATAAAAATGAGGTGAAGAAGTAACCAGCGATATTTTGGGAAATGAAGTGCCTGTAAAACTGAAACCATACTCAAAGCCTAATCGTCTCATGTCGGTTGTTTGATTTAGTTTACAGAAAATCTTATATCCAGATTGTTTCTTTGTTGAGATGTGATGTAGTTTGGGAATGTATGGCCCTCGGCTTGAGATGCAGAGTAGCAAGGTAAGTTTTTCATCTAAAAAATACTTTCTGGTATGTCAAAGATGTTTGTGGTGTGTTTCTTGTTTTGGCAAATGGAACCTTAGCAGGTGTCCATGCTGTATGAGTGATAAACTAGACTCATTGCCCATAACGAATTGGAATAATCGGATGCTAAACTAAAATTAACTCATATTATTGGTAAATAGATAGTTTTTCCTATGAAATGACTGAGTAATGTCAGGTCAATTTCGTTCGGGAGACGTATGTATAAGATGAATATGGTCTTGCATGACGTAGTAGATTTTAAGATAAAGTATGGGTTGTGTTAGGTTTGAATTTGCAATTATTTGTGATGTGTGGTGTGAAAACTTCACAGGTATATACCTCCAATTCTGAACTTTAATGTTTACTTGTAGGCATAGGAGTAACAGTTTCTTCATAATTCTTATACGTCGAGGCCTGATTTGTTATCATATCAGACCCATGAGTTGCTAACCCTTACCTCATGCGCCCAGCATCAAATGTTGTGAGACTAGGACACATCACTCTTTTGCTCTATCCTTCGAATGTTCCTTCTTATGACAGTCAATACATTCAAGCTTTGAGCTATAAGGACATACCTTAACTGAGTCGGTTTTATAGTAATCATCGTAGCTATATTCTGCATCATATGCAAAACTATCGATTGGCCTGTTAGGTGCTCCACAAATCTCACATTCTATATCAACCATTGCTACTTCTCGCCTGAGGTAACAAGCAAACGAATATCATCATAATATATTATCATAGGAGTATAAAAAATACGTATGAAAGTAAGAGTCTACTTTTACAGAGAAACTGATCCTGAGATTACTCTTAAAGGTAATGAAATTAGCAGACAGATATTAGATACTATTTACGATTTAGTTTGGGAATGCGAGTTTAAAAATATTCTTGCAGATTCATCTGGCACCCATGATTCGCTCTTCGTATTAGTGACTTGTTCTGATTTTTTACGCTGCTAGCTGTGATTTTACCTTCTCAGCTAGAGCACGTAGTTCTATAGGCTTTGTGATAAAACAATCCCCTTCTTCCATGTTTGGGAATAACCGTCTAAACTCAATATTGGATTCTTCAAATGCAGTGACAAAGCAGACTTTAACTTTGTCATCTAAGGATTTAATCTTTTGAAACAATTCGAAGCCATTCATATTTGGCATTTTTATATCAAGCAGCAACAAGTCGTACGCTCCAGCCTTGTAATTGAATAAGGCTAGCAGCGGATCGTTAAATGTATCTACAACAAAGCCGTCACGCTCTAAACTCAACCTAAATAAATTTGAGATGTCTGCATCATCATCAACTAACAAAATTCTTTGTGTCCGATTGTTGGTAGCGCTTAAAGACGGATCTATCTTTGTCGTCCTCATGGCACAACATTATTGGAAGAGAATCCGTGATAATAGGAGGGGAAAAAGACATACTCTGAAGCTATCAATACTGACATTAGTCCAAGGTGCCATTCTAAGGAATGCTCGTTAATGGAGTACATTTCTCGCAATAATAGTAGTGTGCAGGTAATATTTAGGCTTCTCTTTCCATGGTTCTAATATTTAGGCTTCTATTGGAAATCTAAGAGTAGACTTGACCAATCTAACGATAGGAATGTAAACGGAATGAGGATTGGTACCAACACCATTTACGAAGTTAAACTCCCCAGTCATCCTATCCATTTCCACAAATTTCTTGTTTGGTTTTTCGTTAAGGATATGATAATGGGCAACGATGCCACCGACTATACCAGTATGGATAAAAAGTATTTCTTTATCATGATAAATTATGTAATAGAGTAATGGTGTAATTGTCATAAAGGATTGTGATGTATAAAGCATAACATTTAGCATATCCTTCAAATTCTCGTATTCTAAATAGGTAGTAAACCATTCAGTTTGCGACATGATATGAAACATTTTTGAATGGTTATTATAACTTTATGTGATCAGTCGGAACAATGAACAGTTACACGACCATCCTGACTGATATTGAAAGAAAAGGCATAGTTCTCGGTGGTGAAAGCAAATTAGTATAAAGCATATTGCGTCTAATATATACATGAGTACAGAAAAAAAGAATCCGCTAAAACGTGATCAAGTATTAAATGATGCCACTAGTGGACAGATGGGAGAGGAGCCTAGAACTGTGCCGTTAACTGAATCTGGCCAGGAAAATAGACATTTAAGGGAGGAAGCTGCTCGTAAGCTTTCTAGAGAAATTTAATAATAATAATTAATCTCGAGAAGACTTGTTAGAGGACCTAGGATCACTGCTATGAATTAGGGATTCAGCTCCAAGCTAAATCTTTGGCCAGACACATGTACGAATGGGTATTAATATACGTAATATACGTATCGTTGTAACCTGGGAATGAAAAAGGACAAATCGCACCCACTCAACTTCCGTAGTTACAATTTAGATATGGCGCGCTGCGCAATCTAAATTTTAAATTTGTAATTTGATCGAGTGCACAACACTCACTCGAGACTCATTTTACCTACAGTTCCGTAGTCAGTGGCACCTCATGGATGGCATGGAAGCATAAGCTACTACGGTACAGAATTACCGAATCTCTTTTCGTTTGGTTCCCAAAGCGCCCATATTCCATGTGATGTAACAACACCTGAACTTACCCTTAACGTCTTCCCCATCAGTCACAATAGCACAATGTTGTATAAAGCATACACCATTTGTGGATTCTTTAGCAAGAATACTGCTATCATGGAGTTTGTATCGATCTGTAAGCCTTGCTGAACTACAGCTAGTCGTTATTGTTCTTTTGGATGGATCATAATTTATACAAGCACTAGGAGAGGCAATATTCGATCGAGGAGAAGATGAACCCGTGTTACCTTGATTAGAGGGTGGAGGAGAAGCAGAATAAGAGGTTATGTGTTTGATAGCTTTAGCCTCCTTTATGTGAAATGGAAGGACGTCGATCGTTGTATATTGGGAGACGAGGATTGCAAAACATAAAGCAAGCATACCTAAAACCTAAAACAAGGGCTGAGACCCCTATCATCGTTGAATTTTTTTGTTCCAGATATCAAAGAATTGACCTAATGTAAAGTCTCTGTTTATTGGTGATTCGATACTCAGTTACGTCATGGGTATGCAGCCAATAGAAGCATTTATCAGGTATAATTCCTATCTAGAATTGTTGTGTTGTTGCTGCCGAAATAAACTTCGCGGATAATATTGTTCTTTATCACACTTCCGTCGCCCCCATAATAATAGCCAAGTCCTGAGCCGCCCTTATGCTTACCTTGTTCATAGCCTAGGTATGCTATCTGTGAATTTGTGATATCGGTGATTCAGTCTCTCCATCACTTGAGGTCTCCCAATCATATGTCATTAGCATATCCACGTACCATCTTGCCTCTCAATCATCGTATATTGTCCACTTTAATTCTCTGATTTTGGTGGCCACCTCCACCAACTTATTAAGTAGTTGCAGAGCGAAGCTTCTCGAAAAGCCAGTTTTCTGATCGATTAAAAGGTCTAGAGATATTTAATAATATGTTTTATCTCAGTGTATTACTTGTATAAAGGCCGGCGCACCCTCCCGGGGAGGGTACAACATCAATTTTTGTACTTTTTGCAATAAATTTTAAAAACTAATGTTTTGTATGAGCATAAGGAAAACTATTGTTGTTCTTATTGAACAATGTTCTACGATCTTAAATTTACCTATCCGAGCGACCAGGGCAGCTAAAACAATGACGTACTAAACCTAATATCGAAAGTCCCAGCTATCGACTTTATTCATTAGTGAGTAACAATGTTGGCATTGATTTTACGTAATTAGCACCTCCACACGGTAGTACACAACAAAAACCTATCTCAAAAAACTAGGAGTAATGAAAAACAAGATGAACTGTCAACAATAGCATTCAAATTCAACCCTCAATTTCCGCCTAATGTACTGTTAGATTCGGCAGCATTTTTGTAAAGGCCCGCTCATTAGGAGAGAAACTAGACCACCAAATCAAATTCTCTGGACTGGAATTTTATCGAGTCAAAAAGTTAAAAGTATCAGAGTCCATTCTCAAACGATCAAGACTGGGGTTAGAAACTGTTGAATAATAGTACAGTGATATCGGAAAAGATCTCTGGCATTGATTGGCAGAGGGTAACAAAAGAAATGAATGGAAAAGGATATGTGTTGGTGTTACAATTCCTACCGAATCGATATTGCGAAGAACTTGTCGGCGAATATGACAACTCCGATCTCTATCGAAAGACCATTAGAATGGAAAGGCATCGTTTCGGATTAGGTGAATATAAATATTTCAAATATCCTTTACCGGATCTAATTCAGACCGTCAGGAGAGCAATTTACTCAAAACTTGTTCCTGTTGCAAATACATGGATGAAGGTGTTAAACATACAAAGACAATTTCCGGATGAGTTTGATGAATTTCAAAGGCTTTGCCATGACAATAATCAATCAAAGTCCACTGTCCTTATTTTAAAATATGGTAAGGGAGGATATAATACGTTACACCAGGATTTATATGGAGATATTTTTTTTCCTATTCAATTGGTTTTATTCCTGAATGAGCCTGACGAAGACTATACTGGCGGAGAATTTGTGTTAACACAGCAAACTCCAAGAGCACAATCAAAAGCTATTGTCTTAAGGCCGAGTAAAGGAGATATGTTGATATTGACTACAAATTTTAGGCCGATAAATGGGAATAAAGGATATTATCGGGTGCAAATGAAGCACGGTATAAGTGAGGTACACGACGGAGACCGGTATACACTTGGTATTATTTTTCATGATGCTCTAAGCTAATTGCATGATATAACGAGATTAGGGATATAGAACTGAAGAAATGAATTAGACAAAATGAGATTTGCTTTTGGAGAAAGGTAGTGCTTAGAATTTACGACAAACTGAAGCAGTGAATACGTTTATTCTATCGCTATTGCAGACACCATATGAATAATGGGTACTAAATAATGGAATAAAAAATGGATTTATTTAATCAAGACAATTTAAGCAATCTTTTACCTAAAGACGGAACGGTAAACTATTACAGAAACGTACTGACACACAATGAAGCAAACCGCTACTTTGATTTGTTATTGCAAAAAATTGCATGGGAAAACGATGAAACCGTTATTTTTGGCAAGCATATTGTCGCAAGAAGAAAAGTTGCCTGGTATGGTGATTCTGACTACTTGTATACCTATTCAAATACAACAAAGCAAGCATTATCATGGACCAAAGAACTCTCGGACCTAAAACAAATGGTTGAAGATCTTACAGAAACGAAATTCAATTCCTGTTTACTGAATTTATATCACAATGGGAGTGAAGGTATTGCATGGCACAGTGATGATGAAAAATCGTTAGGAAAGAATAGTACCATTGCTTCCTTAAGTTTTGGAGCAGAACGAAAATTTTATTTTAAACATAAACAAAGTAAACAAACGAATTCAGTTCTACTGGAACATGGCAGTTTGCTTATAATGAAAGATGCTACACAAACGAATTGGCTGCATAGCTTACCCAAGTCTAAAAAAATAACCACGCCAAGAATAAACTTAACTTTTCGAACGATATTATGCTGAGAACCATCCGTTTTTCCATGAAATTTGATAATTTATTCTGACCTGAAAATCTCCTTATTTTAATTTTCCGGAGGATAATTTATACCGAGGAATCGGAAGTTCTGACCCCACTTCGGTAAGCAATACTCTAGAAGTCGTAACATATTTTGTGTCATCCCGGGTGATGGCGTTAAGAGTCACACCCCTGCTAGAAAAGAAGAAAACCGAAAAACCAAATACATATAGCAAAGAGACAGTATGAATGTCATCACAGTCCAGCGCACCAAGATTAGGAAGACACCGGCTACAGTAATAATAATTTTATATAAGATTCTCTAAAGACTATATGCATGATATCTTATAGTAAGTGAGGAACGAAGTTAAAATCAATGCAGAAGATAGCAGCACAGGTGTCATTAATATGATTGAAGAACAAGTAATTCTTTGCAGAGTGTCGAAAGATTTTGTGGGTGCTACCAATCTCCAGAAAGACTACTACGTATTTTTTCTGTCTGATGTGTTGGCGACAATTTTGCAGAGACATGGAAGTAGGAGATGATAGGTATGACGGCGTCTGAAGGGAATGCTGTTCTTTGCGACGAATGTAACAAGACGGTCAAGTACACTAGGATTAAGTGTGCTTGCGGTATATGGATTTGCGCTAAATGTGTTTTGTTAATTAAGCATACTCACTGGGATATTCCCACAGAATACCACAAACAGAAAGAAGAATGAGTGACGGCAGTAATCTTGATAGAAGATAATCTGGGCTCTGATAGCAGGAAGAGTACTATCAAAATACAGACGTCAGATATGAATCTTAATGACGGTGCTTATCATATATGCTGTCGATTGCAGTGTTTACAAATGGTAGTACTTATAGCAGTTTGGATATAAAACATTTTGAATATTGATTATTATAGATAAAGTATTTATCATTTGTTAAGTATTATATCCAATATCCTTATATTTTCCAAGTATCTTAAATCATATATGTTCGAAAATATAGTATATATGGGGCCTTAGCTTTGCAGCTGTCTTCCTTATGCTTGAAGCAACATGGCATTTTACAGCATGCAAGATACATGACAAATCAATAAAGCCTTGTTTCTATAAGCAAGTTGGCTTATTGAAATAGATCCTGAAAATAATAATGGCAAGTATTGAAAGCAGCAGAATTAGAAAAAGGTCAAGATCACTATAGATGAAAACCCATCATAATCTAAAAAATATTCAAGAAGTTTGAAGCTTCCTGTTCCATGACAAGTATGTCTGAATCTCTTGTAAATCTCAAATTAGGGAAATCAAGAGAGTATATGCAGGAGAGACACTATACCATACTTCTTTTCCAAAATCAGATCCATCTTAGTTCATGATTTGCTGAGACATTTGCAAAAAAAATCCCGACATTCCACCGATATATATGGTTGAAGTGTTCACGAAACCAGGTGTAAATACTGAAGCAGCAAAAAAAGATAATTCTGGAAAAACAGATGGGTTCTTGCAATCTAAGATAATGGAACTCATTTTGTAACAGATCAGAAACCAACCTTGGAGATGCCCAGAGAAATATCCGATTCTGATGATATTTTAGAAATTGCAGGTGAGTCTGGAAATATAACAGCTACAGGACCATCCCATATGTATTCAAATGATTATCCTCTACGGAATCTCGACCATGCCTACTAGGAAAAATACATGCTCGAGATCAAAAAACGGTTCATTAAAATTGATCCTTATGCATCATCTTTTCTGACCCATTCGTTTCCTCTTTTCTCATATTCTTTCTTTACGGCTGCCCATGCTACTTTATGTGCAACTTGTTCAACACTTTGTCTTTTCCCACCACGTCTTTTTTCAGGGTTTCGGTATTGTTCGATGGCATTGGCATGTGCTTTTTTAAATATGTGCTGTGCATGTTCTGGCAGAGAATCAATTTGCTTTCTTGTTCTAGCAGAAAGTTGTTTATTTTCATCTCCTCCTACTTTACCTCTTGTTACTGCTCCTTTTTTGAGCTTTGTAGCTGGCATTCGCTAATGAAATAATAAAACACATGGTATAAATGCATAACCTTGCCTTCGGTGTCGTGGTAAGTAAGGCTTGATTCTTTGACATGAAATTATCAAATATGTACATAAAAAGAAGAAAAAATATACCAAATAACGAGTTACAATCTTGAACATATATTACAAATGTGGAAAGGAGCTGAATTACTCTAGATTCGATAATTGAATATCATTAAACACTAAAAATATAACTTTAACAACGGGTTTAGAGACAGGACAGTTGTAGTTTATGGAAGCAAGAAGCCACAAGAAGTTCTTTTGCTTTTACAAAAAATTCGAAATGATTCATCTTTTTCCAGTCTTAGGAAGAATAGTGGTTCTATAGAACGATTAGAAGTAGAGAAACATTTTATCCCAAAAGAAATATTCATGGGATTAACTTCAGCTTTAAGTTCCTATTACGATGTAACTCCACAAAAAAATTGACTCGATCCAGGATGCGGATATGACAGTGGGTTTGAATTTCCTGCGGCTACTCAAACGAATGAAGTCCTCATGACAATTAATATTGAAAATAACAATAAGAGTTGTCCTATGTAAATGATGTTTACAACAAATCAGATTATTATTTCAAATAGAATCTTGCGCGGTAACAACTAAAGTATTATCAGTCATTTCGAACTCAGTTTTCTTATGCAACAAATCCTCTAATGCAAACCGATACATTTCCTTTAAGAGAAACCCATAATTCCTACCCAAATCATGCTGAATCATTAAACGATTGATTCTTCCTCCTTCGCTACTTTCACGTTTGTATGTAAAGTCAGATATCCTCGCCCAATCTTGAGTCAAGTTTAAGAATGAAGAAAGGGTGAATTCGTCTTTAAGCAGCAAAGCAAGATCCTTAAGTTTGTCTTTGACTGCCTCTTCCGCAATACTCGATAATTGCTCCTCTGTAAGCTCATTAACAGCTCTAGATATTAATGGCTTTGGGACATAAAACAGCCCTGTTTGTTTTGCATAGGTATGCCATACTATATGGTCGGTAAATATTTGATTTGTTAAAGTATTTAGGCTCACCTGTCTTTTCTCTGACTCTTGACGGAGTTCATTTAAAAGTTTAGCTGGAATTCTAAAAGTAATACTTTCACTTTCTGATTTCTTTTTTACATCTTTGCTCTTCATGGTCCAATCACCTAGAAGGATGGGATACAGCTTACTACTAGACCGCGTATATCATTTATTTCGTTTGCAGTGCAATTATCTAATTGCATTGTAATAAAGTTTAACAAGATGTGAAATATAACTGCACTGTTCTTATCAAATTGCAGTATATTCAGGAGTTTTATATTCCAGCATATTCCTACAGAAGAAAAATGGAGAGAATAAAGTCATGATAGGTTTGAAAAAACCATATTCTGAACAGCAAGTTATTACCTTCAGTGAGAGAAATTTCTTGATATGTAGATCATGTTTCTGGTGCGCAACATACCTCAATGATATGCATAATATTGTTGACATATGCCCCTCATGCAAAAATGACAAAGTAGAGTCGATGCCAATATCTTTTGATGAAACATACAAATTCGATCATGATGCACGGCGCGGAGTTATATTGGAGTTTGGAAGAACTAGATGATATTTGATACAACTATAACATCTGGTTACGATGAAAACGCATTCAAAATTTGAAACGTGTAAGGTGAGGATCTCGCGTAGAGAGGGTAATGACGGGAGTGCTAATGTGGGGTAACGGAGGCTCAGGTAACGGCGGTAGAAGAGGTAACGGATGTAATGCATTTAGTAGTAATAGAAAGTTTGCAGTTTCCAATACGCAGCTATCTTTTTAATCAACAAACTAATCTCGTATATCGTGCCGGACCAGAAGTAGACGAATTCTCTACTCAATTGCCAGTAGTCAAGCAGAAGATTGATTCGTTTCAGTACATAAAGTACATAAAGATAATATCATATGATTCACCAGCGCTTTATTAAATTAAGCAATCATCAAAGATACTGACTAAGTACTCAGAAAGCATTAGATAGGTAAAAACTATTTTTAGATTCTAATCAGGTATAAAAAAGTAGAGGGCATCCCAATGCTTTAGGATCCAAATAACACTAGGAGCTTTACTTCTTTGTCATATTAGCGCCAGCGGCACTCGTTGCGTTCTTTGTCATATTAGCGCCAGCGGCACCAGTGGGGGTCCCTTGCGCATTTGCTACATGGACAGTGTATAGAGTCACTGTTACCAATGCTGCCATCAAGACTGCCGCCGTTATCACGAATGATATTTGTTTTTGCATTAGACCCCCAACAACAAAATACTATTTATGAACTTTTCTAAATCATTCTTCTACACAAATTGCAGCCCTCCCTGGGTGCATATGATTTGGTATATCATTGCAAGCCCTACCCATGTAGATGACAATACATACACCTAATGCTGATAGAGTGAAATACACGAATAACAGTTAAAAAGAAAAAGTCGAAGAAATAATCTTTTGATTTCTACCCAACATCGATATACAACTGTTTGTGAAAACACTACTGTTGAGCGTGATTATACTTTCATCTTTTTTGCATTGAGAAAGAATAAATCGCTATAGAATATTTGTTACCAATTAGTGTTTAAGCATTGCAATAAAAAGCAACTAACATAACGCATTCAATCGCCAACTACGTTTGGCACTTTTTGAATTATCCAGAACCAGAAGTTTAATTATTTTTACTTTCACTCAATATGTATTCCAAAAGAGCATTTAGTTCTACGACTGCAAGACAACATACTCTATCTGCACCTCCATAATAAACGTGTAATCTCTTGTCGATAACGCAAGCGCCTGTTGGGAAAACCACATTGTTGACATCACCAATTCTTTCATAGGGTTCTTCAGGCTGTAAGACAGGCTCTTTGGTTCTGGCTAATACTTTAACAGGATTGTCCAAATCCAAAATGGCAGCACCAGCTCTATAGACAAGATCTTTATCCACACCATGATAAATTAAAAGCCAACCATGCTTAGTTTTTATTGGAGGAGGACCTGATCCGATCTTCAATTCTTCCCAGTCTTGTTCGGGTTTCATAAGTAATGTATGATTTTCAAAATTCGATAGTGAGTTTCCTTCTGCAATCCAGATACTTGGTTTGTCAACACCAAATTTTGAGCCAACCCAATTGCGTGGTCTATGTAAAACCAGATATTTTTGATTTATTTTTTCTGGAAATAGAACAACATCCTTGTTATCAGAACCTTTACTGGATATTATTCCTAGTTTTGTATGATTACGAAAATCATTAGTTGTAGCTAGAGCAGTTGATGATATTGGTCCTTTAGCTACATAATCGGAAAGTACTACGTAGGTGAGGTATACCTCATTATCAATAGTTACGAGTCGAGGATCTTCTATTCCATACTTTTCATATCCCTCTGTAGGTCCAAAAGCAATTTCATCTTTCCGTTCAAAGTTAAATCCATCTGTACTATATGCATAGCCAAACCTTGAAATATAATGTTCATACTCTCCAACTGCTCTATATAGCATATGAACCTTATTTCCATCGTATAAAACTGCCGGATTGAATACTGCTTCCGATTCCCACCAGGTATTTTGTTTTGGTATTAGTATTGGATTTTCACTATGTCTTTGAAGAGCCACTTTTCCGGTGTTATACAGACTGTTTGTCTCTAGCACCATTAATTTAAAGCCTTTATTCCTGTCTGTTTTGGTACGACTATTTTAGTGTTTTGTATAGTTTCGGCCTGTGCTTACTAAAATCTCTAGATGTACATACACTAATACGGTAAAAAAGATATGTGTTTGTTGTATTTGTATACAGCATGTCAAGTTCATTTGCTTGTACTTGTTGAGATGTTCGTACTAGCACACCTATGATGATGTAAATGATTGCTAGAGGTTCCATGATGGTGATTATGCATAGAACTACTACTAGTATTAGTACTATTACTGTCATTCGTCGAGTTGGAAATATTACTTGTTGAGTTGTTCGGAGTAGATTGGCTATGGTGATGGGTGTGTGTTGCTCTTGGCAGCGAAAGTGCTTGACGTCAGGAGTGTTGATGTTGTAATTGCTATTGCCAAAATGGCGATGATAGACAATGTTCTCGTAGTTATGTACATTGTAGCCTCATGATAAAGAGATGCTTTATACGAAGTTAGTTTAACTTCATCGTGACTAAGTATGTTGCAATTTTATCTTATCTTTGATGAATGTTCAGCGTTCATTTAATTAATCGCCTAAATTTGAACTTCGACTTATATATCCTTATTTTACTGACAGCTACTACTTTTATAAAAATTGGTCATGATTTTTTTGTATAAAAAAGCCTACTCAATATGGCCCCCGTATAATATTGACATCGATTGATTATGCAAAATGGACGAATACCTACGGAGGCTCACTCTTTGTAGACCGAAATTTCTTATAGAGGGAGGAGTTAGTAGTATCTTAGGATCGGGAGGTAAGCAGGTAAAGTGTGGTTCTCTTGTAGCTGATCCTATACAGAATAGGTGCAGATGCTTCGTTAAGCGATAAAACCTGATAAGTGTATCAGGAGTTGCGCATAGATCGATGTTTTAAGATACTAGTGATTTAAATACGTTAAAGCATAACAATATATCGTATGAGAAAAAGAAAATATTCATCAGGATTTGGCTCTAGATGTGAGTGTATGTGTCATAAAAGAACAGCCACTATTGGTTATTGTGGTTATTGTTCTGGCTCACATTCAAGTTATAGAAGCTAATATTCCAATTTTTAAGTTTTGAGTAGAATATATGTTTAATACAATAGGGTATTAGACTTGTCAGGACTGATTTTTCAGTTGAAACACGGGAACTGTCATATTCAAACTATCACAAGCGCTGAAGTAGGAGGTGCTACGAATATTTAAGAGATTTGAGATTTAATCGTGAGATGTCACGCAACAACAGATTGGCGATCTTATAGACCCTTGTGTTCAGGTACCTCATTTGACTCATATATTCAGCTGGTTTTGCTCGGATTTACGAATCTAGATAGCGGCTGCCCTAGTTCTTCTTTATCCTTTCTAACCTGAGGTGAAACTCTTAGCCATTCAACAGCATGGACAAAAGCCGCACTATGCATTTCACACCTCCTACACTATTTTCACCACCCTCATAACAATTCTTACCAAAAATATTTTTGGAATACACTGCTCACATAGATTCCCCTAAACCAAATTGAATTGTTAGGAAAAGGTATAAGTGCCAAAAAATATGGGAGCTACATATAGAGAGCTGGAGGAAAGGCGTCAACAAGAAGAACATTTCTTAGTTTGATGATATACTTGGCTACCTCATCACCATTCTTGCACTCTCCTCACTGTTTAATAATAACAAATCTTACAGTGATACGAAGACAATTCACTTTGAATAAGACCGGCTGCTCTCCTGAAAGGAGAGAGGTGTTGTATGATAATGAAAACATACAAAGAGTAACAGTACAAGTTTTTTCTCAGGATAAAAGAAAGACTTGATGCATGTGTTAGACGGCGAGTGTAGATGGAGTCTACACTGATGTGTTGTTGTACGTTCTATTCTACTGGTAGGATGAATCTAAATGTAGCACCTTTATCATCATTGTTACTCTCTGTCCAAATCCTACCCCCATGAGCCTCGATAATACTCTTTGATATAAATAAGCCCAATCCAGAGCCACCTTGAGAATTTGTAGTAAACTTTGTGAATAGCTTGGGTAACACCTTAGGATCTATTCCTATACCACTATCCTTTATAGTAACAACAACTGTCTCTGGTACATCGCTGGACTTTTCAGTTGTAATGATTATAGTACCTGCTTTTGTAAATTTGATAGCATTACCTAATAAATTTGAAAACACTTGATAAATCCTGCTCTTATCTGCTTTTATATAGATTTCTGATTTCCATTTAAGGACTGTCTCTATCTTTATATTAGTATCTTTATTTCCTTTTGTAAATTGATTCTTAGAATCTGCGATAGCATCCAATATCAACTGATTTAGATTGAATCTCTCTTTTTTGAGTACCAGTGATTGGCTTTCAATTTTTGTGACATCCAAAATATCTTCTGAAAGGTTCCTAAGTCTTTTTGCATTTCTGATTATTACATCTAAGAACTCATTCTCTTCTATCTCCGCTTCCACATTTTCCACATATCCTCGTTTTCTGGAACGAAGAATCTCCGACAAGCCTATTATTGGCTGGATAGGAGTCCTTAGTTCGTGAGCAGCTATATTGATAAATTCCTTTTGCATTTCATCCTGAACTTTAAGTTTCTTGTTGGCTATTGCGAGTTGTCTGTTTGATAAATCCAACTCTGAGGTTCTTCTGTTTACCTCCTTGTTTAAAGTGGTACTCCATTTGAAAAGAATTATTATAAGCACAGATATCGCAGCAAACGTACTTCCAAGAAGTGTGAACATCTTTACATCTTCGGTTGAAAGCAATCCATTTACGCCGGAGTAGATTTGCGTAGTTGGTGTTACTACCTGGATGAAATATGTGGGCTTGCCGTTCACAAAAATAGGGTAGCCGGTAGTCAATCGTTCACCTCGCCCATAGTCATACATTCCTACTCCAGGACTAGCAGCTAACAAGGTACGTGTCAGATTATTTAGGACCGCATTATGTTTGATAAACTGTTGGGTATAGTTCCCAAAAAAATTCTGTCCTACAAATGTCTGACCAGCACCATTTGCCAACATAGTACCATTTGTGTCATATGCTACCAAAAATTGTGTATTAACATGCTCAACATTTCCATAGTGAGCGAGAAAAGGGACTGTTGATATAGAAGTCGCAACTGTCCCTAAGTATTGTCCTGTCAGTCTGCTAACGACAGGATATGAAATAAAAATGGTATATACGCCCTGTCTCTCGAAGCCGTCGGAGAATACTGGCTTTAGAGTTTGCCTTGTATCAGTTACCCAGTCTCTTAAGGAATAATCAGCACCCAACACAGCTCCCTCAGATGCTAGATGAGAAAAGCTAAGCGTTACAATATTATTTTTGTCCAAAAGAAATAATCCGTTTATGACCTTGCTAAATTGAACGTACTTTTCACTAACTAGTTTTGTAGCATTACCGCTAGAAAGATCCCCTTGTTGTAAATAAACAGAGTTCGCCAATCCGTCAAGCATCCCAACAACTAAGTTCAGATCTGAACCGATATGCAGCGATATATCACGCGTAGATGCTACCTGACGTTGTTTTTGTTGCAAAAGCAGATTGTTTTTGATGTCCGTTTTAGTGATATTTTGAACGTAAAATAATAAACCAAATGAAAATACAATAATTATAATTATAGAAATAATACCTATTTCCTTTATTCTCTTAGAAAAGTCCATGTCTTACTCATCGTTGCCAAGTGGTTACTTTGCTGGTATTCCTATAAGGTTTGGTTTTAACATAGCCAGACCAAATTAAGTAAACCCATCATATATTTATATCCAGAACATATTTTTGCTACAACATGTTTCAACAACAAAGACATCATCAAAGTCACAGAGGTCAGAGAATCCAGATTTTGAATCACTGTAAGACTGAGACATAGATGCTACTACAGTTTAATGTGTGTTAGTATTTATGGATCCAACTTCTTATAAGAAGGATCATTCTTTGATGCACTTGGATGTCTAGACTCTCAATTATTGGTGTTATTCTTGCACTGGGACTATTCCTGAGTATGTTACCTCAATCTATTCATGAAAGTACTGCCTCACCATTAGCCCAACATAAAAGACAAGTCGTAATTACAGCCATGCTTGATAACCTAGGTAATGTGATAAAATGGGATGGCCTACTGCAACCTGCGATACAAGAATTGAAGGCAAGACATCCAGATCTGAATATTCAGATAGATTATACCACGACTCCGTACAATAAGACTAGGACACTTTTACTGGATGCACTAGGTAATAAAAGTGCGATTGACCTCATCTCAGTGGATCAAATCTGGCTCGGAGATTTTGCCCAAAGAGGATATCTAGCAAATCTTACCGATTATGTAAAACTTTGGGGTAGGAGTTCTGATTGGTATCAAACGAATTTTGATGGGGGCGTGTATAAGGGTAAAGTGTATGGCATATGGGCTTGGACTGATGTAAGGGGAATGTGGTATTGGAAGGATTTGTTGAACAGAGCGGGTGTTGATTCGAATTCTTTACAAACATGGGATGGGTACATAGCGTCTGCAAGGAAAATTAATTCTGTGCTAGGACCCATGGGAATTTCAGGCGCGGTCCTTGTCGGCTTAAACTATTCTCCAGATATATGGTATCCTTATTTATGGATGCTCGGAGGAGACATACTTGTGATGAAAGATGGACACCCAACAAAGGGTACTTACTGGTTTCCTGCATATAATAGTTCAGCAGGTATTAAAGCGCTAGGTTTTATCAAAGAGCAGATCGATGTAGGTATAAAACCATTGAAAAGTAATCCAGACAAATTGTTTGTTGATAGGAAGCTTGCCGTGCTGCAAAGCGGATCCTGGCTACCAGGTGCTTTTTCGCGTCAACAATGGCCAACTTTCGTTCAGAAGGTTGGCTTTGTACCTATGTTTCCAGTACCTATGGGAATTAATCGAACATCTACGATGATGGGTGGATGGGAACTAGGCATTCCTCAGACCTCAAAAAACAAGGAACTAGCATGGGAATTAATAACATTAATGTTAGATCCAAGAATAATGGCTCCTTGGCTGAAGCAAACAGGTTTCCTTCCAACACAGAAGACTATTGGATCAGGTCCTCAATTAACGCAATTGAACCAAACCATTCCATACTATAGTAAGATGGTCTCTATGATTCCAATTGGTAAGAGCAGACCTGTTGCATCGGAGTATCCGCAGATAGCTGAGCACATAAGACAGGCAATTGAAGACGTCTACTATGGCATCAAAGAACCGAAGCAAGCATTAGATGATGCTGCCGCAAAATCAGCAAGGATTTTAGGATGGTAGAAGCCACAGACCTCATATTCTATCAGTTCCTGTTATCACAGGCAATATTTTTAAGCAAAATACACGATTGAATTTGAAAAGTGTTATATTCCATTTGGAGAAATGATTATCTAATAGTCATCAATGTCTCATGGATTGCTTTTTTATTCTCTCGGATCATCTTATATCTGCAATTGATCTTGGATTAAAGATTGCGAGAGAAGCGATTCCTGCTTTAGTTCTATTGCTTCAAGACGAATTTTGTCAATCTATACGCTATTCTTACAGTACCTATTATCATTTTTAAAGGAATTTCATATGGCTCTTGTCTTAAAAACTCTGTCAAGTGATTCCATGGGCTGTTCCGCCTAGTGAATTCCTCTAATATAGTAAGGCCTTCCTCTGTGATGGCGAACTTTTCTGTGTAAGAATAGCGTCCTAGCCTGCCCTTGCTCACGGTTCTTACTATGTAACTTTTTGACATGAGTCCAGTAATTAATTGTGAAGTTGTTAATGCATTAAGCCCAATATCCTTAGCAATCTTCTTCTCCGATTTGACTTCCTGCCTGACTGAAATCAATATTCTTAATTCCCATTGGCTGAGCGCATCGTCCACTGCCATTGTGGTAAGTATATGGCATTCAATAAATATTACGTTTTGTTATAGATGAGATGTTTTCCACCTTAATACTTCACTTCCTCGCTTCTTTTTAAGACATGAATGTCCGAATGGTAAGGAGAAAGTCTTCATCCATGGCTGATACTGATATTAGCGTTCTTTGAATCATTTCTTATTCTTCCTTACACGGTATAATCACGTCTTATGAGGTTAATAGAAGAGATAAAAAACTAATATACATCAAAGGGTTACTTTCTGACACTCCATGAATGGAATATGCTTTCTGGTAATTTTATGTGTAATTTCCCTAGTTTTGGCTACCTCATCTCCGTTGGCAGCGCTACAAGGTTCAGGTCCAGCAGCAGCGCTACAAGCTCCGGCTAAACCCACAATACCGCCACTACCGGCTAACGCTACTAGTAAGACTTTAGACCAAACCGGTACAGTGGGCTTTTTGTCAGAAGGAACAATAAATTCACTTATACAAACTCCCACTGGTAATTGGATAGCTACAGGAAATTGGAGTATGAGTGTAGATAATGGCGGGCTGAAAGATTTTGGGACTAATATGACTTGGTTTAATAGTAATGGCAGGGCTTCACATACTCATGAATTCCGTAATCTTAGATCTGGTTTAGGAACAGTACAGGGTAACAACATAGTTATCAATGGCTTGATGGATGTGGGAACAAATCACCGCATTGTATGGAAGAATATTCCAACTACGATTAGTATTCAAGGTGATAAGATAATAAGTATTTCAGTTGCCGATAATGCCACAAACCATCATTTTGCAGGGCAACGCATCTTCGGATTGGTCACCTCGTTCATACCGTGTTCTGATATTCCAGGTCCGAATATGGAAGTGTTACCAAGATGTCAAAGATAGATTTAGAAAAATTTATTGACTTTTAATAGCCTTAGTTTTTCTTTGTCCTTTCTAGTCGCGTAATTTCGCCACGAGTGATGCACTCCACGATTAGTTTTGAGAGTGCCATCGAGGGAGCAGGCCGAACGTATAATTGAATCATTTCTTCGCGAGCTGCGTAGTTTAAACCCGTGTTCGGATTTACCGTCTCGACATAATACGTACTCACAGTGTTGCCGCAAACCAGAACATGTAAAGAGGATGAGAAGAAATGACCAGAGACCGTCAAATAGAACGACTCAAAAGTAACCAAGAAAGCTAAAGAAACTTTGAAATTAGCTAACAGGAAGTTGAAAGAAGAAGAGCAAGAAGGCAGGTAAATCCACAAAATAGCTTTTCTACACAATCGAGAAAAATACGAAGGTGAAAATATATACCCGAAGTGCAATTCTTGTTTTCATAAATGTTCTCACCACCGGTTTGGAAAGAACTTCTGTCTAAAGAGAAATTGCGATTGCCTGCAGTTTGCAAGTCAGGAGGATTGAGATGACTAATTATCTAGCAAGTCCGCAATATCCAACGAATCATCCTATCCTATTCTATTACCACAGGAATACACGCCATATATCTAGTCGTTTTTAGTTCAAGCTAAGTAATATTCTAAGTTCGTTTAGTGACCAGGCTTATGTATTCATACGCACCGATCGTGTTATCAAAAGCATAGTGAAGTTGCTGGAATTGTTTTCTAAAGGCAGCAACATCTTTTGCCACTATGTGAGGATCCTGTTTATCAACAACCACCCGTTTTATGAAACCAGCAACTTCCTTCATCTCACTCTCTTTCATTCCTAGTCTAGTCGTTTCAGGCACACCAATTCTCACTCCACTTGGATGCATATAGTGTCTACCTGCCTTAATGTCTCCAGGTAATAATTGTCTGTTCAAAATGATATTGGCCTTTTCTAGATCCTTTTCAATCGTACCACCATCACCAAACTTGGAAACATCGACTGCAATCTGATGTGATGCAGTATAACCTTTTTTTTCTCCGAGGACACCAAAGCCGAATCCAACTAGCCCTTCTGCAAGGGCCCGAGCATTTTTGATTACTTGTTTTGCATAATCTTTTCCAAACTGTAGTGATTCTGCTAATGCAATAGCCTTACCAGCAACATGATGTAAATGATGGGAACTTGTATTACCGGGAAAAACTGCTTTCTTTATTGTTTCTGCATGTTTTTCCAATGACACGATGATTCCGCCCTGTGGCCCCCAAAGGGTTTTATGTGAACTCATAGTCATAGAATCTGCACCCTCTTTGAGTGGGTCTTGAAATTCGCCCCCAGCAATCAGGCCTGCAACATGTGCCCCATCATAATTGATATAGATACCGTGTTCATGCATAAAATCCGATAATTCTTTTACGGGATGAGGAAAAAGAAACAGACTTCCTCCAAACATTCCAAGCTTTGGTAATTTGCCATCACGTTCCATTTCCTGGATCTTCTTTTTCGTCCCATCTACATCTATTGTCATTTCTTCCTTCGAAAATGGATAATATTCGATATTTAAGCCGTGAACAAGACCTGCAGTACCAAAATTCTCCTTTTTCCCGTGCGAAATATGGCCTCCATTTGGAATAGAAGCCGCTATCATATAATCTCCTGGACTTGAAAATGCAGCATAAATAGCAAGATTAGCTACCACACCTGATGTCGCTCTACAATCGGCAAACTCTGATCTGAAAACCTTTCTTGCCAGTTCGTTGCAGATTAACTCTACCTGATCGATATAAGTACAACCAGCGTAAACCCTCTCGCCTGGCCATCCTTCTGCATATCTATTACCAAAGTCTGACATTAATGCTTCTCTTACGGCCGCGCTTGGTATATTTTCGCTTGCGATAAGTGGGATTGAGTTATTAAACCAGTAATGATGTTCTTTCATTAGTCTTAATACTTCATCATAGGAGGCTTTAGCATTCAACTTATGTATGCAGAATCTTTCGTTGCTACTCCTAATTTAAAATATCGCATTACAGCATTACATAGAAAGGCATTCACAGAAGGTATTGAGATTGTGATGAAACAATTCAAATAGTAATGAAAAAAACAAAAGGTTATCTAACATAGATGGTCTTAGATGTTATTTAATTAATTCTGTTCCTTCTCAAAAAAGAAATGTTGGGTTCTTTTTTGTCTTTGCACAGCTGCTTTTTTCCCTACTGGAACCCAGGGAATGGTGGCTCCACACCAGTGTATGGTGCAGGCAGTGATATAACATAGTAAAAGCAGATTATGATATATCTAATATAATAAGTAAGATTTCATATTTGTATGAGGTGGTTATAGAAAAAGATGTTTGAAATAAATATCCAGTGCGGCGAGTAAAAAATGGTACGACCAGGAGGACAATAATAATTGGTCTGTAATTGAGCGGTATCATGCCAATTCGTCGGCGCTAGCTGTTGTCACGAGAGAGTACCTATAAATTGACATTACATTATTCTCCGTCCTTTGGAGGTTTACGCCTTGTCTGCTCTTTGATCCATAGCTCTATTGCTTCTTGTAACGCTATACTGATATTTCCTTTCCTGAAGCCCTTAGTATTAGCTACAGTCTTTCTAAATCGTTCTTCGATGTCATCTTGTACGACTATATTCAT
>DASSIM010000084.1:0-68161 GCA_035691865.1 Candidatus Nitrosopolaris sp. | reverse complement strand
AAGGTTGGAAAAGGTACCTAATTGTGCCTGTCGTAGATGGGTGTACAATGGCATAATCGTGTTAATATTTTCATCTGCTTTATTGAGGAGTGAAGCAATTAGCGTAACTATCTTCTCACAAATTTCATTTAGGTCATCTCGGACCTTCATTCGAATGTCTAATATAACCTGATCATTCCTTGAGCGACCGATCTGTATTTTCCCTCCAACGTCTAAGCCGGTTTTTTGTATGATTAGAGATTCGATAGATTCGTGGATGTCTTCGACATCTCCAATAGTTGGCAACGCCGATTTGTGTCTGATCTGTTCCAATGCTACCAATATTTTCTTAGTTTCATGCGGATTCAATATTCCGATATCATGCAGCATTACGACATGCGCTTCACTTCCCAGTATATCATATCGTGATATTTGTTGATCATCATTCATGGAAGACAGAAAATTTAACATATCTTTGTCAAGATTGCCCTTCGGCCTTGAACGATACACACATTGTCAACATGGACGGTTTATTTTAATATTATAATGGTTAAAGCGAAGACTAATGTTTCTAATTATTGGTAACATGTAATACGTAGTAGACAACGTGGAGAAATTTGAAACTGAATATAGGCAGCATTACGGGTCGGTGATTTTGCTATGCAATAGTTATATATGGATCGCGAGAAAATTTAATGGTAATGAGCCAAGATATTCAGCAGACGCGTAGACAAATATTCGATGAATTGACCAAGATAGTGGACCCTGAGATAGGAGTTTCTATTATGGAATTGGAGCTGGTCGACAAGGTTGATATCAATAAGGGCAACATAGATATAGATTTGCATTTGACAAGTCCTTTCTGTCCTGCGGTATTTGGTTTCAAGATAGCACAGGACGTCCGTGATAATGTTTACAGGTTGCCAGGTATTGAAGAGGTTAAAATAAATGTCAGCAACCACTTCATGGCGGATGCAATAAACAAACAAGTAAATGAAAGTAAGCCTCCAGCAAAAGCCTAGAATTTACCGCATTGTAAGTTAGTTACCGTGGCTGTGATGTTTCAGCTCAGCGATATTCTTATTATGTTTGGAAAAGCTCATGAGATGGCCCCTAAGTAGTTGTATCCCTAAAGCTGGGTCTACTCCTTTTGGACATACACTGCTGCAGGACCCGGCGAAATGGCATCTCCATATTCCATGTTTGTCATCTATTGCTTTCATATCTTCACGTGATTCAACATCTCTGGTATCTGTCGAATATCTATAAGCCTGAGCCAACGCCTGTGGGCCTGGGAATTTCGTGTCGGTCGCCACAGTTGGACAAGCTGAATAGCATAAACCACATTTTATGCAATATGAGAACTGCAAGTATTCATCTACCTCTCGTGGAGTCTGTATGTATTCTGACAATTCCTTGCTATCTCGAAGATCTGCGTTCGGATTTACTATATAGGGCCTTACACTTTTGTGATGGCTAAAAAATTGGTAAAAATCGGTTACTAGGTCTCGTATGAGTGGAAAGTTTGTCAAGGGCTCACAGCTGATTACACCTGTTTCTAACTCAGATACGTTTGTATAACATGCAAGTCGAGGTACTCCATTAATCTTCATTCCGCAAGATCCGCATGTCGCCATTCTACAGGAGTACCTGATACCGATACTCGTATCCTTGTAAAACTTCGCATATAAAAGAGCATCCAGGACCGTTGTCCAACGCTGAACAGGCACGTTAAAAGAATCATAGTGAGCGATATCTGCAGATGTCTTGTTTGCCCTATATACTCTCAGCACTATACTATTGCGGGCCTTCACTGGTTTCTTGCTTGTCTCGTGTTTGCTACCTTTTCTTAACATTGTTATTTTTTCTATAATACCAGTCATTTCATACCACTCCAAGTCCATTAGCGATAATTATTGTTCTAGTACCAAACGCAATTATTGCTATCATTGCAGCAATCGTAGATATCGTAACACCATTTTCCCATGTCCTGTTCTGTCGGAACTCCAACAAAATAATTCGCAAGCCGTTGAAGCCATGGATAGCGAGAAGCACAAGTATTGATTCCAATAGAACCACATAAGGCAAGTTATGGTAATTTGAAACTACGTTTGAGTACTGCAGGCTCATATGAAATGGCATTATTAAACGCATCAGAATATGAATTGCAACTACGAATAACGCAGCTAGTCCTGTGATGTAATGTATCCTCATTATTTGTCTCTCGCGCAGCATAGCTCAATCACATTATTCTTGTTTCTTTAATCTCCGCCGAAGAGCACGTTGCCCCCATAGACCATTGCGACCGCTGCCAGAAGCAGTGCAATCCATATTCCGGATTTCTGCCTATAATTCAGTGAGAGAGCGTCATATGGGTAGTCAGGTCTTCCAGGCTGTCCGAGTCCCCTTCCTGCTTCTGTGAATATCAATCTAATGCCATTAATAGAATGATATGTACTTGTTCCGATAACTAGAATCAAAAAGAGATGCCCCCAAGGTGTTTCCGTAAACTGTAACATTGCGTTCCAAGCGCCTGCACCGCCGGTTAGCGAGCTTGTCTCGTATATATGACCAATGAAATATATTAAAAGAAATATCCCTGTTAATCTCTGTAGCCAGTATGACACACGCTCCCAGCCGTACCTAGCCGGATTTAGCCAACCCTTTAACCCCTCACGGTTGTTCCGGTCTTCTTCAGTTGCCTTGAGGCCCCTTCGGTTTGATGTACTCACTAATATTTTCTCTCCATAGGAGCATAACGAGTAATAGTGACTGGAGCCCAATTGATTTTTGGCTGGTCGCCATAATATGCCAAAGTGTGTTTCAGGAAGTTCACGTCATCCCTTCTAGGATAATCAGTCCGTGCGTGTGCTCCCCTTGATTCTTGTCTACTCAAACCCCCCACTAGCACTATCTCTGCTATCCTTAACATAGAATCTATCTCCATCACATTTATAAAATTAGTGTTGTATTCTTGTGCCTTGTCATCTACGTGCTTCCATGACGAGGTTTTCAGTGCAGTTAATTTTTTTAATCCTTCTTTCATACCTTCTTCATCTCTGAAGACATATGCCCTTGCATCCATAATATCGGTCAGATCCCTTCTAAGTTGATACGGATTCACTTCCCCCCTACCTCTGAAAATGCCATCATAAATTCTCTTTTCCTCTTCCAAGACCTGTTGAGAAGACACTGATCCCGATGCAGCTTTGTTGCTAGATGCATATTGCGCAGCCAACTCGCCAGTAATTCGACCCCAAACAAGACATTCTGAGGTTGAGTTTGCACCCAACCTGTTTGCTCCGTGAACACTATTACAAGCCGCCTCCCCTGCGGCCCACAACCCTCTGATCTCAGATGCCCCTTCGATATTAGTGTGAATTCCGCCCATCATATAATGACAAACTGGTCTGATCTCAATTGGTTCATCGATCACGTCTATACCAGAGAATTTAATTCCGATATCCCGAATTCCTGCTAATCGTTCTTTTATATGCTCAGCCCCTAAATGGGTAAGATCAAGTTTGAGGCAGTCCGCACCGGATTCGTGCTTAAAGCCTTTACCTTGCTGAATCTCTAGGATCATAGCTCGAGAGACGACATCCCTTGACGCCAACTCGAGCTTTTCTGGTGCATACTTTTTCATAAAACGCTCGCCTTCAGAATTGATAAGATATCCACCTTCTCCTCTTGCGCCTTCTGTAATTAGTATGCCAGAAGGTAAAATCCCCGTTGGATGGAACTGCACAAATTCCATGTCCTTAATGCCAATTCCTGCACGGTAGGCCATATCCAAACCATCGGGCGTTGACGAATATGCATAAGTTGAGAAACTGTA
The DNA here is from genome assembly GCA_035691865.1 of Candidatus Nitrosopolaris sp. Taxonomy (GTDB): domain Archaea; phylum Thermoproteota; class Nitrososphaeria; order Nitrososphaerales; family Nitrososphaeraceae; genus Nitrosopolaris. The sequence goes on along the minus strand of DASSIM010000084.1, from coordinate 64,344 downwards.
TATCCTACCTGCTCCACCCGTACATATTATCCCGGCAGGCGCCAAAAGTTTGAAAAAATTCCCCGTTTTCATTTCTAGAGCAGTGACTCCTCGAAAACTATTTTCATCTCTCAGGATAGAGGTGCAAAACCACTCATTATAATAACGGATATTGTCAAATTTCAGAGATGTGTCATAGAGCGTTTGCATCTCGTAAAACCCTACCTTGTCTTGAGCGTAAGTTGCTCTGGGAAATGAGTAACCTCCGAAATTGCGCTGGTCGATTCTCCCATCATTTCTTCTAGACCACGGCATGCCCCAATGGTCTAGTTGATAAATTTCGTAAGGCATTTCACGTACCAGTCGTTCAGCTACGTCCTGATCGGCAAGAAAGTCGCTACCTTTAATCGTGTCGTATATGTGAGATTCTTGATTGTCTCCTTCTTCCTCGAACAGTACAGCCGCAGTTCCGCCTTCTGCAGACACAGAGTGAGATCGCATGACCTGGACCTTCGAGACCACTGCTATCTCCAATTTCTCATTTGCGGCGGCAGAAGAAATGGCTGCTCTCAACCCTGCTAGACCTGAACCTATGATTAATACATCATGAGAGATAGAATCGACCAACTATTCCTTCCAGCTGCTACGGGAGGTAAAGCATTCTCATAAAAATCTTTGTAACCCAAAATAAGAGAAAAAATGTTTACCCATCAACAAAAGTAATTTTCGCAAATCTTGGGAAGGGGAAATAAGATTAGTTGAGAGGCTAATTTTTTGCACACAAGGACAACGAAGCTCCGACGTGCTGTTCTATGCTAACGATAACGAAGCAACATGAAAGCAAAAACTTAGGACTTTCAGAAAACCTAACACGATTCACTTGACCTGACGGAACACGCTACCTACGGCTTCCTGAAGGTGGTTCACCTTTAATTTAATTTCGGTATGGTCCTTCATGTACTTTAGGGTCACAAGTCCATTTTCTATTTCCCCTTGGACAACGACAACTATCAAAAGCGAGTTTTTGGTGTATGCCTCTTCTAGTTGTCTTCGAATAGACCTTCCCTGAATATCATAATCGGTATAAATGCCTGATTTCCTAAGATCAGATACTATTTCCAGAACGTGTTTTCTAACACTAAGCGAAGTGTAAGCAACGTAGACTATCGGAGTTTTTAGTGGATCCAAAAGTCCACGTTTTTGCATCGCCAGCACTATTCTTTCGACTCCACCAGCAGCACCCGAGGCGCCGACGTCCTTCCTTCCGAAGGCATTCGTTAAGATGTCATATCGTCCCCCACCGACCAGTGCACCAACATCCACAAGGGGATCGACTGCTTCAAAGACAATACCGGAATAATAGTCTAGCCCTCGCACCACGCCCAAGTTAATCCTAGTGTCCTCAACGTTCCTCGACTTCAAGGAATCCATTAACTCGTCTAAATTTCGCCAGCTTATCAGGCCTTTTGTTTCGAGAATTGACTTAACCTCTTCAAGACTACCCTTGATTCTGGAAAGATCTAGCAAGCTTCGTAATTGACTAGAGTCTATCGTGGTTGAGTATTCTTTGAGAACTTCTTCAAGGCCCTTCTTCGGAACTTTGTCCAGCGCTCTTAGCATTTCACGGACAATCTTTTGATCATAGACCCCGAGAACTTTTTCAATATACTGCTCAATCAACTGAAGATCATTTATTTCAATGATGACCTTCAATCCGAGCTTTTTGAGAAAGGTCGAAACAAATTCGATTACTTCCGCATCGGATTCTAAGCTAAATGTGCCGTAAACCTCAATATCCCATTGGTGGAAATACCTATATCGTGCTGCCTGTGGCTCGTCGTATCTCCAAACGCCAGCAAAAGCAGCAATTTTAGACGGCATTTTTAAATCCCGTCTCGAAGCAATAAAGCGTGTTAATCCAATAGTAAGGTCAAATCTTAAAGCAATATTTCGGCCCCCTTTATCAGTAAAGCTGTATATGTCGTTGGATATCGAAGGGCCGGCCTTTGCCTCGAGTGTGGCAAGCATTTCTATCGGAGAGGGCTCGATACTCTTAAAGTTAAATAGCCTCGTAGTTTCAAAGAATTTCTCTTTGATGTGATTGATTCCAAAGAGCTCATCCGATCCGAGGTCCCTCATTCCTCGTGGAAGCTCTAACTTCATAATCAAGGAAATTCGGGGTGGGCATTTAGATTTTACGATCAATTATAAGGAAATAAGGCAAAATTAGGCAATATGACAGGCTTTCGCTACTTAGATCATATGACTGACGTTATTATTGAGGCATATGGACGTACACTGGAAGAAGCTTTTGCAAATTCTGCCCAGGCCCTCGTCAATACAATGTTCGAACTATCTGATGTCATTCCCGATACTGAATTCAGTGTCTACGCCGAGGGACATGATCTTAAGAGTTTACTTTACAACTGGCTAGAGAAGGTCATGCTAATAATGCTAATAGACAATATCCTAGTTTCAGATTCAACAGTCATCATTTCTGGATGCAATGGTATGTATTCGATCAACGCGGTCGCAAAGGGGGAACACATCGATTTAAAGAGGCACCATTACAAAATCGAGATAAAAGCAATAACATATCATGAAATGCAAATCAAGCAAAGTTGCGAAGAGGTGACTATTCGCTTTTTGGTTGACCTCTGACAAGGCATTGTAGCGACAACAAAAGTGACCAAATAGCCATACTCGGACAATTGATTGATGACAAAATCTTAAATATCAAATTGCTGCTTTACTTTTCGTGCAATGAGCGAGGAAAAAAAAGGTACTAGTATGCAGGCTTTAATGGAGCTTTCCGAGAAAAACTTTGGCGAGATAATAAGTGGAACCAAACCCGTATTGGTGGATTTTTGGGCAACGTGGTGCGGGCCATGTCAATTCATGCTACCTATTTTCGATAAGTTAGCCAAAAAGTATGGCGAAAAGGTAATATTCGCAAGGTTGAATGTTGACGACAACCAAGGGGTTGCCATGAAATTTGACGTATATGCGATTCCCACATTTATTATTTTCATGAACGGCAAGGCAATAGATAGGGCTGTGGGCGCAGTCGGAGAAAAAGGTTTAGAGGGATTGCTGCAAAAATACCAATAACGTCTCACAAGTGAATGGTTCAAGTTAGTCGATTACGGTCTACAAGTAACCAAATGCCGGATCTTCGTTTCTTTTCAGTGATAAAATTTTGCCGAAAATATCTTCCTCTTCTGAGTTCAATCTTACCTTAAAACGTTCTAACAGCATCTTTGCCTCCTTGCTATTAAGATCAGCATAGAAAACATCTCCCTCGTTGATTTGTCTTCCAATTACTGGCCCTCTAATAGAGACTGCAATTTGCATCCCCTTGGTTGCTTCTTCTATCGATTTGCCATTTTCTTGGACTTGATGTATCACGCCTATCTTCTTGCCTTCGTCATTTATCACTCGCACTTTCTGTCTAAGCTTACCGACTAGAATTTCTGCTCCGAAAACGGCAGGGTCATTCCTTCTAAATATGAACCCCTTCAAAAATTGGAATTTACAAACCGGTGTTATCTCGTTAAATAAAATGGAATCTTCATGCTCTTTTTGGAACTTGATCCAGTCCGTATATGATCGGACTAAATTGTATATTATTTGATCATTTATGATCTTAACGTTTCGTTCCTGCGATTCTTTTAGGGCTTCCTCTAGAATTTTTACATTAAATCCGAGAACCACGCCCATGTACCTGTCCTTCTCTCTTACCGCAGATGCTGCAATTACATCTCTTCTGGTAATTGGCCCAATATCAGCGCTTTGGATTGTAATCTTCTCCCTTTTGAGGAGGTCCGTAACTGCCTCTATAGAACCAATCGTATCGCATTTTAGTATAACTCCGTTAGAATTGGTGTCTATAAAGGCACTTTTAATTTCTGAATCCACTATTGACTTGATTCTCTCTTCATCCTCTCCCTTCTTTAGCACATACAATGGACTACCTGCAAGAACACCTTCTAGATCTGGGGCTGTTATTTTTACGCCTGCCGCCGCTACAACTTCAGCGACTGGTTTAAATTTATCTCTCGGATCTCGCATCTCATCTAACGGTTTTGGTAGAAGCAAGGACTTGATTCTAGTAACTATGGCAGAGTTTCTTTTTGCCAAAACAATACTATCACCTTGTCTTAATACTCCATCAAGAACGATAGTGTTTGCAGACGGACCTAACCCCACCTCTTCAGTGATTTCGAGAATTATTCCTCTCGCCACTCCATCGTGTCTTTCCAATTTGGTAGCCATATATTGCTGTGCAAGACCGACTAATACCGCGAGTAATTCCGGTATTCCAACTCCCGTTACTGCGCTCACAGGCACAATTGATAATTCTTTCGCGAAATTTTTAACTCGCCAAAACACCTCTGAATTGTAACCCATTCTTGAAAGTGCACCTACTACCCCGTAAATTTTTTCATCTAACAGGCTATTCACGGAACTGTCCTGTTCTTTGATTTCATCGGTGATGAAGGAGACCTTATTTTTTGATCGATCTGATTTACGCCAGCCACTAACGACGTCAACCTTATTTAGAGCAATCACAAATGGCACCTTTCTTTTTGCAAGGATTCCCACACTTTCGATGGTCTGAGGCTCAAATCCCTTGTTTACGTCAACAACAACTATTGCAAGATCTGCTGCTGAACCTCCACGCATTCGTAGATTAGCAAAAACCTCGTGTCCTGGTGTGTCTATTACCAGTAAACCTGGAATCTGAGTTTCAGCTTTTGCTAGTTTTTGATACAACAGTCCGGTAATCTCTTTTATAGTTTCGATAGGAAAAAAGCTTGCACCAATATGCTGCGTAATACCTCCGACTTCCCTGGCCTGGACCGCAGTCCCGCGAATTCTATCTAGTAAAGAGGTTTTGCCAGAGTCTACGTGACCTAAAACCACTACTACGGGCTGTCGGAGATGCACTTATGAAATACGATCAAAAATCACTCTGGACTCTTTTATGAAGCTTTCATATGAATCAGAGGCGTGAATTACATTGTCAGTCAGACCAATCCCAAGATCACCTCTAATAGTTCCAGGCGCCGCTTCAAAAGATTTGGTTGCGCCTACCATTAGTCTTACAGTATTTACTGCATTGGTTCCTTCAAGTATACAAGCAAGAACCAAACCCGATGAGATGAATTTTACTAAATCGTTAAAAAAAGCTTTATCCCTATGTGGAGCGTAGAATTCTCGAGCCTCCTCTATAGAAAAATTAAACGATTTTATATTTTTGATCTGATAACCTTTTTCCTCAAACCTCGCCAGAATTCTGCCGGCTAATTGGCGTCTAATGCCATCTGGTTTGACGACGATAAGAGTCTGTTCTACCACCATGCTATTATTTTTTCACCTTGGTACCACCTTTCACGTATTTTGTGGTCCATTTGAACTTTCTAGGGTCACGTTTCAGCTTCCGTAGATTCTTCTTACATTTATTAGAACATGTCCACTGAATTGAACCGTCATTTTTGATTAGCATTGTACCCTGCCCTGTAGTCACTTGCCTGCCACAGAAAAAGCAATTTCGTACCGATGTCGCCGTCTTACTCATATCCATCCACCCACGATAATGCTTGAGATATCACTTTATCTTTCGCGCTTCTCTTTCAGTTTCCCTGAGCATCAAAATGTCATTCATTCTAACTGAACCTTTGACATTTCTAGTTAAGATACGGCCCTTGTCTTTTCCTTCGAGAACTCTAACTCTTACCTGTATGACCTCACCCGCAATACCCGTTCTGCCAACGATTTGGATCACCTCAGCAGGAATAACCCTCTCTTCTGATGTCTTACTCATTTAACGACTATTCCTTTTTAGCCTTGATAGACGTAATAGAGCTTACAACCTGTTCAAGGATATGCTGACCTTCTCCTGCATCTAAGATCGTTGCAGCCGCAGAACCTACATCTATTCCAAGAGACGCCCCGAGCTGCTGCTTGCTAGGTACAAAAATGTATGCCGCATTCCTCTCCTCGCAGAGAATTGGCAAATGGGCAACAACCTCAGGAGGTTCAACATCTTCTGCGATAACAACTAGTCTACTGGTACCCCGCTCGATTGCTTTAGTAGTTTCATTGGTGCCTTTTCTTACCCTCCCGCTCTGCTTTGCTATACGTACAGCCTCATAGACAGCATTGACCAGATCTTTTGGAGTTTCAAATTTTACATAATATGGTTTACTCATTGCTTAATTATCACCCATTGGGATCATCTTAGTCTTCTGTAAGAGGCATATAACAGTATTAAAAATGTTGTCTATCTCAAATTTTATCAATTGTACTTTCAATCAATCGCCTATACTCTCTTACCTTTGAATTCAATAGGTTCTCGTCTGTAGATTCTGCATACATTCTCAATATGGGCTCTGTGCCACTCGGTCTTACCATCACCCAGGTTTTTTCATCTATCCATATCTTTGCACCATCTAGAGTTTCAACGGTTTGAAAGTTGCCGTGGTTCATACATGATTGTACAACCTCATTTGCTTTCTGTTTGTCGCATCTAAATTTCGCCTTGTATTGAAATATCTTTGGTAACGACGACATCAGAGTTGACAGCGGTTGCTTTTCTTTTGCCATCATGTCTAATACAAGTGCTGTCGTCATGACTCCATCTCTGACTTCATTCAGTTTCCCGTACATGAAACCACCATTTTCCTCTAGACCTATTATCGATTTTCTCTTGACCATCTCCCGTGACACTTCTACGCTCCCAACCTTCGTATGGATCACTTTTGAGCCGGCCTCATTTGCTACTATTGAAACAGCCATCGTAGAATTTAGTGGACATACGACATCAGCGCCTCTGTGCTTCGTGGTTAATAAATGGTTCACGATTTTGGCTCCGGTTCTATCGCCGGCGTGTACCACTCCTCTTTCATCACAAAACATGCTACGGTCGCCATCGCCATCATACGCTACTCCTAGATCTGCCCTAGTACCTCTTACAACGCTAGATAGAACTTGGAGATTATCCAGCGTTGGTTCCGATCCTCGTGCGGGAAATGTACCATCTATGGTACTGTTTAATGCGATTATCTTGCACCCTAATCTTGCTGCAAGTAACGGGGCGACAGTCGCCTGTACACCATTGCCGGCGTCCAGCGCAATAGTAAACCTTCGTTTACGAATCGTCTGGACATCTATCAACTTTGTAACTTCGTTTAGGTAGGAATTGACTACCAGCAGGTCAGGAAAATCTGACCCATATCCATCGATTTTGGAAAATCTCTTCGAGTAATAAATCGCTTCGATATCTAATTCGTCTTCTCTTGAAATCTCCACGCCGTCCGCTGCGATTGGCTTAATCCCATTATATTCAGCAGGATTATGAGATGCAGTTATCATTATCCCGCCGTTGTAGTCAAGAAACCGCACAGCATATTGAAGACAAGGGGTGGGCAGTAAACCTGCATTACGCACATCTATGCCTGCGGAGTTGATCGTCGAACGGACAATGCGTGAGATAATTGGGCTAGACTCCCTTCCATCGCATCCCACGACAATCGGACCATCCTTGTAGTGGGTCGATAGGGAGTAAGATAGATCGACGATTAAATCGAGTGTAAGATCCCTACCAAAAACTCCTCTGACGCCGTTAGTCCCAAATAACCTGCCACTTCCGGAAGGCACTATTATCTTCACCCTAAAGCTGGAGTGAATAATTTATTACTGTTGTGATTCTGTTCGTTGGTGTCGAATCCTGGCATAGACTTAGCGCTAACAACTGAAAATCCTTCCACATGTTCCATCTTGTTTTCCTGTGCACCTAGAGTGTTCTTCCAAACTCTAAATTTTTGTTTGGATAATGTTGAACCAACGAAGATCATGACAAATTCATATACGGTGGTTCAATTCACACGAGGGGTTCGGTCCCCGAAATCACCTAAGGAGTCGCCAACTTTGATCATTTCCAAGATTGAATCACCTTATCACATCCATGATAGTATATATATGAGATTTTTTGAGACATGTTTATGTTCGACGACCAGCCTGGTCAGAGCAACTCAAATCTTAGAATAATGGTTATTGACGATGAGAAAGATATATTACGTATAATTAAAAGAGACTTAGAATCGAATGACAAGGAGACTAATTTCAAAGTTGAGGCTTTCTCCGACAGTGAATTAGCCCTGAACGCTTTCAAAAGTCACCCCTCGGACTATTACGATCTTGTTCTTACTGATATTAGAATGCCAAAAATGAATGGTTTCGAATTATATCGACATATAAAACAGCGAAACCCAGCAATGAAAATCGCATTCATTACGGCCTTTGAAATCACGAAAGAAGAGTTTAGTAAGGTTTTACCTTCCATAGATGTAGAGCATTTCATAAAGAAACCTATAACAATATCAGAACTGATACCTAAGCTAAGATCGATTATCGGTAATTAATCCAGAAAAAGGGCTTCTAATGACATAACAATGCGCTTCAAGGTGACTAGGTTTGATTAGGATCAGCGTGACGGCTTTCGATACATTCCCTAATATATTCCATAAATTCATCGCAATCTAGCCATACCTGTAATTTCGGACTTTACCATATTTCTTATGCCAACACTGTCTTTCACCTCTGACTTGTTGCCTAGTCATTTACAAGGTGTCTCCTGATGTTCTCGAAGTGACTCTAAAGTTACGAATTCCGCACCACATCGATCACACCCGTAGAACATGCAAGTCATTTTACTATGCTTGGATTACCTGCTTTCGTGAAAGCCAAAAAGTAACAGTTTGTATATGAATAAATTGCTGTACCATAGCTATGCTCACTCTATGCTCGCGTTTATGACGTAACGGGTTTATATCGATAGTCATTTCTGTTAAGTTTTATAAGCATCAATTAACTGTCACACAATCTTGCTATGAGACTCATTTTTTGGCATAATGATTTTAGATCCTTATGAACATCATCTTCTAATCTGATCATTTTAGGCATATCTCCTCCTGTCATATCAACAAAGAGGGTCTACAATGTTATGTACGGTTTACACCATAGAATAATATTATCAATACGGTTAATCCACAGCTTGTTGTATACACTTTTATGACAATCAATCGGGCGCGCAAAATGTAACATGCGACGTTGCTAGTGGTGTCATGACATACCACACGGTGCAAGAAGCATTCAATAGAAAAGAGAGTTCGGTTGTACTGAATCTAACTGATTAAAACCACAATTCGTTTACCTCAGTTGCATAACCACCAAAAGTGGCAACAATCATCATAATCCAATCCATTCCGTGATCCCATCCTCTTAGAGCGGCGATCATATCCACCCCCTCATAACTGTAATTCATCGCGACATGACCTAGTACGAGTTCCGCGAGTCCCCCTGTCGTAGATGCAGTTCGACTTTTTGTTTATCTATTTTCTCTATACTACCAGTAAGTAAGAAGCAGGGCCGCGCACCATCGTAGTAAATTAGAATAATAGATAAATTGCTCATTGTGGGGGTTGAATATATGCGGGGGTTGCCAAGCCTGGCCAACGGCGCAGGTCATCTCCACTAGAGATGTGCGAGGCTTAGAATGAGCCAGATGAATGAATTAATGACTGGTTCCTAGAACCCTGTTTCTTAGGAATTCGTGGGTTCGAATCCCACCTCCCGCACCTATTTAGCTGCTTACGAATGTACGACTGCGATCCGAATTTAGGAATTCAGCCCCTGCCTGCTCCCGACCTTTCTTTAATTATTCAAGCTGTAGCATTTTTCGCAGAGACTCGTCACCCCTGGCAACAAGTCACGCAATCGGAATTGTTAACATCTAGCGATGGGCATGTTTGGATCAGAGAACGGTGTGTATGCAGTTATTGTTTTCTTTATGAGCCTGAAAATGACTTTGGCAGAAATCGTTATTGCAGTCGCCACAATGCCAACCAGACAAGGTATAACAAACAATGCACTTGCCTATTGGCTTGTTATAATCATAGTGCTTATTGCCTCTGTCGTGTTGTTTCATGGAGAAAATGTCCTGTCCTAATCTTTAGAGCCAATGAACCCATCTGGAGATGTTTTATTCCCTAAAAAGTCAAGTCCGTCGTCACGAGATGTTATCGTCAAATATCTTGTCTGTTCTTTTCATAGCTAGAAATTTAAAGGTTTGTGTACAATAGAATGTTTATCACCAAGATTTGAGCTTGAACATCTAGCAATGGCTGTACCGAAGACTCTTGTTGAAGTTACGGTGGTTGGGAACGATCGCAAAGGAGTTGTTGCCGACGTCACGAGCTTCATATTCACAATCGGCGGAAATATCGAGAAGGTTAATCAGAATGTTGTAAGGGGGTTGTTTGGAATGCAACTCGAGGCCTCCTTTCAAACTATCGACAAAGAGAAAATCGACCTTGGAATGCGTTCGTTAGCAAAAAAATTGGGTATGGAAATTAGAGTCCACTATGAAGAGCCGAACCGGCTCAGAAACATAGCGATTTTTGTTAGCAAAGAACCAAAATGTCTCTTAAGGATTTTGGAAGCCAAGGATGACGGGTTATTTAACGCCAATATACCGGTTATTGTAGGTAGTGAAGGGACTTTAGCGCCAATTGCTGACAAAAATAGGATACCGTTTCAGATCATCGATAACAAACAAGAACCCATTCTTGCTGAAAACAAAATATTGAAACTAACGGAGCAATACAACATTGACCTCATTATCCTCGCTCGTTATATGCGCGTATTAAGCCCTAATTTCGTCTGGAGGTATCCTAACAGGATTATTAATATCCATCCATCGCTCCTACCTGCATTTCCTGGAGCCTATGCTTACGTACAGGCATACGAACGCGGTGCAAAGATAGTGGGATGTACGGCGCATTTTGTTACTGAAGATCTTGATCAAGGGCCCATTATATATCAGGAGTCCTTTAGAGTTAGAGAGACAGATACGCTGGACACTATACGACGGAAAGGACAATCCCTGGAGGCAGAAACTCTCCTTAAGGCCACTAAATTATACCTTGAAGGAAAACTGGAGATATACTGGGGCAGGGTTCATATTCTGGGAAATATTTGAACACCGTTTTGTTTTTCATATCCTTTTGCTATCAAATTGGAGTTTAGACCCATGTCGATGCAAAGTTGATAAATGAGCAAGAGCTCGTGAAGTCCTAAAAGATGTCGGTACCGATTTATAACATAAGCGATTATGAGTTTCGTAAAGGTCTCAAGAAAACTCGTCGAGCAATAATACCTGTAGGTTCACTTGAGCAACATGGTGCACATTTACCTGTATCTACTGACTCTTTGATCTCAGAACGCATCGCGACCCGTGTTGCCGATGCACTTAAATGTTTCGTTTTACCGGTAATCTCATACGGGGTATCTTTTGAACATCTTCCAATGTTCAATGTATCTTTGAGAAATTTCACGTTATCAGATATGCTGTGCGAGGTGTGTGTTTCACTTTCCAGCCAAGGGATAACAGAAATCATATTTATTAATGGTCACCATGGGAACGTCGGAGTCCTACAATATCTTTCACAGAATTTAGATGCAAAGATCCGTACTAAGAGCAGAATATTTGCTATCAATTACTGGAATGGGATGCAAAAAAAACTTGATCACGCAGGGGAAGTTGAAACGTCCCTTGTGTTGGCCATTTCCCCTGGGTTGGTCCGGATGGACAGAGCAGAACCAAATCTCAGAAGACTGGCTAAATCAAGAATTGCATACTCAACTATAACTACCACACCGGGTTCTTTTCCTAAGGTGACCGGTAACGGGGTATGGGGAGAGCCCCGGAACGCCAGCAAGGAATTGGGTGATAGACTCTTGAATGAAATAGTCGGGAATCTACTGCATATCATTTCAGAGTTACCTCAGGAATGAAATTTTAATATATACCTCCATTCTGCCATACCTATAGGTAGACAATTATTCTTGTCGGTAGACATGGCAGTGAAAGTTTTGGATGAGAGTCTTGGTAAAGTTGTACTTATAAAATTGAAGGGTGGAAAAGTTATCAGAGGAAATCTTCACGGGTTCGATCAGCATATGAATCTGTTGCTAGAAGAATCTGTAGAAATATTGGATCAAGGTAAGTCTAATGACTTGGGGACTATCGTCGTAAGAGGTGACAATGTTGTCATAATATCGCCTCCACCAGTCTAATACCTCCTGGGTGAATCATAATGACTAAAGGCACCACTTCGATGGGTAACTTCACCAGAAAGAAAACCCACATTCGATGTAGAAGATGCGGCCATAACTCTTTTCACAAACGCGGGAAGGAATGTGCCAAATGTGGTTTCCCGGATGCCAGAATGAGAAAATACAACTGGATTAAGCGTAAAGTCATATGATATAACAATATACTAGTTATCGCTTTATCTTCTTCCCTGTGGCAAAGGTTGCCAAAAATTGTACAGCTGCAGAATCAGAAAAATTTAACTATATCACGTCCGAAATAACTTTCGACACTTGATTGAAGAAATTCTCATTCTCATATGTTTCTCGTTGGCAGGAGCGGTTTCGGCACTTACCTTTTGGAAACACTCCGAGAGTAAGTTGCATCTAACAAAACACAGACGTAATCAAGTTTTAAAACCCATTAATGTCACAAGATCAGAAATCGAAGCCTTGCAATTCGAAAAAAGCATAGTATCGCATTCAATTACCAACATTTATGATGCTGTCCGAAATGGCAGGATAGGTGTCATCGAGCGGGACCGACTCTTGTTAAAATACAAATCCCAGCTAGACACTTTTAATAAAAAAATTGGAGAATTACAATTGGCAGTCGACATCACAGAGCTATCTGAGATGCGTACTAAACTTGTTTCCCTCCTGGAAGAAAGGATCGAATCAATAGACGGAAGGCTCACTGAAATATCCCGCAAATGTGGGATGACGGTCAATTCCCTCAGTCATGTAACAAAGCGAAATTACTCTCTAACAGAAGGTAGAGGTCAGGAGTATTCCGAAATAGGCGAGAAGAAAAGACGAGAAGACAAGAGAGAATCGCCTTGGTTTAGAGTGGAGGATAAAAATATCCAAGAAGTTCAACAGGAGGTCATGCAGGCTCTAACTCGCCTAGAAGGTGCTGGAGAATTCGAGGACGATATCAGAACCCAAATAAAACCCGATGGCTTTACAGAGAATGTTGTTATTCCCTCTCCGGAATTGAATGCAGTTCGTGAAAGCCATCCCCAAAACAAGACACGGGACGCTCTCTCGTTTCTGAATGAAGCAGAAGTAGACGACTAGCTACTATGGAGCGGCCTCAAGATCTTCCGCTACAGTGGATGTTGAGTCAAAGTCGGTGCTAAAACGAATAATAATGCGACCGTCTCTCTGCAATAGAAGTGTCATCTGGGTCCTCGCTCATAAAGATCGCACTTATTAACAGCGCAAAAGATGCCGTCAAGCGATTTGTAAAGCCGAACCAGGTGGTCGGTTTAGGCAGCGGAAGTACTATGACATCTTTTGTGAGGGAATTGGCGAATTTACCATACAAGAGTTCGGTTCAATTCGTAACAACTTCTATTCAAATAAAAATCGAGGCTGAAAAAGCTGGGCTCAATATCGCAGATGAAAGTAACTATGTCGACATCGACGTGGTGTTCGATGGAGCGGATCAAATCGATTCTGATTTCAATATGATCAAAGGTGGCGGTGGCGCGTTACTAAGGGAGAAAGTGTTAATTTCAGCAGCGAATAAAGTAGTCATTGTAGCGGACGATACCAAATTTGTAAAGCGGCTATCGCGACCTGTTCCGATAGAAATCCACATGTTTGCTCGCTGCTTTTTGTTGAAAAGATTAAAAGAAATTGGAGGAAGTCCGAATTTACGAACCCTTGAGAAGGGATATCCCTTTGTCACTGAGAATGGAAACATAGTGCTTGATACTTCTTTCGACTCAATCGGAGACATTCGAAACAGAGAGATCGAATTGAAGAATATTCCTGGAGTGTTAGAGGTAGGACTCTTTACCAGGGCAAACATATATTACAAGGCAAAAAATAACGGCTCCTTCGAAATAATCCAACCAAACGGGCAATAGGCTTGACTGCGACCAAAACTGGAAAATAATTAGACCGATGTTCGAACATACTCTCCATGCCCGCACGTATCTTTATCAACTTGTCCGTTCTCCATGATAACTCGTCCCCTTACGATAGTGAACACAGGCCAACCCTGCAATTCCCATCCATCATAGATAGAATAGTCTGAGTACGACTGAAGGAGCTCCGGGGTGACCTTCTGCAGTAAATCTAAATCGACGATTGTAATGTCCGCATCAGATTCCTTCTCTATTGTACCCTTCTTCGGATATAGGCCGAAGATTCTTGCAGCATTGTAGCTCGTCACTTCTGCAACCCTTTCCAGACTGATTCTTCCTTCCTCTACACCCTTACTTAACAAGACAGGTAACAAGGTTGCGATTCCCGGAAATCCCGCTCTTGCCGACCATATGTCACCTTGGCCTCTTTTCGTTAATAGTGTATTGGCAACATGATCTGATCCCACAGTATCAATGATGCCATTCATTAGCCCAAACCACATAGATTGTACGTCGATTTTCGTCCTCAATGGAGGTACAACCTTTCCTGTCACATCAGAAAAATCACTAGTATGGGTCAAATAATGCGGACAAGTCTCGGTATATAAAATCGAGTTACCTTTTTCTTTTTCTGTTAGAATTGAATCCAATGCTGTTCCAGAACCTATATGTACAAAGTATATTGTTGAGCTAAACTCTCTGGCATATGATCCTACCTTCGCAATAGTATTCGCCTCAGATGAGGGCGGTCTGCACTCAGACCATTCCTTTAAACTTGTTATTTTCGTTCCGGTCTGTTCGCCTCGGATTTGTTTTTGTTTTTGAAGTCTCGAGCACATGACCTGGTCTTCGGCATGAACAAGTACACACGATTGTCTCTTTGATGCCTCATGGACTATGTCATAAATAAGTTGATCACTTATGTTCACCTCTTGCTCCAGCGTCTCACGTGTACCGGGTTCAATATCCATTAGTATACGATTCACATTTTGACCTAGGTTGGCGTAAATTTTAAAGGAGTTAATTCCAAATTGCTTTTTTAAGTACTGGATATCTTTTATTTGTTCAGGTCTTAGGATTGATGCATGGATCGAATAATCAACATGATGCGTGAATTTGCTTGCCCAAAGATGCCTTTCGATATTTTCATACTTATCGTACAACCTGAGCATTCTCATCATTGTCGTGACGCCGCCTATTGCTGCAGATTTCGACTCCGTTTTTGCTGCCTCTTCTATGGGAGTGTATACACCGTAGTGAACGTGCGGGTCTATGACTCCAGGCAGGACATATTTCCTCTCCGCGTTTATTATCCTTGAAGCTTGGATGCTCTGAATTGATTTTGTGAGAGCCTTGATCTTGCCGTTTTCAATCATAATATTTGTTTGAACTATTCCTACCTTCGGAATCACCACCCCGGCGGCATTTCTTATCAAAACGTCGCATGTATTCTGCATCATTTAGAATATCGAGAACTGATACATTTTCGTTGGAATCAGACGAAACAGCTCGCACAGACTAGAAAAAATTAAGAAGCTGACTCAGGAATCTTTCCATTTTATTGAGCAACCGACTGAAGGATCAAAGGGCCTTTCTATCTTTTCTCCGTTCAATATTTTTCTTACGTTGTTTTCCATTACCTGTATTTTGGGCTGCATGTCAGGCTCCGATGCGTCATTTATTCTTCCATGAAAGACGAGTTTGCGCTCAGAATCGAAAAGGAACGGATCCGGTGTACAAACTGCGCCGTATGCCTTTGCGATATTTTGAGTGTCATCTATAAGGTACGGAAAATTTAGGGTATTTTCCTTTGAGAAGGTTACCATTTTGTCAAAACCTTCTCCGTCGTAATTCGGATCATTGCTGTTTATCCCAACCACCTGCAGTTCTTCCGTTCTGAAGATTTGCTGTAGGCTAACTATATCTTTTATCCGCGCTTTTACGTAAGGACAATGATTACATATGAAGACTATGAGCACTGACTCGCTCTTAAAATCCTTCATTGAATATAATTTATTGTCGGTTCCCTTGAGTCTGAAATCTGGCGCCTTTTCGCCAACTTTTAGTCGTTGACTCGATATTGTTCTCGCCACAAATGCTACTTGAATCTCTTTAAGCTTTTAAAACTATCGCAGTTCTTTCGGTCAGGAGGCGAACTATCAGGCAGATATTTCATAAAAACATCTTTATCACATACGGGGCATGATCTTGATGACGATGTCAAACATCCGGCAGCGACGACTGTTGCCTCGTTCCTCAAGGAGATCCCGGAAACCTATGCAGGATAATAGGCTCAAAGGTTATCCGAGAGGTATATGGGTAAGATGCGGCTACATCAACTGCTCTTTTGAATGGGAGTACTTTGGCGGCCACCGATGGGCAGAGTGCCCTGTTTGTCACAGCACGACGAAAGTAGCCAATGCAAGAAGAAACTACGAACAGTGAAGAAATGCCATCATGAGAACTGCAACCCTTTAAGACAAAGTCCCATAAAAGAACGACTTGTCGTGATTGTTCGTGATGGTTGAAAGAATATTCGCAAGCTTAGCGTTGAAAATCAGGGAGGTACCTTAAATTTCGAAGTTGGAAGTTATGTTTTTAATCAAAAACTTTTCTGAATATGAATCGATGCAATATAATTAGATTCAGAGTGCAAATGTTGTAGGAAGAAAGGCAGACTGCTCATTATAGTAGATGCTCCTGCGCTGATCACATCTAAAACTAAAATCTACTGCCTGCTCAATGCCAAAGTTAGCCTTGACGATTTGATGATTTTACGCCTCTAGCCATCGTTTAAATCATTCAACCACCACCTATAGTTCCGCCAATACTACCCCCGACATTTTCTTGATAAACATCAATTAATTCATTCAAAATGTCATCATAGTTGATATCCTTCTTTTTGTAATGCATTACATCTTCTAAAACAGAGGTGAGGCGCTTAAAGGTTATTTCTTCGATCCTCAGAGTCCTCATTATTTAGTTCAATACAATCTAATTCGGATATTTACTTATTTCGAAATCTTGTTTATGTGGGGTCGGCCGGATTTGAACCGACGATCTCCAGCGCCCAAGGCTGGAATCATACCAAGCTAGACAACGACCCCAATCCAAAAATTAGGTTATTTGGCTACAGTCCTATCTCATCAATATAATTTTAACTTTCTCGACAGCAATAGCTCTATATACCATCTTTCGCAAAAACGTCATGACGGATGAATTTTTTTGACTCCTATCAACGAGCGGGAAAAATCGCCTCTGAAGTTCGCGAAAGGGCCCGGAAAAAATATCACGTAGGAACCACTCTGTTTCGTATTTGCGAATCGATAGAAGCTGAAATACGAGAAATGGGGGGTACACCCGCATTTCCAGTCAATGTTAGCCTGAATGAAATCGCTGCCCATTATACTGCAGAACCAAATGACACACTAGAGGTAAAGGATCGTGATATTTTGAAAATAGATATTGGAGTACAGATTGATGGATATATCGCAGATACTGCTGTTACCGTGTGCTACGATCCGAAGTCAGAAGCATTGGTGAAGGTTGCCGAAATGGCCTTAAATGAAGCAGTCAAGGTGGCTAAAGTAGACTCCAAATCGAATGAGATAGGGGCAGTAATCGAAAGTACTATAGTTAAACACGGATTCAAACCGATCCAAAACTTGAGCGGCCATTCCTTGGAACGTTATACCATTCACGCAGGGAGGTCGATTCCTAACATTAAGACCATCGGTCCTTCCTTTAGCTTGTCCTCCAATCAAGCTTATGCCGTAGAACCCTTTGTCACAACCAAAGATGGCCAAGGCGTAGTATACGAAGGTAAAGTTCGCAACATTTTCAGCATAACTTCTCGCAAGCCGTCGAAGAATCAAGAGGCCGACATTTTCTTAGATCAGCTGTGGAATAAATTCAAAACCTTGCCTTTCGCCATTAGGTGGATCACTGATTTATACGATGAATCAAAGTCCCGTCAATTGACAGAGGTTTTGGTAAGGAAAAGAAATCTGCACTCATATCCCATCCTCGTAGAGGGAAATCGAAAGATCGTTTCTCAGGCCGAACACACCTTGATTCCATCTGGCAACTTTACTTACGTCACGACGCTCTGAACTAGGCATTTTCTCGCTAGGTTTCGGATTTCGTTTCTTTTTCTCCGGGATATTCGCCATATATTGCAGTAGTAACGACAATTCCAGAACAAGCTTTGCAAGTTGAACCTGATTTATAGATGTAGTCGCCGTCAAGAAAGATCCTCTTAATTTTGTGAGCGCAATTTTGACATGTCTCTTCCGTGTATATATCAGGAATACTGACCTTCTTTTTTTTCTCAAATAACAGCTATTGTCCTACCCCCGCCGTATTGCCAATGCCGATAATTAGAATCGAATCGCCTTCCAGCGTTTTATCTTCTATGACCTCGAAGACATTATTGTACAACTTATCAAAAGTCTCAGAGATTTCTTTTTTCATCACTGTAATCGCATCTTGGACAGACTGTTTAACTATTATTGCATATATCGGGATATTGAATTTAGTTGCGACGTCTTCAATCTGATACCTTTCGACTCCTAAACCACCTATAGCAGAACCTACGCCCTCAGCGATCGCACCTGTCTTTTCCCCTTCTAATTTCAAGGCAGCATCAATCATTATTATAGCATCTAACTTTAGGCCTAGTTCTGCAACTAATCGGTAAACTGCCTCGCCGGGACGCCCGACGCTCCCGGTAGGTCCTTCTGCCTTAAGCATATACAATTTTCGTCCTAGACGAACCTCTTCGCTATATACCGTTTCTCTAGCGATTATTTTTTTTTCTTTTCCAAGCATCATTTTTCCAACTACCATCGGACCAATGCCATCCCCTATCGGGAGTCCCTTCTTAAATGCGCTTATTGCGCTTTCTAAGGCCTCTGCTTCTTGTAACAGAAATGGCATTACTGTCTGCAGCTGTACAAGTACGAACATACCAGTCGTTCGTTTTCCCATTAGGTAAAAGTGCCTCACGATTTTGTAAATCATGTTTAGAGCGGTAGCGGCTTCCAGAATATTCTCTATTCGTGACGCCTGCCATTCTGTCATACCTTCTGCCATCCTCTTGATTTCTGAACGTATTCGTTCATCCTTAGTTCTCATCAGATGATCAAGTTTTCGAATGATACCTTGGGGATCAAGGTCTACCGGCATGATTGCAAAGTACTCAAGGAATTTGTCGATTCTCTCGCTCGGGTCAGCTGCAGTCGTAATTGAGCTTTTGATGTAATCAATTGCTTCTTTTCTGGCTGTCTCTTTCATAGTTTTTAATCTGGTTAGTGATTTTGATACATCACCCAATATCATCCATACCTGAAATTTCTGTCCGTATATCATCAATACTATGATGGGTGCAAACCAGAGAATATACACAAGAGGACTATTATTCAAATCAAAACTGCCAGGTCCGAAGAGACCACCTAGTAGTAGAAACGGAACCGTAAGCATTGTTTTTAGTCTATTCCATGCTGAATGGATTTTCTGCCCAATTAAAGTTTACTTTGCAAATGACTTTCGCTTTTTAATAAGTAATGTCACTGGATGGCGTTAGACAACCATCAAGGAGATCGTAGCAGTAACAAAAGTATATGTATTTATTGATCAGTAGAGCAACAAGTTACCATGGTAGCCGGCGCAATTCCAAATTTCGATTCTTTTGTGTGGATCTCTGTAGGACTTTTTATAGTAGGCCTTATCGGCACTATGATTTACGAAAGGTCCAGTTCGAAAGCCAAACGTCAGCCACCGCAACCACAAAAACAACCGGCGCATCCAGGAACAAGCACTGACATTGAACGAAAATGATTCGATAGAACAGTTATTAGTGCAGAAATTCAGGAAAGAAGGTTTCGAATCTCTTACAACAATCCAACAAAAAGCACTACCGATTATCGCCCGGAAGATCAATTGCCTTTTAGTTGCACCTACCGGTGCTGGCAAAACAGAGGCTGCCGTCATGCCGGTAGTCACCTTGTTGTCGACCAGCGCCAGAGTCTCAGGCAAAATTCGAGCAGTTTACATCACTCCATTACGGGCGCTAAATAACGATGTATTCAGAAGAATTGTTAGATACGCTGAATCAGAAAATTTGCAAGTGCAAATTAGACATGGTGACACTACCACTAAGGACAAGAAAAAGATTATACAATCGCCTCCGGATATCCTTATTACTACACCGGAATCACTTGGTGTTGTTCTCTCAAGCGAGAGAATGCTCCTAGCACTGCAGAATCTCGAATGGATAATAATCGACGAGGTTCATGAGCTAATTGCAAATGAACGCGGCGCACATTTGTCGATAGGACTAGAGAGATTACAAGCTGCTAGCTTAGAACGTGTTACCAGAATTGGATTGTCAGCCACAGTTGAAAATTTAGCAGAGGCCGGAAAGTTCGTTTCCGGAAATAACAGAAAACATGCCGTACTTGTAGACAAATCTGGTAGAGAATATGATATTCGTTTGGAACATATCCAAGGGTCGTTTACGAACGTGGCGCATTTTATCATACAATATATCGTATCAAACAAAATAAGCGGTTCTGTTTTGCTGTTCACCAATACAAGAGACGAAGCGGAGTATCTAGCTACGGTCTTGAAAAATCAGAGTGAAGTGAAAGTCGATGTTCATCATGGCTCGTTATCCAGGGAAATGAGGCAGGAAACAGAACAGAAACTAAGGGTAGGTGATGCCGGCGTCATAGTCTGTACCTCCTCGTTAGAACTTGGACTGGACATTGGTTCAATAGATCTCGTTATGCATTATGGATCCCCTCGACAGGTTTCAAAGTTAATGCAAAGGGTCGGCCGCAGCAGGCACAAGCAAACGAGCCACGCTAAGGGACTGATTGTGACAAACAACGCTGATGACGAATTAGAAGCGCTAGCACTAATTCGACGAATGAAGAGAGGTTCGATTGAGGAACAAACGATGCACATCAACGCTCTTGATGTCGTATCTCATCATTTAGTGGGTTTGAGTCTGCAGAAAAAGGGTATGATTGAACTACCAAAGGCATTTGATTTGATAACGAGAGCGTACCCGTTCAGTCACACTAGCATGTATGACTTGGAAAGTTGTGTTGAGATTCTTGACAACATTGGAATAATCAAATTTGATAGAGAAGCACGTACTTACCGCCGGAGAATTAAGGCTTACAAGTACTACTTCGATAATCTTTCTATGATTCCTCATGTACTAAAATTCGAAGTCATCGATTCAATAACTAAACGCAAGGTAGGAACACTCGACCAGCAGTTTGTAGAAGACTATGCTGAAAAGGGGAATGTTTTCGTTCTTAAGGGTTCCCAATGGAGGATAATTTCGATTGACGAGAAAAGAATGCTAGTCAACGTCGAACCTTTGCGGGGTGTTGCAATAAATGTTCCGTACTGGGTGGGCGAAATGATCCCAGTGGACTACACAACCGCACAAGAAGTGGGGACTGTACGTCGGCATGCTATGAAAAGCATACTCAAACTTTCTAATCATGCCTTACAGAATAGTGCTAATGCCCTAGGGGTGA
Organism: Candidatus Nitrosopolaris sp.; assembly: GCA_035691865.1. GTDB lineage: Archaea > Thermoproteota > Nitrososphaeria > Nitrososphaerales > Nitrososphaeraceae > Nitrosopolaris. Next base: position 42,776 of record DASSIM010000084.1, on the reverse strand, counting down.
TACCCGATTCAAACAACATCGTAATCGAGAGCAGTATTACGAAAAACACCCTCGTCATTCATTCCATGTTTGGCACCAAAGTTAACTACACCATAGCTACTCTTCTTTCTACTATACTGTCCTCACAGCTCGGCTATATAGTCGAGACTAGGTCTGACCCCTATAGAATAATGCTTACGTCAACTGCCAGAATTGGAAAAGCCCACATAGAAGGTGTTTTTAGAGATTCATATGAATTTGAATCAGTCATTATTGCTTCATTTGCAGGAACGCATGTCATGAACTGGAAGGTATGGGCAGTCGCAAAAAGATTCGGAATGATTAATAGAGATGTCTTGTACGATAAGAAGGTAGCTCGATTGATATACGAGAGGTATTCGAAGACACCGATCAGCAAGGAATCAATAAGAGAGCTAATGCACGATAAATACGACATCGAAAATACCACAAAAGTTTTCCAGAGTTTGCAAGATGGAGGTTGCCGTATTCATTGGCTTGAAGTAACTGACTTTTCGGAATTGGCACAGCCAATACTTGAACACCATGCAAAATTTTCTGCAAACCCACTAAACGTTGAAAGAGGGATCATCGAACTCGTGAAAGAAAGACTAGAAAAAACTAATCACAAATTGATTTGCATACGCTGTGCAAAGTGGGAGAGAACAATCGCTACTCTTCAAATACCTGAAAATTTATTCTGTCCTCTTTGCCGATCGAGGTTGATTACTGCAACCTTCTGGTCTGATAACGAGCTATTAAGGATTATTTCTAGGAGACTTAATGGAAGTAGATTACAGCCGGAAGAAGAGCACCGATTCGATCGTGCATGGAAAGTTGCCTCACTTATCAACAATTTTGGGAGGAAGGCGCTGATAGTATTGGCAGGTTATGGAGTAGGTGCTGATGCCGCAGCTCGTATCCTTCGTAATTATATCGACGATGACGGAATTTACAGAAGTGTGTATGAGGCTGAGAAGCAGTATGTCCTTACCCGTGGTTTCTGGAACGATTAATTCAACCGATGAGCTAGTTATGTGGCGCTTATGTAATTTTCTCTAGTGAAGAGTCCGGCTTCAATGTAAGCTCTGTCTTGCCACTCATTCCTTTAGTTCCTGTCGCACCCAGAACTCGTATTCGGTCACCCACCACCAGGTTGGCTACAGAAGAACTTTGCTGACGCCAGCCTACTAGTCGAGTTTCCCCAGTATCGTCTCCAATCAAAGTGTCGCTTACAGTAACTAATTCACCATTCTTAGTATTTACTTCGGTCGTATTCGGAGATTGTAAAACGATTGCCTCTAAAATGTAAGGAGAGTCTGAGACTTCAACGTCTTTGATTTTTGATTCGAACATCGACAATTTTGGAAACGATTCTTCGTCCTCAATTACCCTGATATAAGAATCATCTTTGTAAAGAAGTATAGAATTCCCAAAGATACGGCTTGGCACACATTCTATCAATGAATCTGAGACGAGCGGACCGCTAAGTAAAACACTAGCTATAGTAAGATGTACGAATTTACCGGTTTTGTCCAGCGCGAGACAAGCAACATTTCCCGTTCCAGTTTCTCTACCGAACGAAACTACTCTCAAAGTCATTATTTCGATGTCCGTTTTAGTCCCGAAGAATTCAAAGGTAGTCCCTTCATCACCGTGAATTTCAAAGTCGCCAGTTCCATATTGAGGGTTCCCCTGTTTTATCCTAACTCCGATTAATCTAATCTTGGCGTTCATAGCAAAGATTTTGGGAATCTTGTTCTCGTCAACATTCCAGATTACTGTCCTCAAATTTCGAGTCCTCGTCTCGTTAGAAAGCTGCAATTGTAGCAACTTCGTGGCCTCACCGCGAGGGTTATTATACTGAGAAATTCTAGGACTAGACCCAATAAAGCCGGTGATTACCACGTTTTGACGTGTTTCGCGCACATCATCCACCTTTATCGTTATGAAATCAATGCCTGGAATAGAGGCGTTTTCCTCTTCTAAGATTTCTATCTGAGAACTAGAAGAAAGGTTAATCACTGGTCTCCCGTCAAGACCGGATTTTACATATCCGCGAGAGATCTTTACTAGTTCCCCAGGGCGGAAGCGGGCTTCATCTGGTAAGCTTATTTGATCTTCCCATACTTTGACTCTAACGGCAGACTCGTGATCATAGATAGTCAATGTTCGGTTTCTGATTTCTTCTTTACTATCTTTTCGAAGGAATTTGCGGGTAGGATAGATATTCATGATTCGACCAATAACACTAACGTCTTTTGCGCCTACAAAAAGATCCTTGATGGCAGCATTTGCTCTTTTGACATTAAATGAGACACCCAGGTCGGCTGCCACTAGAAATAATGCACCTTGATCCGTAAGATACCCAGCACCAATTTTTCTCTTCTTCTCATCAATTAACTCTCTAACCTGCTCAAGACTGATCTCAGGCTTCTGGCTGAGAAACGACTCAATCATCGTTTTAAAATCTGCAGACACTGAAGTCAAAACCCCCTTTTGTCAAATACTTAAAAACTATGTCGAGTACTTGCCTATATTCTTTGAGACCGACACACACTAATGACTCATTTTCGCTTGTAATAGTGTGCAAATACACGAAAAAATTGTAGGTAGATTGGTTTCCTGAAGGTCACACATTACTCACAGTTGAGCTTTTCTTACCTATACTACGTATAATAGTATACTAGCATACTAGAATTTTGAGGATGCGATTCGATTGTGTAATAACTCAGAATATGACTTAACAGCAGGTAGAAAAAAGAAGAGATTGAAACTTTTATCGAGAATATTGAGTCAGGTGTAGTAAATGTCAACCGGGCTTTAAGCGCAAACACGGGAGCAGTGGTTTGGCTGTCAGTCGTTTGATAGATGGAGTGATCAGGCACAGCAGGTGAGAGGGCCATTATAACTTTCTATTAAGATACGATTCCGCGTTCCTTTCCAGTAAATCAACGGTCTCCTGATAAGTCATCCCAAGTACATTCGCAGCACAATAAACCACGCTGACCAAGAAAGAACTAGACATAGATGGGAGGTTGTTGAACCGCCGATACCTTACAGGGCCGTCAGTCTCGACAAGGAATCTATCTTTAGGAGTATTTTTCAACAATACTCTCTTTTCTTCCGAATAAATTAAAACTGGGCCGTACGATACAAACAAGCCCATGTCGGTTGATCTAGCGAGCTGCTTCTTACTTCCAGCAAACCAATGTAGCAGACCATTTCTAATATTATAGCTTTTCAGCATTTCTAATATGTGATCTAATGATCCCCGAGAATGTATTGATACAGGCTTCTTTGTTTTTTCCGCTAGGGCAAGCATGCTGTGAAAGACTTCTTTTTGTTTGTTATAGGAGTTCTCTTTTATGCCAGCGTACGCAGGATCAAGGCCTATCTCACCAATACCGGAGATGGAGTCAGTGTTATTATCGAAAATTTCAATGAATCTCGTAACATCTTCTGTTTGTGCAAATTCAGGATGTATTCCGGCAAACGGTATTACTATGTCGCGGGTGGAATCGCTGAAGAGCTCCAAACTTTTTGTTAGTGTTTCCGTGTTAACGGTTACAGAACACGCAGTGATTCTTAATTCCCTCAGATTATTAAAAATATGATTCAGATATCCTGAGTATTCGTTATCTGTTAAATGAATGTGTGCATCAATTATTGTCATCGAGTGGTACATCATGCAAAGCAGGGTTTTGATAATATTGAGCTTACGCGCATGTGTGCTACGGCAACAAGACTAATTCTGTTCTAGCTGCCGTGTGATATGCTCAAAAGTTATGTAAATAAATTCAAATCTCATTGCCTTCAAATACGATGTCTGACCCAATAACATCGATTGAGTAAAGTAACTGTTTTGGGACAATGCATTGCATTTCCTCTCTCTTAACTATTTATATTAAGTCAAAGTTTCAGGATGTTTTTTGAAGCAAGATGTACGTCCTCAGACTTGACAGTTTTTCTTCCTGCATGAAGGGATAATTCTACGGCTTGTCTCGCGATTTTTTCTGCGACTTCTTCCAGAACTTTTCGAAGCTCGTCTGCTGCATCATCACTTACTCTGTCGGCGCCTGACTTCTTGATCACGCGATACATACTGGCAAGACCGAGTTCAGGGTTAGACGACATGATACACATTGACAACTGCTCATACGTGTTAAAAATCTTGTTGTTGTCTGAGAATTCTGAACATGGTATCGAAATATCATGTTTCTGAGCTGCCTGAAGGATACAGATGCTAGCACGATTACGACCACACTAAATAGTTGCTATCGTTGCTATCAAGCAAGTCAAAAACGGCAATAAATTCAATCCTTACGAAATTCATAGCATTCAAGACATAAAGCTATTGTTACTGCATCATGCCACTTGACCAACCCGAAAAGTCGTGTTCCTTTATTTGACTGTGACCGATTTGGCAAGATTCCGGGGATAATCAGGATCGAAGCTCTTTCTAAGAGCTAAATAGTATGCGAGAATCTGGAAAGGAACTACTTCCACAATGGGATAAAGAGCATCCCTTACTGATGGTATCTTCACATAGATGTCATAGACATCATTTGGTTCATCTGAAACTCCGATTATTGTAGCTCCTCTCGCCTTGATTTCGTGCGCACTGGCTATGTTATCATCAAAGGTCCCGTCATGAGGGTTGATTATTACTACGATACTGTTCTTATCTATCAACGCTAGCGGACCATGTTTTAATTCGCCCGCTGCGATACCCTCCGCATGGATATATGCGAGTTCTTTAATTTTGAGCGCTCCTTCAAGGGCAATCGGATAGTGTATTGACCTTCCCATGATATAGATATCCTTTGCATCCCTTATCCTGCCTGCGACTTTTTCAATTTCATTTTCAGAAGCAAGCACCTCCGTGATAGCATCCACAAGTTCTAGTTTACCTGCCTCGTAGTCAACACGACCATTGCATAACATATCAACTACGTTATAGAGCAGAGACAATTGTCCTGTGAAGCTTTTAGTCGCAGCGACACCCACTTCAGGCCCGCAATCGATGCTGAGAAAAGAATCGCTAATCCTGGCTAATGAAGACGTTGGTATATTTACAATTGAAAGAATCTTGGCACCCATTTGTTTTGCCGTCTTGACTGACTGCAGAACGTCAGCTGTCTCTCCACTTTGAGATATGGCAACCAATACTGAACTACTATCTAGAGAATCAAGTGTGTACTGAAATTCGCTTGACATGATAGATTCGGCTCGAATTTTTGCAAATCTTGCGAGAATATGCTTTGCAATTAAGGCTGAATGGTAACTAGTTCCACTTCCCGTGATATAGATGGCCTTAGATTCTAGCAGGATCCTGCAAAATCTATTTATTTTCTCTCCATTTTGGGATGCTGCTACCATTATCGTATGTGGTTGCTCATGAATTTCTTTCAGGGTGTGATGAGTATATTTCCCCTTATCTATAGCGGCTAGTTCCCAAGCCACCTGTGTAATAGGACGACTCACGAGATTTCCATCAAAGTCACATAACTTCAAACCATGTCTGTCGATAACAGCTATGTCCTTGTTATCAAGAAAAATGGCTTTGTCGGTGTACGGTAGGAATCCAAGAATGTCGCTCGAGATAAAATAGCCGTTTTCTACGGGGCCAATTATAAGTGGCTCGTCATATCTCGAGCCGCATATTGTCCCATCTTCGAAAGCCGCTACGAATGCATAAGTTCCCTCTAATCTCTTGCAAGTTTTAATTATAGCTCGAGTTGCATCCTTTTGCTCGGCATAATATCTTTCGAGAAGATGTGCAATAACCTCACTGTCTGTGTCGCTCTTAAACTTATGACCAATCTGAATAAGCTCTTCTTTTAATTCTTTATAATTTTCGACAATTCCGTTGTGGACGACGGCAATATCAGCTGTACATCCGTAATGAGGATGGGCATTCTTATCAGTCACACCTCCATGAGTCGCCCACCTGGTGTGTCCAATACCTATTTGTCCCCGCATCGCTATCAAGTTAAGAGACTTATCGACATCAGCTACCCTGCCAATGCCCTTCCGCGTGGAGATCCTGCCATTGTCAATCGTGGCTATCCCCACACTGTCGTAGCCTCTGTATTCCATTCGTTTAAGGCTCTCAACTAGGAGGGGAGCTACATCAAACCTACCATTATATCCTATAATTGAACACACAAATGTTAAGCCCCATAAGGGCTTTTAACAATTATGAACGATTTGACGTACCATTGTGAGATTTGGCATACTGGTGACAATGCTCAGTTAAGGTCGGTCAGTTAAAATTTCTTTGTACCGCTAAATATCATTATATAGCGGTTGTGAGGATCCTTGCTGTTGTCGACAGAGAAGACGTTGGTTCATCTGGCGAACGGTAAGGTTCTTGGTAAAAAAATCGTTGTTTTTGATAATGTGGAACATATCAGAGTACTCTCGAATCCATTGGCATGGCGTATAATGCGATTGCTGTCGGATACTCCGATGTATCCAATAGAAATAGCAAAGAAACTGAAAATCTACGAACAAAGTGCGTACTATTATATACGAAAGTTGGTCGAGATTGGGGCTTTGGAGGAGACCGGCACAAGTCATGTCAGGGGCGGCACCGCTAGGCTTTATCATTCCTCCAGCCCTGCATTTGGAATTGAAATGAGTGGTGGCGAAAGGCAATTGGATCTCCAGACGCATGCTAATTATGAGCATCGGCATGCGCGCAAATTCTTTAGTGACTATATTGTGAATAATTCCTTCAAGGGGTTAATCATAGTAGGTGCTCCTGATCCTCACGGCCCCTACAGGTCATCCGCAAGGGATGGACATTATGCAGTACATCTAGCTTTTTTTTTAGGGACAATTAGTAATATTCCCACCGAGTTTATAGTGAAGTTAGACGCCGATGCCAAGGCAGAAAAAGTAATGGAGGATGCCAATTTGATTTCCATTGGCGGACCAGGCACGAACATAATAACCGCAGAATTCAACAAATTTTTGCCAATAAAGTTCAACGAGAAGAACTTCTGGTCCGGTTTATTAGCAGGGTCTTCTGCAATGCCTTATAACCTTGATAATCAAGGCCTAATTGCGAAGATTAAGAATCCTTACAACGAAGGAAAAAATATTATTGTTGTTGCAGGCGTTAGGTCGATCGGAACTAAATCTGCGGTCATAGCACTAACCAACTACAGCGAACGAATCCTAAAGAGTTATCAGAATGATGAGGAATGGGCACTGGTGGTACAGGGCTTTGACATGAATGCTGATGGGAAGATCGATCACGTGGACATCATTTCGGAAGTAACGACATAAGAACGCCCCTACGATGCTGGTGCTTGCACGCCCGATAAAGGACCCAGTACATCCACATGTAACATGATCAACGGCTCTTCCTCCTTTTTTACTAGATACCCAGGCAGGTTTACTATTCTATTACCTATCGATACATGTCCGTGGACCACCACCTGCCTCGCTTGATGGGGTGATTTTGTTCCGGCCTTCTTCATAACTATGGTTTGAAGTCTCCTCTCCAAAAGATCTTCAATCTTGAGATTTAGAATATCGTCGAGAGAGGCAGATTCAGTCACTAGGCCTAGTCTGTTCAAGGACTTTAGCAATCGGCTTTCTCTTTCAGTTCTTGCTTCAGTAGCCAAAGAAAGTAATGCTCGAGCCTGATTTCTAAATCTAGCTACTTCTGTTTGTGCTTTCCAGAGCTCTCGCTTGTTGCGCAAGCCGTAAGACCCCAGTGTATAAAGTTCGGCATTAAGTTGATCCGTTGTCCATATTCTTCTCGGTCGATGATAGCTTTTTTTTGGTTTACGAGGATCGCCCATAGCTATGCCGCCTATATCCCTATTTCTTTTCGCTCTCCTTGGAGGGCGCTTCCTTGCCTTTTGCAGGTGCAGCAGCAGAAGCAGTAGCAGCAGGCTGGGTAACCCCGGCAGCCGCGGCCGGAGCGCCGGCAGGTCCTCCTGCAGTCGGTCTGGCCAATTTCTTTACACCCACAGCACCGCCTCTTCTACCTGTGGTCCTTGTGCATTGGCCTCTAACTCTTAGACCAAACATATGTCTATAACCACGCCAACTCATGACGGATTTTTCGCGTTCTATATCATTTGAGATCATAAAATCTAAATCTGAGGTAATAAGGTGCCGGTTAGAGCCGGTCTCCATGTCTTTTCGTCTGTTAAGGTACCATTCTGGCATACCCAGTCTTGCCGGGTCCCTAATAGCGGACTCGATATCGGCTAATTCTTTATCTGTTAAAAAACCCAAGCGAATATTAGGATTAATTTTCAATGACTGTAATAAAACTTGAGCGAGGTTATGACCAATTCCTTTAACTATGCTTAAAGCGACAATTATCTTCTTGCTCCCTTCTATATCTTTTCCCACAATTCTGAGAATGTGCTTGTATTCAGCGGCTGACAATCAAAATGACCAGAGGGTGTCTTAAATAAAAACCATACTAGATTGGCAGTTGGTGTCCATTACTATCCCTCGGAAGGTTTGGTAAAATTGTGGGTCCTGCTAGTTTGCCAATGGAAGTTTTACAACGATACATATAAGACTGAGAGGAACTAAACGTTGGTAATACTGGCATGCTGCGCTTATGTCTCTTTTTTGTTCAACATATCTTAAAAATCGAGGGTGGCTGATTTGCTTTGCGCCTTGTAATGAAATTCGGAGGAACAGGAGTTAATTCTGCCAACAAAGTAAAAGAAATTGCTAATCTGATAAAGGTGCATCAGGACGCGAAAAATGATATTGTAGTAGTTGTTTCCGCAGTTCGTGGAATGACTGATGACATCTTCTCAATTACTGACAGCATAAAAGAAGGGCAGAAGGTTTCAGTCGAAAATTTCATGAAAAAGGCGCGCCCCATTCATCTAGATATTCTGCGGAATGCTATCGCCGATAAGGGCCTCATGAAAAAGGCGGAATTAGTTGTCACACAACTTCTAGAAGAGCTAGAGAATGTGTTGGCAGGCATAGTGCTCCTAGCTGAAGTAACGCCAAAGTCGTTGGATTATTTGTTGTCTTTCGGAGAGCGTCTCTCGACTCCCATAGTCTCCTATGCCCTGCAAGATATTGGCATAAAATCCGAACATCTTACTGGCAGAGAAGTCGGAATTCTAACTGACTCCAATTTTGGAGAGGCAAGGCCTCTAATGGATACTACCAAGTTACGCGTTGCTCACAAAATTATACCTATGCTAACGGCTGGGATTGTCCCCGTAGTGACAGGCTTTATCGGAGCAGATCAGAACGGCATTACTACGACGATAGGTAGAGGTGGCTCAGATTACACAGCCACCATAATAGCTTCCAGTATTAAGGCTGACGAGGTTTGGTTATGGAGCGACGTCAACGGCTTGATGACTGCCGATCCTAAAATAGTCAAAGATGCCCAAGTTCTCAAAGAAGTATCGTTCGCTGAGGCGATGGAGATGGCACTATTTGGTGCCAAGTATATCCACCCACGTTCTTTCTTTCCTGTGATCGAATCCGATATTCCAATCCGTGTGCGTAACGCGTTCAACATCAACCATTTAGGTACAGTTATTACACAAACACCAACAAAATCCTCACAAAAAATTGTTAAGTCAATCAGCGCCATTCGTCATACAGCATTAATAGATGTTAGTGGTGGGGATATGGCTGGGTCTCCTGGAACGGCTTCACGAATCTTCGATATTCTTGCAAAAAATAGAGTAAACATAATGATGATTTCTCAGAGCCCTTCTGAATCGAGTATCTCGATGGTCGTGAGAAAAACCGACCTTGATAAGGCAACTACGGCGCTTGAGCTTAATTTGCTGGGAAAGATAATCAAGAAAGTAAATGTCAATCCTGACGTCGCCGTCATTGCTGTTGTCGGATCTGGCATGAGGGGGATAAAAGGAGTAGCTGCAAGGATCTTCGGATCGGTTGCGCGCAGAAATGTAAATGTTATAATGATTGCTCAAGGCTCATCTGAGCTAAACCTGGCGTTCGTCGTCAATGATGCTGACTGCCAGGCTGTGGTCAGGGCACTCCACACAGAATTTAAACTTGTATCATCAGGTGCCAGAAAGGAGAACATCCCGAGAAAGGGATAAATTGTATTTTAGTACATGTGGAAGAAATGACTGAACGCAAAGGTAAATTATACGTTGTTGGAGTCGGCCCAGGTAATCATGACCACATGACCCAGAGGGCAAGAACTGTGATTGAAGAAAGTGAAATTATCGTTGGTTATGATACGTATGTTTCTCTTGTTGAAGATTTAATCGAAGGTAAAGAGGTCTACCGGTACGCCATGACGCAGGAAGTGGAACGGGCAAACCAATCCATAGATTTTGCAGAAGATGGCAAGGTCGTCGCATTGGTTTCTTCTGGAGATCCGGGCATCTATGGTATGATAGGTTTGATTTATGAAATTCTGTCCGAAAAAGGATGGAATAGAGCCAATGGCATCTATGTTGAATGTGTGCCTGGAGTCTCATCTTTAAATTCTTGCGCCGCTTTAGTTGGTTCTCCCTTGATGACTGACTTTGCTGTGGTCAGCATGAGTGATCTTCTGGTTCCTTGGGACATTATTGTCAAACGTGTTGAGGCAGCCGCGGCAGGAGACTATGTTACTGTGATATACAATCCTGCAAGTAAGAAACGCATTCATCAGCTGAAAGATACTAGAGATATCTTTTTGAAGTATAGAAAACCGGAGACGCCGGTTGCAATAGTTAGAGGTGCCTACAGAGAAAGTCAAACTATCGCTGTTACTACACTTGAAAACATGCTCCAACACTCAGAAATCATGGGCATGATTACCACCGTTATCGTCGGGAACTCGTCTACGTTTGACTATAATGGGATGATGATAAATCCACGAGGCTACAGATCAAAGTACGATTTGGTCAAGAAAGACAGTGGACAAAGTCCTAATTACGCAGGGATCCCACAGTAATATCGGTAGGTGTTGTAATAGTAGTAGAACTAGTAATATCGAGAATTGACCAACCACCTGCCGTTCCCCCCTACGGAGAGTCGAAATTTGGTTCCCTTCCCTTGAAATGTCTGCGGACAGGCTCGATTATTTGGTTGAGATATTTGGCCGCAGCAGCTTTTAAGTCCATTGCATGGATCTTTTTGTCAACGTAGTCTCTCTCTAGACCCTCAAACGTTGCATATGAAATACTTCCACCATATTTTTGTGGCCTTTCGATGACTACTTCATTATTTTCGTGAAATACAACATACCTTATTAACTCAAGTATCGGATTATTTTCAGCCGTACCTAGCGGGCAAAATCCTTTCATGATTTTTTGCCTGATGGTTTCCTCATCGTCATGGATTAGGATCCCACTTGCAGGGTTGCTCTTGCTCATTTTACTAAACTTTTCTACATCAACTGGCCCGACCTCTGATGAATCTGGAATGCGAGGTTCCGAAAGTCCCGGAAGTAGATGATGGTGGACAGACACCGGAACCTTCCAGCCTAATTTAGGAAATATTTCCCTTACAAGCATATGGATTTTTCTTTGGTCCATCCCGGCGTGAACAATGTCCAGCTCCAATGCCTTGATGTCAACGGATTGCATAGGAGGATATAGAAGTTGTGCAAGATCCAGGTTCTCTCTACCTGTTCTGCCCATAATGCTCAAGGATCTGATAGTTCTAGGAAGACTAATGAGTTTACTAAATCGTACCATATCTTTCCAGTAATCATTCGTTTTGTGATAGAGTTCGCTACCTAACTCTATTGATATGCCTGGGCAAAAATATTGGAAGGCATCAGAATAGTATTCCGAGATCTCCTTGATTTTTGCCCAGTCGCCCCGAAGCTTATCATTGATGTAGGTATGCCAATCAGCCAAAAAAACAGTGCATTGAACTTGAGCTTCGATAAAATCATTGATTTTAAAGCCGGTTAGAATCAAACTACCGAGATGTAACATTCCAGAAATTTCTAATCCGATATAGTGCTTTGGACGAGCCACGGTTTCTAAAAGTGTCCTTAATTCAAGTTCGGTAACCACTTCTTCCGTTGGTTCCCTCGAGATTAGTGATAGTCGATCTTCTAAATCCATTATAGAATTCGGGCGTTAAATTAAGCCTATTAGTATTTGCATTGCCAGTAGGTGGCTAGTATTTCCAGAAGGAGCGAAAGAAGCGATGCCTAGTCGACGAAATAGAACTCACGTCGAACGGAAGCTCATAGAAAAAACAAGGAATGCCAGTTATTTGCATTCCGATAATCATGCTAGTGATGACAAGTATACTAAAACCGACTTCGATTGCTTGTAACTATTTTTGGACAACGAGTTTTGAAATTCCTGAAAGAGACGACCTTGCTTAAGAACCTCTCGTAAATGATGAATAGGCAATGATTGTAATTATCAAGTAAAGGAGGCTAGTATGCTACCGATCACCAATATGAATTTTGAGACTTTTATGTCACTTTTATGTCACCGGAGTCAACAAATTTGTTGCAAAATGTTAATTCTGAGGTTATAAAAAGTTAAATTGAGTTCTTGAAATATTTGATTCGTTGAAAACTAAGGCTAGTGTGGAGATTGCCACCACGATACGCGCTAAGACTGCCAACACTACTAGTGTTGCAACTATTCCTCCTGCTAGCTATGGCAGAGCTAAAGTTCGGTACGACAAAAAAGCTGAATCAGAATTCTTTGTAGACAACTCTGCACTTGCTGGATTTACTGGAGAACGGATTTTGTATATGGCTGTCAGAGAATTAATTGAAAACGCGCTGGATTCATGCGAAATACACCGTATTTTACCAAATATTTCCTTGTCCATGAAATTATTGGATCAAGAGAATGATTTGTGGCTCGTTTCATGCGAAGACAATGGTATTGGTATTCCATCGGATAAAGTGCCAGTTGCGGTCTGTTCTTTCTTAACTTCAGCTAAATATGTCGAGAAGCAGCAACGAGGACTCTTCGGGGTTGGCCTAAAGATGATTGCTGCGTTTTCCACCAAAGATACGGACCATCCTCTCAGAACCTGGTCGAAGGCAAGCGAAGAGGCATCAGAATATTACTTTGAGCTTCGAACAGATATCGGTACAAACAAGCCAATAGTTCTCACAAAGAAGCTGCTGAGAGGCGAAGAGGCGCATATCAAGGGCGAATCTGGCTTTAAGATTGAGGCAGTCTTGCGTGCACGACTATCTCCGATTACTAAAAGCAAGATATACGATTATGTCAGCCATACTAGTATTGTAAATCCGTATGCTTACTTGGTATTTCAGACAGACGAAGGGAAGGTGACGTTTGAGAGAAGAACCAGGATAATGCCTGAACCTGCAAAGGAGGTGTTGCCGCATCCTGCAGATATGGATCTGAAAACGCTCAAAAAAGCTATTATGAATTTCATGCACCAAAAGACAACGCTCCATGGAGTGTTGTGTAATTCCTTCCAAAAACTGTCCGGAGGCAAGGCAAAGGAAATAATTACAAAATCAAATGTAGATCTGAAGGCTGCCGACAAATATGATGAACATGAATTAATCAAAGTCGTTAATGTGTGCAAGCAGACTAGATTCCATGCTCCAAATACAGACCACTTGAGTCCAATAGGAGAGGAAATTCTTACTGCCGGGATGACATCTGAATATACGATCGTTACAAATAGGAATGAAACTGACACACAATTACAGGCCCGGTTGTCTATTAAGGTGTTGAAACCGACACTGACTGCATACTCATCTCGAACGTGCGTAGTCAACAACCGCCCCACAGTGGTGGAATGTGGCATTGCGTACGGCGGAGATATAAGTTCTTTTAAACTATTCAGATTTGCAAACAAGATCCCCTTGCTATATGACGAAGGCTCGGATGTGGCCCGAGAGGTAGTGTCAGATGTGGAAATCAACAAGATGGGAATTTCTAAGAAGGAAGTGAAAGAACAATTTGCAAGAACAGACAATAGATCCGATAGAGCCGTAGAATTTTTGCCGATACATATTTTCTTCCATATCTGCTCCACTAAAATTCCTTACAAAACGGCTGGCAAAGAAAGCATCGCTTCTGAGGGCGATCTGAAGAAATACATGAAGGCCTGTTTAGCCGATCTTTACAGAAAAGTAAGCGCCCAAATTCGCAAGGAACTGCGCATGAAAGAGGCAGAAAGCCGATTGCGACTCTACAAACATTATATACCTTTGATAATATCCGCCATCTCCGAATCTATCATGGTCGATACCCAGAAGCTCTCTGATGCTTTCTCACAACTCGCTGAGAAGCATGTGAGAGGCGAAATTACTGGTGTGGCTGTTTCTGAAAAACATGATAAGATCACAGGCCAAAGGATTGAAGAAGAGGCAGACAAGTCTAGCTTCATGTTGAATGAAAACACAATTCAACCTTCATCCAATTCTGATCATACAATAAAGACTATGAAAGTACAGAATAGCAGAACTGCGGCAAAAAAGAATATCAAGAAAATAAAAACCAATCAGAAGAAAGACCAGACATCAATGGATGCTTTCTACCGAACGAAAGGAAGGAGAAAAAAGTAATTGACTGTCAAAGATAAACGTCATCGAGAAGTTATAAAGAAAATAAAACTCCTCATGAGCGATGTCGCGGAAGATCTGATGGTGGAAAGAATTATGCCTGTTTTAGATGTACCCAAGGTAGGATATGATAATACAGTTTGGTCTGAACAGAAAAGGATGCTTACGATCGGCGGTAAGACAGTTCAAGTAAGTCCCGATAGTACAAAGAAAATTCCGACATTTTCTCAATATCTGGTCATGGCCAACGCCATCAGAAAGTTGCTTGACGAAGAAATGGAAAGTACAATTAGGGGAATGTATTATGCCACACTCACTTCGGTAGGAGATGAAAATGCTAGACAAAAATTTTGGAACAGTCAGGAAAACTCTGATGACGCAATTAAAGCTATAGAATTATTAACAGCTGTTCCCCGCGAAGAATTTTCCGTTACCTCAAAGCCAAAAGGAATGATATCCGGTCCTATTACCCTGCGAGTGGGCGGCGATATTATCGATTGTAACTTGGGAAGTAGGGCCACATCCCAGTTGATCCCGACGAATATACGTGACGTAGAAATAGTCAATGTGAAGGCGGACTTTGTAATGGTCGTTGAAAAGGACACCGTTTTGAACAACATTCGAAAGTCGGGATTTATTCAAAAGTATAACACAATTCTAATGACAGGCTCTGGAGAGCCCGACCGTGCCACGAGAATGATGGTAAAAACACTGAATGAAGAGTGGAAAAAGCCTGTCGTTATTTTTGCTGACGCTGACCCATGGGGACTAGGTATTGCCCTGCGATACAAAATCGGCAGCGAATCTCTGAGCTATGATAGCGACAGGCTAGTATCTCCAGATGCTAAAGTATTGGGCATGATGTTCTCTGACATTTACGAATATAACATCCCGGAAGTTGCGAGGCTGGATGCATCTGAAGAAGATATCAATAGAGCAAACGATATGAAGAAGAAGCCTTGGCTGCAGGATAAACAATGGCAAAAAGAGCTGAACATCTTCCTACAACGCAGGGAAAAATGCGAGCTGGACGCATTTTTCAAACACGGATTCAGATTTCTAGCTGAGACATATTTACCTCAAAAACTGCGTACGGCAGGCTTAATCTGAAAGCGAAATCTTTTGAGTACATGATATATACTGTCAAATCCTATCCTGTCTCCATTCCTACTTTCCTATCTAGCTAATTTGTCTTGTTTGTTCGTAATATTTTTGGTTGATGCTGCTGTGGCGCAGATGATGGCAGATACTTAGATAGCTCCTCGAGATCCATCACTATTCCGTAATAGCCCCTCACATTTTCAAGAGTTGACTCGAAGTGTTTACTGTTACTCGATGCCGTCGCATCAGAAATGAGCACGACATCATACCCGATGTTAAACGCGTCTCTTAGCGACGTCTCTACACAAATGGATGTATCAATCCCACAGAAAATAAGCGTGTCAACTCTAAGGCTTCTTAGCCATACCCCAATCTCAGTATCATGAAAAGCTGAATCTCTTCTTTTTATTACTATATGATCGTCGCTGAGTGGCTTTATATCGTCAACAATCTCTGCATCCCAGGTCCCTCGAACGCAGATTGGTTTTTTCATGATCCTTTCTTCTCGTGCCTTAGGTAGAATCTTGTGTGTTCTAGTCAATAGGTCGATCCCAGAAGACTCCCTGACAGCTTGGGTATAAAAAACCGGTATCGCAGCATTTCGGCATTTAGAGATCAGCTCCCGTATCTTTAGAATGATGCGTTCATATTGCGATGTATCCATTCCCAGAAGATCGTAAGATCCACCTTTGCTTGCAAAACCATTTTGAACATCTATAACTATTAAAGCAGGGTTGATTTTGTATTCCCTTAGCTTTATCATGATCTCTACACATATCTTGATTGGGAACTCTTTATAATACCATAAGAATGCAAAATGTGGAGATAGACTTAAAGAATATTTACTTCCTACTAGCGATTTCCAATTAACGAAAAAGCCTCTCGATTGAAAGTAAGATCGGCTACTGGTACGTATATATGATTATCTAGTGATAATAAATGCTATGCTACGCAACGATGTTCCTGGCAAGGAGGCCACACTCTACACAAGGCTGGCTTCTGGCAGACTAAGATGCACCGCGTGCGCCAGGTTTTGTGAAATCCCGGAGGGTAAGGTTGGCCTCTGTGGTGTCAGGGGCGTAGTGGATAGCAAGTTACGATTATTCGTGTATGGAAAAGTTATTGCTGGCCACATTGATCCTATAGAGAAAAAACCGGTGATCCATTACAGGCCAGGTTCCTCAATTTTTTCTATAGCAACGACTGGGTGCAATTGGCTTTGCAAGTATTGTCAAAATTATGATATTTCGCAGCGTCGCAAGGTCGAGGGTACGGAAATGACGCCGGAACAAGTGGTCGATAACGCGGTAAATTACGGAGCAGAAGGGATTGCCTATACTTATAACGAGCCTTCAATTTTTATTGAATTTGCAAGAGACTGTGGTATTGAGGCTCATAAGAAGGGCATCTTTAATATTTTTGTGTCCAATGGCTACGATACTACCGAATCAGTTAACATGATGAAGGACTTTTTGGATTGCATCACAATTGACTTCAAGGGAAGCGGAAAACAAGAATTCGTTCGTCAGTATATAGGAATTCCGAACGCCGACCCAATATTCCAAACTTTGAAAAACATAAGAGACAAGACAAAAATCCACACTGAAATTACTGATCTCGTAGTTCCCAAAGTCGGCGATGATCTAGAAGCAGCCAGGAAGTTGTGCAGATTTGTATATGACGAGTTAGGTCCGGATACGCCGATTCATTTTCTTCGATTCCATCCTGATTACAAGATGATGGAATTTGGCAACACTCCAATCGAGACGCTAGAAAAACATCACAGTATTGCCAAAGAAATTGGTTTAAAGTATGCATATATAGGGAATGTTCCTGGACATCCTTTGGAACACACATACTGTCCTGAATGCAAAAATATTGTAATCGAGCGGTACGGATTTAGCATTGGCTCGTGGAACCTTGATGCTACTAACTGTTGCAATCAATGTGGATATCCTATTCCAATAATAGGGAAACCGAATAGAATCCATAAAAATAGATTCCAAATTGTTTGGTAGCCTTAGATTAAACCATCTTATTTCAGCCGTTTACAGAGGAGCGATAAAGAGGACAGAAGAAAGTCATGACATGATTCAAAAATTTAGCAAGAATTATCAATCTGTACAACTATTTTGGAAGAGTCCACATTTTGATAACCGGACCGCAAACCATCAAATAAAACCGGATCAAAGTGAATGGTTGGAAGAATAATTGAAGCAGTCGACTGAAAATATAGTAAAATCCCGTTAAATTCGAAGTCACCTGCATATTACCAGAATATTCAACATTAATATCTGATACTGGTGAATAAGATAGAAGATACAATAGATGGCTTTGGGAGCAAAATGTCCTAAATGTGCAAGTAGAGCAAATTTGGACGATGACATAAAAGAGGTAAAGTGCAACCATTGCGGATTTCATGCTCTTTACGATGAATACATCGAAATAATGAAAGGCATAGCAGCCGTTATGGGGGAAGACTTTCAAGCAAAATCCGATAGACGACCTTTTTAATTCCAAGTACACATGAGATCGAATTACACGCGCGCACTCACTCACGAGCGTGTTTACCAGAAACTTCCCTTATCTGAGCATGTTAATTCGGCGCCACAATTGTCGCATCGAAGGTGGCACGCTTGTATGCTGTTCATCCTAAATCGACACCGAGGACATTCTACGAACTTTGAATCACCCTCATCGACCTTGGACAACGCTCTTACTCCCTGTGCCCCTGTTGATATACCAGCCCAAAGGTTAATTAAATGCGTTCCGTTCTTTCTGAATAGTAAATTGGCTCACTTCAAGCTTGTCATTTCGGATGCAAGCGGAAAGAGTTTATCACAAGAACTCCGAGATAAGGCAGCCCAACCGCTGTTGGGATCAAGGATTGGTGACACTCTGGATTCCTCGGTCATAGGTTTTACCCAAGGAAAGATCAGGATAACAGGAGGAAGCGACAAGTCAGGTACGCCAATGCGTAAAGACGTTCATGGAGGAGTAAAGAAATATGTTTTACTTTCAAGGGGCGTAGGGATGCGGAATCGCGGCGAAGGCACTAGGGTAAGAAAAATGGTTAGAGGTGACACGGTCACTGAAGAAATTTATCAATTGAATTGCAGGTTGCTAGAAGCAAGTTTGCAAGAAAAGACGAGGTCTGGTGGAGACGAACCATCTGCATCATCACCTCCTGTTCAAGAAGAAACCTCAAATGCAAAGAAAAAGAAATAGCTTCCAGTAGTCTGGTTCAGGTGAAGTGTGTGCATCCGCATGCAACTGGACATTACAGATTTTTGCCTGGTAATTAACCTTATATCTCTCAACAAATTTAGGATCCACGTTGCATTGGAAGGACACACTACCCGAGTGGTATATCAAAGAATATGGTTATCAACCTAATATCAATATAGGTACAGCTGGTCACGTAGACCATGGTAAAACAACTTTAGTCGAAGCTATCACTGGTGTTTGGACCAGTGCTCATAGCGAAGAGCTGAGAAGAGGCATTACAATTAAAGTCGGATACGCGGACGCAGCATTTTACAAGTGTCCAGAGTGTTCTTCTCCCGTTTGTTACTCCACAAGTCCAACTTGTCCAAACTGCGGTAAGCAAGGTGAGCTATCTCGTGTCGTGAGTTTCGTTGATTCCCCTGGTCACGAAAGTTTGATGGCAAATATGCTTTCAGGCTCAGCTTTAATGGATGGAGCTATCCTCGTAGTTGCGGCGAATGAAAAAGTCCCTCAGCCTCAAACTAGAGAACATCTGCTCGCTCTTCAAGTTTTAGGAATCCAGCAGATCGTTATAGTTCAAAATAAGGCAGACTTGACCGAGTTTGAGGAAGCAGCCGAGAATTATAAAGAAATCAAAGGGTTCGTAAATGGAAGTGTTGCAAAAGAAGCTCCAGTAATTCCTGTGTCAGCACAGCACAAACTCAATATCGATGCATTGATAGAAGCTATCGAAAGTAATATCAAAACGCCACCAAGAAAGAAAGATGCAAAAGCTGTAATGCATGTTTTGCGATCGTTTGACGTCAACAAACCCGGCATTCCAATAAAACAAGTTAAGGGGGGAGTCATTGGTGGCGCATTAATTCAAGGCGAATTCAAATTGGACGATGAGATTCAGATTCGTCCTGGTTTTTTGGATGACAAAAAAGGCAGATACGAGCCAATCAATTCAACCATATCTACCCTGGGAACAGGGGCAGGTCTTGTTGAAAAGGTAAAGCCAGGAGGACTAGTTGCTATTGGAACAAAATTGGATCCAACATTCGTGAAGAGTGATTCGCTCATTGGGTCAGTCGTTGGGAAACCGGATGCGCTGCCTGATGATGTTGATGACATATCAGTTGAAGTACATCTTTTCGATACAGCAGTTGGCACACAAGATATGGTCAAAGTCGAACCCATCAAGGCCAAGGAACCACTCCGTTTGAATATCGGAACTGCTGCGACATTAGGAACAGTTGTAAGCGTTAAGGACGTTAAGATAGATGTAAAGCTCAGAAAGCCTGTTTGTTTGATGCCTCGTAGCCGAGTCGCGATCAGTAGAAGAATCACAGATAGATGGCGATTGATCGGCGCAGGCATAGCATTATGATCAAGTTCTTTCCTTCTTCGTCGTCTTTGTTTTATTCTTGAATTAGAAAGGCTTTGTACAGCATATATTCTGCATATGCGCAGCAAAGAAAGACGCGATGTACCTGAAATAAGCGTGTTCGTATATAACTGAATTGAAACATGTAGGTTTGTCGAAATTATGTCCAGGATATCGTTTATTATTTTTCTGATTTGTTACTACTATTGCAATTGGCGCGTCATGCGTAATGATATCGCGTAAGAGTTTGTTTAAAATATGGATTGCCAAATTATCATGATGTCAATACATGGATGTAATTTGTGACACGAGTTTTTTGATTGTCCTTGTTTCGGTTCCGATACATCGTATAGACAAGGTTGAGACTGAGCTCGGTAAACTAAACTTTTTGGTTCCTGATATCGTGATCGACGAATTGAAACACTTGGAGCGAATATCGGGGCCAAAGAAATCCATGATAGCTAAAACGGCGATCGAAATTTCTAGTTCGAAAATAAAAATTGTTCGAGTTGCAAAATCTAGACACGTAGACGATGCAATAGTAAATTATGCTATCAACCACCACTGCGCGGCTGCTACCATCGACAGGAATTTGAAGAAGAGACTTCTCGCAAACAACATCGTGGTGATCACATTAAGCAACAATGTATTGAGAGTTGCAGGTCCAGTCGTTGAAGAAAAAATATAAAAAATTTTTAAGTAGAGACATTCATTAGAGAAGTAGTGTATAAATGATAGATTACAACGGCATAGAAATTTATTGGACCGGCCATGATGGTTTCCGAATCATCGGAACTGACGATAAGAACAGAAAAAAGACAGTCTACATTGATCCATTCCAACTATCAAGCGTGAATCACAACAAGAATGATGCAGACCTAATTCTCATTTCCCACAATCATTTTGATCACATGAGCTTAGACGATCTGAGGCATGTTACAAATAAACAAACCTCCATGGTTGCTGCGCGAGAATGCATCGAGCAACTGAAACTGCTAGAAGTAAAGGAGTCTAAGGGAGTAAAACCAGGCGATAAATTATCTAGCCATGACATTCCTCTTGAAATCGTCTCTGCCTTTAACACGAACAAGAAATTTCATCCCAAAGCCGACGGAAAGGTTGGATTTATTTTTACAATGAGTGGTCAGCGAATGTATCATACCGGCGATACAGACATCATTCCTGAGATGGAATCGGTTGAACCGGATATTGCGTTCGTACCTGTATCTGGAACATATGTTATGACCGCAGAGGAAGCTGCGCAAGCAGTAAATGAAATTATCAAGCCCAAAAGATTGGCAATTCCCATGCATTATGGATCAATCGTTGGTAACGAAAAAGATGCAGAAAAATTCAGAGACCTTGTTTCGGTATGTGAGACAAAAATATTAGGACGGGATTGAAAAAGTAGAATAAATTTTCGCTCATCCAAAAAAGGTTTATCTTTTTTATTTTCATTATTAAAAAACTTATATACGTACCTTTTTCAATATAGATGAAAATGGCCGCAAAGAAGAAAGCAGCAAAATCTGCAAAGAAAGGGACAAAGTCCAAGAAATAAAGATCAGTTAATGATCTTTTGTACGTGGCAAGTACAGTGTGTCAGCACTGTAACTATCCCCTTCTTTTCCAATGACAATTTGGATCAGTTTGTCATCTTATTTTGCTTTGTTTTTTCTTGTTTTTTAATATAATAATAATCCACTAATGGATGAACAATAAGGAGTACGAGATCAGGTTGACGACGACATCGTTTGCTCTTCACTGCGTTCTGAGCCACGATATAGATCTTTTGGCTCCATATTGAGGAAGATACGGACCACTCTATCTCTTCCTTCCAAATCCGCATGGCAGTACCTTAAAAAAAGGGTGATCCAGATAACATGCATCAATGCTTGAAGGGGGTAAGACCATCCTAAGGATGGGCAGGTTTGAACTTCAGATGAGACATCTACTAGTTATTGGAGTTTTGTTTATTGCATTTACAACTGCTTTTATTATTAGGTCTTATCCTTCGAAATATGGATTTTACCTTAACGAATTCGATCCTTACTTCGATTATCGTGCTACGAAATATATCGTAGATCATGGTCTTAATGCCTACTTTAATTGGCATGACACATTGTCATGGTATCCTGAAGGAAGGAATGTTCCGGCCACATCACAATCCGGGCTTCACATAGTCGCTGCTTTCCTCTACAAGATATTTGGCGCCGGCACCTCACTTTTGGACTTTACAATTCTGCTCCCGGTAGTCCTAGGTTCTTTGACTACAATAGTCGTGTTTGCCCTTGTCAGGACAATTGGAAGTACTACTGCAGGTATGTTCTCTGCGCTATTGTTTGCATTTAGCCCTGCGATTATTCAGAGAGGTAACTTGGGATGGTTCAAATCAGAGCCTCTGGGACTCTTTTTTGGGCTATTAGGTGTGTATCTGCTGCTCTCTGCCCTCAGACATAAAGAACTCAAGTATTCTATTCTGAAAGCAATTGCTGGGGGATTCGTTCTGGGTCTTGCAAACACATCGTGGGGCGGAGTCCAGTATTTCAGCATTCCCATTTCAATTTTCTTTATTGCCCTGCCGTTCTTCAGAAAAGATACTACCATACCTGTGTGTGTTGCCATAGCATTTACTGCAATAACGATTTTAGCTGCTGGAGCATTCCCGAGACCTGGAATTTCGTTTGTCGTTGGTTTAGCAGGTCTCTCATTAATGGGTGGTACAATTTTTCTGACCATAGCTCACTTTGTAAAAAAATTGAGCCAGCCTAGGAAGGCAATTCGAAACACACTTTTTCTTTTGATAGCTTTTGTTGCATTCGGAGCTGGAGTTTTTGCCGAGGGGGCGTATCACCATTCATCATTTAGGTACCTTAATGCGGTTAATCCGTTTTTATCTACTCAGAACCAGCTAGTAGCATCGGTCGCTGAACACTTTACACCCACCTTAGTAGATTACTTTACAAATTATTCGATACTACTGATGTTCGCTGGACTTGGCGCTTGGCTTGCTTTTAAGCGTAGAAATGATATGTCAGTATTTGCGTTAATTTTAGGCCTTACAGGAATTTATGTCAGCGCGACGTTTGCGAGACTTTTGGTTTTTGCGTCGATCGGCATCATAGTATTGGCAGGATTAGGGCTGTATGAGATAACGCGTACCTATCTGGATCGAGAAGCGGCATCATCTTCTGCAGCGTCCTCGTCAGTGGTAGCAAACTCAAAATCGAAAAAGAGAAAATATGTTGAAGGATCCAAAGTAGTACCAGTAAAAAGCCGATGGTTGATAGTAACATATGTTGGAGTGATTATTGCTATGCTTTGTATTCCCATGGTTTACCCTCCTGACGCGAACTGGTTGAATTCTGCAGATATCCCGCCATCCATTGCCAATGGTGGAACGGGCTATAGACTGCAGACAAATGACTGGATAGACACATTAAATTGGCTTGCAAAAGATACACCCAAAAATTCCGTTGTTGCAGCATGGTGGGATTATGGATATTGGATTACAACTCTCGGGAATAAAACTAGTCTGGCCGATAACGCAACTATAAATCAAACAAGAATTGCGACAATTGCAAAGATGTTTATTGACCAAAAAGAAAATGGAGTCAAAATTGCTCAGGACTTAAAGGCAGACTATATCATCGTATATGTCGTAGGGCAAAGATTCTCTGGAGTTAACGGTACTGCATTTTATACTTTGGGAAGTGGCGGTGACGAAAGCAAGAAGCAATGGTTTATGAGAATCGGAGGATTTGATGAAACCAATTACCTACAAGCCGATGGATTCACTGCCACCCCCAGATTCTGGAATACGACGTTCCTTGGCCAAATGATTCCCTTCACACCACAAGCTTATGCTTCATTCCAAGGAGGCCAGTTGACTAATTTGCAACCGGACTATAGACCTGGAACAGTTGCTCTTTATGTAAAGCATATCAAATTTCCAGTCGGCAACAACCCAGCTAACCAGCCGTTAAGTTTAGTATATTCGTCACCTAGCTTCCAGAGTAATTCCCCAGGTTTGGTGTTTGGAGTGTTGGTATACAAGGTCAATCACAACTATGTACCAAAAATAACTTCGAACCCCTACCATGAAGTATTTGTGAACGTCACCCAATCGCCCTCGCAGCAGCTAAAGCCATTACAACCAGTAGCACCAGGATCTTCTTCTCATGCTATTCGATCTTCACTTCCATCTTCAGGCCAAGGCACACCAACAACTAATAATGCAACTGCAGCTGGTGCTATCACCAAGAATACGGCCAATACGACGATGAATGCTACTACGCACAAGAACATGACGATTCTGAAATAAAATAAGTATAAGTGATATTTCATTTATTTTCACAATAGTTGACTGGGGTGATCGATGTTATTCTTGTAAAGTTGGTTTGCTTCGATACGATCTATTATTCTACTAGTATTACGTCTCGTACTAGTAGTGTTTATCTTCTGCTTGAAGCATCTTCTTTTAGTGCAGTATAAATGAATGGCAATAACATGGTAGCCTCCCCATGGATTGTTGTCTGTTTTGCTTTCTCTGTTACCTTACCCCAAGATATGGCCTCTGACACAAGAGCGCCGCTTAAACTGCCATCCCATTCTGGAGCCGACGTAATATATACCGCGTAATCTAGTCCGCCTCTAAACTGATTCCACCATAGTGTATGATGTTTTGAAATACCGCCGCCAATCATAAAAGCACCTGTTTTTGTCGCATCATAAATGAGGTCCGACAGTTTGGATTCGTCTTTTAAGATATCAATTTTAAAGTCTTTGTGCCGCTGCTGGAATAACCATATCTGACTTCCTACTGCACCATCGACGATTCCTGGCACAATAACAGGAATCTTATGTTTATGAGCCCAGTATAGGAAAGACGATTCATCTAGAGTGCTGCCAATATGGCTGATGATTTCATAAGCTGAAAAATCTTGATTCAGTTTTTGACTACTATACAGATCCTCCAGACAGGATTGGACCTTCTTTTCTATTAATGGTCCGTAGCTCACTTCGGGAACTAGCACGTTCCCCAAACGGTGAATTTTTTTCTTTAACAGAATGGAATCGTCCATCCTAAAATCTCCGGCGTAGTACCGTCTGTGTGTTCTCGCTATGTCATGATCTAGAGCACCGCATGTGGTAATTACACAGTCAAACATATTGTTCTTTAGCATGTCTCGTATAATTCCTCGAACCCCTGTGGATAACAATGCCCCTACAACGGAAAGAAATTTTGTGCATCGTTTCTCACCTAGCATCGTTTTCAAAATATCCACACCATATGAAAGATTTCTAGATTGAAAGCCGCCAGAAGTAGACATGGCTTTGATTATTGAGCTAACACTTGTAGATTCTAGTGAATAGTCTCGTACTACGTCATTTAGGATGCGATCTATTTTCTTATGTTTTTCGTTGCGACCTCTCATGTCTCGTACCAAGGTTATACATCTCTATATTCTATTGCAAAGAGCGTCTCTAAAATTCTTAAAAGCAAGTAGAATTTCATTATCATGATGTGGACAACGCTCACAGCTTTAAAGGAAAGAAAATAGAGCCGCCAGGGATCTTTGCTGAAATGACGGTTTCTCAACTCATGGATTTTTTCGCAGCTACAGGTTACAATGCCCGTCGTCTTGCGGAGGCCGGTAGAATGATGGCAGACATGTTACGAACAAAATCTACTGTGTGCTTAACATTGGCCGGAGCCATGACTCCGATAGGCATGGGCAAGACCATAGCCACTATGATAAAGAATGGATTTATTGATTGGATTGTTACGACGGGCGCCAACGTTTATCATGACTTGCATTTTGCTTACGGCTTACCTGTGCGTCAAGGACATTTCGACGTCGACGATGATATTCTGTATTCAAAAGAAATCGTGAGAATATATGATGTATATATAAAGGAGAAAGGAACACTCCAAGCGCAAGATATCATTGTCCAGAACGACTTGAGGATGGACAACAAAAGCAGCACTAGCATTCCGTTTGCTGTATCCACCGCGGACATATCGTATATTTTAGGCAGGGCTGCAAAAAAGTCGTCTACTTATCCTCATAAGTCCTTTGTAGTGGCCGCATTTGAAAATAATGTGCCTATCTACATGCCTGCAATTGGCGACTCTTCAATTGGTTTGAATATGCTACCGCTTTTGTTTGAGGGGAAAATCGATCTTTTTCCCAACGTTGTTTTGGACGTTGCAGAATCAGCCGCGATTCTCTGGAAAAGTAAGAGATCGGGTGGCGTTGAACTAGGTGGTGGAGTTCCGAAAAACTTTTTTCAGCAAACTGGGCCGGCTCTTTATCAAATATTGAAGATTAAAGAAGGAGGACAAGATTATCTTATTCAACTGACCGACGCCCGTTCAGACACAGGAGGTCTGTCTGGGGCAACTTTGCAGGAGGGCAAGAGTTGGGGCAAGATCAAAACATCGCACGCAAGAAATGTAACAGTGTATGGAGATTCTTCCGTTTACTTTCCGCTTTTATGCTCGTATGTGCTATCAGAATGCAAGCCAAGGAAGCTCCAGAAAATATATTCGCTAAAAAACTCCTGGGTCGAAGAGATGAAGAAGAAGTACGCGGATACGACAAAGACGAGATAGCACTCAGCCAATACCTGCTACGAATCAACTTTCGTGCGGTTTGGGCTTGTGGCGGATGGATGTATTCTGTATCTAATGTGGTGCTGTCCGCAGGGGGATTGTACCGTCGATGATGATAATCGCTATTGAGTGTGCGGTATGTAAAGCACACACGCGCCTAGTACGAATGCTCCTCGATTTTGTGAATTTTCAATTCTTTCAGAGTAGCAAACATAACTTGGCATTTCTCGCACTTCCATTGATTGGCCCTCGCCTCTTTATAACTAATATATGTCGCTTCTTTACTTTCGTATTGCTTCGTCTTGAAATTGTAGAGGGAATGATTATAGTTCACTTTGTATTTTAGCTTATCTAGATCTATCACGGTATATTACTTACAACTATCCTTGATCTTAAAAATCAGTATGTCGGTTATGTAAATAATATTATTTTATAAGAAAAATTGTTATCCTTCGCCCATCACAGAACAACTAAGTAATGTTATGGTGTTAGGCTCAATCGCGACCTTCTATCTACGGAAAAAGGTACAATGTTTCCGAAAAACTAACTATGTTACCCTTTACATTCCAAGAATCTGCAATTTCGGCTGGCCTCTGAAGAATTAACAAATATAATCAATCATATTTAGACAATCATGGGGGCAAGTTATGAATAATGGATTTAATCCTAAATTAATTAATAGTGTGCAGGATTTTATATGACTGATCCCAACGCCAAGCGTTTACTTTGGTTTCTTCTTGCTGGCTCGCGCGGTGGCGATAATCGAATTAAAATTATTGATCTGCTTAAGGAGAGACCATATAATACTAATCAGCTCTCTGAATCTTTGGGGCTAGATTACAAGGCAATACAACACCACATTTTTGTATTGCAGAAAAATAATATTATTACCAAAATGGGAGAAAAATATGGAGTGTTGTACTTTATCTCCAATTATTTGGAAGAAAATATTGAAGCATTCAATGAAATAAAATCAAAAATAAGCACTAAGTAAGGCGCTACCAATATTCTCGAGTTATTCTAGGGCCTTGGTTTCTTCGTCAGCGTGAGTTGTTTGAAAGTGTTTATCTGCCTCCATTTTCGTCAAGAACTCTTTCCCACAATCTACACATCGGAACGTTCCTGCCTCATACTCAGACAAATTTTAGCCTCCATCGAAGTACTATATTCCATGACAAATATTAACCATGGTTTGGACTTGATATATCAGGCAACTGGGGTTTTGTCAGTCGTGCCTTCCTTTTCCTCGATGAGCTTAAAGTAACCTTTCTCTTTCTTTATCAGCGGAACAATTTTTTCAGTAATAATGTTGTCGAAATTTTTTTCTTCTACGTCGAGTGCTATCAGCAGATAATAGTCTTCATTTATGTGCAGAGTAGCTCTATTTAGCTTTTCATATTTGCCCAAAGCGTAAATGAGAGGTCCAGTCTTTGGTTCAAATTTTATCCTTGTTTTATGCCTAGTCACGGTTAAGTGAGCATATTCTTCATTTTCCTCGTCGGTCATAAGGGGATGCAAACCCTCTCTGTGCTCCGCGTTCAGAAGCACCCCGTATTTGCTCGCAATACCTACCCATCTGATAGACTTGTCGAGCTTTAATACTTCTTTAGTGAATGCATAAATGAGCTCATAGTCTATCATACGCCATATAAAGCGGTCGTGAAGTTACTTAAATATGCTCTTTTTTGAAAAACGTTGCACGGCTACGATGCATGCAGACATAGATGTCTCTACATCTGTCATTTTAAGTGCATTAGCTACAAGCCAGGTTAAATTCAATTGTTCTAGTACTAAGTATAGCCCGGATTCACCCTAATGCACATACAAAATATTAAAAATCCATTTCGTATAACACTAGTATAATGCAAGTCTGCGTAATGTGCAACCATCCATACGATCTTCAAACACTGACGATGGAGCAGAAACTAGTTGAAGATAATGATTTCTGTACGAGATGTTGGACCGAGCTCATGGAAGATGAATACCTCAATGCCTGAATACCCTGATATACAGGCTTTAATCACAGAACGCTGTGTTGATTGTAGGTAAAGACTCAGTCAACGCACCTAACTGTCCATCGAAGGAGTGAAGGATCCTGATATTTTTGAGCTCTGATGGTAAAGGTCGAAAGTCATGACCTTACACAAATCATATCACTCACAGTTGGTTACACAATTTATAATAATATTGTAAAACCCAGGTAACAATATGGCGATAGAAAAGTCTCTCGATAACGTCCTTGAAATGCCACAGCGAAAACTGGTCGTGGCAAACGATGATATCGACCTGAGCAACCACAGTAATCGAAACGACATTTTCATTTTGATGGTTCAAGAATCGGCAGGTTCTGCTGGTGGAAGAGGAGGAGGATCTGGGAGCCGCAAGATTGACAAAGTAATGGCTTTCTCATGTTCCGAGGGAATTTGCAACAAATATTTTGAGAGTATTGATCAGGAAACAATACAACAATTTGAAATTCCTTATAGCGCGGTGGCAATGGACATTAAGTTGTCAACAGGGAGACAACTGGTAGTCCAGGGGCTGGTAGATCCTGATTTTATTAAAGGCTATCGACAATTGATAAATAACATGAAAAATCAATAATCATGTTGACATATGGTATGCCAAGCGGCAACAAGAGCAATAACGAGGGTAATAAGGATACTGATACTCAAAAGATGGCATCTGCAATCGAAGATTTGCTGTATATGGAAGCGATCAAGTTCACGGGTGCTAGTAATCAAGAAGGCAGTAACGCAGTTTTATCTTCTCCATTTACAATAATAGCATCCAACCTCATTTCTAGCATGAATTTGAAGGAGGATAATAACGACGATATGATGCGATTAATGTATCTCTCACTTTTAATATACATGAATGAGCGTCTCAAACTCCCTAAATCCCTAACAATTGCGTTTGGAAATGATCTTGAAAAGCATCGGGATGAAATGGAATGTGGTGAGTTGATTTCAAACTATGTAACAGTGCTGCATAATATATTCTCGAGCGTAAAAAAAGAAATGAAAGAGTGATTAAGCAATCTTAAAAAATGAATATTAGTAATAGCTACTACTCTCTATGTCCCTTGGGTTATTTTATGTGTAATTTGAAATTGTTTTTTTGCGAGATTATGGAAAATAGCTACGTTTAACTTATTAAATTGATGCGAGTCAACTATCTAGTACATTTGTTTTACTTACCATTAATAATTGTACGGTATTATTGAAATGACATGCTTCTTTTTCTCATTATATCCATGACCTGCTCATCAGTCACTTGGTTGAAATCCTCATAATACTGGCCAACAGAGTGAAAATTGCCAGGAATTATAACCGCCTCAACCAAGTCACATTCCTGTCTCAACAACTTTAGAGTCGGTTTCGGGACCACCGGTAAAGCGATCATGAAATGCCTAGGTTTGTACTGTTTTCTTATCGAACGAGCTGCAGCAATAACGGTAGCACCAGTCGCGGCTCCATCGTCGAGCAAAATTGTAGTCGCCTCGGCTGCTGGTTGAGAATGTGTTACTTTATTCCGGTATAATGCTGTTCTTCTTTTTATTTCTGCAATTTGTTCTAGTTTTTCTTTTTCAATATAGTCGATGGAAATCAAAGAATTGTTTATTCGCTCGTGATCAAGGAACGTAGTACCATCTTCAGTGATTGCGCCTATGGCTTGTTCTTTGTTATATGGGTCAGTAAGTTTTCTAGTTATAACCATATCAAAATTAGGAATCGATAATTTACTTGCAAAAACCTGTGCTGTAACAATACCCCCCCGAGGTATTCCTAAAACGAGAATCTGCTGTTTTGGTTCATCCTTTAAAGAAGAGCGCATTATGTCTGCAAGTATGCTTGCGGCACTTGACCGGTCTTTAAATCTTAATTGAAAATTACGCCTAATTCGTTCAAATAACATTTACCCTGCCAATCTCAAATCAGCGCAGGTAAGTCGCTTGAGGTGCATTTCTAAATCGCTTCAACTGCCTGAATTAATCGCTCAAATTGCCTTGTAAAAGGATGCTCTGGGTGTTCAAGTACAGTTAAGAATTCCTTTCTGCTGAATTGAATGTCACAATAGCACGGGATAGCTGAAATTACTTCCATACCCGTTTCAGTCGTCAGATAATTCTTCATGTCTGTTTCAGTCGCTTGTTGTTTCTCCATCAAAAGCGACGATTTAGACCTTGAAGCAGGACGATCGAGATTCTGGGGTGTTCCTAATCCTGTGGTTGCGCTCGGACTTGCCGTTGAGTACAACATCTTATCATCGTGAACATTATGTGGGACACAATACCCCGCTACTCTATTCCAAAGAAGGAATGACTTGGTTCCGAATTTTGTAAAGGAACCATAAATTTCTTCAGCGAGTTTTCTGGTCCCTGCAATGTCGAGATCACCCATTTTAAGTGTCAAGAGCAGGGTGTCAGCAACAGCAAGAGCATTTATAGACCAATATCGTATTCCAGGGCTAGTATCGATTATAATAAAGTCAGCATGATAGTCAGATATGAGCAGTTCCCTTAGCAGTATAAATCTTCTTAGCAAATGTATTTTCGAGGTATCTTGTTTACCAGATGCTGGCGACCCTCCTTCTAATTTGTAAATTTCTTCTTTCTTTGCATTGCAAAAACCAACCCAGAGTTGACCACGCTTCGCCTCGGCTTTAGTCTCTGCGGTATTATTTGTACTACTCCCTGCTATCCTGTCTATTACTGGAGTGAAATCCAGTACTACCTCTTTAAGCTCAGCGTTATCATATAGAAAGTCGTTAATCCATTTCTTAGGATCTGTATCAAAATATGACTGAAGACTTGGTGCATACACATCGAGGTCTAGCAGAAAGGCCCGGTATCCCTTCTTAGCCAATAATGCAGCAAAATTTGCAGCAAGGGTTGTTTTGCCTGTCCCACCTTTGTAAGAATGGAAAGCGATACACTTCGTCAATGTTTGAAAGTCCAACGATAAGTCCCATCCCTAATATATAGGGGTTACTTCATGCGTACAAAGATTCCTATTAAGTATACGAACAAAATATGGAGTCAAGAGAATATGAGAACATACAATAATGTGTTAATCGAGATAAGGTGTTGCTATGGTTAGCGCAGTTAAGAAGAATCTTCCACGAGAAGAGTCGCCAGGTTCCACTTATCCTACCCAATCATCTTCTGCTAAGGATTTTTCATATTCCGATATTGCTAAAAAAATAAAGTTTGGCGATCTTAAAATTGCGATTTATGGTTTGGGACACGTTGGCTCACCTATGGCATCTGTGTGGCTCCGAGCCGGGGCTCATGTGATAGGTGTGGATAAATCCGCAACTGTACTCGAAAGAGCCCGCAAAGGTGAGTCGCATGTTCCAGAGCCTGGCGTCAACGACGCTTTCAGAACCGGTTTAGCGACAAAACGCTTCGAAATATATACAGATCCGGCAAAGGCTTCGCATGACTCATACTTCAAAATGATTTGTGTTCCGGTTCTGCTTTCAGATAATAGTACTTCTCCTGACCTTACAGCTGTCAAGGACGTATCAACAGCTATAGGAAAGGGGCTAAAAAAAGGCGATGTAGTTGCTCTCAATCCCAGCGTGCCTCCTGGGACTACCGAAAATGTTGTGTTGCCTATACTTCAGAAAGAAAGTGGTCTAGAAGTTGAAAACGATTTTTACATGATATATAATCCTGAAAGAATTTACGAGGGGAGGGCAATACAAGACATCGAGGAACGATATCCGGCCGTAATATCGGGGGCGGGTCCAAAGAGTCTAGAAATAGGAAAAATAATTTATTCTCTTATTTTCAAAAAGGGGGTTTTCCCCGTTAGTAACATCAGGACTGCTGAGACTGAAAAGCTGTTGGAGGGCGTGTATCGTGACGTTAATATCGCGCTTGCAAATGAACTTGCAAAGTTTTGCGAAAAGGTCGGCGTTAATTTTTGGGAATCCCGAGACGCTGCGAATTCACAGCCATTCTGTCATATCCATAGTCCGGGCGTGGGTGTAGGTGGTGCTTGCATACCAGTTTATCCACAATTCATACTTTATACCTCAGATCAGGTAAAAGCTAATTGCGATATCACCAAATTAGGTCGAGCTGTGAACGATGCAATGCCTGCCTACTGTGTACTGGAAGCAATGAAATTGTTAGACGGCAACAAGAAAATGGAAGACAAGTCATTGGCTAGGATAACTGTGACCCTGCTAGGCCTAGCTTTTAGAGGAGGAGTTTCAGATACCCGTTTATCTCCGACATATGAGGTCATTAAGCAATTTCAGAAAAGGGGAATAAAAGAGATCCGTGTTCATGACCCCTTGGTAAAAAACGATCCGCTGCTGCTTAAGCATCAAAACGTCAGTTTATTCTCCAATCTTGCTAGAGCTCTTGAAGGCACTGATCTTGTTATGATCGTGGCAGACCATGCTGAATATCGTGCTTTGACGCCTGATCGTATCGGATGGGTACCAATCTATGACGGACGTGGTATTCTGGATACGACAGTTTTTACTTCATATGCCACACTGGGAATAGGCAATAGTAAATATTGAGAAATATTGTCGTTACAGTTTAGGCAGAAAAGACCATAACAGGGCACAACAGAAGCTAACTGATAACATCTTGGTCGACGGGATCCAATCTTAGAAAAAAAACACAAATGAGATAAGTTAGATTTATAATAACTGACCCAAAGAATTCCCTCGTACAAATGGTTCATGCCTTCGACGACAGCAAAGAAGACGGGCCAATATTCCTGAGAACCGTCGCTTGGGAAGATGGATCATTAGTCTTGATTGACCAGACTAAATTACCAAATATGTTGACATATGTGAGATTAGATGACTACGAGCAAGTTGCAAGTGCCATAAAAAATTTGGTGGTAAGGGGCGCTCCTGCTCTAGGAGTGACTGCTGCTTTTGGACTCGTACTCGCGGCAATTCACAGCAACGCAACAACTCTGGAGGAAGTAATGAACGAGCTTAGTACGGCCCAGACGATCTTGAGATCCACTCGCCCTACAGCCATCAACCTCTTCTGGGCATTAGAACGGGTCATGAAAAAAGCAAGGGAACAAAAAAATGTCGCCGATGTGAAAAACGCAACTCTCGAAGAGGCACTGAAAATGTCTGAGGAAGATATTCAGATTAACAAACAAAT
This sequence comes from Candidatus Nitrosopolaris sp., assembly GCA_035691865.1. GTDB lineage: Archaea > Thermoproteota > Nitrososphaeria > Nitrososphaerales > Nitrososphaeraceae > Nitrosopolaris. Next base: position 8,803 of record DASSIM010000084.1, on the reverse strand, counting down.
GGGCATCAACGGCGCAAATCTCATAGAAGATGGCGACGTGATTTTGACTCACTGCAACGCAGGTTCACTAGCAACAGTGGGTTACGGCACTGCATTGGGTGTCATACGCGCGGCTGACCAAGCTGGCAAGCACATAAGTGTCGTTGCTACCGAAACCCGACCTGTTATGCAAGGTTCAAGATTGACTGCATTTGAGCTACAACATGATGGGATCGACGTCAGTCTAATTCCAGACACGGCAGTAGGGCATGTAATGTCTCGTCAAATGATTAAGCGTGTTATTGTTGGTGCAGACCGGGTTTTGCGCACCGGGCATGTGTTCAACAAGATAGGAACATATCAGGTGGCTTTGATTGCGAATCAGCATAAAATCCCTTTTTACGTGGCGGCGCCTCTTTCCACATTTGATTTTGAAAGTAACCCTGCAGACATCGTCATAGAAGAACGCCCAGTTGAAGAGGTAACCCAAATAGCTGGGACAAGAATAGTACCAGTAGGTGTACGAGTATTTAACCCGGCATTCGATCTAACCCCTCCTGAATTGATCTCTGGCATTATTACAGAAAAAGGAGTTTTGAAACCACCTTTTGAAAAAAATCTGAAGATCTTGTTGGGTTAAAAGATACCTACGTATGTAAAGAGAATAGTGAAAGTACGGAAAGTATTTATCGCATAGATGCCAATAGCCGTGTTGTATGTCAGCACAGCAAATTACTGAGGATGAGGTATATTCTGCACTCCGAAAATGCATGGATCCGGAGATTCCTGTCAACATAGTAGAACTCGGGTTAGTGTACGGGGTAAAAGTTGGAGCTGAAAATAATAATGTCGATATAAAGATGACCATGACGACACGTGGATGTCCGCTTCATGATACTCTTGTCAACGACGTGAAAAGATATGTAGGGAGGATCAATGGTATAGGTAATATCGATGTGCAGATAGTTTGGGATCCTCCCTGGAGTATTGAAAAAATGGATCCAGGTGCCCGAGAGAAAATGGGATTTGGTAAGCCAAAGCTACGCTTCCAAGTAGACTATGAAAAATATCATCCTGCAAAGAAAGGCAGACTAATTAAACAGGAAGATGGCTCGCTTGCCCTTCTAAATGAAAAAGAACAAGGATTTATGGTAAACCAAGCGATAGTAGATTTTTGGGACACCTGTGACGGCACAAGAACAATCAATCAACTCACGGATCAGTTTTCAGATAAGCTCGCTTTGCCTAGAGAGCAGGTTGAACAAGAAGTAGTGCAACTAGTTCAGCAGCTTCTTGAAGGAGAGCTACTCAAGCATTCATAGGACTGGGAGGCTCACTGGAACCTATCACTATCGGTAGGCGTACCAATGTCTTCTGACAAATTAATGCGATTAAGCTTTGCTCTAAAAAGTCCCTCGAAAGTGATACTCGAATTTGGAATGGACGATGGTCGTCTGTTAAAGAAACTCATAGAACAGGATCATGACATCAAACTAGATACTAACACTTCAAACGTCACATATATCGGCATTGAAATTGATAGGAAGAAATTTGAAGCTGCAGAATCTCTTATGAAAAATGAAAAAAATGTTATTTTATTGCACGGATCTTTTGAACAGATACTCCCCATGTTTCCAGATAGATCTATTGATCAGATTCTCGATGTGCTACCCGATCCTGCTTACATTGATAGGTCAAATCAGGATAGTTGGCAATCGTTCTACAAAATTGTGTATACAAAATTAAAAACCACAGGACTACTCCGTCTTGTTACCGAAATCACAGATGATCTTCTTGAGCCAGTTTCAGATGAAGTCTACAATACTTGGATTAAATGGCTTTCACAAATTTTTCGATCCCTAGGATTTACTATTAGACAGAGCATCGATGGATCCCCTGCTGAGTATTCTTCCAGGTGCCTAACTCAGTTCAGAGGGGATGCAGAAAGAATAAGAATGGTAACATTGGATTTAGTAAAGGATAATAATGAATGACATGTGTGGCGACAGATTAATGAACAAACGTACACAATATTTATCAGCATGGCTATTTCTTGTCGGTCGATATCATTGATAATTAATCAATGATGCAAATGTCGCAGAGCGTGATGATTTTTTGCACAGTCCTTGGAACAAAATTCAGCTGTACAGTCTTCTATTGTGCATGGAAGAGGTTCCAAATGATTGAATTTTTTATTACAATAAGTACAAAATGATTCCAATTCCAGGAAATTGCGATTGGCATATTCATCTCCACAATTCCTTTTTTCTTTGAACCATAGAATATCGAGATTTGATTTCTCTGCATGTGTCATAACTGTATCATATGCTTCGTAAAAGCCAGGTGCATGGAATTGTCTGATAAATACTGACCCTTCTTGGGTTTTGGTCGAATTAGGGTTCCTAAATCTCACAAGCCATTTCTCACTTGGTAGGATATCATTATCATTTAGGACAGTCTTTTTCTCCCTTATCTTTCTGGCTTTCCTGTTTTCGCTCAATATGCCTATACATTATAGTAATTGAATATCTTTTAAATTATTTACTGAATAGGTAGATTCATGCAAAGTGTGACCCATCGTCCTCGTTATAGTCCTAGTCATCGTGAATAATAATGACGATAATCTAGGGCCGCTGCTGAAACGTCGTTTCGCTCTATGCTCCCAGAAAAGGATAAGTTTTGCTGAATAAGAATAAAAGTCAACTACAGGTCTGAAAGAGTTTCTGCGGGCGTTTCCGTTAGTTCTACATCTGTGGGCATGCATTCCTAAAGTGAGTCGTTTAACGCACCCTGGAGGAAATTATTTAACTGGGAGACCTGAATTCTTTTTTGTTGCATTGAATCCCTGTCTCTCACAGTAACAGTATCATCCTCCATAGTTGTCTTATCAATTGTAACTGCAAAGGGGGTCCCAATCTCTTCAAGTCTCCTGTATCTTCTCCCTATCGAACCGGACTCGTCCAGAAATGCGTCATAACCTTGCTTGAGATCGGCATAAATTCCTTCTGCCTTCGCTGCCAATCCATCTTTGGTCATCAATGGAAGCACTCCTACCAATACAGGAGCAAGGTAGGGTTTCAGTTTTAACACTAATCTGTTCTCGTGTTCGAAGTCTTGAAAGTAACAATGTTCCAAGATAGTGTAAAGGCTTCTATCAATTCCCATTGAAAGCTCAAAGATGTGAGGTAAGACCTTTGTTTGATCGGACGGATCAATTACCTCGAGATTTTGCTTGCTAGTAGCAGAATGTCCTTTTAGATCATAGTCAGACCTATAATTACACGCCACAAGCTCCAGCCATCCAATGCTAGTCTCGACTTCAAAGTCAAACGCAACAGACGCGTAGAAAGCCTTGTCCTCGTCAGAGAGCCTTCTGAAACGCGTTCGCTTCATGTCTATTCCAGTCTTCGAATAGAATTCGTTTAGGAGAGATAGATAATACGCTACTAATTTGTTTGGTAATATTCCTTTTAGGATAGCTTCTTCAGCAGTGAACTTATTCAATATTGCACTTTCATCAGAAATATTGAGGACTGTATTTTTGACATCTTCGAACCTGGGCAAATCATCTAATTTGTTGGGATTACAAAATACCTCGATCTCGGCCTGATAGAATTCCCGAAGCCTCAATAGACTCTGCCTTGGCGCTATTTCATTTCTGAAGCTCTTGCCAATTTGGGCGATGCCTAATGGAAGCTTCCCACGCATTGTCTTGAAAACTCGTGCGAAATCTACAAATATTGTCTGGCAGGTCTCTGGTCTAAGATACGCTTCCTCCGCAGCTGGACCTATTCCTACCCTAAACATCATGTTGAATCTGCGAACATTGCCAAAATCACCCTTACAGTTCTGACACCTCAATTCGTGTTTTTTAATAAGTAAGTCTATCTCTTCGTCAGGCATTCGCTCGGCTACGTTCTCGCCAGTTTTTTCACTGATATATCTATCTGCTCTAAATGTAGAATTGCACTTTGTGCATTTTATGATAGGATCGGTAAAATTACCAATATGTCCTGAAGCTACGAAAACACTCTTGCTCATTATTTGAGAACCGTCTATTTCCAGCATGCCATCACGCCTGACGAGTTCTCTTCTCCAAAGCTCAATGAATTTATTTTTCATGCTAACTCCCCTGGGACCATATTCCCAAAAGCCTGCTGGAGCATCACCATATATTTCACAGCTTGGAAAGTAAAAGCCTCTCTCCAGAGCAAGTTTCATAACAAATTCATAGTTTGTCATCCTAGATTATCTCTTATTCGACAACTTCGTCTTCTGTAGGCTTAAGTTTAGGATGCCCTAAATATATCTAATCTTAACATTGGAATAGGCCCATTTGTACACGGGGTATCTACAAATTGAACCATGTCATTCCATGCGATATTACTATCGTGATTAGAAATATTGCTACCGGTACGATTGCTAATCGTTGCCCTAAATTTATCTAATCTTAACATTGGAATAGGCCCATTTGTACACGGGGTATCTACAAATTGAACCATGTCATTCCATGCGATATTACTATCGTGATTTGCGTCCGCTGATTTATCAAGGTTCTTGAGGTACTCGATATCCCAAGGCTGTAATCCTTTTGCAATATATGTGAAAAAATAGCGGTTTGTTCCATCAATTTTTAACCGAAAGAATCCTAAAGTTGCATTAAAGATAGCCAAAAATCGAGATAGCACAATATTGTCAATCTTGATTTTATATCCTCTAGCGACGTCGTATGCCCAATCAATAGCAGTACTAGATGATAAAGAATCCAGATCAACATACTCCTCAGAATTTGGTTTTTCAAATACGTAGTAAGGGATCTCTACAGCTGAGAGTTCTATTGGTTCTTGTTGAAAGATATAATCAACAATCATAGTGAGCTGAAGAACCAGTTCTTGTCGTCGCTGTTTCAGTATTGTTGCTTTGTCCCTCACAAATTGTGCTTCGGAGAGCCTTTGTGTGTTGCATATGTGGTTGACTTTAAGAGATGTCCTTGGGTGATCGAATATCTGTTCAAATCCAAAAGTCAAACATTTGTCGCAGCCATAGCCTTTGTATCCTAAGGTAGTGCCATATGTGGTGGCGGTTTTACTTGCTAAATCCGAAACCATGAAACCCATATTCAGGCCTGGAGCTTTTTGACCAGAGAGTTCCGAGTACAAATCCTTGAATTCTTTCACCTTCCGTAATTGCTGAAGTATTTGTTCTAGAAAATCTCCTGGGTCATGTGCTTTAGGATTATGATTAGTGATCGAAAAATTATTGTTTCTAGTCTGATAACCAACCTCACCAGTCCACATTGGGTCTGTTGCTATTTTAGGAATTGGTCGACCTGCTCCAGCATGCCTTCTGTTGATATGAGTTTTCAAGTTCCACCGCCTCGTGGATGTCTGATTACAATGCGGAGAACAATAGATCTCTTTCATATTTCATCCACCATTCGAGTTTTGCTTGCGCTTGTAGCGACGTCAGGGTAATATTCTGCAGTTACTGCAGTAACTGCAGTTACTGCACTAAGTAAATAAGTGCATAGCACATTACCAATAGAGTTTCTATGTTTATAAAATTTAGCATGAAAAATTGAGAGATTCTTCGGACTTTGTTATTAAACGACTGTAAGCTTTTCCCAACTAGGTGAGAAAGTAGTCGATACTCCAAAGTTTTAAGCGACTATATGCTAGAGCTGAACATTGTAATTACGAATTCATACTGCTGTCCTTTTGCTAAGCATACAACAAAAACTCTGCAGCGCAAGCAGCGATCACATAATTATGATATTACGACCATAGAACGAATTCGGAGGAGAAATAACAGTAAAAAAGGTAAATCACCGCCGCGATTTATGTAATATTTTTCCTGTTTAGCCTACTGAAGGTTCCAGAGGATTTCTAGAGGGGACCTTAGTCGCATCTCATGTTTTCTGGGGATTACTAGCTAGATCTAACACAACTTTTAGATTGTCAACGTCATTCCGTTGATCATCAACAGGTGTTTCCATTATCATGGGTCGATTTCTAAGGGATTTATGCCGTAATAATGCAGCAAATCCTGCCTTTCCTATCTTCCCTAGGCCAATGTGCTCGTGACGATCAATTCTAGAATCTAAATCGCCTTTTGAATCGTTAAGATGTAACGCCTTCAATTCCTTCAACCCTACAGTCGAATCAAACTGGTTTAGCATTCTCTCAACATCTACCTCTTTGCGCAAATCGATGCCAGAAGCGAACACATGACAGGTATCTAAGCAAACTCCAAAGCGTCCTATTGGCTTTAGTCTATCGAGTAAGAGCCTAATTTCTTCAAACTTACCCCCTACGCTATTTTTTTGACCTGCCATATTCTCGAGTAGAATTCGAACTGGAGCATTTTTACTCGTGGTCTTTTGTTTTGATTGATTTGCGTGAGATGAAGCATTTTTCCTGCAGTTGTCAAAGGCATAGGTACATGCTTTCACTAGCTGGCTTATACCCTGTTCAGTTCCCTTGCCAAGATGGCTTCCAAGGTGAATTACCAAAGATGGTATACCCAAGGTGATACATCTTTGAACCTCTTCTGCAAGGGTATGAACCGATTTCTGGTACAAAGTCCCCTCCGGGGCTGCCAGATTAGGAAGATACGGCATATGCACTATAACCGCTTCTGACGAGATTGGACTTTTGGCCAATTTTGCTCGAAATTTCATTACATCTTCGTTGACTAAGGGTTTGGCAGTCCAACCTCTAGGGTTTCTGGTAAATATTTGAAATGCGCTGCATCCTATCTTTAATGCGTTGTCGACTGAATTTGCAATCCCCCCAGCGATAGAGACATGGAAGCCTACTCGAACCTTCATCTTCTTTGATATGAAAATGAGCCGAATCCCCATGATATAAAAATTCTGTGACCTGCACGTAATTTTTATGCCAGTATCTCATAACTTTTGTTGTCATCAAACATTGTCGATAAAAATCGGAACTGGCGATCTCGCAAAGTATCCGTTTCTTAATGATGCGTCTGAATATGTTAGAGAAACTCATTTCGATTTTCAAGAGTTTAACAGACCTGAGATGAACCACATCATAGATAGAGCTGCTGATAGATTGGAAAAGGAAATAGCCAGAGGTCTTCCTGACGAAAAATTAGACAGATACGAAATTGAAATCCTTACATTTTTGGTGACCCTTATTATTGTAAAATCGATCGGAATGGAGCCTATTTTGAGGAAACACGCCCTTTTTGAAGCAATGAGAGCAGAGAAATTTCTTACCGAAGACCTGGTGAGAGAGAAAAGTGAACAAAAAAAGCGTCTTCTTCTCTCGACGATATTCAAGGAGTTATTCAAAGTGAATGTTGATATCAGTGAAAATGACAATCGGCTGTTCAAAGTTAGGATTACAGACTATTTGATGCGGGCTTCTCGTTTTCACGAACAAGATTGGAAATTAATCAATAGACTTGTGCATAATGGCTATGTGTATCTAGATGCCGATGAGACTGTGAGACTCATTAGAAGCGAACTTAGTGATTTGATATACAACAAGGTAAAATCGATGACCTTGTCAACTCTACCTGAAGCAATAAGAACCAAGGTTAATGAACTGAGCATAAAATTTGCACCACACTACCAGTATCGGCGATACAAGATCCAAGACTATCCTCCATGCATCAAGCACGCTTTAGAGGTAATGAACAAAGGCGAGAATCTTCCGCATTCTGCTAGACTTATGCTTGCAACTTATATGCTTGCAATTGGAAAAAGTATTGAGGAGATAATCATGCTGTTTCATAATGCCCCCGATTATAATGAAAAAGTTACAAAATACCAGATAGAGCATCTTGCAGGACTCCGGGGAAGCGGCATAAAATATTCAGTCCCTTCATGCCAGAAACTATTAAACCAAAATCTCTGCTTCGCAACGGAAGAGTGTAACGGTATCACAAATCCAGTCCAATTCGGAAGACAGCCTTTGCTTAAGGGACAAGCTTCATCGACATAGTTATTACAGTCAAAATTGATGAGCGGAAATAAATCAGAGAAAAACGCTGCCCTTCTGAAAAGCGCCTTTAGAGAATATTATTTCAATTATAGTAATCTTCTTGAAATTCCGGAACATATAGAACAACATGAATTTGGATACATGCCATTCGGATCAGGGATGGTCAGACATTTATCATTTAGAAATAAGGGCGACATCCTTGCCACTTTGATACGAGATGTTCCTGCAGACGTTTATTGCTCAAATGCATATTACACATTCCCAACTTATCCAATGCAGGAAAAACATTGGTTGGGAGCAGATCTTATTTTTGATATTGATGCAAAGGATTTGCATCTTTCGTGCGAGGTAGGACACTCATACTTCATCTGCACAAATTGCAGCCAAGTTTCAAGTACCAAATCCGAAGTATGTGAGTCTTGTCAGAGCACGACATTCAATCAGACATCAATTCCGTGCAGCAAATGTATATTTGCTTTAAAAAAAGAGGTACGACGTCTTATTACAGTTCTAATAACTGATCTCGGTATAGAAGAAAAATCTGTGTCGGTGTATTTTTCAGGAAATAATGGTTTTCATGTCGTTGTATCAGACAAGTCTTTCAATTCTCTTGATCCTGTCGCTAGATCAGACATAGTGAGTTATTTAGCGGGAACGAACATTATGACAGAAAGTGTTGGTGTTCGTAAAAGTAGGGATCACTACGGCAACGATTTCTTGATTAAATTTCCAAAGAGCGGACTTTCATATGGATGGCGGAAGATAATAGCTAACAAGTTATCGATTGATCATTCGTCTGTAGTCAAACTAAGCAATATCGTCTTGCGTAATAGTGGATATAAGGGTTTCAA
>DASSIM010000083.1:0-12496 GCA_035691865.1 Candidatus Nitrosopolaris sp. | reverse complement strand
TTCAACTCGTTTGTTACAAAGCCATCTCCTTCTTCGCCAGCAAGTCTAGCAGTTTGTTCACCTAGTCCTGAAATGTAAAGAGGAATAGACTTTGGAGGTTTTGTATACAATTTAGAATCTTTTACCCAAAAATAATTTCCTCCACCCGCAAAGACGCTCGCAAACTGGTTAGTGGCAACACAATGAATCAGTTTGTAATTCATTCATTAATCAACCATGTCATTCAAATGTGTTGTCCATAGTTACAGCATTCTTAAAAAATGACAATAAAAATCCAGCGATAATCCTATTTCAATGATTTAATCCAGGATATCAGAAAGCGAGTTCTGCTTTATGTCCAGGTCATCATGAGGGATAGCTTCTTGTTCTGTATAGAGATCTTTGGCTTTGGTCAATATTGCCATTTCTTTTAGAATTTGTGATAACCTCTTTCTGTTTTCAAGAGCATAGTTTTGTTTACTAAGATTTTGTATGTTTTCGTTTATCCTTGATTCTCGTAATTGAAGAGACTTTTTCGAGCTTTGAATAAAGTCCTTCTTTTCAGTTAACTTACCCAGCTCGCGCTGAATTGTCTTTAGGAGAGAATTTGATTTGGTGGTCTGGTTTCTCTCCTGATGAGCGGGCCTTTACAAAAATGCTGCCGAATCTAACAGTCCATAGTTCATCTTGTTTTTCGTTACTCCTGGCCTTTTGACACGGTTTTTTGTGCTGTACTGCCATGTGATGGGTCCTGTAATATCCATTCCAACGTTATTACTGTCTAATGGCTAATTCTGATAATTGGATCAAACCGTGTTAAGTTTAATACGTCATTTTTTTCCTACCTTGGTCAATCGACTAGGGTAAACCTACCTCCGTAGAACAATGTTCAATAACACCGGGAACAGTTTTCCTTATGCTCATACGTAACATTGCTTTTTAAAACTTGTTGCAAAAAGTACGAAAATTGATGTTGTACCCTCCCGGGAGGGCGGGTGTCGGTACGTGGAAACGAACGTAGCAACCTACAGGAGAGCGAATTATTCTCTGCCAAGCAATTTGAATTGGTAGCATTACATATGTTCTGCAACAGTTCTAGGAACTTTAGATTCATACATGTCCCGATCCTCTCGAAGTGTGGAGATCATTTACTACAGTCAATTGAGCTAATACCTGGTAGCCAGTGCTAATGTCATGTAATGATCATTAGTTCCTACTATTCTAATTGATTGTGCTAGACCAAATACGTCAGAAAATCCAATACCTTGATCCGCATCTAGCCCTTAATCCTAGATATTTCAGATTATAAACTTTTTAATCCAAGTTAGGCATAAGAGGCTCTAGAACCCTAAAGATTTTCGCTTTATTCTTGGAGATCCTTTCAAAGACGATATGTATGCAGGGTTTTAATTATATAAAATTAGCGATTATGATCTAAATAGACTGATTAGAATTATTGGACTGAATTTTAAGGCTTTACTTCACCAACTTATTCTCCTTACAGACTTTTCTGGTGTCCTCGATACGTGTTGAATATCCTGTTTTTAGTTCGATATTCAAAATCATACGAAGTATACTTCAGTACTAACCTAGATATATACAATAGTTACATGATTTATGTCATTAAATTGAAGAACTCACATATATATAGATAGTTTCCATAATTGAATCGTGAAAAATTACCTGAATGAGACCTGGGATCAAAAACGTAAGCGGTTCATAAATCGACACAAATCCATATGCGAGTATAGCGACATAAAGAAAAGTGCTAATGAATTCGATGTGCACCACAAACCCCCCTAGGACGAGACTTTGAATACAATCCAATGTTAGCTTGCGATCTGTCAGGGTCCAGTATTATGTCAGTGGCAGGTCATCCAGAATGAGAGCTAAGGAGTGGGGGTCAAAAGCTGTGTCTGAAATTAATCATGATTACAAAGTAGCTAAAATTGCACCCCCTCATACAGAGCAAGGATCAATAGCAACCTCTCCCACATTCTCATCTCAAAAAACAGTTATGGATTATGTAACCTTGGAAGGTATTGAAAATAGAACTGGCATCGAAAAAAACGACACGTGTGGCTTTGTCTTAAAAGAACTGTTAGATAATGCTCTGGATTTTCTAGAAACACAATACAAGGGCCAAAAAAATCACAATACAATTGTTCCAGCTGAGGTAGAAGTTACAATTAAAAAAGAGCCTAATTACTTACGAATCGTAGTTCGCAATTCCAATTATTTTGGTAACCTGATTTTTACCAAAGACCAACTTCAGGCTATATTCGACTTTGATACATTCTATAGCAGCAAGCGTAATCAGTATAAAATCAGCAGAGGTGCATTAGGGGATGCATTCAAAGCGATTTTGTGTATTCCTTATGCTTTGGCCAAAGAAGAGCAAAACATCGAATGGAATGAACCATTGATCGTTAGAAATCACCAAACATCATTTCTAGTCAGCCTGATAGTAGACAGAGTCAATCAGACAATTCATACCACAATAAAAGAAGAACGACAAAGACGGCTAGCGACAAAGTTTGCAGAGATTGAAGTCCGTCTACCGATTCTCAGGGATAATTTAGACTTCACCAGACTACGGTATTTCCTAACAGATTATACAACGTTTAACCCCCACATCGGCTTTACTTTTAGAATAAAGGATGCTTCAAACTATACTCTGAATTTTCCTCAGGTGCAGCCAATCATCAAGTGGACAAATCAGACTAGCATTTATTACTACACTTTATCTGAATTTGAGAACCTCATATTTGGATTGGAGAATAACGATGCGTCAAGTTATGACGTAATAAAGAAAATTTTCAGAGAGGGTTGTGCAAATGACGATAGGCCAGTTAAAGCAATCGCATCTGCATATCAACAAACTCTACAATGATTTGCGTAATACTATGAAACCATTAGCAACTCCATCAAAATTATCGCTACCATTTGACGTTAACAAGAAAGTTAGAATAGAAGCAATAAAGAAAAGATTGCAACAACAAAATCGATTGTCTGAAAATCCTAAAATAAAATATAACTCGAAATTTAGTATCTATCACTCAGGTACTACAGGGATAGAGTTTCCATTTCTGTACGAAATAGTGGTAATACAAAGTGATAATCTCTGTACCCTTGAGTTTGCAGAATGTCTAAACTGTTCAGTTGCTCCTAATAGCTATTCATTCCTTATTGGATCTGACGAGCATACCTTTAGTTGGAAAACTGCGAGCAATAATATTCACAGTGCAAGAACCATTTTTGATATACTTGGGCATCATGGTTATTCTTACGACGAAGATAGTTGCAAGAAGCCCAATAGTATCATACTTGTGAACCTTATCTCACCTAGGATAGACTACAAAAACTACGGCAAATCGAATATAAATGTCGTACCTTTTGCAGAGGTTATTGCAGACACAACAGCTAAAGCATGCTCCGGTCGTAGTCGCAGCATGGCTTCAAGATCTGAACCTTTAACAGTTATCAGATTTCTGAGACAACTCTTGAAAGAAAGATATGAAGCAGTATTAAAAGACCCGACCTTAAAGGAAAAGCAGGTATGGACACAAAGTACCGTGTTCTATCACTTAAGGCCCATATTACTGAATAATGGATATAGTAATGAAGACATTAATAGAGAGTATATTACTGGCCAAATAAAATCAGCTTGTGAGGAATATCTTGGAGTAAAGAGAGAAGATCTAGGTATAATAGCAGCAGATAGAGCACAACTTTACTTTAAAGGGGAGTGGCATGACGTTGGTCTCAATGATATCTCTGAACTTGCGCAATTTGGAACTGATATGCTAATAGTGGAAAAAGAAGGTGTTGTTGAACAATTAGCACCGTATGCTGACATTAATGGAATTGCTTTGCTTAACACCAGAGGATTTCTAACAGAGTATGCATCCATTCTATCAAAAGAGGCAGGGAAGCATGGATGTAACGTCGCTATTTTCACTGACTTTGATGCATCGGGGTTATTGATAGCAAAAACCGTTCCCTCCGTATATAGGATCGGTATTAATTTTGAAACCCTGGAGTATTTTAGTATAGATCCTGGCATTGTAGAAGAGACGTACAAGCCAATCCAAAAGCATATCAAGCCACTTCAAGATTGGGCAGGAAAGATTCATGATGGCCTCTTAACAGAAAAAATTGATTATGTACAACACAAGCGAATAGAGATCGATAGTATATTAGCTGAGGTCAAAAATAATGCGAGATTTTGGGAATTCATACTTGATAAGTTAGAAGAGAAATTCCCTACACGAAATTATAACCGTGCCATTGATATTCCGGAATACGTACTTCCAGATTGTGTGGTAGAATTGAACGATATCGTACGTGAGAAGGCTACCTGCATCTTGAAAGAAGAAAGGTCGAGGATACAGAATAGGTTTTCAAACAATAGGGGATTCTTAGACGTTACCAAGTACGATAAATCTATACCTGACCATTTCAAAAAGATAATTGAAGAGGATAATACTATCAAATCACTATTGAGAAGAATTGATGAAGGTTGTGGTGAATGAATTTATGCAATTTATATTTTAGATACACAATTTACAGAAAAATCCTCCATAAAGGCTCTTGATCGACTGGCTAGACTAACAACATCTGAAATTCTACAAACATTCAATTGATCGCATAACACAATTAATGCAAGCAGAAAAGTGTCACCTATTTGGGTATTTGAAATTGTCATCTATCTATGTATGTACTACAACTAGTTATAACCTACTACTTCGATTCTAGATTGGTTACCATCTTTAGTTACTCTGTATATTTTATCCACAAAACTCTCTAATTCACGCTCATGAGAGACCATTATTATCTGTGCAGACTTTAATTCGTCTAGAACTTGTCTTAGTCTAATTAATTGTTCTTTTCCAAAGCCATCAGTAGGTTCATCTAAAATTAGCAAAGCATTATCCATACCTGCAACCTTCTTAAGCATAGTGTTTAATGCAAGTCTGTATGCTAAAGCAACTGATGTCTTTTCTCCTCCACTTAGACTATTAACGCTTAGAGAATAGCCACTCTGAGTGACAATTGGAGTAAAGTTCGAGTCTGCTTCTACACTAATATCGCCTGTGTCCATTAAAATATTAAACCATCTCTGAAATAAGTGGTTAAACTCCTCATTTATACTCTGAAGAACATGTCTTTCTATGTCTTGAACAGCTGGAATAAAGTGTTGTTCTAACCAATTATTGGTTTGTTGAAAGATCTGCAGATTCTGATGACGATCCTTTTTATCTTTAACTTCCTTTTCGAGCTCATGCAAGTTTGATTCTAAAATTTTGAGCTCTGAACGCCTGCCTGAAATCTTCTGCCTTATTTCGGACATTTCCTTCTCTAAACTTCCCATGATATCTTCTAATACTTCTAAATCTCTTATTGCATCTTTATTCATGTTGAATAGCGCTTCGTCCTCCTGTAACTTTCGTTTGTCAGAATTAATTTCAGTCCTTAAAGCATCTATTGATATATTAGCATGTTGAATTTCGTTTTCGATTTTTGACTTCCTTTTTAGTTCCTGTAGATTTTCAACATATCTAGATTCAATTCTCTCAAATTCGGGTTTTGAAATCTTTTGTTCTGTTTCTATATATAGATCTTTGACTTTGGTCAATAGTTCCATTTCTTTTAGAATTTGTGATAACCTCTTTCTGTTTTCAAGAGCATAGTTTTGTTTACTAAGATTTTGTATGTTTTCGTTTATCCTTGATTCTCGTAATTGAAGAGACTTTTTCGAGCTTTGAATAGAATCCTTCTTTTCAGTTAACTTACCCAGCTCGCGCTGAATTGTCTTTAGATATTCTTCTTTACTTTCAAGACTGTCTATAAGAATTTTGTTTTCTCTTTTTTTATCCTCATAAGTCGTTATTGTACTGTTCAAATATCCTATATGCTCTTCTACCCCTAGTTTTTCTTGATCGAATTCGGCTTTTACTTTCGAGATATGACTTAAACTCATTTTCTGCTTGCATGTTGGACACAGAGCGCCATATCCGATACTGATTATCTTCTCAATTTCCTTTTGTTTTTTGGATATTTGTTCTTTCATTGTTAATCCTTTAGCCCTATTCTTGGATATTAGACACTCAATATTGGCTGAATTCTCTCTTAACGTTCGAAGACCCAAAATTGATTTTTTTAAGTCTAGTTCTTTGTCTTCTAATGTACTCAATTCTTTTATAGACTTTTCCTCTCTCTCAATTTTTTCTAATTCAGCCTCCTTCTCTTCCATTAGTTTATCGGTTGCTGATTCTAAGTTTCTCCTTTCATTGTCTATAAATTGTTCTAACTTTGTCCTTTCTTTCTCTGCGATATCATGTAGTTTTACTGTTGGTTCTAACTCTTTTAATTTATCTTTCAATGAAATATAATGTTCATAAGTTGGTTTTAGCTTCTCAACGAGGTGCTCTTTGGTGATAATGGAATCCCACTCTCCTTTTAATAGTTCAAATCTTTCTTGCTCTTGCTTCAATGCATCTTGATTCCTTTCAATAGTTTTTTTCAGAAGTGGTATGGACACCTGAAGTTGTAAAACAAGAACTTGTTTAGGTTTAAGACTCTCAATGTTTTCGTTTAGCTGGTTTGTTTTTTTGTTTAACTCTGATATTTTCACTTGATCTTTTTCCATGTCAGTTGTCAAAAAACTGACTTTCTTGATGAGCTCATACAATGAAATTTCCTTTTCTTGAAGATCTTTAGTTATCTCAGAATTTACACGCCTTTCACCAGTACTCCAATCCAGAAATGTCTCAGCATTTTTCTTAACTGTACTGTATTCCTCGATATTGAAGGCTCTTCTCAGAATTCCTAGTCTTTTTTCCGGTACTTCTGAAAGAATTTGCTTCATCATTTCTTGCGGTGTAAAAATGGCATAACGGTAAATTACAGATGTCGTTCTGGTCTGTGCTTTTTCATTAATATTAATAATCTTCAAAATCCTCGATTTCATCTCACTTACGGAATACGTCGTTTCTACATTTTCCTGAACAATATATCCTTCAGCTTGCGTTACCTTTTTATCGCGTCTAATTATACTTCGAAAGATCTGATAATTGTTGTTATTAACTTGAAACTCAAGAAGAACAGATCCTTTCTTTTCTCCCGATCTCAGAAGATTGTTGCCATCTACATCACCGAGTCCAAAAAGAGCAAATTCTATCGCAGATAGAATAGTTGATTTTCCACATCCGATATCGCCCTGAAAAAGGATTGTGCCTGTAGGTATGACTATTTCTGTATTTTCCTTATAACTTCTGATATTGTGTAAACTAATTTTTCTAATTAGCATATTATTTTATTTCTTTATTTATGTCTGATAATCCCATGACAGACTTTGCTTCATGTATTAGTCTTTTTTCAAAGTCATCTAGAGTTTCGTTTTCAATTTTTTCCTTTTTTAGAGCAAGTAATAGTTTGTTTGCCGTAAATTCGCCTTGTTCAGATATAAGTTTGGATCTTATAAAATTCTTTACTTTGTCATCTGTCATAGCAGCGTCAATCTTAATTGATGCTATTCTTTCTTTGATCACTTTCTTTTCTATCTCTTCTATGTTTGCACCAAAGACTTTCACTTGGGTAGTCTCGGGCGAGACAAGGTTATTTCTGTTAATGAATGATACTAATGCATGCTTTGCTGAAAGTGTTTCTTCAAATCTTGAAAAGTTGATATCCGATCGCTTTCCTGACACCAAAGTTCCTTTTACTTTAATCAAAACTATTTTATCTGTTAGGTCATCCATTTGTTCTACTATCGAGCTTATTTTATCCTCTATTTGCTTGACAGTGTTATGATTTACATTGATAATGTTGAATATAATATCAACTATCTTTGTTTCGATAAAGTCGGCCCTTATTGTTTCGCTATCATTATCATAACTTATGATGTAGAACCCCCTCCTTTCACCTTGTGCAGTATCTTCTAAATCCGTAAATGTGGATCCAAATAATGGTCCGGGATAAACAATCATTCTTTTTCCATCATCAAGTTTATGTTCAATCCTTCTATGTAAATGACCTCCGCCATAATATTTGAATCCTTTTGGTAGTAACGATAATGGAATAGACTCTCCACGAGCAAGGTCAACGGGAGTTAATTCACTTATTGATGTATGAAAAAGAAATATCTTAAGGTCTTCTTCAGACTCGAGCGCTTCCATATCAAGTAGATCATAATATTCACTATCGAGGCCAGTCTTTCTTCCTGATAGGCCTGTGATTTTAAAGGCAGTCTTCTTATCTTGGATAAATTTCAGTCTGATTTTGTCTTTGATTTGCTCAAATTCAATAGGCTTTATGAATAGTCCTGCGCTATGAAGTATATCTATTATCGATACGGTACTAGCAGTGAAATCGTGTGAACCGTAAATCATATAAATCTCAATTCCTTGTCTTCTGGCTTGTATCATGATATCTACTGCGCGCTTAACATGATCCAGCTCGGGGACATTAACATCAAAGAAATCTCCTGTGATAGCAATAAAGTCTACTTTTTCTTCAACACAAATAGATATGGCTTTCTGGAAGGCTTTGAGATTAATTTCTTTGAGTTTTGGGTTCCTCCAGGCACCCAGATGACAATCTGTTATATGTGCAAACTTGTACAAATTATGTTACTACCACGATCTTCTTATTTGACCTTACTTTCATAACTTTCACTATATCTTCAAAAAGGGGTATTTTTATAGGGACAGCAAATTTTGTGAAATTAGAACTAATGATAGCTTCGCCCTTGTCCAGGCTTGCTATGTTCCTGTCATCTGTTGACAAGTCCTGCGATGCACTCTGTATTATTGAGCTTCGCTCAGTCGCGAGTTCATTTCCCAGGATTATTTTTGTGTTCATATTCGCCAGTATCGTTTTTGGAATAACGCTTGTAAGCTGAGTTATTGCAATTAGACCAATTTTGAATTTTCTACCCTCCCTTGCAATATTGCTATAAATATTAGAACCAGAAGATCTAAGGACCTCGTCACCTAAAACCCTAGGAGCTTCTTCTATAACAATTGAAATTACAGGCTTCTTTTCCAAAATGCCCTCTTCTTTCGCGCTCTTGTAGCGATCCAGAATTTCGTGTGCTACAATGCTTCCTATCAGAAGCTCAGTTTGATCTTCCAGCATGGACGTATCAATTACCACTTTTTTGCCCTCCTCAAGTGTATCTATGATTTGAGTTACCGTTGATTCTCCGACTGTATCGCTAAAAGCTCTCGTACGGCATTTCAGTTGGTTGTCAGTATGATCGAAATACACCCCAAGAAGTCTGTTGAATTTTCTTCTTAATACATTCAGAGTTCCCTTGGCTATTTTTATCTCTGGCTCGCCACCTTCGAGATCACTTTCGAGAGGAGCATCCATTATAATCTCTGATATCCAGTTTTCATGATATACCTGATAAGCTAGATACATTGCGTCCCACTGAGTTTCTGTGAAATCAACAATTCCTTTCAAGTGGTCAGGTGTTATGGATCTTAGGTTGATCACAAGTCCGACGGCTCCGTGAATGGCAGAAGCTTTGGGAGAGTAATATTTGAGATAATTTGTTGCCTGGGGGTGATTTCGTAACCCTGTGGCAGCGGTTGTTCCAAAATATTCGTCATGTGCGTCCAAAACAAGAATTCCACAGTAGTCCTTGTCTAAAACGTCCCATAGCATGACCTTTATCAAATTACTCTTTCCCCTACCCGTGGTCGCAGGAATTAGAATATGATGTGAGAGGACATCTGGACCTTCCAGATAAACATCTGCATTTAGGGTCTTCGAACCAGTTCTGACCTTGCCAAAATATAATGGATTATTGGGTTTGCTTAGGAAATTCAAATCCTCCTTCTTGAGGTGTCTAACGGATCCCATAAAATTCGGCAGAATTTTTGGATTGTGAGGACTATCAGTGAGATATAAAATAGATCTAGCCAAAGCCAGCACATAATTTCTCAGATGAGGCTCCATAAAGTCTAGGCCTACACCGCTGCCTTCAAGTCTCATTCCCGAAATATTTTCAAGTGAAGATTGTGAAATCTGACTACCGTATACAAGATCAAACACCTGCAAAAAAAGCTTGCCTTCATTTCTCTCCTCCACAAGTAGATCGCCTAATTCAATTGCTCCATCACTTTTCTGTCTAATAATTAATTTTTCTACCCCTCCAGCAATGATTTCTCCGCAACAATCATCATTCATCTACGATAGCCTCCCACCAAGAGATTCAGAATATGATGTGCATCTGTCGATCGAATATGATGTGTAAATTTCTTCCACAAACCTAACTTGGACATCTCTGAAAGAAGCATTACTCTATAGGTCTCAATCTCGTTTGCTCTAACTCTTGCATTGTTGTCTGCATCTATAAGTCCATAAGGATATCCTGGGAAGCCTATATCAATAGAATTCTTAGCCAGGCAGGTTATAACTTCATTGAGGTTCAAATCATCCAGATCCTTGATTTGTCTATTACTTATTTCATATCGAAATATATGATCGGCTTTTTTATGTAGTTTCACGATAGTCATTATAACTGAGTGATCCTTTGATAGACCTTCTGCTAGAGGTGAATAATACCATTCATCGAAATTTATTCCCCAATCCTCTACAAGTTTGTGTAGAGAGCCAAGCAATGACAAGCCTGTTGTCGTAATCATATTACTCGTCTTCGCGAGACCAGAAAAGATTACGCCTTTATTTCGTGCCCGTTCATGGAGAACATCAAGGTAGTGTACTTCATTAGGAAAGGATGTTTGAAGGGTTCCATCCGATACCAGCATATCGCCTTTATCTAGGATTCTGTCTATAATAAAGTGCGAATAATTCCATTCAGCAAATCTTCTTGCTATAGAAGCAACCTCTTTAATATCTGTTCTTGGTGTTCCTCGTGTAAGACGACGATCTGTGGAATCAAATGATAAGTATGATTCAGACGGGAGGTAATCACTAAAATCATTATTTGTAGCAAAGAGCAAAGTCTTGTATTGAATACTATTATTATTAAGGTTCAAAAGAGTAACTGAGAAAAAATCTATTGCTTGAGGTAATTCATTTTGATTTATCCTTTGTGTTTCGTTAAATACGTTAAAGTATATCCTATTTAATTGAACTGAAAAATTCGGTGCTCCTATTAGCTCTTGGTTGCCACCATCTACAAATGCGATTTTTCTTGAGCTGCCATTTGCGTTGATTGGATAAAAGTTCTCTCTTGCAAAAGGATAGATCCTGTATGCATCTTGTTGAAAGTAAGGGTCACCCAGATCATATTCGTTGACGTTGTGGTGCAATCCATTTATTACTCTACTGATTGTTTCGCTCAGCATCACGCTACTCCTTCTACGATGCAAGGAACATAATAAATGATAGTGTTAATGAGCAAGTGGGCAAGATGCAAATAGGAACAAAATTCCATTGCGATATTCAAGGAAACTACAGAAGTTATCACTGTGTACCTTACAGGAACAAACTTAAGTTTTTTAGTTTATATAGTAAAGATTAATCCTTAACCAATCTGTGTCAAGAAGAAATAATACGATAGGTTTCCTCTTTATTTACACACTTCTTTGTGATCTTGATAATTTGTTAAAAAGCACTTTGCTACAATGAGGGAAATCATATTAACGACTTTGACAAATAATATAGATGACTGAGGAGCGGAATATCCACCAAGAAATTCGTTGGTCTTTACCGCTTGAGGTAAGTGAGGCCGATTTGACGGTACGCTTAGAATCATAAGAATTATGTGAATTAACCAACAATAGAATCGGTATTCGCATCTGTTCAGTTTTCTCGAACAAACAAAAGTAGTAATAACGTATCATATTATTGGATGATAGGTTGACAAGTTCTAAACATTTTACGATTGAAGAAGCAAAAAGAATTGGTGAAGCTCTTGGACTAGATTGGATTAAGTTTGATGTTGAGCAATTTAGAATGGGGTTAGATGTCGAATTGGAACATGGTAAGAGAGATTCCAGTACCAACGTAACGCAAGATGACGAAGTGCTTACTGGGAAAATTGCGCTTGCACACCTAAATGAATTTCCAGATTACTACACTCGACTGCAAAAAATGGAAACTGAAGCCGGTGAAAGTCTGCATAAAACTAAGAAATGAAAGTAAATGTCACGCCTATTCTAGTAGTAAACTAAGGATTCGGCAGCCCGTAGCATTCTAAATTTATCTAATAGGATCTAGAACGACGAGCCGTATTACTGCAACCGCTTTCCAGAATGATCTCTACATTCTCAAATGCATCGAGGGATGCAGCACGAGTGTTTTGTGAAGCCTACACGCGATATTCCCACTCATCTACTTCATTGTAAACATACAAAATGACAATATGCATAATATTGGGTTGTGAATGTATTAGGATATGGCATTAGAACTCCATCTAATTACGATAGGATCAATCATAACTCTTATTCTGGCATCTGCTGCTACGACTAGCATGGTATATGGACAAACAATTGTCCCAAAAGCACAAAATCCTACCCCCAGTCCCACCTCTTTACCC
>DASSIM010000082.1:0-19914 GCA_035691865.1 Candidatus Nitrosopolaris sp. | reverse complement strand
TTTGCCTTTCATGCTCTTTGTGTATAGACCATTTTATGCATATATTAGATTATACGCTTTCGTAAGAGCATTAATGGGCATGGGTGTCGAATGGTAGATATAGACCAATAGACTCAATCATTCTTATCTGTTATAATAGTTCTAGCTTCACATTTTCAGCGTAGTTTTCTTTGAATTTTTCGAGCATGTTATTAAGATTTTCTACTAATATGCTAACAATACCAAATCTTTTGAGCAAACTTCTTGTAACTTCCCTTGGTTCAGAGAATATTACAGCATATTTAGAGATCCTTCCCGGCATAGTTTTGATAACGGTATCAAGATCAACTATCTTTGCAAAGTTCTCCTCAACATCAGATCCTAGGATAATAAGAATGATAGTTTGATCTTGATTTTGAGCCACTAGATCAATATTTGTTGCTGTTGTATATTTCAAATATGTGTTTACATTAGACTGGACTGAAAAACCCTTTTCCTCGAGAAAATTTTTTATAGATGACAGGGAAACTATGGTCTGCTTAACCTTAGTAATTTTATCTGGATTGATTCGATAGGTAAATAGCCCTGTCCAATTTCCATCAGAAATTCTAAAATTGTCATGACCGCAAACATTGCAATTGTATCTTAGATCAGGCGTAGTAAAGAAATGGCTGCACTTTGCACACGTATATGCTGCTTCTATCTTAAAGTAATCTACACCTATTAGTCTTAATTGCTTTCTACATTTAGGACAAACCAGAATGTCTCCGTCTTTGAATTTGTCTTCAAGACCAGAGTACCCACATTTGTTGTGTTCGAGTACGTCACCTTTATTGAAATCGCTATTATTACAATTTTGGCATAAATAGTGGAGTCTGATATTGCGGGAGTTACACTTGGGACAAGAAAGAATTAACTCCGTTGGCTGTTTCAGAATGTATCCGGCTTTCACCAAGGATTCCAAAACGGCGTTCATGTCTTTTATCTTATCTTCTGATTTCCAATCATAGATCACCTCACAACTGATTTTTTGCTTTATTGTTGAGTCTGACTCTACGAGATATTTCAAAATTTTTTGTGAATTATGATTTTCGAGAAGCAGTCCGATATCTGATAACCTGTGTCTATTTCTCCACTCGGTGGTTACAGTATGAAATGATTTTGGAAGCCGTCTGACTCCTTTATCATTTTTGGTAATAAAATCCAATGCTCCTGTCTTTGTTGCTAGCTGAACCAGTCTTGGATCGTCGGAAGTCGAAATCGCGACTAACGGAATATTAGGTGAGTACTCGGCGAATATCTTCGATATCTCTGGGTCTGTCAATTTTAAATCGCATAAAATCGCATCAAATTTGTCTGATTTGAGTCTCTGTAATGCTTCCTCGCCCGAAAAACACGATTCGATCTGTATTGATTTGTCCATATTTTTTTGAATATTGGATTGCGCAAATCTATCTTCATCAACATAAAGCACCTTTAGTATTTTATTGAAGACGTAATCCCGTTCGTCACTTTTGGCGCCTCTAAGAATCAATTTCATTCTTGTTTCGATTTTAGGATCAGCTGCATGTCGATTATTTTTAATAATATCAATTATCTCTGTTAATGCGGAACTTATTACAGATTTGACGTCCTCGTTATTAGGATCCAAGCCCCCAGAGGTTAATGCCTCAACAATACCATAAACGAATTCAGCGAACCTTGAAACTTCAGAATGTTCTTCAAGTTTTGAGGCAGAAATTATGCTTTGAATGGTATCGCCCAATAATGGCCCATTCCTACGAAGCTCCGAAAGTAAAAAGCTAGCTTTATTCACTGATTTCAAGATTTGTTCTCGGTATTCGTCAGAATAAAACATTTCGCTTATTTCTTATCGCCACTTGGTGTTTTATAATGAGTTTTATCGTATATAAACAAAATGTTAAATATTTTGCTCTTTTATCAGAATGCTGATGTGGAATTCCGTATTACATTGGTTCAAATATGTTGGTACCGTAACGAATTTGTCAGGTATTTGGTTAGTTCCCTCGGTATCTTTTCCATAAAGTACCGTCGGATATTATGCATTAATCAATCTATAAATTAAAAAGGAATGATTGACTAGTTTCTAATCTATTAGTGTCCTGGAGATTCGGAAATCCACTTCAATCATCAAACGCCTAGCATACTCCTTTTCAATCATCGATAATACTCCTTCTATGTTTAATGTTTCTCCTAATTAGTCAGGTCTATTATGAGCGATATCTTTCTATCAACTCAGATAATTCATCCAATGATACTGGTTTTTTCAGTACCTCTTTTGCACCGGCTGCTATGAAATCATCAATATTTTGAGTAGTAATAGAGGACGCAGTAAAAATAACGATCTGTTCTGATTTTAACAAGCCCTGTGTCTTTAGTGTGTCAAGAACATCGTATCCACTGAACTGCGGCATTGCCATATCAAGCAAGATTAGGTTATATTTTCCTCTTTCAGTCAGGATTTCATTTAAGCCTTCTTTTCCATCGTTTTTTACATTACATTCGATACCTATGCTATCTAAAAAATCCTTGACAGCATCGGTTAGCTCTTCATTATCGTCCACTATAAGAACCTTCATTAAATTACATCTTCCCTCGGCAATGTGAACTTTATTGAAGTGCCAGTGGTATAAGTTTTGTCGAGCCATATTCTTCCCCCATGAGATTCAATTATACCTCTGGATATTGCCAACCCGAGGCCTGTACCCCCATGTTCTCTTGTGGCGGTGGTATCCATTTGATAAAATTTCTTGAATAAACCATCCGTATCGACCCCATGCATCCCAGGACCATTGTCTTCAATTGTGAAGACTACTTTATGATTGCCTCCGTCACTAGTTTTATGTCCGGTCGTACTATCACTATCACTAAGACTGATGCCTTTTTCTTGTTTGTCCTCTTTTTCTGTTCTTTCTTCCTCAACTCTTATGGTTATACTTCCAGTATCCTGTGGAACGAAATCTATCGAGTTTTTTACTAAATTAGAGATAACCTGGCTTATTCTCCGTGGATCACAGTTGATCGTTCCTGATGTTCGTATGTCTGTTCCAAGCTTGATTCGCTTCTCTTTTGTTAGGGGCATGAGTTCTGCAACGATTTGATTCACCAGCTCCTCACATTCTATCTTGGTCTTTTTCAGTCTTAATCTTCCTATGTCTAATTTGTAGACATCAAGTATATCACCTACCAACATTTCTAATCTCAAGACGTTGTTGTGGATAATTTGTAGCGCCTTCTTCTGTTTTTCAGTTATGTTTCCAAAAGACGATGTGGATTTCAGTAGCATTTCTACGTAGAGTTTCATGGGGGCTAACGGCGTCTTTAATTCATGACTGACCATCGACATAAATTCTTCTTTTGCTTGATCAGCTGCTTTTAATTCTTCATTGGCAATATTCAGATCTATTTCCTTTAGCTTTAATTCATTATTAACGTTCTGCAAATCCTTAATCTTTTCTGTCACAATAGCGTTTAGATTCTCGTTGACATGTTTTACGTTCAGTCTCATCGTATCAAAGCTTGAGGCTAACTCTTTTAATTCGTCTGATTTGATGCGCATTGCATCAATTTTAACACTGTAATTGCCTTCGCTTACCAGTCGCGTGTATATTCTTAGTTCATTTACGTACTTTGAAATTTTTCCCGAGAACAAGAAAGCAACTAGTATGGCTATGCCGATGATAATGCTTGCAGCTAGGAAAAGTAGCTTGATATCCGACAATACAACACCAAATAAATCTCTGGCATCATTTCCTACTATCAGATACCAGCCGCTTCCCTTGTAGTCTAAATACCCTTGTGTCTGATGTATCCCGAGCACAATGAAATCAACGCCCATGCGATTCTCAACTGTATTGTTCATAGTATTAGTTGGGTCCCTTAACATTCTAATGATTTGCGAGTTGTTGAGATTCTTTTGAAATATAGATTGCTTATCATAATTAGAATAAATTAATAAACCATTACTAGCAACTAGATCAGTTTGAATCGCTCCATTCAGCACACTATTTAATTTATTTAATGGGTAGGCGGTCACTACCACACCATTTATTTTGTTTTTATTATCATAAATAGGTGCAGAAAAATCAAGTACATATTCGTCAAGAGACGGCGACAAAACTGGAACCTTATCGTAATAAATCTCTCCTCGGATTGCATGCTCGAAGAAAGGCATTTGTGATGCATTAGTACCTATAAGGACATTTCGTGTATCCCCAATCTTTATACCCTTCATATTATAAATTGAAATGGATCCGTAGGCCTTGTAGGCCTTTTCCATGCTGCGAAGATAATCCACTTTTTCTGTCAAAGTCAAATTAGGATTGCCTAAAATTCTATCAATCGAAAGAAAGTGGATATCTCCCACTCTTTCAAACATCACACGATTGAGTTTATCCAACATGTTTATAGCCTGTTGATTTAGATCTTCTAATACCGCAGATCTTATAGTTTTTGTAAAATTCAGGGTCGCTACAAAAGCAGTTACAATTATGGATGCAGATGTCAAAGAAATAATTAGCAATAGTAGAGTAGTTCTGATCTTCATCGATTATCAATGCTTTGCATTAATATGCATCATTTTTTAGCCATAGTCACATTTTGTGCCCCGTATAGAGTATTGACAAACTTTGGCTCGATTAATTCGCTAATATTATTCAATTGCTCCATTTGCCCTTTCTCTACGAAAAATTCGCTGATACGATTTCCGAGGCCATAAAGTGATGTTGTCTCGTTGGCTTTACTGTTCATAGCGAATAAGCTGTTGTATTTTAACGATAGTACATTGATGCCATTTAAGTTTTGAATTATGTCTTGTTTACTTACTCCTGATTTGGACGACATTATGTTTAAAGCATCTTCTCTGTGAGTATCATAGTAATGCTCAGCTTCGATGAAAGAAGATATAATAGCTTGAACATCTTGAGGTCTTTGTTCTACTATATTCGAGCGAAAAGCCAGAACAGTAGATATAAGACCTGGGAGCTCTCCTGCCGTAAACATGACATGGTAGCCACTCTTTAAACCGGCCGATAGATAGGGGAGATAAGTATGACCGGCAAAAATTTCTCCTTTGTCTAATGCCTGACTTACGTTTTGAGCAGGAATATTAGCGAATTGAACATCTCCTTCTGTCAATCCTACTTTTTCTAACGCACTTAACACAAAGAAGTGCGAAAACGTGTTAATTCCGCCAACGCCAATCTTCTGGCCTTTTACTTCTGTTAGATTATTTGCTTTGCCAATAATTGCATCTGCAGATTTTGAAAAGTCAACAGCATAAACAACCTTCGTATCTATGCCCTGATTATCCTGTAGAATTATATCAGCATAAACTCCAATTATTCCATCATATTGTCCCTTGGAATATCCGTTAATGAACTGAACGTAGTCTGGCACAAGTGTTAATTGTACATCAACGTTATTTTGATTAAAATATCCCTTCTCTTGCGCTATGAATGCAAAAAAGTCTGTTGCCCATACTCCGACTTCTAATTTTATCGGAGGCAGTTGTGCAAAAGCTTTATTATCACCAACCAAAAATGAACAGGACGAAAAAGAGACTGAGGAAAAGAGTGTCATGGTCAGGATCAGAAACCATGCAAAGCCAGTAATTTTCTCTTTCATTTAAAATCATCTTTTCTAAGTTCAATCACTTTACAGTAACTGATTTAGCAAGATTGCGTGGATAATCCGGATCTGCATTCTTTGCAAGAGCCAAATAATATGCCAAAATCTGAAAGGGAAAGACTTCGATAATATCTTATCGGCTTCAAAGCCTGGGCAACCGTTGTATAATCTATCCGTGAAGCTTTTAGTCGCAACTACTCCGACTTCAGGTCCACTCTCGATTAGCAAAAAACAATCGCTGATTCGAGCTAAGGATGAGGTAGGAATATTTACAATAGAAAGAATTCTGGCTCCCATATGCTTTGCAGCCTTGACAGCCTGCAAAACATCTGCAGTTTTGCCACTCTGAGAAATGGCAAGTAGGACCGAAGTATTATCAATACCATCAAGTGTATATTGAAATTCGCTTGACACCATAGTTTCGGCATGAATTTTTGCAAAATTTGATAGTAGATGTTTAGCAATTAATGCGCAATGATAACTCCTTCCGCTGCCTGTAAGAAATACAGTTCTAGAACTTCTTACGATATTACAAAATTCTTTAACCCTATCCGAATTTTGGGTACCTGCTTTTTCCACTATCACAGGTTGTTCATGGATTTCTTTTAGGGTATCATGAGCGTATATTCCATTGTCTAATGAGGCTAGTTCCCAAGCTACTTGAGTGACTGGACTATTCACAGGATTTCCCTCTATGTCAAATATCTGAAAGGCTTTTGAATTAAGGATAACAGTGTCTCTATTTTCGAGGTAAATAGCTTTGTGGGTGTACTCTAGAAACCCCAGAATGTCACTTGAGATAAAATGTCTGGTATCAACTGATCCAATTATCAGAGGCTCATTGTATCTCGATCCACATATCGTGCCGTCCTCAAAGACTGCCACAAATGCATAATCCCCTTCTAATCTTTTGCAGGTGTCAATGACAACTTTCTTTATATTTTTTTGGTCGACATAATATTTTTCAAGAAGGTGTGCAATCACTTCACTATCAGTATCGCTTTTAAACATATGACCTATGCTGATAAGCTCTTCTCTTAATTCTTTGTGATTTTTGATAATCCCATTGTGCACAATGGCTATGCTATCTGTGCAACCATAATGAGGATGAGCATTGGTATTAGTAACACTACAATGGGTAGCCCATCTTGTGTGCCCAATACCCGTGTCACCCTGCAGACGTCCCAAGTCAAGCTTCATATTGACTTCGGCTACCTTTCCTACCCCCTTTTTGAGTATAAACTTGCCATCATTTATTGTTGCTATTCCTACGCTATCATAGCCTCTGTGTTCCATTCTTCCAGGGCTATTAACCAATAGGGGGGCTGCATCGAGTTGACCTTTGTATCCGATAATGGAACACATGCCCTAAAAAAGGATATACAGCAGCCTTTTTAACCTTTTGACCGCATACAATCGAAAAATTATAAAAAAATGTCTGTTTTGTCAATAATCGTAAATCTGGAAAGGATTTGAAAGCCACAGGTACAAGTTAGCAATTCTTTGGTAATGTAAATAGTACTAATCAAATCCCATTGCAAACAGTGAATCTGTCGAATATCAATTTCTTTAATTATAAAGCGTCCCAGAATTACAGTTCATAAATAATGCTGGATGGCAATTTTTTTGCAGATTTTTGTCTTGGATATATTCACTCAGTCCATCGCAAATAGCTGGAATATTGTCGTTGATGCTAGAAGATGTTTCTAGAATTGTGGAAAAAAGCATAGTTTTGATTTTGTTCAAAATCAAGAGACATTTTAGACCTTTACGATTTGGAACCCGGCATCGCCAACCCCAAAAACTATTTTAATTATTCCTGCACTCACTAAAACAGTTTGCACTATAACCCTTATCAAAGCGAAACAATAATTATTGTAGACGATCAACCCAGGATAATTATCAGCTGTCGGTATCATTCCTCGATCGGAACACGCGTCATGACAATAATGGATATTTTGGTGATACTACCTTGTGCCCTCGGGGCAATTAGAATGACCGATGCAAAATAGAACTTTATGATAAAGATACATTGACGGAGGATTTCGAAGGGTGGAAATATTGAATTTGTTCCTGATATTATTGCTTAGACATCCTGTCCAAATACTTGGAAGGGTTGATATCGGCAAATAAGGCGCTGGCCACGTTGCTCAAAACATCGCGAGATAGGTACAACTCGCAATATGAAATATTTGCTTGGGGAGTATACGATATGATATTTATAGACGTAGTTGTTTTATTTGTGAGAACCGCTTCTATAACATGGAGCCTTTTTAATTTTACTCCACCCATTCCAAATGTGTTTACAGTTATATTACTTATCTACTTGGTATCTGAATTTACCGCATTAATAATAGTCGAGTAGCCGTTTGTCTACTAGACTGAAATTAAAGATAGCGGAGAAGACGTCATAATGATGGAAATAAGTTAACGGAGAGATAGCTGCAACACAATGGAATGTGACTCGATACCATCGATGATCGTACTGATGACGTCATAGGATAATATTTGGATCTGCCTAAATCAGGGGAGTGCTGTGAACGGACTGACAAGCCCTCGGAATTGCTACAACAATCATCTGGACATACATACCTAGGAGAAAAGGGAAGTTTATTGAGGATCCTCAATTTTCAGCTGATGCATTCTTAGAAGATAAGGTAGCATCCTGCAACTGCTGTATATCATATCTCGTCAGTAGATTATCACAAAAAGAAAAAACAATCGCAATGTTGAAATCCAGAGAAAGATACATCTAAACAACAGACTTGGCATAGAATCTTGATGCTAGGCTTCCTTCAGCCCGTGTCCGCTAGGTATTGTAAACTTGAATGAGGCGCCATTAGTGTAGCCATCATCAATCCATATCTTGCCGTCATGAGCTTCAACAATACCTCTGGATATTGCCAGACCAAGTCCTGTGCCACCATGCTTTCTACTAAGGCTTGTATCTGCTTGATAAAATTTATTGAAGAGGTTATGTCTACCGACTGACGTAACGCCAATACCATTATCCTCCACTGTAAAAATAAAGTGTGAGTTTGAATTCGGTTTTTTCTCTACTCTAATTATTATTCTACCGCCATTTTCAGGAACAAAATCGACTGAATTTTTCACCAAGTTCCATAGAACCTGCTCAATTCTTTTCGTATCGCAATAAACAACATCTCCCTTTGTAGTTCTAATGTCTGATATCAGCTCGATCTGCTTTTCGACGGTAATCGGTATCAGGTCCGATATTGTTCTATTTATGAATTCTGCAATATCAATATCTTCTTTTGATAGAGTTAGCTTGCCCATATCAACTTTGTAAACATCTAACACGTCAGCGACCAGTGCTTCCAGCTTTTCTACACTTCTCACGACCGTGTGCATTGCTTTCTTCTGCTTGGCGCTTAAGACGCCCAGGGAGTCGGTCTTGAGAAGCATTTCTGAATAAATCTTCAATGGAACTATTGGTGTTTTTAATTCGTGACTAATCATTGAAATGAATTCTTCTTTTGCTTTCTCACTTTCTTTGAGCGTATCATAAGCCTTTTTGAGCTGCTGCTCTTTTGTCGTCAGCTCCTTGTTAGCTTTTTCTAACCCTTCTTTCTGTAACCGCAAATTTCTATCTCTTGTTTGTATGCTCACCCTCATATCGTCTAGATGGCGTGCTAAGTCTCCAATCTCATCGTCAGCTGTAACTTTTATGTTGAGATCAAGCTCGCCTTTGGAAATCTTGTCTGCAGCATATTTGAGCTCTGTTATGGGTTTTGAAATAGTTCTTGCAACAAAGAAAACAGCAATTATTGCAACACCCAAGACTAGAATCGTTGCTATTATGAAACTATTTCTTAAGTCTAATACTCGACTAAAAGCATGCTCTGTAGCTTGAGCAGTAATCAAGAACCATCCGCTCCCAGGATAGTCTAAATGGCCCTTATCTTTTGCAGCAACATATAGTGCATTTCCTTGACCACTTAAATTTGTAGCTATAAGACTTTCGATCGTGTTACTAGAATTCTTTATCTTTGCAAATATTGGTAGGCGACTCAAATTTTTTTGCAAAGTAGAATTATCGTAAGAATTGGAATAAATGATCGAGCCGTTATTGGATACGAGATTTATTTCAGTAGGCGCTGGTAACATGGCCCTAGTTTGCAGTACTTGAATTATGTTGGTAAAAGGGAACTCGAGAAGTAGAACCCCAGAGATTTTGCCGCCTGCATCGTAAAGCGGTCCAGCCACTCGAATTATAGGATGTTTTAAAGAGTTGTTGGACAATACAGGTACCTTGTCAAAGTAAATCATCCCTTTAACTGCACTCTTAAAGAATGATTCGTGAGAACGATCTGTGCCTACCACACTGGAATTTGAAGTTCCACCAATTAGTTTGCCATTGTTATCAAATAAAGTTGCGAGAGTATAAGTCTGTCCATCGATCCGCAGAACTGCTTTCAAATATTCCAATTTTTTCTCGATTGAAATGGGTTCTGATAATATCACGTTATTAGGATTGGCAAGAAACGTAACACCAGAAATTTTATCAAACATAGCCTTGGATATATCATCCATGGCACCGACAGTATTGTCTTCGAAATGCTTTCTAATCTCTGATATCATTCCTGTTGAAAACGAGTTCATTGAAATAATAGATGCGACAAGTAAAGTGACCACAACTAACGAAACCATTATTATGAATAACTTTATTTTTATTTCCATTCTCGCATCCCCACTTTCTGTATCGAGATCTTCTCCCAATAGGAGTAGATTTATTCAGTTATTGTAGTCAGCCACTTTATATTAAACGTATTTCGATTAGTGGTAATATCGATATCAGCTTTTCCCATTTATGGGAATATACAAATACGAGGGCAGCATATCTCAAACTATTGGAGTCGAAGTGTCAAGAGACCTGACTATTTTGATCGATGATTCTAAATGTCACCTTTCTCATCTTGTTGAGACATGTTTTAAGCATTCTAAATCGAGGTTCGTGTTTTATACCAGTCGGCAGCGCGATTGGCTCGGAAGAACATTTTGGTAATTAGATTGCTATCTTATCGGAAGTATGTGAAGGAACCTAGGCGAACGATTCTCATATTAATCGTAGCCATAGCGATATCAAATTCTTTTATTATTTTCTCAAGCCAAAATAGCCGAGACTTTTTTACTAATTGGACCACAAACACCGCAGCCGCTGCCGCATTATCATTCTCTGTCTTAACAGCGATTACTGCATACAAACTTAGGGTAGACAGATTTCTTCTTGAAAAGTACATAGTTTTTACTGTGGGTTTGACCGTATGGCTTGTTGCAGAACTCACTTGGACTTATTTTCAACTTGGATTACAAATTCAAACTCCGTTTCCGTCTTCTGCTGATGCATTTTGGTTAAGCGGATACGCATTTTTCACTTATTTTATTTTCAGTATATACAACTTCTTAAGTAAAGGAAATGAAAAATTCATAGCGGTTCTTGTATCATTAGCGACTGCCATTATCCTAGGCTATATCCTTAATCTTACTTTTGGTATCGCAGATTTGTTGTCTGCACAAGAAGGTAGCCTCGCATGGATAATTAGCATTGCATATCCAATCTTAGACGGAATCTTGCTCGTTCCTGCCGTGCTAATCCTCTGGAACTTACGGAATAAGAATGTGGCTTCAGCAAATTGGAGTCTGTTAGCTTTATCTGTAGTGGTTGTTACTATAGCAGATATTGGCTTCGGGTATAGTTCAGTAATTGATAAAGCAGGGAAAGACGAATGGATATGGGATCTATTCTACAACTCAAGCTATCTTATTATGTCTGCCGCACTCTTTTTGCAGAGCAAGGTTTTTGTCAGAGAGCAAACTAAGATCATAGCATAAAAATAATCTGACAAGATCAATCAGGAATCGAGGAGACCAAACTACTCACGTCGTACAAACAAACATTTTACTAATCCACTTCTGTTGAATTACTACTATCTCAGGAGAGGTATACATTTCTCAGGTCATTTAGGATTAAAAATTGCATCGAGTTATTCGTAGTTCAATCTAGGTATTCTTGACAAGATTCAGCCTGGCAGCAACTGTACGGTAAATCCAGCTCCTAATTCAGGTTGATCATTTATGCTACTGTTTGTCTCTTCGCAAGACGATATGAAGTTTATATCAATCAAACTATTTGCGATGTCTCTTGTTCTTGGCTCGTCAAAAATCGACTACAAATCGAAATTAAAAATTTAATCATCATTTGAGCCAAATCTTTTTATCTTCAGCTCTCTTAAAACCTGCGCGTGCGAAGGTAGATAAGACCCATCAACAAAAATGAAATCTTTAGTCTGATTTCCCTTGCCATAGATTGCAGGAGTAACCCAAACTTTGAGATTGCACCTGCATATGTCATGCACCTGCATAGTTATATTAGAGCTTCATAATCTGAGTCATATGTGTGCGGATTTAAATGGAGCAAAGGAGGCCAGCAAATATGAAAATATTGATTGCAGAAGATGACAAAGATACTGCTCTATCGTACACGAGAGTATTAGAAAGAAGAGGTCATCAAGTTCTGCTCACTAATGACGGTGAAAAATGTCTCATAGCTTATCATGAAACATTTAAAAAGATAACTGCAGAAAGAGATGCAACAGAACATATTCAACCGTTTGATGTTGTTGTCATAGATTATAAAATGCCTCAAATAGATGGAATCCAGGTAGCAAAAGAAATTCTAGCCGTGAATCAACACCAGCGAATAATATTTGCGTCTGCGTATGTCAAAGAGACTTTATTGGATTCTGTTAAGCAGCTGATCCGACCCGTGGAATTACTGCAAAAACCATTTGGACAAGATACTCTGGTATATGCTATCGAGAAAAAAGAAATCTATTCCGAGTTACAAAAACTGGTCCACCTTCAAATTGTTGATTTATTAGAAGTCTACAGGAAATTAGGCGAGAGGAACTTTATAGGAGAAGAACTAGAAAATGCTGAATTAAGACATGAACGCATAAGAGAAATATTAGATCATCTAGGAAGACAGCATAACGAGAAAAGCAAAGAAGAAAAAGGAGAAGAACAGAACAATAATACCTTTTGACTGAATAGACTTTCTTGCTTACCAGCTTTTACAGTTATTAATTTGGTAGACTGAACGAAAATGTTGTTCCCTTTTTATCATCGTTATCTTCAGCCCATATCCTACCCCCATGTGCTTCTATAATACTCTTAGAAATATAAAGTCCCAATCCCGTGCCATCAAATGACTTTGTTGCGAATCGAGTAAATAATCTTGAAATCATTTCGCGATCTATACCATAACCGGTATCTTTTACACTAACAATGACTTGCTCGTTTTTCTCGTGCACATTCACAGATATTTTTCCTTTATTAGTAAATTTTAAAGCGTTGCTCAGTAGATTGGAGATCACCTGGGTTATTCTATCCTTATCGGCCATGATAAAAATATCCTTTGGTTCATACACAACCTCTAATTTATCATTATCAGAATTTCCAATTTCTTTCAATGCATCTTGTATTATATCTTTTAGATTGATCTTTTTTTGTAAATCTGAAGGCTATTGCTATCTATCCGAGCTGCATCTAAAATTACATTTGCCAGGGTTTGAAGTTTTTTTGCATTTCTATATACTATTAAAACCGCATCATCATTTGGCATCAAAAGTTTCAACTCGGCTGAAGCTAAAAGCAGAGGTTGTATGGGAGTCCTGAGCTCATGTGCAGCAATATTTATGAAATCTCGCTGCACCTTGTCATGTTCTTTTAACTCCACATTAGCCAACGAAAGCTGAGTATTGGATGTTTCCAATTCTCTTGTCCTTTGATTTAGCATTTGCCTCATACTATCAAATTGAGTCGATAATTCCCCTATTTCGTCAGAGTGGAAATTGCTTTTCATCTCAAAATCAAGATTACCAGAAGCTATTTGCGATGCAGCATTTCTTAATCTTGATAGTGGTTTAATAATTGAATATTGAGATATATGCCTCCCAATTACAAGAGATAGCATAAATGCACCAATACTGCTCAAAACGAGTTCTGCCTGTTGAGTGCGAATAGCATCGTTTGCTTTACCTATCTGGGTCTGAAGTTCGGCTCTTTCTACATTCATCATGTTATTGTTTACAACATTTATTTGATCGCGTATGTCATCAGTCGATTTGATCATATTTAGGATAGATTGTTCGCCCATCCCATTAGCCTTGGAATTGATCAATTGTACAGAAATCCTAGAGTATGCCGCTGTCAGGTATTTGAGTATTTTATAAGACGGTATTTCACTAGGTTGCGCTATCTTTCCAAACTGATCTATATCCATAGTCATAGACTTGTTATCTTGTATCATTTGTTGAAGTCTTTCTTGATGCAAAAGCTTAGCCTCCGAACTTACTAAAGCGAAACCTACAATATCGGAAGATATTTTATTAATTGATGTCTGTATATTATCCAAAACTAAAAGTTCTGGTAAAGTATCATTAGTCACAACATTGAAAGCAGAGTCAATATTTAGCGAATTTACAATTCCAACCGTCCCTACAATCACTACGAAGGAGGCAATCGAAAAGAATCCAATCACAAGTCTTGACTTGATAGAAGTAAATTGGCCCACGTTGTTGATCGTATCGACGTTGTAATATGCTTTTTACCTGCTGCTTATATTCGATTTCCAATTTCAATAATTCCAAAATAGCCTTACAATCTTCGTTAGCTCTGACTTCGATTCTTCAATATCGAGGTTTGGTCCACTTAGAATGTGTTGTTTAAAGAATCCATGTACTTCTAAGGTAAGTCAATAAACAGCGATGAACAACATCGCGTAATATTAGCCTCATAGCAAGCAAAAACACTGAAAACTTCGAAGGTCGAAAAGATGGCGAGATACACCATGGAGTCCGCGATAGACGACATAACCTAGCCTTACCCTGAGTTTGTCCTCATGGTTTGCGGAACTCGGACTAATCAGCATATCGCCATGTTTTGCCTTAATTTCAGACTAAAAACCATAGGCCAAACACGCCCGCGTACCACCTCAGTAGATCTGCCTGTATTCTTTCAGTATCTCTTCGATAGAATGGGTGTCCACATTCTCATTTGTGAGTTCATGAAATCGTGTAAAGTCCAGCGGAGTAACTATGCCAATAGCCCTCGCATTCGTTACGTCATTCTTATCGACAACAAGTATATGTCTTATATTATGTTGTAACATCATGTCTGCTGCGATTGATGGGGACGAGTCACCACTAATAGTTAAGAGAGGAGACGACATTATCTCGTTATTTGTCACTGCGTTAGCAAGTACATTGTTAATGCAAATTTTTGTGGCCAGATCACGTTCAGTAACTATACCTTGTGGTTTACCGACCTCGTCAACTACTACCAATGAACTGACATTTTTTTCTTTCATCTTCTGCGCTGCTTGCTGAACAGAAGCCATTTGTTTAATAGTTTCTAGTTTTTTCTTCATAATGTCGGCAACACAGATGGTCATAAGAATACATAATCCTTGTTTATTTTTAAACATAGCGACATCAACAATTTTGTAGTTGAGATTGTCAAAGGAGATTCAAATGCTTAAATCTGTTCAATACGTTTTGAATTCGATAAAACATCAATGCGAACTAGATTATAAAAGAAATTATGATAATGGTGGCGCGAAGTCTCTCTGACTTGTCTCAGGATGCGTATTCTCGAAAAGTGAGGCAACATGTTGCTGGATATTATATCTCAACAATCACAACATTGACGTATCGAGAAAGGTACATCCAAACAGCAAAAATAATCGTGGAAATTAACAAACGATCAGATAATATTATTGTCTTTCTACCCCACGCGATTTTCGAATCCAGACATGGCCACAACTATCTCGGTCACTGACGACTGTCATAACCAATAATTCAGTTGCATTAGCTAGAGTGGATAAATCTGTTTCAAAGCAGGTTCAATTTCGTGGGATGGAATAAAGCCAAGAATATTTTTGAGTCTGCTTATGTCAGCTAGACTATTTACAATATCCCCTCTCCTGGACTCTGCAAAAATAGGCTGCAAATCCAAATCAAAAATTTTGATCATAGTTTGAGCGAGATCTCTTATCTTGACGGATTTTCCAGTTCCCACATTGAAGATGTGTGCACACGATTTTTCTTCCTGTTTTTTATCTGCGGCCCGAGCTGACAAAATTATTCCGTTAACAACATCATCAACAAAAATGAAATCTCTAGTCTGGTCTCCATTACCATAAATTAATGGTGGCAAATTAGCAGATAATCGCTCGGCAAACCTTGTGATTACGCCTGCATACCCAGAGCTCTGTCCTTCTCCAAAAACATTAAAGATTCGGATGGAGACAGCATTTTGGATTTTGCCTGTATTCCTAAAAGAAGATACAAGTGCTTCTCCCGCTATCTTACTGGCACCGTACGGAGATAATGGATCCAATTCTTCTTTTTCGGATATAGGCAATATTTTTGGCTCACCGTATACAGCTGAAGAAGAAGCAAAAACCAGATTTTTCACGTTTGCCTTTGAACAAGCGTCCAACACATTGAATGTTCCTTTGATGTTTACATCTATCGTGTCCCCGGGATTTGTGATTGACTCAGGAACACTTATTCTTGAAGCTAAATGAATACAGGTATCAATCTGCTCACTTTTGAAAATGTCAAAAAGGGCGTCTTTATTTCTTATGTCTTCTGCATAAAATGATACATCATTAATCTCATTCTCATTTAAGACAACAAAAGGTGATGCGCTTGCATCATTAGCCTGAATTGCTCTTTTGATCGTTTGTAAGAAATTGCGATTTGCGTTGCTAAGATTATCAACTATCGTAATGTTGCTATGCATCGCAGATAATCTTTTAACAAGATGATGCCCAATGAAACCAGCGCCGCCGGTGACTAGGACGTTGTGCATGGATGACGATTCGTATGCTGTCTTTTAATATCTATTGCCAATGCGGAAGCTTTTGTATACATACATCCGAATTCCCATGCTTCCCGATACAAAGGTTCAGGACATCTGAACATGTAGTGAGATTCAGATATTAACCCTCGGAAAGAAATAGGAATGAGTAAATTCAGGTGATACAAAGCAGATAACGGACGATAATATAAAAACTGGGGTAGGTTTACATGAAGACTATGCGCGTTTTGTTCAGTTAAGTGAATTCCCCGCAGCTGAACCCTTTCATCATGGTGCATGGTATCAGAGTGTCGATCGGTTGATTCACAGTTTCGCAGATTCTAAATGTATCTCAAGCCCAAATTTCATAAAGATATCATAAACACCAGATTGCTCATTACGACCTAGTTTTTATTTAGTCTCATGTACCAAAGTGTCTAATCTATATAACATGACACAAGAGTGCTCTCCAAGTTGTATCACAAAATATTGATTCGCATCTACAATATTCCCTGGCTATAATCATCTCTTGTTGTCTATGGGGCCTCAAACCTCAAATTTCCTGTCAATACCTCGAAACCTCCTTCACTAGGTTTTCGTTTTTCTATTCCCGCGTACCTCAAACTCAAGGACATAAATTAGAAGTAAAATGATAAGTAGCTGGATATAAGATGTTAAACTTACATGTATATTATACAGACGATAACTATATCACAACGTATTAACCAGATAGTATTAAATCTGTCTAAAATAGGGTTCTTTGTCTTAATTCTAATTATTATCAATAATGGTCGATTTCATTTCCACTAAAGAATAACTTGTTAACATGGTTATGGAAGCGTGTTGGGAGAGTGCATGAACGAAATTGGCGCGTTGCATTCGCCCGGAAATGAGTGGGCAGGATCGTGTTTGTTGACGATGATGATGATATAGTCAATTTTGACGATGATAACGAAAATTTGATATTGAGTAATCTGCTCTTGATCTGCAATGCAACCATGAGTAACCAGCATCACTAAGGGCCTGGTAATAGAAGACTGGTTGAAGGGTCTGATTCGAGACCAAATAGCAGAAAAAAATGGCCTGAGCGGCGGCACCGTCACCAATATCATTCGAGAATGGAGCGCTGGGTTGCATGAAGGAGTGGCTGAGGAGCTGCGTGAATTTGCCCTGGCCTTACGAAAATTGAAGATCACGGCTCCCAGAAGTGCGGTAGGAGCTAGAGTTGCCTATATGATGAGCAAAATAGGACTAGAAGAGGAAGCTTTCTATTCATTCATGTCACAAACGTATGATGGATGCATAAAATTGGGTCTACAGCCGGAGAGGATTTCGCACGACCTAAGACTGATGACCGACCTCACAGATTCGATACCGTGGGACCAAATACCTGCCCATATCGAGAAACAAATTGTCAGGTTACAGCACCTGGAAAAAGAGATACAAAGGTTGGAATCGGTGGAAGCAGAGGCAAATAAAAGGCTTGAAATGGCCTTGCAAGAGGAGGCAGTAACCAAGAAGGTTCTCGATGAATTCTCCGATTTTACGAGAGAAATGAACAGAATCCGAATACCTATGGCCAATCTTCCAGCGATTATAAAGATAATCAATGATGTACGGGATCTAGGATACGACGCGTATACTATTATTTCTAAAATATCTGATTTCGAAAAGATCCAAATCGTAGAAAAAGAGCTCAAGGATAGTGTAGACTTCTTAACAAAGAAAAAGGCCAAGCTTGAAAGTGATTGTCAATTTTTCGGGTCGAAGATAGATGTTCATAGTCAAACTCTCGCGAAATATGAGGCGCTGGAGGACATGGGCTTTGGTCTGAAAGAGCAGAAGATTCTTTGGCATAAGATTAGAGAAATCGGAGTAGCAAACCGAATTAATCCAAAAGAATCTGTTCAAAAGTTTCTGAGGGATGTTGACGAAGATTATGACTCCCTGCTAGGATTTGACCTAAAAATACAGAAATCTAAATCTGAGCTTCAAATCAATGCAATGAGAATTCAGAACATGAGTTCTAACTTGGATACACAATTTCAGAATAATGAAAAGATTAAGCAGTTCATGAGTAATATTTTAGGTACACAGATCGAGCAGTTAATGCGGGTCAGCGAGTTCTCTGTTCTCACGCAGGCTGCTAAGGGAGAGATGGTTGCTATAAATGAATTAAAATTGTCACTGAGAAAGGCTACCGAGATGGTACTCGGAAAACTTGATCCTAACGATAATATAACTAAGGTATTAGAGAATACAAGGCTTGAGTTAGAAAAGATAGATGAACCTCGCAGCATCAAAAGCGATGGTGAATCCGACATCTGGACTTAACTACTCGGTCAGGGACACATACAAATATCAATGCAACGAAATTGGCTTCTGCCATATAATCTCAGATTGCAAAAAGGCCAGAGTACCTGAAAAGCTTCATAACAAAAAAACAATAGGAGTTTGTAATAGCAATATTTGTGTATATTACAATATAAGAGTAGTCCCTGTCATCTTTGCCAATACTAGCATCCATCTGCAACATTTACTGGAACTTTTTTCTTATTCAAAACTACATGACTGTTTGTGATGATATGGCCTTGCTTATTGCATACAAATCTAGATCCATTGTGGATAGGCCTTCTAAAGGAAGGAAAGTTATGCAGTAACAATTATACTTCATGCAAACAAGATAGGTCGCGAAGTTACTCAGTTATTCTAGTTTTGCCATTATTATGAATATTCAATATTAACTCATTACTTGACCAGAAAAATATACGGCTAATAATTCAACCATCCTCAAATTCTCATTGATAAAAGGAACGCCAATCGGGGACAAATGTCACAACCATTTGTGAAACGTAAGAAATGTATAGTCGAACTTCTTGCAACAACGTAAACGAATCTAGAAGCATTTGAAGCCAACAGTATTGAGAATAATAATGAAAGTTGTCCTAAATGTAAAAGAACATAAGTATTCAATAAATCAGATTACTAATTCAACTAGAATC
The DNA here is from genome assembly GCA_035691865.1 of Candidatus Nitrosopolaris sp. Lineage (GTDB taxonomy): Archaea > Thermoproteota > Nitrososphaeria > Nitrososphaerales > Nitrososphaeraceae > Nitrosopolaris. Next base: position 397 of record DASSIM010000082.1, on the reverse strand, counting down.
ACGTGAAGGGTTCTAATCTACGGGTCATCATAGAGGGTTATTCCTTTTATTTCGTGCAAGTACTTACCATGATTAATACATCTCGGCGGCGAAATAAAGCGGATAGTATCCAATGTTTGATCGATATAGTGGAAAAACGAGCGGCTACCGTAAATGTATGTAAAGCTTTATGGTTCGTTGGATTTTTCTCTCTTTTTGTTTCTTTTTGGTAAATTGAGTAGCATTACATTCATTCTGCATCTTTTGGTAAAGCCGATTTACGCCTTGTCTGCTCTTTGATCCATAGCTCTATTGCTTCTTGTAACGCTATACTGATATTTCCTTTCCTGAAGCCCTTAGTATTAGCTACAGTCTTTCTAAATCGTTCTTCGATGTCATCTTGTACGACTATATTCAT